>CACEIH010000001.1 GCA_902559565.1 uncultured Pelagibacteraceae bacterium
AAAGAACTGGTTTAGAAGGATCGATTATTTTGGACCATATCAAACACCCATTAATTTTTTTAGGAAAACAAATTGGAATATTGATCCCATTTTTCTTTTTGATTTATCTATTAATTAAAAAAATAAAATTTAGAATAAATTTAAAAGATAAAAAATTATTATTTTTGGTATTTATAAATATACTTCCAATTATCTTAATGTTTATTACTTCGGTGGTAACTGGATCAAAAATAAGAACAATGTGGATGACACCTTTTTATTTATTTTTTGGAGTATTTTTTGTTTATTTATTTCAATCTCAAATTAACGTTAAAAAAGTTAATTCATTTTTATATGGGTTTTTAATTTTATTTTTCTTATCACCTATTCTGTATTCATATGAATCTATCAGTAATACGGATAAGCGAACAGATTATCCAGGAAAAGAAATTGCAGCAAAAGTGCAAATTGTTTGGGATCAGGATTTCGATAACAAGATTCAATTTGTAACTGGAAATGAGTGGAATGCTGGAAATCTTTCATATCATTTAAATTCAAGACCTAAATGGGAAGGATTTACTAATGATCAAATTTTGAATAGGTCTTCACAATTTATTTGCGTAGATGAAGTTTGTTTGGGAAGATACTAGAATAAATAACTTTATTAATGAAAATTAAAATATTAATTCCTGTTTATAATGATTGGCAATCAGTTTCCAAATTAGTTGATGATATCGATAGTTTATCAATAGATAGAAACTTTGAAATTTCTATTATAATAGTAAACGATGCATCAAATCATGATCGCCAAGAGGAAGATAAAAATTTAGAAAATATTCAATCTATAAAGATTCTTAATATGAAAATAAATCAAGGTCATTCAAGATGTATTGCAACTGGATTAAAATATATTTATGAGAAAGAAGATTTTGATTATGTTATTCCAATGGATGGAGACGGTGAAGATAGACCTGAAGAAATAAAAGAATTTTTAAATCAAATTGAAAATTCAAATAATAAAGCTTTAATTGGAGTAAGAATTAAAAGGTCAGAAAGCACAATGTTTAAAATTTGCTATCAATTTCATAAATTAATTACATTAACTTTTACGGGTAAATTAATTAAATTTGGAAATTATACATGCTTACCAAAAAAGACTGTTGAAAAATTGATTAATGAAAAAGCTACTTGGAATAGTTTTTCTGGATCTTTAACAAAGATTGAAAAGGATTTATTGTCAGTTCCTTCAATAAGAGGGGAAAGATATTTTGGACCTTCAAAAATGAGTTTTTTCAATTTATTAAAGCATTCACTGTCAATTATAAGTGTTTTCAAAAAAACAGTTTTAATACGTTCAGCTTTATTTATTATTTTTTATATACTTATGATAAAAAGTAATGCATCAGTAATAACTTCAATACCATTGGTTTTATTGCTTATAATGATTTATTCAGTTTCAAGTTTAGCCTTAAGAGAAAATATGGATGAATTTGACAAAGCTTTGTTAAACATAAAAAATATCGATACGATCAAATAAATAAATGAATAAGTTTTTAGTATCAATACTATTTAGTTTAATAGTTTTAGTATCTACCAATTCACCCAAAGAAGTTAGTGCTAGAGAAATTACAAATATTCAATGGAATAAAAGTGTAGCTAAAGGTAAAAAACTTAAAAAATTTAGAGAAACTGTAACTTCACCAGCTTTAGGAAAAAAAGCATGGAAGATTACTTTATTACCTGGGGATTGTGGAAGAGATAAAGAAGGTGATTACTCTGATTGTAAAAACAATGGTAGAGATGCTGTTGTAGGTCATGGTGGAGGAGACCGGGCTCGAAGTGAATATTCTTCAGACAAAAGATACACTGGAGAAAAATGGATATCAGTAAGTATTTATCTACCCAATGATTTTAAATCTGTCGAGCCAGTTAGTACTTCCCTTTTTCAGATTTATGAATGGGGAAAAACAAATCAACAAAGACATCCAAGAATGATGTTGAGAGTAAAGAATGGAGTTTTAGAACCAAGATATTTCCCTGTTAATGGACGTGATGTTTCAGGAAAAATAAACAAACATCTATTTATTGATGATATGAGAAATAAGTGGACAACAATTATTTTTCATACAAAAATGGGCAAAGCACCTGGGGAAGGATTTTCAAAAATGTATGTAAACAATATTCTTTACAATGAATATAATGGAAGAACCGGCTATGGGGGTCAATTTTTTAATAAATTTGGAATTTATCATAGCTGGATTTCTAGATGGAATGACGCAATAAATGGAGAATATCCAACCCAAGTTGTTTATTATGACAATTTATTTAGAACAAATAAAAAAGAAAAACTTTTGAAATTAATTCAAAATTAATGAAAAAAATATTGATTTTTTCTGTATCTTTACTTTTAAGTTTTTCAAGCTTTGCTCTTTCAAACACATTAACAATTAAAAAGAATAGAGTAATAAAAACACAAGGAGATGTTTTTTATAAATGGCCTCATAAATGGAAGTTCAGCTATTTGATGGAACATTGGAAGCCTTATGCTATTCAAGAGACAACTGAAAATGTAAGATATGGTAAAACTGCTTTAAGATTTGAATTAAGGTCTGGTAGTTGTGGCAAAACCTCTGGATCTGACGATTGTAAAAATGGTCCATATGGGTCTGAAAGATATGAATTGCTCCCAAATAATAATGAAAGAGACATAAGTTTTAATGGAAATGTTTGGCATACTATTTCGTGGTATATAGAAAAATTTCATACTCCATTGGAAGGACATAATTCAATTTGGCAACTTCATAATGATGGTGATTGGGCTCCTATGTTTAATACTGATTTAACATTTGATGGTCTTTATTGGCAAAGACGAACAGCTTGCAACGTTCCTGAAATTTACAAAAAATACAATGCTAAAGGAAATGATGGTTGCACAATTAAGTGGAAAGAAAATGCTAATGTTAAAATTATGGATAGAAAAGATCTATTTGATAGATGGAATGATGTAATAATGAATGTTAATTATACAGCTAAAGATGATGGTTATTTAAAGTTGTGGATTAATGGAAATCTAGTTTACCATTATCAAGGACCTATTAAACCGCCCAACAAAGGAAAAGGGTGGAGTAATAATTCAACAATGCAATTTGGAATATATAGAACAGCAGATGATGGTGTTCATCTCCATACTCAAATAAATTATTATGATGAAATCAGATATGCCAAAAAAAAATGCTCGAAACTTAAATTAGAAGAGCTAGGTTATGATTGTAAAAAACTTGAAAGCCAGAAAATAGAAGTCGATACTTTATTTAATTAATTAACTTTAATTGTTGGCAAAGAATAAAAATCAGCGGTATCTATTTTAGAAGAGTATTGCCTTCTCATATTCCATTTTTTATGAACACCAGCACTTGCAAGACTTAATGTGGATCTTCCATATCTATAATTAGTATTATCAATTGATCTCATTAAACTTTTTATTTTTTCATCTTTTTCAGATGAAAATAAATTTTTTCTTCCATCATCGTTGCTCAATCCTGTAAGCATAACACCAGCTTTTTGATATTGATAACCATTTTTAAAAATTTTTTCTAAAATAGAAACTGCAGTCTTAACAGTTTCAATACTATTGTTTGTTGCAATAGGAAAATCAATTGTTTTTGCATTTGAATAATAACCAAAGTTCCTTTGAAAAGGACTTGTTCTAACAAAAACAGTAACTGCTTTTGCAACTAAAGACTCTGATCTGATTTTTTCAGATGCATTTAAACAATAGCTTGCAACTGCTTCTTTCAATTCTTGAAACTTTTCAATTCTCTTTCCAAATGATCTTGAGACAACACAACTTTTTCTTTTTGTTTGTGTAGTTTCTAAATTAATACAGGGAATACCTCTGAGTTCCATCGCAGTTCTTGAGCTTAAAACATTGGAACACTTTTTAATCCAAGTATTAGATTTATTTTTAAGTTGCTTTGCATTATAAATTCCATTTTTTTGATAAAATTTTGTAAGCTGTCTACCCACACCCCATACATCATTTATTTCAACTTTTTCTAAAATAGGATCTAAATTTTCTATATCAATCAAACTCACAACACCAGATTGTTTTTTCTTTGCGATATGATTTGCAACTTTGCTTAAAGTTTTAGTTTTAGCAATACCGATACTTGTTGGTATTCCAGTCCATTGCAAAACTGTTTCTCTAATTTCTCTTCCAACTTTTTCAACCTCAGAATCTGGAAAATTCGATAAATCTATAAATGCCTCATCAATTGAATACACTTCTATTGCTTCGTTAAATCTTTTAAGAGTTCTCATTACTCTTCTAGATAGATCTCCGTATAAAGAATAATTTGATGAAAAAACTTCAACTTTATTTTTAACAATAATATCTTTAGCTTTAAAATAAGGTTCACCCATTTTAATTCCTAACGCTTTTGCTTCATTGGATCTAGAAATGATACAACCATCATTATTAGATAAAACTACAACAGGTTTTTTTCTTATTCTTGGATTAAATAATCTTTCACAAGAAACATAGAAAGAATTACAATCAACTAAGGCTAGTTTTCTAGTACGTTGAATGGATGACATAAGTTACAACCCCCCAAATAAAAACATCTTCTTCTTCATTGATTAAAATTCTATTAGAAAAGTCTTTAGAGCCAGAAGTTAGAAATTTTTTATCTCTTTCTTGGACTAAAGTTTTAACAACAAGTTCATCATGAACATTTGCAATAACTGTTGAAAAGTTTTTTGGTTTTAAACTTTTATCAACAACTAATAAATCTCCATCATTAATTCCAACATCGATCATCGATTTTCCCTGAACTCGGATAATGAAAGTTGCTGGAACATTTTTGATTAAATGCATGTTTAGATCGATATCTTCTTCGATGTAATCGGTTGCAGGTGAGGGAAAACCAGCGCCAGCTTTATGTAGATAATAAGGGACAGTTAATTTCATGTTCTTGTTTTGTTCTAATTTATAGCGTATTTATACAATGCACGCAAGAGGTTGTATTTTGAGTCCGTAATTGAATCAAAAGTGAATCAAAACGTGAACATCAAAACTACATTTTGTATGCTTGTGGATAACTTCAACCAAGGATAGTTTGATTAAACTCAATGAAAATTTTTTTAATTATATTCTGCTTCAGTTTTTTTTGCTTTCTAAATGTGAATGCAGATGAATGGAAAGTTAAAAATAAATGGAAAATTTCTTGTGGGATAGTTGATAAAGAATCTTTAGTGGTAAATGGAAAACCAAAAACTAGATATAATAAAAGTGAATTCAAATTAGAGAGTGTTATTTTCAAATTAGATAAAGGGGACGTTGGCAGTTGTCCAACTGACAAAAAACCAGCTTATAAATTTGATTATTCTGGAAGACAAGAAATTACTCATAGATTACCATTTGGTAAAACTATATTTGAAACAGATATTTATATTGAGGGAGCACCACAATATAGATCAACAGTTTTTCAAATACATGATGGAAGAAACAAAGGTGCCCCACCTAGTTGGATTGGCATTGGTATGGACTGGAAACTTAAATACAAATTTCCAAAAGGAGAATGTTCACCAGAAAAATGTAAAAAGATAAAAACTGCTTACTTAAAACCTGGAAAGAAAAATAGATTTAAAGCAAGCATTGATTATCAAAAAAAATCAAAATCATTAACTGTTTTTTATTATCTAAATAATGAGATGATAGCTAAACATGTAGACGTACCTTTGTCTAAAAAAAAAACAGATGGGCCTTACGGACCGAGCAAACCCTACATTAAAATTGGTATTTACAGAATTGGAGAAACAGGTACAACGAGTTTTGCTTACAATAATCTTATAATAAAAAATAAAAAAAAATGACAATAAAATAACGGAGAAAATATGAAAAAACTTACATGTCATTGTGGTGCTGTAGAAGCAGAAATTAATTTAGATGGAGATTTAGCTAAAGTAATAAAATGTAATTGTTCTATTTGCAAAAGAAAAGGAGCAATCATGTCGATGGTAAAAAATGAAGATTTTAAAATTACTAAAGGTGAAGATAAATTAAAACTTTATCAATTTCATTCGAAAGTAGCTAAACATTACTTTTGTTCTGAGTGTGGAATTTACACTCATCATAATCCGAGGATCAATCCAGCAATGACAGGATTTAATGTTGGATGTATTGATGAAATAGATACTTTTAAATTAAACGAAGTTCCTATAAATGATGGTAAAAACCATCCGTTAGATAAAAAATAATTTTCATGCAACAATTTAGTTTATGTTTTGGTAAAGTAAAAAAAGATTGTTTAAAGTTTATTAAATCTCAAGAAACAAAAGCAGACAAATTCAAGAATAAAGAGAGAATGATAAAATCCTTTTTAATTCCATTATGTTTTTGGATAAGTAAAAAAGCTGATAAAAAAAAGCCATATTTTGTGGGTTTAGCAGGTGGCCAGGGTACCGGTAAAACAACGATAAGTTCTTTAATAAGAATTATTTTAACTAAATATTTTAAATTAAATGTTTTTAGAATTTCAATAGATGACTTTTACAAAACAAGAAAAGAGCGAATGAATTTATCAAAAAGAGTTCATCCTATGCTTTTAACTAGAGGCGTACCTGGAACACATGATATTAATGTGATGTTAAGTTTTTTTAAAAAAGTAAAAAGTAAAAAATTTAAAAAACTTAAACTTCCGACTTTTAACAAAGCTATTGATGACAGGTTTAATAAAAAAAAATGGTATGATTTAAAAAAGAGACCAGATGTAATTATTTTTGAAGGATGGTGTGTTGGTGCAAAATCAGAAAAAAATAATACTTTAAAGAAAACAATTAATTCATTGGAAAAGGCAAAAGACCAAAAACAGATTTGGAGAAAATATGTTAATCATCAATTAAAATCAAAGTACAAAAGATTATATTCACAATTAAATTGTTTAGTCTATCTAAAAGCGAAAAATTTTAGTTTGTTACAGAAATGGAGATTAAAACAAGAAAGAAAACTTTGGGTTAAAAGTAAAGTGAAATCAAAAATAATGAGTAGAGGAGATGTATTAAATTTTATGCAAACTTATCAAAGAATAACTCAAAATATGTTTAAATATATGCCCAAGTATGCTTCAATTATTTTAAATTTAAACACTAACCATCAAATTAAATCTGCGGTATATAAAAAGTAATGAAATTTTTTTTTAAAACTTTTCTAATATTATTTTTTTCTTTGAACTCTGTTTTTGCAGAAACTTTTGATGCTGCTTTAAAAAGGGCTTATGACACTAATCCAGAATTAAATGCAGAAAGAAAAAGTTTAAATATCTCTGAACATGAATTAAAAGTTTCTAGAAGTTCATATCTCCCGACAATAACTTTAGAGGGTAGTAAAAGTCAGGAAAATACTGACAAGTTAACCAATCGAAATGGTTCGAATGCATCTATTACGGATGTAGATCCAGAGGTAAGATCTATTACAATTACGCAAACATTAATTGATTTTGGAAGAGGAGCAGAATTAGCAAAAAGTAAAATAGGTATTAACTTAGCTAAAGCAAAACTTTTAAAGAAAGAACAAGAAATTTTATATAAAGCTGTTGAAGCTTATACAGGATTAATTTCAGCAAAAGAAAAACTTTCTATAAACAGTTCAAATGTAAATTTGCTAGAAAGACAAGTTGAAACAGATAGAATTAGATTAGAAAGAGGCAATGTCTCTTTGTCAGACGTTTCGCAATCAGAGTCATCGTTAGCAGGAGCACAAGCAAAATTAATAGAAGCTGAAAATGAACTTTTTACCAGTAGGTTGAATTATGAAAATGTAATAGGCCAACTAAATGATGTTGAAAGTTTGGATAAAAGTTCAATTAATGGTTTAGACTTACCAAATCAATTAAGCGAAGCAATTGATATATCTAAAAAAAATAATCCTGATTTGATCATTGCAAAACTTGAATATGAACAATCAAAAAAAGATACTATAAGTGCAAGATCTGATTTGGCGCCAACAGCAAAATTATCATTTGATAGATCAAAAACCGAAGATCTTAGCTCAACTTACGATGAAAAAGAACAAGATACATTAAAAGCAACAGTTACTTGGCCATTTTTTTCTGGTGGAAAAAATTATGCAAATTTGAAAAAAAATAAAAGTTCTGAAGAGAGAAAAAGCTTGCTTTTAGATTATTCAACAAAAAAAAATCAAACAGATGTAGCTAGTGCATGGACTTCGTACCAATCTAATCAAAGCTTATTGATTTCGGTTAAGGCTCAAGTAAATGCAGCAGAAATTGCAAATGAAGGTATTGTTGCTGAATACAATAGTGGATCAGATCGAACTACTTTAGAGGTAATTCAGTCTAATTCTTTATTATTGAATGCTCAGATTTCATTGGTCGATTCTGAAAGAAACTTTATTCTATCTAAATTTAATCTTCTTAAATCCATTGGATTGCTCAATAGTGAGTATCTAAAAATTAGATAATTAGCCAGTTTTTAGCTTTAAATAAATTAATCTTGCTAATGAGAACAAAATGTGTACATTTATTTCATGATTCGAGTGTTAAAAAAAATTAAAAAACGAGGAAAAAATGACTAAAAATAACTTAAAAGTAGTTAAATCTACAAAAGATCAAGAATTGGATAATAAAGAAAAAAATAAAGCTTTAGAAGCAGCTATTAGCCAAATTACAGATAATTTTGGAAAAGGTTCAGTTATGAAGCTGGGCGAAAAAAGAGCTATGGATATCGAGTCAATATCTACAGGTTCTTTAAGCTTAGATTTAGCTTTAGGAATAGGTGGTTTACCAAAAGGAAGAATTATTGAAGTTTATGGACCAGAGTCATCTGGAAAAACAACATTAGCTTTACAAGTTGTTGCTGAGGCTCAAAAAGCAGGTGGAATTTGTGCATTTGTAGATGCTGAGCACGCTTTGGATCCAGTTTATGCAAAAAAATTAGGAGTGAATACTGAAGAGCTTTTAATTTCACAACCAGACGCAGGTGAACAAGCCTTAGAAATAGCAGATACGCTAGTAAAATCAGGGTCTATTTCAGTTATAGTAATTGACTCAGTTGCAGCTTTAACTCCAAAAGCTGAAATTGAAGGTGAAATGGGCGACCATCACGTAGGTCTTCAATCAAGATTAATGAGTCAGGCTTTAAGAAAATTAACTGGTTCAATTTCAAATACAAATACAATGATGATTTTCATTAACCAAATCAGAATGAAAATTGGAGTTATGTTTGGAAGTCCAGAAACAACATCAGGTGGAAATGCACTTAAGTTCTATTCATCTGTAAGAATGGACATTAGAAGAATTGGTGCCATCAAAGATAAAGATGAAATTATTGGTAACTCTACAAGAGTAAAAGTAGTTAAGAATAAAGTTGCTCCGCCATTCAAAGTTGTTGAATTTGATTTAATGTATGGAAAAGGAATTAGTAAAATGGGTGAGTTAGTAGACCTTGGAGCTAAAGCAGATATTATTGAAAAATCAGGAGCATGGTATGCTTATAAAGGAGAAAAAATAGGACAAGGTAGAGAAAATGCCAAAGTCTATTTAGCCCAAAATCCGCAAGTTGCTGCAGAAATAGAAATGGCAATTAGGGAAAAAGCAGGTGTGATTTCTAAAAAGATTGAGGGAAATCCATTAAGTCCTGAAAAAATTGAAAAAGAGAAGAAAGTGGCTGAAAAAGAAGAAGCTAATAAAGAAGCTACTCCTCCTAAAAAGAACTAAAATTAAAGGTCATCTTTAAATTATAAAAGGCGCTTATTATAAGCGCCTTTGCCCCCTTACCACTATCTAGACATAGAACAAAAAAGCTGTATTTTAAAAATATGGCTCAAAAATCACTAAATCAAATAAGAGAAACGTTCTTAAAATATTTCGAAAAGAATGATCATAAGATAGTTGAGTCTAGCAATTTAGTACCGAACAATGATCCAACACTGATGTTTGCTAATTCAGGGATGGTTCAGTTTAAAAATGTATTTACTGGTTTAGAAAAAAGAGATTATCAAAGAGCCACTACTTCACAGAAATGTGTGAGAGCAGGCGGAAAACATAATGATTTAGAAAATGTTGGTTATACTCCAAGACACCATACATTTTTTTGAAATGTTGGGAAACTTTTCATTTGGAGATTATTTTAAAGAAAAAGCAATACATTACGCTTGGGATTTAATTACAAAAGATTTTGGTATAGATAAAAATAGACTTTACGTAACTGTATTTCATGAAGATGATGAAGCATTTAATTTTTGGAAGAAAATAGCTGGTCTTAGTGAAGATAGAATAATCAGAATTTCTACGTCAGATAATTTTTGGTCAATGGGTGAAACTGGACCTTGTGGCCCTTGTTCAGAAATCTTTTATGATCATGGGGATCATTTAAAAGGTGGTTTACCTGGAAGCAAAGATGAAGATGGGGATAGATTTATTGAAATTTGGAATTTAGTCTTTATGCAATACGAACAAATAACAAAAGATAAAAGAATAGATCTTCCAAAACCTTCTGTTGATACTGGTATGGGATTGGAGAGAATAGCTGCTTTACTTCAAGGAACACATGATAACTATGAAACAGACCACTTTAAAAAATTAATTCAATCTACTTCAGATATTGTTAAGAAAAAACCAGACCAAAATAATCTTTCAAGTTTTAGAGTTATCGCAGATCATTTAAGAGCAAGCTCATTCTTAATTGCTGAAGGAGTTTTACCTTCAAATGAGGGAAGAGGCTATGTTCTTAGAAGAATTATGAGAAGAGGAATGAGGCACTCTCATTTATTAGGATCTAAAGAACCAGTTTTTTACAATTTATTTGAAACTTTAAAAAATGAAATGTCTGGTAACTACCCTGAATTAAAAAGAGCAGAGTCATTAATTAAAGAAACACTTAAAATGGAGGAAGAAAAGTTCTTAGTTTTATTAGATCGAGGAATAAAAATTTTAAATGATGAAATATCAAAAATAGATAAAGTTCTTCCTGGTGATATTGCTTTTAAATTATATGATACATATGGATTTCCATTAGATCTTACAGAAGATATCTTAAGAAACAAATCTCTTTCTATTGATACAAAAAAATTTCAATCATTAATGAAAGAAAGTAGAGAACTTGCAAAAAAAAATTGGAAAGGATCTGGAGACGCTGCAATTGAGAATATTTGGTTTGGTATTAGAGATAGATTAGGTGCTACAGAATTCTTAGGTTACGAAACAAACCAAGCTGAAGGAAAAATCTTATCTTTATTAAAAGATAATAAAGAAGTTAAAGAATTAAAATTAAAAGATGAAGGAATAATTATAACTAATCAAACTCCTTTTTATGGAGAGTCAGGAGGACAGGTTGGTGATACAGGAGAAATTATTTCTGGAAATTTTAAATTTGAAGTTACTGATGTTCAGAAAAAATTAGGAGATTTGTTTATTCATTATGGAAAAGTAACTAGTGGTTCAATCAAATTAAGTGAAAATGTTGAAATGAAAATAGACGAAATAAGAAGAAATGATACAAGAGCTTATCATTCGGCTACTCATTTATTACATGAGTCTTTAAGAAGAGTTTTAGGTACACATGTTACTCAAAAAGGTTCTTTAGTTGAGCCAAGTAGATTGAGATTTGATTTTAGTCACATGAAGCCGATATCAGAAAAGGAAATAGATAAAATAGAGCTATTTGTTAACTCAATGGTTTCAAAAAAATCTGATGTAAGAACAAGACTAATGACACCTGATGAAGCTGTTGAAAATGGAGCCCTAGCACTTTTTGGTGAAAAATATGGTGACGAAGTAAGAGTTCTCTCAATGGGTGATGATGATGGAAAATATTTTTCAACAGAATTATGTGGTGGAACACATGTTAAAAACACAGGTGATATTGGTAAATTTAAAATTATAAGCCAATCATCAATTGCAGCAGGTGTTAGAAGAATAGAAGCCTTAAGAGAGAGACAATTAGAAGATTATTTAAGAAATAAAGAAAAAATATCAAATTTATCATCAGAAAAAAATGATGAACTGATAAAAGACTTAACGAAACAAATAATTAGCTTAGGTGGCAAACCTACATTAAGTGAAACAGATCAAAAATCTTTAATAAAAAATTTAACAAAGCAATTAGATACTTTATCAATTAAATCAATACTTAATGACAAAACAAAAAATAAGATTAAAGATGAAGAGGTAAAAGGAATTAAGATAAGGTTTCAAAATGTTGATGGACTTCCACCCAAAGATTTAAGACAACTTGTTGATAATGGTAAAAATGAATTGGGTGAAGGAGTTGTGGTAGTTTTTGCTAGTAAGGATGATAAAGTTGGTGTTGCAGTTGGTATTACAGATAAATTAACTAAAAAATTTGATGCAGTTAAATTTGTAAAATTAAGTTCTGAAATTATTGGTGGTCAAGGAGGAGGAGGAAGGAAAGATTTTGCTCAAGCAGGAGGCCAAGACCAAAGCAAGATTGATGAGGCTTTTGAAAAAATAAAATCCTTAATTTAGTTTCTTTTTCAGATTTTGATCTATTATATCTAAAAATTGATTTGTTGTTAGATACTTACTTGATGGACCAATTAGTATTGCAAGATCTTTTGTCATAGATCCATTTTCTACACATTCAATACAGACTTTTTCAATTGTATTTGAGAACTTGATCAGTTCATCATTTCCATCTAATTTTCCTCTATGAGCTAGTCCTCTAGTCCATGCAAAGATTGAGGCTATCGGGTTGGTTGATGTTTCTTTTCCTTGCTGATGCATTCTATAGTGTCTTGTAACAGTACCATGAGCTGCTTCAGCCTCCATTACTTTTCCATCTGGTGTTAATAATGTACTTGTCATTAAACCTAAGGAACCATACCCTTGGGCCATTGTATCAGATTGTACGTCACCGTCATAATTTTTACATGCCCAAATATATTTACCACTCCACTTCATTGCGCAAGCTACCATGTCATCAATTAATCTATGCTCATAAGTAATTTTTGCATCCTCAAATTTTTTTTTAAACTCCTTATTAAAAACTTCTTCAAAAATATCTTTAAATCTTCCATCATATTTTTTAAGAATTGTATTTTTAGTAGATAGATAGACTGGCCATTTTTTAATTAATCCATAACTAAAACAAGATCTTGCAAAGTCTTCAATTGATCTATCTAAATTATACATTGAAAGTGCTACCCCTGGACCAGTAAAATTAAAAACTTCATGTTTAATTTCTTCTTTACCATCTTCTGAGGTCCATTTAATTTCCATTTTCCCCTTTCCAGGAACTTTAAAATCAGTTGCTCTATATTGGTCACCAAAAGCATGTCTACCAATAACAACTGGATCTGACCATGATGGAACTAATTTTGGAATGTTTGAACAAATAATTGGCTCTCTAAAAACTGTTCCTCCAATAATATTTCTTATTGTCCCATTAGGAGATCTCCACATTTTTTTAAGTTTAAATTCTTCTACTCGAGCTTCATCAGGAGTAATAGTTGCACACTTAATACCTACGCCAATTTTTTTAATCGCATTAGCAGAGTCAATTGTGATTTTGTCATCTGTATCATCTCTACTTTTCATACCCAAATCATAGTATTCAATACCCAGATCAAGATAAGGAAGTATCAATTTCTTTTTAATAAAATCCCAGATTATTCTGGTCATTTCATCACCATCTAACTCTACTATTGGGTTTTTTACGCTAATTTTGCTCACTTATATTTTATCTTAATAATTGAATTTCGCGATTTTATATACATATTAATGACAAATTATCAAATAGAAGAATATGTTTAGTAAAATATTTCCTAAAATTCATGCAGAAGGTTACAAATTTTTAGTAATTGTCGGGATAATTACGATTGCATTTTATAGTTTTAGTGATTTTTTGGGTTTGATAGGTTTAGTTTTATCTATATGGGTTTATTATTTTTTTAGAGATCCTGATAGAGTAATAATTGGAGATGATAACTATCTAGTAAGTCCCGCAGATGGAGAAATTATTAAAGTTGAAGAAGTTGATGGCCCAAAAGAACTTGGGTTAGAAAATAAAAAATTTAAAAAGATCAGTGTTTTTATGAATGTTTTTGATTGCCATGTTAATAGAACTCCATGTGGTGGAAAAATAGAGGAAATTTTATATAAACCAGGAAAATTTTTTAATGCTTCACTTGATAAAGCGAGTGAAGATAACGAAAGAAATTACTTCAAAATAAAAGATAATCAAAATAATGACATTATTGTAGTTCAGATTGCCGGTCTTGTTGCGAGAAGAATAGTTTGTGAATCAATTAAAGATCAAGAATTAAAACAAGGAGACAGAATTGGAATGATTAGGTTTGGTAGTAGAGCAGATGTGTATTATGAAAATTACGAACCGTTAGTTAAAGTTGGTCAAAAAGCTATTTCTGGAGAAACATTGTTAGCTAAAAAATAAAATGGAACAAAAAAAAAATAATTTTAAAATTGTATCTGATAAAAAAGCCAGAATAATTTTACCAAACGCAATTACGCTTATAGGTGTTTGTCTAGGTCTAACTTCAATTAAGTTTGCAATAGATGGAAAATTTGCAATAGCTATTATTGCAATATTGTTTGCTGGTTTAATGGATGCTTTAGATGGAAGAATAGCAAGATTAATTAAAGGTACTTCAAAAATGGGTAAAGAATTAGACTCTCTAGGAGATGTTATTAGTTTTGGGGTAGCGCCAGCACTTATAATGTATTTTTGGAATTTACAATATCTAGAAAAGTTAGGATGGTTTGTTTGTTTAATATATGTAGTTTGTGTTGCTTTAAGATTAGCAAGATTTAATATTAATTCTGACGAAGAACCATCATGGAAAGATAATTTTTTTGAGGGAATGCCGTCACCAGCGGGTGGAATAATTGTTTTAATGCCTTTAATATTTAGTTTTAGTGGATTAGGAGTTTTTTTTTCAGAAATTAATTATGATTTATTAGTTCCAATTTTTTTTGTTGCAGTTTCAGTATTATTAATAAGCACAATTCCAACATATTCATTTAAAAAAATTATCATACCAAGATCAATGACAAAATTTCTATTATTTGGAATGGTTTTATTTTTTGGTGCGTTGTTAGTTTATACGTTTAAAGTTTTAGCTGTGAGTTCTTTTATATATCTTTGCTTAATCCCAATAAGTTATTTTCATTTTAAAAAGATTAAAAAAGAAAAAAATATAACTTCAGATAAAGATGAGGGATTAGAAGATATATTATAAATGAAAAAAAATGTAATTGTTTCATTAGCTGATGCTAATTACTTCCCACTTTTAGAAGAGTTAATAAATTCTATAAAAAGATTTAAAGAAAGTGAGAATGTTGCAATATGTATTTTAGATGCAGGACTGACAATAGAACAAAAAGAAAAGTTATTAAAAAAAGTAGATGAAATTAAGTCAGCAGAATGGGACATTGAAGTACCTCAAAGAAAAGTAAAAGAAAAAGAGTGGCTTAAAAGTCAGGTATCGAGAGCTTTTTTACCAAAATATTTTCCTAATTATGAAAAATATTTATGGATAGATTGTGATGCATGGGTAAATGATTGGAGTTGCGTTGAGCTATATTTCAAAGCTTGTGATAATGGCAAACTTGGTATTACACAAACTATTGGACCAGGATACAAAATAACATCAAAAGTTAATTGGTTATTTGGAAAACTTGCTTTAATAAAATCTCAAAATTTTAAACATGCAGTAAAATCAAAAATTGGTTACGAAAAAGCAAGAAAATTAGCTTTTGCACCACATATTAATATTGGCGTTTTTTCTTTAGAAAAAAATTCTAAAGGTTGGAGTTCTTGGCAAGATAATTTATCGAAAACATTAAAAGCTGGTAATATTTTTGGTTCAGAAGGATTGGCTATAAATATGTCAGTATATATAGATGATTTAGAAACTGAATTTTTACCTTTAAATTGTAATTGGATTACAAGTAACTTACTTCCAAAATATGATGAAAGACAAAAAACATTTGTCGAACCATATTTACCAAATTATAAAATTGGAATTATGCATCTTGCAGCAGGTATCTGGAAAGACGGTAAAGATATGAGATTAGATAAAAGTGTTTTGATAGAAATAGAAACAACAGATAATAAAAAAACAATTAAAAGTTTGAGATTTAATAATTAATTGAAAAAAAATAAAATTTCGAAAAATTGGGTTAATAGACAAAGAAGAGACATCTTTGTTCGACAATCAAAAGTAGATGGGTATAGAGCAAGGTCAGCTTATAAATTAATTGAAATAAATGAAAAATTTAAAATTTTTAAAGGTGGAATGTCAGTTATAGATATTGGAGCAGCACCAGGCAGTTGGTCTCAATTTGCATCTAAATCTATCAAGAACGGAAAGTTAATTTCAATTGATCTAAAAAAAATGGATCCGATTCAAAATAGTATTCAGATAAAGGGAGATTTCACTGATCAGAAAATTCAAAATGAAATTAAAAGTTATTTTACTAAAGGTTTTGATGTGGTTATGTCTGATATGGCAGTTAATACTACCGGTATCAAAAATATAGATTCAATTCAAACAGGCGAATTATGTAAAGAAGCCATGGTTTTTTCCAAAGAAGTGGTGCACGAAAAAGGTTTCTTTATTTCAAAAATATTTATGGGATCAACGTTCAATGAAATTGTCGCACTTGGGAAAAAAATTTTTAAAGAAGTAAAGGTTTTTAAACCCAAATCAAGTAGAAAAGATTCCAAAGAAAGTTTTATTATTTGCAAAAATCTTAGATAGCCACTTTAAATTTAAAAGGAATCATATATAAAAGATTATGGTTCCTATAAAAGAAGCACTTACCTTTGATGATGTTACGCTTGTACCCAAATACTCAGAAATATTACCTTCAGAAGTTGACACCAGCATTAAGTTAACAAATTATTTAAAATTAAAAATTCCAATTTTATCTTCGGCAATGGATACTGTGACTGAGAGCAAAATGGCGATAGCAATTGGAAAAGCAGGAGGATTAGGAGTAATTCATAGAAATTTAGAAATTAAGAATCAAATTTTAGAGATTAGAAAAGTAAAAAAATATAGATTGCCAGTCGGCGCTGCTGTTGGAGCAGGACCTAGAGAGTTCAAAAGAGCAGAAGAAATTTTAAAGGAAAATATTGATATGATTGTTGTTGATACTGCGCACGGCCACACAAAAAAAGTTTCAGAGATTATAAGATATGTTAAAAAGATAAAAAATAATAAAACAGCGTTATGTGCAGGAAATATTGCAACACCTGAGGCTGCTAAATTTCTTATTAAATTAGGAGTTGATATAATCAAGGTTGGAATCGGACCAGGTTCTATTTGTACTACGAGATTAGTTGCAGGTATTGGAGTGCCTCAATTGAGTGCAATTTTGAATGTTAGAGATGGAATTAAAAATAAAAAAACTAAAATTATTTCAGACGGAGGAATTAAATATTCAGGTGATTTATCAAAAGCTTTTGCAGCAGGTGCTGATGCAGTTATGATAGGATCGCTGTTTGCAGGTTCAGATGAAACTCCTGGTAAATTAATTAAAAGAAATGGAAAATTATTTAAGAGTTTTAGAGGAATGGGTTCTGTGGGCGCTATGAACAAAGGTTCAGCAGACAGATACTTTCAATCAAAACAAAAAGATAGCTCTAAATATGTACCAGAAGGTGTTGAGGGATTTGCTAAATATAAAGGTAAAGTTAGTGAAATAATTTATAAATTAATTGGTGGCCTAAGATCCTCAATGGGTTATCTTGGCTCTAAACAAATAAAGCACTTAAGAAATAAACCGAAATTTGTAAAAATAACTAAAGCAGGATTTTATGAAAGTATGGTTCATAATGTTGATATTATTAAGAGTGATAACAAATACTGATGTATAAAAAACTTCAATTTACTTTATTAGCTTATTTTGTAATTAACTTTACTAATATTTCTTTAAGTAATGAAAATTTTTTTAATAAAGGATTAAAACTTTTTAATGATAAAAAATATGAAGATGCAAGATTTATGTTTGAAAGAAGTATTGTATTTAATCCAAAAGACTCAACATCATACTTATATCTAGCAAAAATTTACAATATTGAGGAAGATCAAAAAAAAGAGGAAAAAAATTTAGAAGCAACGCTACTAATTCAGCCAGATAATGAAGAAGCATTATTGATGTCTATGAAAATAGCTTTGGAAAAATCTAATTACTCAAAAGTAAAAGATTTATCAAAAACGTTTACTAAAGTTTGTAAAGAGTTATGTGATGAGAACAAAAATATTTTAGAAACTCTTGCAAATATAGAGCCAAAAAATAATGAGTCTTGATAAAACTCTGAATAAAATCTTAATCATAGATTTTGGTTCTCAATTTACTCAATTAATAGCAAGAAGAATAAGAGAGTTAGGAATTTTTTCAGAAATAGTAAGTCATAAGAAAATTAAAAATAAGGATATTAATGATTATGTTAAAGGTATAATCTTGTCTGGCGGACCTTTAAATGTTTACGAGATAAATAAATATTCTTTTGATAAAAAGATTATCGAAAATCAAGTCCCAGTGTTAGGGATTTGTTTTGGGCATCAAATTCTTTCAAAATTAAATGGCGGTAAAGTTAAGAACTCGAAACATAGAGAGTTTGGATTAGCAAATATTTATAAAAAAAAAGAAAGTGATCTTACAAAAAATTTATTTAAAAAAAAAAAGACAATTAAAGTATGGATGAGTCATGCCGATCAAGTTTCAAAATTACCACAAAACTTTAATGTGGTAGCTTCAAGTAAAAATTCAAAGTTTGCTATTATTGAAAACAAAACAAAAAAATTTTACGGTGTTCAATTTCATCCAGAAGTAACACACACTGAAAATGGAAAAAAAATTATAAGTAATTTTATTTTTAATATTTGTAGTATGAAAAAAAATTGGTCTTCAAAAGATCAGAGGCAAAAACTTATTAAAGACGTAAGATATCAAGTTGGGAATAAGAAGGTAATTTGTGCATTATCAGGAGGTGTTGATAGCAGTGTAGTTGCTCAACTACTTAATAAAGCAATTGGAAAAAAATTATATTGTATTTTTGTTAACACTGGTCTTTTGAGAAAGAATGAGGAGAAGCAGGTGATTAAAACTTTTAAAAAAAAATTAAAGATAAATTTGATTCATGTTAATGCTGAAAAAGAATTTTTAAAAAAGTTAAGAAATGTCTCAGATCCAGAAAGAAAAAGAAAAATAATTGGAAACTTATTTATAAAAATTTTTGAACGATATGCAAAAAAAATTAAAGATGTAAAATTTTTAGCTCAAGGAACACTTTATCCTGACTTGATTGAAAGCAAGTCAGTTACAGGTAGTCAAACTTCTAAAATAAAATCACATCATAATGTTGGTGGTTTGCCAAAAAAAATGAGTTTGAAATTAGTTGAACCGCTTAAGTTTTTATTTAAAGATGAAGTAAGAAAATTAGGATTAGAACTTAATTTAAGTAAAGAAATCATTTCTAGACATCCTTTTCCTGGCCCAGGTTTAGCGATTAGAATGCCGGGGAAAATCACAAAAGAAAAAATCGACATATTAAAAGAAGCAGACAATTATTTTATCCAAGCATTAAAAGATCATAATTTGTATCATAAAATTTGGCAGGCTTATGCCGCTTTACTGCCAGTAAAAACTGTTGGGGTTATGGGAGATAATAGAACATATGAATATTTATGTTTATTAAGAGCCATAACATCTGAAGATGGGATGACCGCAGATTTTTACGAATTTAAAAAAACATTTATTCAAGAAATCTCAAATAAAATTGTGAATAGCATTAGAGGAATTAATAGAGTAGTTTATGACATTACTTCAAAACCTCCTAGTACAATTGAGCTAGAGTAAAATGAATAAAAAAATTAAAAAAATTCTTAATAAAAAAAATAAATCTAAGATTGTTTGTTTAACTGCATATTCCAAAAATATTGCTTCAATTCTAGATAAACATTGCGACCTAGTATTAGTAGGAGACTCTCTTGGCTCAGTTCTTTATAATTATAAATCTACCAAAGAGGTAACATTAAAGAAAATGATTGATCATTCTAAGAGTGTTAGATTTGGTGTAAGAAAGTCACTAATGGTAGTAGATATGCCATACAATACTTATCGAAATCCAAAAGAAGCAATTAAAAACGCAAAATTAGTTATAAAAAAAACTAAATGTGATGCAGTAAAGTTAGAGGGAGGAAAAAAAATAATATCTATAGTTAAATCTTTAGTAAAGAGCAAGATACCAGTAATGGGCCACTTAGGTATTTTACCTCAAACTGAAAAAAAATTTACGTTTAAAGGTAAAAAATTATCTGAAAGAAATAGAATTTTAAAAGATGCTCAACTATTAGAAAAAGCAGGTATTTTTTCAGTAGTATTAGAGTGTGTAGAAACAAAATTATCAAAGAGAATAACTGAAACTTTAAAAATTCCAACAATAGGTATTGGATCTTCAGTCTTTTGTGATGGCCAAGTGTTAGTGACTGATGATTTGATTGGTTTAAGTGAAAGTAGATTTAGATTTGTAAAGAAATACTTAAACACATCTAAATTAATTAATTCAGCGGTTAAAAGTTTTAAATCAGAAGTATCAAAAAAAAAATTTCCTAAAACGAAACATTCTTTTAAATATTAAATTTATTAACCCATTGTAAATGGATCTGACATTGGTTTGTCAGAAGAATTATACCAAGTTGTTTTAATTCTAGTATATTCTTTAATTGACTCTATTCCTGCTTCTTTACCATAACCACTATCTTTAATTCCACCAAAAGGCGCCATTGGAGAAATTAGTCTATAAGTGTTTATGAAAACTATCCCTGCTCTTATAGCTTTTGAAACTCTTAGTCCCCTTGCAAAATTAGATGTATAAACCCCGGACGATAATCCATATTTATTATCATTCATTTTTTCTATTACTTCTTCTTCATTGCTAAATTTCATCACTGATAAAATTGGACCAAATAATTCATTTTCTGCAACAGGTAATTTATGATTTTCACATTCAATTATCGTTGCTGGAAAATAATAACCCTTATTTGAAATTGAAGATCTTTTGCCTCCACATCTTATTTTTCCACCTTGTTCTATCGTAGCTTTGATATTTTTTTCAATATTTTCTAATTGTTTAAAACTATTAAGAGGTCCCATTTGAGCATCTTCTTCCATCGGACTTCCTAATTTTATTTTTTCTGCTTTATTAATTAATTTTTTTAGAAATTCATCATAAATTTTCGTTTGTAAATAGAGTCTTGATCCAGCTATGCAGCTTTGTCCGCTAGCTCCAAATATACCAGCAGTGATCCCATTCAAAGCATTTTCTTGATCAGCATCATCAAAAACAACCACTGGGCTTTTGCCTCCAAGTTCTAAACTTACTTGTGATAAATTTTCAGCAGAATTTTTTATAATATGTTTTGCAGTTTCTGGACCTCCTGTAAAAGCGATTCTTTCTACAAGATTGTGAGTAGTTAATGCCTTACCACATGGCTCACCTAAACCTGTGATTATATTAATAACACCCTTAGGTATTCCTGTTTTTTCAATTAGTTTTCCAAATTCTAGAAGAGTTACTGGTGCTAATTCTGATGCTTTAATTACAACCGTATTTCCCATTGCAAGAGCTGGAGCCAACTTAACTGCTGTCAAAAGCATTTGTGAGTTCCAAGGGATAATCGCTGCAACAACACCTATAGGTATTCTTGTTGTTGTAACTTGCATATCTGGTTTATCAATTGGAACTACAGTCCCTTCAACTTTGTCTGCTAATCCTGCAAAATAATCATAATATTCTGCTATATAATTTGCTTGAGTTTTAGTTTCTCTATAAAGTTTTCCTGTATCAATTGTTTCAATTTTACCAAGATGTTCTGCATTAGCTCTCAGTTGTTCTGCTATCAGCATTAAGTACTTTGCTCTTTCTCTTGGATGAAGTTTTGACCAATTGTTTTCGAAAGCATTTTGTGCTGCTTGAACAGCTTTATCTACATCTTTTTCATCTGCTTCGGGAACTGTTGCCCAAACTTCATTATTTTCGGGATTTAAAGATTCTATTTTTTTTCCTGATGATGAGTTTACCCACTCACCATTAATATACATTTTAAAATCTTGAATTTTTGACATTTAACTATTAATAAAATTTCTTATATTCATATTAACATCATCTGCACACTCTATACTACAAAGATGTTTTCCATTTTTAATCTCAACATACCTTGAATTAACTAAATCTTTTGTTAATTCTTTAGACATAGCTGGTGTTGATCCTGAATCATCAGAGCCTGTTATAACTAAAGTTTTTGAAGTAATGTCTTGTATTACCTGAGTATTATCTTCATGATTAGCAAACAATTGATAAGCTTTAAGGAAATTTTTATGGTCTTCAGGTTTTTTTGATAAAATATTCATAAATAAGTTATATGTTTTTGGATTTTTCTCTAAATATTCATCTGTAAACCATCTTTTAAGTGCTTGTTTTGAAATTGGTTTGTTTAACTTTGCTTGGTTATATCTATCAAGAACAAGAGATCTTTCCTCACTTGATCTTTTATATGTTGTTCCAATCAATATTAGTTTATTAATTTTATCTCCCGATTTCGATGCAAAATCTAAAGCAATTAAAGAGCCTAACGAAAAGCCAATTAAATGAATTTTATCAATATTGAGATATTCTAAAATTTCATTTAGTTGATTAGAAAAATCACCAAGATTTAATTTCTCTTTTTTACATGGAGTTTTTCCATGGCCGAGTAAATCATAAGTTATAGTTGAAAATTCATTTAAATTTTCTATTTGTGGTTTCCACATTTGATGATCAAGACCGACACCATGTATGAACACTAATGGAGTATTATCCTTTTTTATATAGATATAGTGATTTTGATTTGGGTCAAAATTATTAGACATTAAATTATTTTGGATCTAATCCCATCTCTTTCATATCTTGATAACGATCACCTGTTCTTGCGTGCGCTCTTCCACTTGAAGCTCCACCAATTGCAATAACAATCTCATCATTGAAAGGAGCATCATGAATAGTGAATTCGTGTGTTAAATAATAAGGTCTTAAACCTGAATCTGTTTTGTGCATCATAGGTATAGATATTTTTGAACCTGCAGGACCTCTAGTATTAGTAAAACTTAGATAAGATGTTCCACCAACAGCATCTCTAAATTTATTTCCAAATCTTAAAGTATGAATAAATGCTGATGCATGTTCTATTTCACCATCTAAACCTACTGTTCCAGCTTTACCATAAGCTAATATTTTTTCTGGAGATCCAATTTCTTTTATAAGTTCTGGTACCAGAATATCACCAAGCTTTGGAGCTAAATCTAAAATAATTGGCTTGAGATCTTCCACAAATCCTTTGCCATGCCATGGATTTTTAAAAACTGCTGCAACTGAAACTAATAAAACAGGCTCTTTTGCTTTTTTTCCACCTTCAATGAAAGTTTTATCTATAAATTTATTAAACTTTCTTAATTCAAGTTCCATTAACTTGCTTTCTCTAAGCTTGAAGGATCAATATTTATTTTTGGAATAACTTCATCATTAAATAATTTTATACTTTTCATGCAAGCCATATGATCTATCCCAGGAAAATTAGACCACACTTGAAGATTTTGTAAATTAAGTTCTGATTGTAATTCTTTTATTTTACCAACAACATATTCAGGTGTCCCAAATAATAAATTTCTCTTATGTAAAAATTCATAATTAAGTAAATCCAATTTATGTTTTGTTTCTGGTAGTTCTTCTCCAGGATCCATATGGTTACCTAATCCTCGCCAATGACAGACCCATCTCATATAATTTATTATATGTTCACCAGCTAATTTTTCAGCCTCTTCCATAGTTTCAGCAACAAACATATCTCTTACCAAAGAAATTCCTTCCCCTAGAGGAACTTCTCTATTTTCTGCTTTTGACTTAGCATCTCTATATATTTCAAACCTTTTCTTTAAAGCTTTTACAGTGGGTATCCACATAATAGTGTTTAAACCATTTTGAGCCGCCCATTCTATTGACCTTGCACCATCAACTACTTGCCAAATTGGTGGGTGCGGGCTTTGTTTTGGTTTTGGTACAACACTTATTTTTTTAATTTCATTTGTTTTTGTATCAACAAATTTCTTGTCTGGAGGGCTCATATCATGCTGCCAAATAAAATTAGGAGAAGGATAGGTATAAAATTCTCCTTTGTGATCAAAAAACTCTTCAGTCCATGCTTTTTTCATTATGGTTAATGTTTCATCAAATAATCTAAAATTTTTTGCTTGATCTTTTAGATCAGCTTCTTTGTTCATGTTTATTGCTTCTCTACCATATATCCCTCTTCCTATACCAACCTCAACTCTTCCATTTGACAATTGATCTAATAACGCAATGTCCTCAGCAAGTCTGATAGGATTATGAAAAGTTATTACATTACATGCTTGTCCAATTCTAATTTGTTTAGTTCTAGCAGCCGCATCAACACCCATCATTATTGGGTTTGTGCAAGATTCCATTCCTTCGTGATTGAAGTGGTGTTCTGTGTACCAAATGGAGTCCCAATTATTTGCATCACAATAAGTTGTGATTTCTTTAGTTTCATCAAGTAATTGATTGTAAGGCTTATGTTTCCAGTTAGTGGTATTACAAAAATATCCAAATTTCATTCGAACCTCCTTAAATTATTAAATCTAAGACGATTGATCCCACTTTCGTATTTTTGATAAATATCGACGAGTTATGTATCGCTCAAGTCTACTTTAATTTAACTAGACTATTTAATCAATATATATTTAATCAAGCTATAGATGAAACTTACTAAATTAGAACCAAAATTTATTAAAAAGCATAACCCTAGGATAGGGTTAATTACCTTGGCTAGTGATTTTAGAATTGAAAAAGACTTCAATAATGTGATTCATGGAAAGGAAATAGATTTATATTCTAACAGAATAAAATCTTATAACCCGCTAACAAATGAAACATTAAAAAAAATGGCAGAAGATATCACTGATGTTACTAAAGAAATTTTACCAGATCAAAAATTAGATTGTGTTGCGTATGGATGCACTTCAGGTACGATTGCTGCAGGATATAAATCTATTTATGATAAGGTAAATTTGGCTAAACCTAATACAAAAGTAACAACACCAATTACATCAGCAATTAATGCATTGAAGTTTTTAAAAGTAAATAGATTATCAATTTTTACCCCCTATACTGACCAAATTAATCAATCTGTCATAAATTATTTTAAAAAAGAAAATATCGAAATATCAGAATTATCTTTTTTTGATATTGCATCAGATATAGATATAGGCAAAGTGGATCCAAATCATTTATTTGAGGTTTTAATTAAAAAAGATTTATCAAAAAGTGATGCACTATTTGTTTCTTGTACAGCTTTACCAGTTTTATCGATTATTAATGATTTAGAAAAAAAATTAGGTAAACTTATTTTATCTAGTAACCAAACTTTAATTTGGGATACACTCAAACAAATAAATTTCAAAAATAAAGTTGAAGGATATGGTGAATTATTTAATAATTAAATATGTTATTTACTAAAGAAGAATACAAACAAAGACTTTCAAAAGTACAGAAGATGATGAAAAAAAAAGGCATCGAACTTTTAATTTCACACGACACAAATAACATGAATTACTTAACAGGTTATGATGCATGGTCTTTTTACTACGCACAATGTGTAATTGTACATATTAATTCCGATGAACCATTGTGCTTTGTAAGAGATCAAGATGCAGGTGGAGCTTTTATTAAAACTTATCTAAAAAAAGAAAATATAATTGTTTACGATGAACATTATATTCATACTTGGCCAAAACATCCATATGATTATTTGGTAAAAATAATCAAGGATAAAAAATGGGATAAACTTTCAGTAGGCTTGGAGATGGATGCGCATTATTTTACAGCGTTTTGTTATGAAAAAATTAAACAAGGTTTGCCTCAGGCAAAAATAAAAGACTCAGAAAGACTAGTTAATTGGGCAAGGTTAATAAAATCAGATGCAGAAATAAATTATATGAAATCTGCTGCAAAAATTTCAGAAATTGGAATGAAAACAGCTTTTGATGTAATAAAACCTGGAGTTCGACAATGCGATGCTGTTGGTGAGATACAAAAAGCATTGTTTTATGGTACTCCAGAATTTGGTGGTGAATATGCAAGTATCGCAACATTGTTACCAACGGGTAAGGGCACATCTGCTTCGCATTTGACTGCAACTCAAGATAAGTTTGTTGAAGGTGAAGCAACAATTATTGAGCTCTCAGGAGTTTATAAAAGATATCATGCACCAATGGCGAGGACTGTCTTATTAGGAAAACCCGATCAGTTAAAGATCGATACAATGAAAAAGACAATTGAAGCACTGCAAGCAGGAATTGATGCAACAAAACCTGGCAACACAGTTGATGATGTGGCTCAGGCATTTTGGAAAATTTTAGATAAATATGGAATAGAAAAGAAATCTAGAACTGGTTATTCAATTGGAATTGGTTATCCACCTGACTGGGGTGAACATACTCTAAATATCTATAAAGGCGATATGACTCCATTAGAGCCTAATATTTGTTTTCATATGATTGCTGTAATGCAATTTGGAAATTGGGGAGTAGAAGCCTCTGAAGCAATAAGGGTTACGGATAAAGGAGCTGAATTATTTTGTAATTTATCTAAAGAACTTCACGTTAAAAGCTAATTATTAAAGGTTGAAATTTATTCTCACAAATGTTTTAAATTCATTAAATTATTTCAATGAATAAAGAATTCGTAAAATTTGATAAAGTAGATAAGAGTTACGACGGTAAAACATTAGTCGTAAAAGATCTTCAATTAGATATTGAAGAAGGTGAGTTCGTAACAATGTTAGGACCTTCTGGTTCTGGAAAAACTACTTGTCTAATGATGTTGGCTGGATTTGAAACACCAACACACGGTGAAATTTACTTAGATGGAAAAGCAATATCAAGTATTCCTCCTCACAAAAGAGGAATTGGGATGGTGTTTCAAAACTATGCTTTATTTCCACACATGACTGTTTATGAAAATTTAGCATTTCCACTAAGAGTGAGAAAAATTCCAAAAGATGAAGCTGATAAAAAAATTGATAAAGCATTGTCGATGGTATCGTTACAAGGTTTTGCTGACAGAATGCCAGGTCAGTTATCAGGTGGACAACAACAAAGGGTTGCTGTAGCAAGATCCTTAGTATTTGATCCACAATTAGTTTTAATGGATGAACCTTTAGGAGCTTTGGATAAAAATTTAAGAGAGAGTATGCAATATGAAATAAAACATATTCACGAAAGTATTGGTGTAACAGTTGTTTATGTTACCCATGACCAAAGTGAAGCTTTAACTATGTCAAACCGAATAGCAGTATTCAATGATGGGAAAGTTCAACAACTTTCAAGTCCTGATGAGCTTTATGAAAAACCAGTTAATTCTTTTGTTGCAGAATTTATTGGTGAGAATAATACTTTTGCTGGTGAGGTTTCAGATATTTCGGGTGGAAAATGTAAAGTAAAGGTAGCTAATACAGAAATATTAGCAAACCCTATATCAGTAAAAGGAAAAGGTGAAAAAACAAAAATTTCTTTGAGACCAGAAAGAGCTTTGATTAATCCAAGTGACAAAATGGACAACATTCACACAGGAAAAATTGAGGAAGTAATATATCATGGAGATCATACAAGAGTTCGTATTAACCTTTTAGGTAACAATGAATTTATTTTAAAAGTTCCAAATAGCTCAGCCAATATGGATATTAAGCTTGGCAAAGATATCAAAATCGGGTGGAACAGTGAAGACGCAAGAGCTCTAGATCCCAAGTAATATATCATTAAATTAGGTAAAATGGGCTGTTGACTCTCATTATCTATCTTGTTGTAATCTGTTTTTTAAAAAAACGTTTAAACGGAGGAAAAATGAAGACAATTAGTAAATTATTACTAGCCATTTCTTTTGCTATCTCTGTAACTACTTCAGCATTTGCTACAACAGTAACAGCTGTGTCTTGGGGTGGAGCTTATACAGAGTCTCAAAAGTTAGGGTACGGAGATCCTACTGCTAAGGCCCTTGGAATAAATATTGCTTGGGTTGACTATTCAGGTGGATTATCTGAGATCAAAGCACAAAAAGAGGCTGGCAAAATTACGTGGGATATTATCGACGTTTTTGCTATGGATACTATCAATGGATGTGACGAAGGATTATTTGTTGAATTTGATTTTGACAAAGACTTCCCACCTGCACCAGATGGAACTCCAGCAAGTAAAGATTTCTTTACTGATATGCCTAGCAAATGTGCTGTTGGAAATATTCTTTACTCATGGAACTATGCTTACAGTACAAAAGCATTCCCAGGTAAAGGACCAAAAACAATCAAAGATTTTTTTAACACTAAAAAATTCCCTGGAAAAAGAGCTATCTACAAAAGCGCTTTAACAAACTTAGAGATTGCTTTAGCTGCAGATGGTATCAAACCAGGAAAAGGTGGAAAGAAAATCTACAAAGCTTTAAACACTGAAAAAGGTGTTGAAAGAGCAATGAACAAGATCAAAGAGTTATGCGCAAACGACAACTGTGTATTTTGGTCTGCAGGTGCTCAACCACCAGAATTGTTAGTTTCAGGTGAAGTTGTAATGGCTACAGGTTGGAATGGTAGATTCTTTAACGCAGAAGTTGGAGAAGGTGCACCAATCAAACAAGTATGGGATGGACAAGGTCTTGACTACGAGTACTTCGTGCAAGTTAAGGGTGGACCAAACGATGCTAATGGTATGGCTAAAAAAGCTTTGGCTATGATGACTAACACTGAAATGTTAGCTGGTAGTGCAAAATATATTGCTTATGCTCCTTGGAGAAAATCTTCTATAGCTATTATGGAAGCAGGAGAGCCTTGGTATAAAGATGGTAAGACTAATATGGTACCACAAATGCCAACAGCACCACAAAACACTAAAAACTATTTCTTAGTTGACCCTATCTTCTGGGCTGACAACGGAACTGAGCTTGGTGAGAAGTGGGAAGCTATGAAAGCTGGTCTATAATTTAAGTTTAATTAAACTTAATTATATATTATAATTTAAGGGCGGTTATTTAATAACCGCCCTTTTTATTTATGAGCTCAGAATCACAACAAATTTTAACAACAGATGGAATACCTTTAGAGGTAAGTCTAAAAAAAGCTGAAAGAAGAAATAAAATAAAAGCTTTCTTGCTAGTTGCTCCTTTATTATTATTTTTAATCATCACATATGTGTTTCCTATTGGCGATATGCTTATGAGAAGTGTTGATGATAAAATGGTAACTGAAATGCTTCCTAAAACATTTAAAGCAATGGAGAAGTGGAATGGAAAAGAATTACCTGAAGAAGAAGTTTTTGAAGCTTTTTATTTAGATTTCAGACAATTAGTAGATGAAAAACGTGAAGGAAAATTATCTACACAACTTAATTACACAAAGAATGGTTTCAAAAGTATTATTAAAAAATTAAGAAGAAAATCAAAAAATTTTGAAGAAGGAAATTACAAAGAACAAATAATGGCTGTTCATAAAAGATGGGCAGATGTTGAATATTGGAAAGCAATTAAAAGAAGAGCTCCAGCATTTACTGGTCAAAAATATCTAAAAGGTATGGATATGTATAAGAATGAAAATGGAGAAATAGTAAGCGTTGAAGAAGATAGGAGAATACATAGAATTTTATGGCTTAGAACTTTAGAAATTGCATTTTTTGTAACATTATTTTGTTTTTTGATGGCCTATCCAATAGCTCATTTGTTAGCTACTTTACCTATGAAGTACAGTAACTTACTAATGATCTGTGTCCTTCTTCCGTTTTGGACATCATTACTCGTAAGAACTGCGAGTTGGATGATCTTGTTGCAACAACAGGGAGTCGTAAATGATTTATTTGTTGGAATAGGTTTAGTTGCAGATGATGCAAGACCACAAATGATGTATAATAAAACTGGAACATATGTTGCCATGACACAAATTTTGCTCCCCTTTATGGTTCTGCCTCTTTACAGTGTAATGAAAACTATTTCACCAAGCTTAATGAGAGCTGGAAAATCTTTAGGCGGAACGCCAATAGTTGCTTTCTGGAAAGTATATTTTCCTTTAACAATTCCTGGTATTGGAGCAGGTTGTTTGTTGTGTTTTATATTAGCAATCGGTTATTACATTACACCAGCCTTAGTTGGAGGGGCATCTGGTACTTTAATTAGTAACCAAATTGCTTTTCATATGAAGAGTACACTTGATTGGAGTTTTGCTTCAGCAATGGGTTTAATGTTGCTTAGTGGAGTATTGGCGATTTATTGGGTTTATAACAAACTAGTTGGAATAGATAATATTAAATTAGGATAAACAAAATGGCTTTACCAAAACACACAGAATTACATTACAGAATTTGGCACTACTTTTACTTATTTATTTGTGGGTCAGTTTTCTTTTTTTTAATTGCACCACTATTTGTAATATTCCCCCTTTCTTTTAATGCAGAAGAGTTTTTAAGTTTTTCTGATGGGATGAAAAGTTTGGATCCAGATGCTTTTTCATTGAGATGGTATAAAGATATGATTTATGGAACAAAAAACCCATGGGGTCTAGCAGCTAAAAATAGTTTTATAATTGCAATTTTTGCAACTATAGGATCTGTATTGCTTGGAACTGTTGCTGCATTAGGATTAAGCAGCAGACATATGCCATATAAGGGTATTATCATGGCGATACTAATCTCTCCAATGATTGTTCCTTTAATTATTTCTGGTGTAGCAATATTTTTCTTTATGGCAAAAGCTGGATTAGCAGCTACACACACAGGAATAGTTCTTGCACATATTATTTTAGGGACACCATTTGTTGTAATTACTGTTACAGCGACATTATCAGGATTTGATCATAGCGTAACAAGAGCTGCAGCAAGCCTTGGAAGTAATCCAGTAAACACTTTTATGAAAATTACATTACCCTTAATATTACCTGGTGTTATTTCTGGTGGATTATTTGCGTTTGTAACATCATTTGATGAAGTTGTGGTTGTTTTATTTTTAGCTGGTCTTGAAAATACAACTATTCCGATTCAGATGTGGACGGGTTTAAGAGAACAGTTAAGTCCAACTATTCTTGCAGTTGCAACTTGTCTAATTATTTTGTCAACATTAATATTAGTTACCGCTGAGCTTTTAAGAAGAAGATCTGAGAGACTCAGAGGAATAAACCGATAGTAAAATCATTTAATGAAAATTAAGAACGTAGTGGTGATTGGCTCTGGAACAATGGGTAGTGGTATTGCTGCTCACTTATGTAATGCAAATGTACCCGTAACTTTACTTGATTTGAAAACAGAGATAAGTGAAAAAGCTAGAGAAAGAATTCATAAGTCAAGACCTCCTTTACTAATTGATAAATCTAAAATTAATAATATTAAAGTTGGAAATATTTCAGATGATTTTGATGTAGTTAAAGATGCAGATTGGATTGTTGAAGCAGTAGTGGAAAGAATAGATATCAAACATCAAATTTATGAAAAGATATTTAAGGCAAGAAAAGATGGAGCTATAGTCTCATCAAATACATCATCAATTCCAATTAAAGTTTTATCTGAACATTTAACAGATATAGAAAAAAAAGATTTTTGTATTACACACTTTTTTAATCCTGTCAGATATATGGGTCTGCTTGAGATTGTTAAAAATGAAAACAATGATCTTAATAAGATTAATAAATTAAAAGAATTTTGTGAAGTAGAATTAGGCAAGGGTGCAATAGTTTGTAACGATACTCCAGGTTTTTTAGGAAATAGAGTTGGTGTTTATGCAATGCAAGTTGCTATGACAGAAGCGTTTAAGATGAAACTTTCTGTTGAAGAAGCAGACGCAATATTTGGAAGACCAATGGGTATTCCTAAAACAGGTGTGTTTGGACTATATGATTTAATTGGTATCGATTTAATGGCTGATGTATTGAAAAGTTTTGTTAAAGAATTACCAGAGACAGATGAGTTTCATCAAGTTGCAAAAGAAATTCCATTAGTAAAAAAATTAATTGAGACTGGCTATACAGGAAGAAAAGGTAAAGGTGGATTTTATCGAATGAACAAAACTGGAGCCACTAAAGTAATGGAAGCTATTAATCTTGAATCTGGAGATTATTCTCCTAGCAAAAAGATTGATGTTAAATCAGATAAAGTAGATCTAAAGACATTAATCAATAGAAAAGATAAGTATGGTGAATATGCTTGGTCAGTTTTATCTAAAATAATTAAATATGCTTCCTCATTAGTACCGGGTATTACAAAAGAATTTAATGATATTGATGAAGCAATGAGACTAGGTTTTAATTGGTCCAAAGGTCCTTTTGAGATGCTTGAAGAAATAGGTGTAAAAAATTTCTTTAATAGAGTTGATGACTTTGCTGGTAATAAATTTTTAGAAAATTTATCAAAAACTAAAAATGAAGATTTTTATGGTGAGAGACAAAAATACACGAACATAGAAACTTTAGGAAAAGTTAAAAAAACAGCATCTAGTTTAGATGGAAACGACTCTGCAAAAATCTATAGATTTAATGATTATAATATTGTTGAGTTTACTACTAAAGCTAACGCTCTAGACTATGACTCAATGGATGCTTTAAAAAAAGCAACAGATAAACCTCTAATAATTATAAATGAAAGTATGCAATTTTCTGCAGGTGTGAACTTAACTTACACAATGCAATTTGCAGACAAAAAAGATTTTAAATCGATTGAAAAATTTATTAAATATTTTCAAGAAACTTGTAAGCATTTAAAATATTCAAAATATCCAGTAGTTTCAGCTCCATCAGGATTAACTTTAGGTGGTGGATTTGAGGTAATGGTGCAAAGTAATTTTGTTGCATCTCATACAAATATTGTTGTTGGTCTAGTAGAAACTATTGTGGGTTTAATTCCAGCAGGGGGTGGATGTAAGGAAATGTTAGCAAGATGGCTTGATACTGATGAGGCAAAGAAAGATCCAAATTACGCACCTTTAAAAGTCTTTGATATAATTGGATATGGTAAAACAGCTACCTCACCAGTTGAAGCGGAACCAATGAAATATTTGAGACCTTCTGATAAAAAAATAATGAATAGAAATAGTTTATTAGAAGTTTCCAAAAAAATTATTACAGATAATAAAGATTTTAAGTCACCAAGTGAGCTTGAATTTAAGCTTCCAGGAAAAGCTGTAAGAGGGGAAATGGATAAAATTTTAGATAAACTTTATAATGATAAAGTTATTTTAGATCATGGTGTCGAAGTTGCGAAAGAATTAGCACATGTTTTAAGTGGAGGAGATACCACAATTGATAAAACTTTATCGGAAGATGATTTATTTAAATTAGAACTAGATGCTTTTATGAGATTAATTGAAACTCAAAAAACTCAAGATAGAATAAAGCATACTTTAGCCACTGGTAAACCTTTAGTTAATTAACATCCTAATTGAATTTATATAGTCAGGCCTTAATACATACTGGGATTTATCAAGATATTTAATTTTTTTTAAGGCTTTTAAACCGTAAATAACTTTTCCAATTGGAGTATATTCAGTTTCATATAAAGGTTCATCTCTTAGTAGAATAAAAAATTGACTATCTTCAGTGTTATATTTTTGAGTTCTTGCTAAAGCAACACTGCCTTTTTCAAAATTAAATGGATTATCTACTTCAGAATTAATAGTTCCTAGTCCTGATTTACCTGTTCCAATTTTTCCATAATCTATATTTCCTTTTTTACCAAACTCTAAATCTCCAGCTTGAACAAGTGTATCTTTAATAACTCTATGAAAAGCAACATCATCATAAGATTTAGATTTTATCAAAGTTATAAATCTTTTTACCCCATTTGGAGAAATTTCAGGATAAAGTTCTATAATAACATTTCCACAAGGAACATTTAATACTGCAATGTTTTTTGGTTTATCAAATTTAATCTTATAAGGATCATAATCTTTAACGAACAAACACTTATCTTTTATTAAAAAAAAAGAACCAAAAGAAAATAAAGCCAAAACAATTATAAAAGTTAAGATTATTTTTTCAGATTTAGAAGCTTTAATTTTTTTAATCATAGAATAAAATTTTTATCAATCTTCAATAAATTATTTTTTATGAATTGTATCTTTTTTTTTAAAATTAGATCACTATTATTAAAGCTTGAACCAATCATTAAATGTGAAAATACTTCAGCCATATCTTCTGAAGCTGTTGATCTAGAATATTCTGTAAAAAAACCCTCTGTTTTTTTATAAGTATCCAATCCTATTTTATCAGTACAAGTAGAGCATTCTGCATATTTAAAATTTTTTACATTAAACTCAGACCATACTTTTTCATCAAATATTTCTTTGAAGCTGTCATTTATTATATGAAATACTTCATGGTGAATTACTCTTTCAAAATATTTTTCATCAAATTTTATATCTAGGATTAAAGTTTTCATTACATTATCTGGTATTCCAGCGGTATTTATATTTGAAATAGATAAATCTTCACAAAGAACAATATATTTAAGATTAATTTTTTTTAAAAATTTTTGATTATACCTATTCAAATTTTTTTGGATTATTTTATATTTTTCATCCAAAACTTTTTTTTCTGAACTAAAGCAATTAATATTATTATCTACACCAATTGTGAATGGTTGCTTGGCATATAAGTATCTAAGTTTATTTGAAGTGTTGATCTCATAAATTTCAAGATTGGGAATTTTTATTAGATTATAAATCGTATCAGCTTGTCCATGACCAAAGATAAATAAAGATAATAAAATTAATCTTATTAAGTTCATAAATTTATATATAGAAGATATTCCAAATTAAAAGAATGTGATACAGTTTTACTGTGAAAAAAAAAAGAAATAAAAATCCAATCCAACCTGTAAGTGGAACTAAAGTGCCACGGTTTGCTGGTCCCTCAACATTTGCAAGATTACCCGAATTAAGAGATGTAGAAAGTTGTGATGTAGCAATTGTTGGAATCCCATTTGATGCTGGCACAAGTTATAGACCAGGTGCAAGATTTGGCCCCCAAAGTATAAGGCAAGCATCTAGACATTTAAGAACAAATTATCATCCAAGTTATGATGTTGAGCCATTTAAAGTACAACAGGTTGCTGATGCTGGAGATATTACATGTAATCCTTTTAATATTGATGAAGCAATTAAGCAAATTGAAGTAGGTGCAACTGATTTACTCAAAAAAACTGGAGGTATAATAAGTTTGGGTGGTGATCATACAATTGCATTTCCATTATTAAAAGCAGTCAATAAAATTAATAATGGCCCTGTTGCTTTAGTTCATTTTGATGCACATCTAGATACATGGGATACTTATTTTGGTGCCCCTTATACTCATGGGACTCCTTTTAGAAGAGCTAGAGAAGAAAATTTATTCTTAGATGATGCATCTATGCATGTAGGTATTAGAGGACCTTTATACAGTAGAAATGATATTAAAAATGATGAAAGTTTCGGTTTTAAGATAATTCATTGTGATGAATTTCAAACTGAAGGAACTGATAAAATTGCAGAAAGGATTAGACAAAGAGTTGGAGACAATCCATTATATCTGTCTATTGATATAGATGTTTTGGATCCTGCTTTTGCACCGGGCACAGGCACACCAGAAATTGCTGGGATGACAACTAGAGAAATGGTTAATGTGATAAGAGGTTTATCTGGCATGAATTTAATTTCTGCAGATGTTGTTGAAGTTTCACCAGCATATGATCATGCAGAGGTAACATCGCTTGCTGCTGCAACGATAGTTTATGAATTAACAAATTTGTTTGCAAAAAAATAAAGAAAAGGTAGGAGTCTGTTATGGAAAATAAAAAAAATTTTTATATTGATGGAAAATGGGTATCACCAAAAAGTAAACATGAAATAAAAGTAATTGATCCTGCTACTGAAGAAAACTGTGCAGTTATTTCTTTAGGAAATAAAGATGATGTGAATGATGCAGTGAGTGCAGCCAAAAAAGCATATGGCTCATGGGCATTTTCTTCAAAAGATGAAAGAATTAAATTATTAGAGAAGCTTTACGAAAATTATAAAAAAAGATGGGCTGATATTGCTGAAGCAATCACTATGGAGATGGGCGCTCCAAAAGATTTTGCAACAAAGTTACAGGCTGGCACAGGTGCTGCTCATTTAAAATCTTTTATTAGATATTTAAAAAATTTTGAATTTGAAAAACCATTAGGTGATCACGCTCCAAATCAAAGACTAATTTATGAACCAAAGGGTGTTTGTGCATTAATAACTCCTTGGAACTGGCCTATGAATCAGGTTTGTTTAAAAGTAATGCCAGCTTTAGCATCTGGATGTACGATGGTTTTAAAACCTTCTGAACTTGCTCCACTTTCTTCAATGATACTCGCAGAGTTAATTGATGAAACAAAATTTCCAGCAGGAGTATTTAATTTGGTTAATGGAGATGGTGCTACTACAGGGGACGCTTTAACTAGTCACCCTGATATAAATATGATTTCATTTACTGGTTCAACACGAGCTGGTGCCCTGATTTCTCAGAATGCTGCTAAAGATTTTAAAAGAGTAAGCTTGGAATTAGGCGGAAAGGGAGCAAATATTATTTTTAAAGATGCTGACCCTGAAGCTATAGAGAGAGGCGCTCTAAGATGTTTTAGAAATTCAGGACAATCGTGTAATGCCCCTACTAGAATGTTAGTAGAAAAATCAATGTACAATGAATCTATTGAAAGATTAAAAAAATATACTGAAAGTTTTGAGGTTGGTGACCCCAAAAAAGAAGGTGATCATATAGGACCTGTAATTTCTGAAACTCAATATAATAAAATTCAAACATTGATAAAAAAAGGAATAGATGAGGGAGCTAAATTAGTTGCAGGTGGACCTGGAAAGCCTGAGGGATTAGAAAAAGGTTATTTTGTTAAACCGACTGTTTTTGCTGATGTAAATAATGATATGGAAATTGCTAGAACAGAAATTTTTGGACCAGTTTTATCTGTAATACCTTTTGAAAATGAGGAAGAGGCAATTAAAATTGCCAATGATACTCCCTACGGGTTAACTAATTACATTCAAACTCAAGATAAAGAGAAAGTTAAAAGAGTTGCAAGAAAATTACGATCAGGAATGGTAGACGTTAATGGTGCTGGGATAGCTGTTGATGCGCCGTTTGGTGGTTTTAAACACTCAGGTATCGGTCGAGAAGCAGGAGAACATGGGCTAGAGGAGTTCTTAGAAGTTAAAGCTGTTGGCGGTTGGAATAACTAATTATATATAGTCTCGAAGTGTCCATTTTAGGCTTAAAGCAATTAATCATTGATATACAATACTTAGAGACTAGCATTAAGAAAATCATTTGTTTGTATTTAAAATAGAAATCATTAGGGTTCTCTCATTAACGTTGCGTAAATTAAACTAGTTATAACTCGCAATACACAGAGGAGAAAAATATGAGTAGATCAAAATCGCTCTACAACGCTGATTTAGCACCAACTCCATCAAATAAAAAAAATTGGGGATGGTTCGAGATTTTCAACGTGTGGGCAAATGATGTTCAAAGTTTATTTGGATATACTTTAGCAGCATCATTATTCTTAGCCTCAGGGTTAAATGGCTGGGCAGTATTTTTAGCATTAATACTTGCTGGCTTTTTCATCATGTGGTTAGTAAATCTTTCTGGAAAACCAAGTGTTAAACACGGAATACCTTATCCAGTATTTGCTAGGGTAAGTATGGGTGTGTTTGGAGCAAACTTTCCTGCTATGGCAAGAGGGCTTGTGGCTATGTTCTGGTATGGAGCACAAACTTATGCAGCATCAACTGCAGTAGCACTTTTAATTACAGGTATTACTGGTAACCCAGGCACTGAGATGTTCTTAGGAATGACAGGAGTAATGTGGGTATCATTTATATTTGTATCAGCTTTCCAAGTTTACTTATTTTGGCAAGGTGTAGACCTAGTAAAAAGGTTCTTAAACTTTGCAGGACCAGCGGTTTATGTTGTTATGGTTCTATTAATGTTAGTAATTTGGTTTAAAGCTGGTGGAGGTCTTTTATCAGAAGTAGGTGAAATATTTTCTGGAGGAGCAAGATCAGGTGGATTTGAAGGTTTAGGTTCATTTGGAGCTTTCCTAGCAGTATTTTCAATTATGGTAGGATATTTCGCTGCCGTAGTAATCAACTTTGGTGACTTCGCTAGATTTGTTAAAAATGAAGATGAAATGAAAAAAGGTAACCTATGGGGATTAGTAGGTAACGTAATATTCTTCTCATTTATTACTTTAATGATTACTGGTGGAACAATCGCTATCTTTGGAGAATATGTAGCAAATCCAACTGATATGGTAGCTAAAGTAGACAATCTTGCATTAACAATAGTTGCAGCATTTGCATTCTTTGCAGCAACAGTTGGTATCAACATGGTTGCAAACTTTATACCGCCAGCGTATGACCTTGCAAACTTAATGCCAAGCAAAATCAATTTTAGAACTGGTGGTTTAATAACTGCTGCATTTGGTTTTGTTATTGGTGGTATGTGGGTTGCAGTAATTACTCAAATGGGACTATTTCCATTTGTAAACACTTTAGGTGCAATTTTAGCTCCTGTGTTTGGTATAATGATTACTGATTACTATATAATCAAAAAACAAAGATTAGATGTTGATGATCTATTTACTGACTCGCCTAAAGGTAAGTATCACTATAATGGTGGTTTTAATGGTAAAGGTATGTTGGCATGGGTACTATCAGGGTATATTGCTGTTGGTACAGTTTGGCCAAACATTTTATTCTTAGGAATGGATGATTTCTTTGCTAACTTAGGTGGTGGCGGTGGATATGCTTGGATAATTGGAGCATCATTAGGTGCTTTAATTCACTTAGCAATATCATCATCAAGAAAATAATTAAATTTTAAATTTAAGCCCGTCAATTTTATTGGCGGGCTTTTTTTATATTTGGAATTCTAGAGTAATATTCTCTTTATTTAAATCGTGAAGAACTAAATTATCTCCACTACCCAATCTATCTATAACTAAAAAATTCATATCTTCTGTTGAGATTAATGGGAAATGCCAAACACCAGGATTATAGTTTACACCAATTCCTTTCGGTATAATAAAAGATTCTAACTTGTTTAAATCTGGTTTGTCACCTTCGGGAGCCACAAAAGCTAAAAAAGTTGTTTCTTTCATCGGAATAAAAGCTTGGCTTCCAAGTGGGTGCTTTTCCATCATATCAACTTTCATAGGAAAAGATCTTTTGAGAGCAGAAAATATACTAATAGTAGACTCACCATTATCCTTTTTAGTATTTAAATTTGCAATTCCATCATATCGTTTTGCGTAACCATTATTAATTTCAATAGGCTTGATATCTGCAGTTGTTATCATATCACCAAATTTTTTAAAATTTTGTTTAGTTATTGGTTTAGGTTTAACTACTAAGCTTTTCATATTTTTTTTCCAAAAATTCTAAATCTAGAAATACCACCATCAGGAAATATATTTATTTTTATATGATTGATTTTATTTTTTTTCATTAAAGAATTTTTAAAACTATGAGTTTTGTTAGCTGACAATTTTGTATTTTTTAATAAATATTTCCATTTGTTTGAAGAGTTTACAATTTGTTTAGAGCTTTTAGACGACAAATAAGCAGCTTGTAATGAACAGTAACTGGGATAATTTCCTTTAAAGTGATGAGTTGAGATTTCAATTTTATCTATTGAGCTTCCATCAATAGAATTCAAAATTAACCAATCATTTCCTTTGCCTCTTCGTCTTCTAGTCTCCCAGCCATCACCCATATTTTTTGCTTTACCAGGGGCTAAAACATTTTCAGCTCTTCCAAAATGTTCATTATTGCAAGCAATAACTGATGCTCCGTCTAATAATGAAGCAAGATTTATTTTTTTATTCTTAAATTTTTTTGATTTTGCAATCGAACCATATAATCTTAATCTAGCAACACCACCATCAGGAAAAATGTTAAATTTAATATGTGTAAATATTTTATTGTTTTTGACTGAAAAAAAATGATGTGAATTAGCTTTAACCTTTTTTTTTGAAAGAATTGAAGTCCATTTAAATTGTTTGATTTTGTTTGAATTGGAATTAGCTCCTTCAATTGAGACCATTGAAGGCTGATTACCATTAAAATGAGATGTATCTACGTCAATCTTAGAAATTTTTCCTGGCTTACCTAATTTTAAAACAATATAATCATGTCCTGAAGTTCTTTTTCTTCTAGATTCCCATCCATCCATCCATTTTCCATGTTTATCAAAAACACCCTCTTTGAATACAGGAATGGTTGGGCTTATAATTCTATTAGCTGAAGCAAAAAAATCATCAGTTTTATAAATAACTTTTGTACCCAGTCTTGGTTGAGCTAAATCTATTAACCCGTTAGTAAATATTATTTTTTCTTTCATATTATGAGTAATTTTTAATCCAATGTTTTGCTATATCAATTCTTTTACAAATCCACACATCTTCAAATTTAAGAACATAGTCTAAAAATTTCTTTAAAGATTGAATTCTACCAGGTCTGCCAACTAGTCTACAGTGTAGTCCAACTGACATCATTTTGGGATATGTTTTTCCTTCCTCATATAAAGTATCAAAGCTATCTTTTAAATAATTATAAAAATGATCACCAGTGTTAAATCCTTGGTTTGTTGCAAATCTCATATCATTGTTATCTAAAGTATAAGGGACAATCAGTTGTTTCTTTTTACCTCTATATTCCCAATATGGTAAGTCATCACTATAACTATCACTATCATATAAAAAACCGCCATCATCAAAAACTAAGTCTCTTGTATTTGGGCTACATCGACCTGTGTACCAACCCAACGGTCTAGAACCAAAAATATCTTTAATTGTTTTGATTGCAAGTTGCATATGTTTTTTTTCAGCAGATTTTTTTATATTTTGGTAGTCTATCCATCTGTAGCCATGTGCAGCAATTTCATAATCACCATTTTTAATTGCATTACATACCTCAGGGTTTTGTTTTAATGCTAACCCTACACCAAAAATTGTTACAGGGATTTTTTTTTCTTTGAACAATTTATCTAGTCGCCAAAATCCTGCTCTTGAACCATATTCATAAATACTTTCCATGCTTATATGTCTTCCCTTAATTGCTTTAGCGCCAATAATTTCTGATAAAAAAGTCTCTGAGTATTTATCTCCATTTAATATCGAATTCTCTCCTCCTTCTTCATAATTCAATACTATTTGAAGAGCTAATTTTGCATTATTAGGCCATGATATTTTTTTTCCTCTGCTACCATAACCAACAAGATCTCTTGAGTTTTTTTTAACCATGTATAATTTTAATTAAATTCTGATTTTTTTATAATTTTTTAATCTGAAATAGAATTAGACTTTATACCATTTAAGAAATTTATGCATTTCTTTAATTCACTAAGTTCAATAAATTCATCTACTTTATGAGCTTGTTCAATAGAACCAGGACCACATACTACTGTACTAATACCAATTTCTTGAAATAAACCTGCCTCAGTTCCAAATGATACTACTTCTCTGGAATTGTCACCAGTTAAACTAGCAACTAATTCACATGCCTCAGATTTTTTTACTCGATCAAATCCCGTAACTTCACCAATAATTTTTTTTGTAATTTTTGAGTTTTTAAACACTTTTTTCATTTCTGGTAATAGAATTTCATTTGCATATTTATCAATTTGGTCATTTAAAAATTTTCCATCTTCCTTAATAACTGGTCTTGTTTCCCAATTAATATGACATTTATCTGCAATAACATTATGAGCAATTCCACCAAAAATTCCGCCAACTTGTAAAGTTGAAAAAGGTGGATCAAAAATAGAGTCTTTTGGTGCTCTTTTTTTCAATTCTTCTCTTAGTTCAAGTAATTTATTTGCATACCTTGTAGCAAATTCAACTGCACTTACACCTTTGTGTGGTGCCGAGCTATGACCGGCTAAACCTTCAAAATAAGTTGTATATTCATAACAGCCCTTATGAGCATCAATAATTTTCATTTTTGTTGGTTCACCAATTATACAGATACCATTTTGAATATTTCTTTTTTTTAATTCTTCGATTAAAATTGGTGCTCCTATACAAGCTGTTTCTTCATCAAAAGTAAATGAAAAATGTATATCTCTGTTTAAATTTGTTTTTGCGTAGATTGGAGCAAAAGCCAATGCACAAGCAATAAAACCCTTCATATCACACGAACCTCTACCATAAAGCTTGTCACCTTTAATAGTTGCTTTAAATGGATCGGTGCTCCAGCTTTTAGAAACTGGCACTGTATCTGTATGTCCTGATAAAATAATTGGTTTAGTTCCGTTAGTTTTTTTTGCTTTTAAAGTAGCAAAAAGGTTTACTCTTTTTTTATCCTCATCGAATGTTTTAAAAGATGTCGCTCCAAGTTTATGAAGGTAATCATCGCAATAATTTATTAAAGCACTGTTATCTTCTCCAGAAATTGTCCTAAAACCTATAAGGTCAGTTAAAATTTTTACTGAATTATTATATAATTCCTCTAAATTAATTTCTGTACTCATAACTAATAATTATTATAAATACTGCCATTATGAAAGAACAAATAACATATGATATTTTTGAAAAAGTTGACATCAGAGTTGGTACCGTAATATCGGTAAAAAAAAATGAAAAAGCTAGAAAACCCTCTTTAGTAGTTAAAGTAGATTTTGGAGAGGAAATTGGTGTTAAACAATCTTCAGCACAGATAACTCATTATTACAACGAAGAGAATTTAAAAGGAAAACAGGTAATTGGTATTTGTAATTTTCCTGAAAAAAATATTGCTGGAGTAGTTTCTCAGGTTTTGATTTTAGGGTCGATTGACAAAGAAGGTAAAGTAATCTTAGTTCATCCATCACAAAAATCTGAAAATGGATTACCAATAGCTTAAATATGCATCCAGAAATATTTTCTATAGCATTATTTTGGTTTGTTACTGCTTATACACCTGGTCCAAATAATGTCGTTGCCTCTTATTCAGGATTTAATTTTGGAATAACCAAAACTATTCCGCATATACTTGGAGTTACTTTAGGATTTACATCTTTAGTTCTATTTTTAAGTATTGGTTTAATAAATATCTTTAAATTATTTCCAATCATTCAATTAATAATAAAATATTTAGGTACATTGTTTTTGCTATACCTTGCTTTTAAAATTGCTTTTTCTGGTGGGTCTGGTGAGATAAAAAAAGAAAACCCAGTTAAATTTATTGAAACTTTTCTTTTTCAATATTTAAATCCAAAAGGTGTATCGGTAGCAATAATTGTTGTTTCAACTTATGTTGAATTAGGAGAAAATTATATTAATTATGCGACTCAAGTAGTGCTTTTGGCTTTCTTATTTTCATCAACTAGCATTACTTTATGGACTTTTATTGGAAAATTTTTGAGGAAATTTGCGACAAATGAGAAATTTATTAAGTACTTTAATTATGTTATGTCAGTGCTTCTTCTTTTAAGCATAATTACATTTTATATATAAAATATGAAACCAGGAATAAAAAATTCTTATAACTCATTATCAGATATAAAAGTTATGGGGAGTAATTATAAATTTTATTCTCTTAAAAAAGCAGAAGAAAATGGATTAGATGGGATCACAAGGCTTCCAAAGTCACTAAAAGTTCTTTTAGAAAATCTACTAAGATATGAAGATGATTTATCAGTTACAAAAAATCAAATTGAAGCAATTAAAACTTGGTTGAAAGAAAAAAAATCTAAAACAGAAATTGCATATAGACCTGCTAGAGTTCTATTACAAGATTATACGGGAATACCTGCAGTTGCGGATTTAGCTGCAATGAGGGAAGCTGTAAAAAATAAGAATAAAGACCCTAATACTATTAATCCATTGTCAGCAGTAGATCTTGTTATCGATCATTCAGTACAAGTAGATCAATCTGCAAAATCAGACTCTTTTGATAAAAATGTTGAAATAGAATTTAAAAGAAATGGAGAAAGATATTCATTTTTAAAATGGGGCCAACAAGCATTTAATAATTTTAGAATCGTTCCTCCTGGAACAGGAATATGTCATCAGGTAAATTTAGAATATTTATCTAAAGTAGTTTGGAGCGAAGAATATAAAGGAGAAAAATATCTTTTCCCAGACACACTAGTTGGAACCGATAGTCATACAACAATGGTTAATGGTTTGTCAGTTTTAGGATGGGGAGTTGGAGGTATAGAAGCTGAAGCTGGTATGTTAGGTCAACCAATTTCAATGTTAATCCCAGAGGTAATTGGTTTTGAAATAAAAAATAAGATGCCAGAAGGCACCACTGCAACAGATTTAGTTTTAACAGTTGTAAAAATGTTAAGAGACAAGGGTGTAGTTGGAAAATTTGTTGAATTTTATGGAGAAGGTTTAAAAAATTTAACTTTAGCTGATCGTGCAACAATTGCTAACATGGCTCCTGAATATGGAGCTACCTGTGGTTTTTTTCCAATAGATGATGAAACTTTAAAATATTTAAAATTTTCAGGTCGAGATCAGTCTGTTGTGAGTATAGTTGAGAAATATGCCAAAGAACAAGGTCTATGGGCTAGTGAAGATATTGAGTTTACAGATACTTTATCTCTAGATATGTCAACAATTTTACCAACTATTTCAGGACCGAAAAGACCTCAAGATAAAGTATTGTTAACTGATGCATCTAAAAGTTTTAAGAATAGTTTTAAAGAAGCAACAAATAAAAAAGATTTTTCTATTTCAAAAGTTCCAAATACTGATTATGAAATAAAAGATGGTTCAATTTTAATTGCAGCAATCACATCTTGTACAAATACATCTAATCCTAATGTACTTATAGGGGCGGGATTACTTGCAAAAAAAGCTATAGAACTTGGTCTAGAAGTAAAACCATGGGTAAAAACTTCATTAGCACCCGGATCACAAGTTGTGACTGATTATTTAGAAAAAGCTGGATTAAATACTTATCTAGATAAACTTGGTTTTAATTTAGTTGGATACGGATGCACTACTTGTATCGGAAATTCAGGACCACTTGCAGACAACATAGTTGAAGCAATTCAAAAAGAAAACATTTATGCAGTATCAGTATTATCTGGAAATAGAAATTTTGAAGGAAGAATTTCACCACATATTAAAGCAAACTATTTGGCATCCCCACCATTAGTTGTAGCCTATGCATTAGCAGGCCATATGAGTTTTGATTTATATAAAGATTCTTTTGGAAAAGATAAAAATGGTAAAGAAATTTTATTAAAAGATATATGGCCATCAAATAAAGAAATTGAGGATACATTAAAATCATCATTGAATGCAGATATGTTTGTAAAAAGATATTCAAATATTTCTGAAGGACCAAAACAATGGCAACAAATTAAAACTGAAAAAAGTAGTATTTATAACTGGGAAGAAAACTCAACATATGTAAAAAAACCACCTTTTTTTGATGATTTATCAGATCAACCTGAAGGATTTACAAAAATTGAGAATGCAAGACCACTATTAATATTAGGAGATATGGTAACGACAGATCATATTTCTCCTGCTGGTAATATTCAAAAAGAAAGTCCCACAGGTGAGTATTTTATGAAACATCAAATTTTACCAAAAGATTATAATTCATATGGTTCGCGAAGAGGAAATCACGAAGTTATGATGAGAGGAACATTTGCCAATATAAGAATAAGAAATGAAATGGCTCCTGGTACAGAAGGTGGTTTTACAAAACTATATCCAGAAGAAAAGGTTATGCCAGTTTATGATGCAGTTGTTGAATATAAAAAAAGAGGAATAGATCTAGTAGTAATTGGAGGAAAGGAATATGGAACAGGCTCTTCTAGAGATTGGGCAGCTAAAGGCACTAAATTATTAGGTGTTAAAGTGGTAATAGCTGAAAGTTTTGAGAGAATTCATAGATCAAATTTAATTGGAATGGGAATTTTACCTTTGCAATTTACAAACAATGTTAATAGAAAAAATCTCAATCTGATTGGTTCTGAATTAATCAGCATTAAAGAAATTGAAAAAGGAGTGAGTCCATCAGACAAGGTCACAATAGAGATAAAATATGCTTCAGGGGAAATCAAAAAAATAGAAACATTATGTAGGATAGATACTAAAAATGAATTAGAGTACTACAAAAATGGCGGAATACTTCAATACGTTTTAAGAAATATGATTTAGTTATGGATGAAGAGATTTCAATAATTGATGCAAAAACAAGAAATGAAAAAATTAGAGATTTTTTAATTAATAATAAAAAAAGAATAATTATATCTTTAATAATTGTTATTATAATTTTTTTAAGTTTTTTTGGCTTTAAAATAAATAAAGATTCAAAAAAGAAACAAATCTCCGAAATTTATAATAAAGCTGTAATTTATCATTCTAATGGAGATTTAAATGCAGCAAGAGATTTGCTAAGTATGTTAGTAAGAGAGGAAGATCCAACGTATTCCCCTTTAGCTCTTTATTTCATAATTGATAATAATTTAAAAGAAGATCAAGAAGTTAATAATCTTTTTGATATTTTGATTAATAAGACTTCTTTAGAAGATGAAATTAAAAATCTAATAATTTATAAAAAAGCACTTTATAATGCAGATACAGCTAATGAAAATGATTTATTAAAAATTTTGAATCCATTAATAAACTCTAAGAGTGTTTGGAAATCTCATGGATTATATTTAGTAGCTGAGTATTATTTTGCCAAAAATGAAAAAGAAAAATCTAAAGAATTTTTTAATAAGATTTTGCTCACTGAAAATGCTAATCAAGAAATTCTAAAGGAAACACAGAAAAGACTTAATAGAGATCTTAGTGAATAAAAAGATTTATTTATTTATAATTTTTTTTTTAATCTCAGGATGTTCTTTAAATAAAAATTCTGAATTTTGGACATCATCAAAGAAAATTGTATTAGAAAGAGGTTTTGATGAAGTATTAAAAGATGAAAGTGTTATAAAAAAAGAATTTAATTCTAATATTAAATTAAAATTAGAAAAAATATTTAATGATAATTCTTATGAATCATTATTATTAAATAACCCTGGAAGATCAAATTTTGATAGTGAATTAAAAAAAATTTCAAAATATAAATTTTCAAAAATTAAAAATTATCACCAATATGAACCTGAAATTTTGTTTAATAAAAATAGAGTGATTTTTTTTGAAAATAAAGGAACCATATTACAGTTTGATGAAAATTCTAAATTGATTTGGAAAAAAAATTATTATACCAAAACTGAAAAAAAGCTTAATCCGATTTTGCAATTTGCCAATAATGATAAATATATGGTTATTGCAGATAATATTGCAAAAATTTATCTTTTAGATTTAAAATCAGGAAATTTAATTTGGTCAAAATATAATACAGCTCCATTTAATTCTCAAATAAAAATTTATAAAGATAAATTTTTTGTTATAGATTTTTCTAATACATTAAGATGTTATTCTCTTAAAGATGGAAAAGAATTATGGAACATAAAGACAGAAAATGCACTAATAAGATCCCAAAAAAAACTTTCTATGGTCATTTTTCAGGACAAAATTTATTTTAATAATTCTATAGGTGATATTACAGCTGTTGATATTAATAAAGGAGATATGTTATGGCAGCTACCTACTCAAGGATCTGATATTTATGAGTCAGCATTCTCTCTTGAAACTTCTGATATAATTTCTGACGGTAAAGATTTATTTTTTTCAAATAATAGAAATGAATTTTTTTCAGTAGACATGAAATCTGGAAATTTTAAATGGAAAAATAACATAAATGCCAATGTTAGACCTATAGTAATTGATAAATTATTACTTACAGTTTCTATTGATGGATATTTAATGATCGTAGAAAAAGACTCAGGCAACATAATAAGAATTACAGATGTATTTGATAAATTTAAATTAAAAAAAAGACCAAAAATTAATCCTACAGGTTTTATAATTGGATCAAATAAAATTTATTTATCTACGAGTAATGGTAGATTGTTAATTATTGATTTATCTGATGGAAGAACAAAATCAGTTTTAAAAATTGATAATGAAAAGATCTCAAGCCCTTTAATTATAGAAAAAAATTTATTTGTGACAAAAGATAATTCTCTAATAAAATTGAATTGATGATTCTTAAATTACTAGAAAAAATTGGTAGAAAAAAAGTTGTTTTAGATAGAGGCCCTTCACATCCAAGATTTGACCAAGCTAAACCTTGGATGAATCGTTATTATGTTTTATTTAGAAATCGTCCTAAATGGTTTCCATTTAATATATTAATCCATGAAATGTTAGCTAATGACCATGGTGAAGGTGTACACAACCATTTATGCCCTTATATAACTATTATAATTAGAGGTGGATATTGGGAAACTACTATAAAAGGTAAATTTTGGAGGAAACCTGGTTACATAGGGTTTCGTTCAGCTAACTCATATCATAGGGTTGATTTAAAAGATGGAACTAAACCAATGACAATTTTTATACCAGGACCTTTTGGATTAAGAAATGGACCAAGATCGGAATATGGCATCGATTTTAAAACAAAAAAGAATTAATGTTAAAAAACCTAGAGGAAAAATTTAATCTTTATTGTAGTTCAAAAAATTTTGAAATTAACCAAAATCAAATTTTGGTAATTAAAAAACTTCAAAAATATTATAAAGAAAATTTTAAATCATTTATTTCAAAATTTTTTTCAAAAGGATATTCAAAAAAAGGATTTTACCTTTATGGAGATGTAGGCGTTGGAAAAACTATGATTGCAGATTTCTTTTATAAAGAAATAAATGAGAAAAAAATAAGACTTCACTTTAATGAATTTATGTTAAATTTTCATAATTTTGTTAATGAAAGAAAAGATGAGAAAGAACAAAATATTATAAATTTGTTTGTAAGAAATCTAAAATCAAAAGTTTCCTTAATCTATTTTGATGAATTTCAAGTAACCAATATTGTGGACGCAATGATACTAGGAAAATTATTTGAAGAAATATTCAAAGAAAATATTAAAATAATCTTAACATCAAATATAAAGATATCAGAACTTTATAAAGATGGTCTCCAAAGAGATCAATTTAAACCATTTATTAAAATTATGGAGGAAAGATCTTTTGAGCATGAACTAAAAATTGAAGATGATTATCGAAAATCGAAAGAAAATCAAAAACAAAGATATTTTTTTCCATTAAATAAGGAAACTAATTTTAAGATAAATAAATTTTTTAGAACTATAACAAGAGATAAAAAAAAGCTTAATCAAGTCATAAATGTAAAAGGAAGAGATTTTGAAATTAAAAGATATTTTGAAGGTATATCTAGATTTGATTTCAAAGACTTGTGTGATCAAAATTTAGGTGGAGAAGATTATTTGGAAATTGCAAAAATTTCCAATTTTATTGTAATTGAAAATATACCACAATTTAACGATATTAATTCAAATCAACAGCACAGATTTATAACTTTAATTGATATAATATATGATAAAGATATTCCAATTGCTGTCACAGCTAATCAAAAATTAGATCAACTTTCCTCATCAAAATCTTTAGAGAAACAATTTAAACGTACCATTAGCCGTTTATATGAGCTAACATCTATAGACTAAAAGCAATGATTCAAGAATTTTATAATCTTCAAATTAATACAAATGGGCAAAAACTTTATGAATTTACTAATCAAACAATTGAATGGATCAGAAAAAAAAAACTTAAAGATGGAATGCTTAATTTAACCATTCAACACACCAGTGCATCACTAATTGTACAAGAGAACGCTGATCCAGATGTTCAGACTGATCTATTGAATTATTTTGATAATTTAGCTCCAATGAATAATAAATTATATACTCATACAACTGAAGGAAAAGATGATATGCCTGCTCACATAAAATCTGCATTAACAAATAATCAAATTTCTTTAAGTATCAAAAATAGTGAATTATTACTTGGAACTTGGCAGGGGATATATCTTTTTGAACATAGACTAAATCCACAAACAAGAACAGTTATTCACCACTTTTTAGGAACTTAAAATTTTATCTGTAAGGATTGTAAGCCCATTGTAAGATAGCTTGTCTTTGTCTTTTTCTACAGCCCAGGTCTCCTTTTTCACAATTTTTTTCAATGGCCAAGACATGTCTTCTAAAATTTTTCCACCTTTTAATTTGTATTTCATCTATATGTGGAATTCTTCTCCCATTAGTAAACCTACAATACCATTGAAACCAACCAAGAGGATCTTCTTTGAAAATCCATCCTTTTTCAATCCAATGTTCTCTTGATAATCCTGATACAATTTTAAATCTATTTAAATTTACGTCAAAAGTTTTGCTTAATTTTACATTTTTGAACCAAGATTTTGGATACTCTTTTACATTTAAGCCAAAATAAGCTCCTCCAAAAACACCAAGCTCCATCATTCTTTTTGGAGTTAACTCAGGTTTAAAAATCTTATAAAAATCTAAGTTTTCAACTTTTTTTTTTAATATTTTTTTCATTAAATAATTTTTATTGGTTGATGAGTTTTTGATACATTTCTTGATCTGTATCACCCTCACATCCAATTAGTAAAATATTTGAATCTTTATTTAGTTTCATTTTATCTTTTATTTTTTCATCCTCACAACTTGCTATTAAGCTTATAACTCCAGGAGCAGAATTTTCACCTGCTATAATTTTTTTGTTACTAAAGTTTCCATTACCTAATAATTTCATAGTTTTTGCAATATCATCATCTGGCAAACTAATACAATATTTAACTGCATTTTTTAAAATTTCCCATGGGACTAATGATACTTCACCACACGACATTCCACCCATTAAGCTTTCTCTCTTAATATCTATCTTTTCAATTTTACCTGTTTTTATACTTTCCATAACACATGCAGCACTATCAGGTTCTACAATTATAATTTCAGGCACATTTTGTAAGTATCTTGCAATACCTGAGATCATTGCGCCTGCCATTCCTCCTACACCTGCTTGTAAAATAATATGAGAAATTTTATTTTGATCAATCTGATCTACAATTTCTTTCATCATAACTGTATAACCAGCCATTGTGTACTTTGGAACAATCATGTAATCTTTCCAAGCAACATCCTGAACTATTTGCCAATTATTTTCTGTTGATTGTTTTATACATTCAATTAAAGATTTTTCATAATTACCTTTTACTTTGATTACGTCAGCTCCAAGATCTGCCATTGCTTTTCCTCTTGCATCACTCACAAACTCACTTATAAAAATTTTACATCTTAAACCAAGTCTTTTAGCTCCCCAGGCAACAGATCTGCCATGATTGCCTGCTGTAGCAGTAGAGACAATAATATCTTTGTTATCTTTAGAAACTTTTTCTACCGCATAAGCCCCACCAAGAGCTTTAAAGGACTTGAGATCAAATCTCTTACTTTCATCTTTATAAAATATCTTATTTAAATTTAATTCTTCTGAAAGTTTATTAAGCTCAACTAAAGGTGTTGGAGAATATCCTTGCCAACCAGAAATGCTTGAATAGGCTTCATCAATATCTTTAGTAGATAATGAATTTAAAATTTTATTTTTATCAAATGAAAAATTTTTATTCTCAATAAATTCACTGTGTTTCCACAAATGGCCGTTAGATAAAATCTTCATATACTAACAGTCTAGCGTATTATCTCTTTCCCACCTAGTGATAGCTTTTGTTTTATCGAAACTCTCTTGCTTTTTGAATTCATCTATCTCAGAACTTCTTAATTTAATGTAACTATTTATTGTTTCTTCTCCAAAAGCTTCATTCATACTTTTATTGCTTGCTAATTTTGTGAGAGATTGTTCTAATTCATCTGGAAGTTTTTGAAGATCAGGATATTTTTTATAATCTTCATACATATTACAATTTAATGGTTTTCCTGGATCAATCTTATTTTTTAATCCATCCAAACCCGCAGCTAATACACTTGCCTGTAATAAATAAGGGTTTACGGAACCATCCATCAATCTTAACTCAAATCTGCCTGGATCAGGAATTCTAATCATGTGAGTTCTATTATTACCAGTATAAGAAATACTACTTGGTGACCATGATGCCCCTGATTTTGTTGGAGGTGCATTAATTCTTCTATAACTGTTTATTGTTGGATTAAAAAAAGCTGATAGAGAGGATGCATTTTTAATTACACCACCTAAAAAATTGTAAGCCATCTTACTTAACCCTAGGCTATTTGATTTATCCAAAAACTTATTTTTATTTCCATCCCAGACAGAAATATGAGCATGACATCCATTGCCAGTTAAATTTTCAAACGGTTTAGGCATAAATGTAGCTCTCAATCCATGTTTTTCAGCAATAGTTTTGACCATGAATTTAAAGAAAGTGTGTCTATCCGCAGTTACTAAACAATCATCATAATCCCAGTTCATTTCAAACTGACCGTTAGCATCTTCGTGATCATTTTGATAAGGACCCCATCCCATCTCAATCATACAATCACAAATTTCTTTAATTAAATCATATCTTCTCATTAAAGCTGATTGATCATAACAGGGCTTTGATTGAGTATCTCTAGAGTCTGCTATTGAATTGCCATCTGGTGAAATAAGAAAGTATTCACACTCAACACCAGACTTCATTGTTAGACCTTTTTTTTGAAGTTTTTTAATTTGATTTTTAAGCATTACTCTCGGGGATGCCTCGACTGGTTTTCCATTCATCCAAAGATCTGATGCAAGCCACCCAACTTCCTTATTCCAAGGCAATTGAATAAGACTATCAGGATCGGGAATACCAAACATATCAGAGTCTGCAGGAGACATATCTAACCATGCCGCAAACCCAGCAAATCCAGCTCCAGCTTCCTGCATTTCTTTAATTGCTCTTGCAGGCACTAGTTTTGATCTTAGCACTCCAAATAAATCGACAAAACTAATTAAGAAATATTTAATTTTTTTTTCTTTAGCTATTTTGAATAAATTTTTTGACATAGATTAGGTTAACATAGTTATCTAAAAAAAGAAAAAATTGTTTCTTTGTAATAAATTAGGTTTACTACAATTATCACTATTACTGCAAGTATGACTCCGTATTTTGCTTTTGGAAAAGCAACACCACGCATTTTGCTTGGTCTTAATTCTTCATTATTTTTTTCTTCTGACATTTTTGATAGATTAAAAAAAGGGCGCTACAATTAAGTAGCGCCCAAATTTTATTTAAAAATTACCAGTCGGTAATATTGCTTTTATGATCATTTGGACCATGTCTTTTCCTTGAAAGTCTTTCAAGTTCATCACTTTCAGACCTTGCAGTTAAAACATGCCAACCAACCCATAAAATAATTGCTAAAATTACTAGCAATCCTTCTGAGGATCCAGCACCAGGATAAACAGCACCTGCAACTTCTTCTGCAGGTTTGTTCAGGTGATCGATCCAATTTGTGACTGTTGCCATATTGTTTCTCCTTTACCTGGTTGCTGACGAAACAGCTCTTTCGTCTTTTTTAGCAGTTTCCATTATTTCATAGTCAAGTCCTGCAATCTCCACATCACGAGGTATTCTTAATTTACCCATTCCATGAAGAACTTTTGCAATAACATAACCTGGTATTAGTCCAAGAACTACGAACATAATTAATGCTCCTAGGAATTGTCCTAATGGGTTAATTGTAGCATAAGTTGTTCCGTCCCACATAGCACCAACACTGTAACCAGATGATGGGTAACCATTAAGAACAAAACCACAAATCACTAGACCAATAAATCCAGCATAACCATGTACTGCAACTGCACCAACTGCATCATCAATTTTGAACTTACGTTCAACCCAGTAATGTAGTTTGTATGAAATCACAACACCGATCATACCAATAATCATTGCTTGAATTGGATGATATAAATCATTTCCAGCTGAAGCACATATGATACCTGCTAGTCCACTTGAGTATGTCCAGAAAGGATCACCTTTTGCAATCCAATAACCAGCTAATAATCCTCCTGATAATGACATCAAGAAGTTAAAAGTAATACCACTAAGTGTAGTAGGGGTTACGTATATGTTTGTAGCTGTCCAATAACTTATGCCTTCCATACCGTACTCAGGTCCAAGATCAAAGATTGGTATATTACATGCAGCGTAGAAGCCCCAGAAACCAGTATAAATTAGAAATAATCCAATTGTAACTAACCAAGGATTTCTTGGTCCTATGTTTCTTGGTTCACCACTAGATGAAAATTTTCCAATTCTTGGTCCTAAAACCATAAGAACACCTAAAGCAAATCCACCCGCAATTGCGTGAATTACTCCTGATGCATAAGCATCATGGTATCCTAGAAGTTTAAGCATCCAGCCGTCAAAGTGCCATCCCCAAGCAGCATCAATTGTCCAGAAAACTGAACCAATTGCAATTGCTAAAATTCCAAATGCAAAAGTTGTAATTCTTTCAATGATTGCTCCTGAAACGATGGAAGCAGCTGTCCAAGAGAATAATAGGAATGCAGCCCAGAAGACACCTGAAATGTGGTCTCCTAAGTTAACAGCCATTAAATCACTTGTTGCCGTATACCAAGTAGCACTAAATGCAGACTCATCTGTAATTAGAGCAGTACTTTCATTCATTATTGATGGTGCTAATCCCGGTCCTGTTGGGAAAGCCCAATAAATCCACCAACCAAATAAAAACCAAGTTACTGTTACCAAAGGTATCAGCATCGTGTTTTTCATCAGAGTATGTTGGTGATGTTTGTATCGAGAAGCTCCAACCTCATACATACAGAAACCGACGTGAATTAAAAACATCAGTACCACTGTTACCCAGTAGTAAAATTCTGTAAATATAGTAGTAAGAGCACCTAACTGATCAGTCATATCCTCTCTCCATATTAGTTTTCGAAAGCCTATATAATTTGAAAGGGTGTGACAAACAAAACAATCTTATAAAACCTAGTATTGACAGTAGATTTTAAAAAAAAATCAACCTTTGATTGAGTAATTAAAATTTTAAGTATGCTTTTTTCAAATCAACAAGAGGATGTTTTGGAGACATTTGAAACTTAACTAATAGTTCTCTGGCAATCATATCTCTATCTTGTTGATTGTTCGGTAACTTAATTGACTTTGGAATTGTAACCCAACCATTTGCATTTCTACAGAATACTGCAGGTCTACCTTCTTCATATCCCATATGCACATCTTCTAACCAATTAAGATCGTCCCATCCCATTGCTTCAACATATTTTTTTAGAAAAGGAGTCATCTTTGAATAATCTGGGAGGAGGTTAACATCGTATCTATAACCGATTGATTGACCAATCATCTTTTCTCTAGCAGTTTCTTTTTTCTTTCCTAACTGTTGGTCTTTATCAGCAACTGATTTTGAAACTTTCTTTTTATTTTTTTTCTTAGCCATAAATTCCTTTAAATTTTATGAAAGTTATCTACTCCAACAGTATAATTAGTTCCCGCTAAAGGAACTTTAGCTAAAGCTGAAGCTTCAGATGTTAGTGCAGCTAAATCCTCAGGCTCTAATGAGTGAATATTTGTTTTTCCACATGCTCTAGCTAATAATTGAGCTTCTAAAGTCATTGAGTGAAGATAATTGTAAACTCTTAGTGCAGCATCATCAGGATTTAATCTAGCTCTTAGTTTAGGATCTTGAGTTGCAACACCAACTGGACATCTTCCAGTGTGACAATGGTAGCATTCACCTGCTTTTACACCCATTTCTTTTTCAAAGTTTGCTTCTGGAATATCTTTATTACAATTAAGTGCAATCATAGATCCAGTTCCGATTGCTATCGCATCAGCACCTAAAGCTAATGCTTTTGCCATGTCAGCACCATCTCTAACACCACCTGCGTAAATTAAAGTTACTTTTCCAGTTTTACCTACATCATCTAATGCTCTTCTAGCTTCTCTAATTGCTGCAATACCAGGAATACCAGTGTTTGCTGCTGCAATGTGTGGTCCAGCTCCTGTTGATCCTTCCATACCATCAAGGTAAATTGAATCTGGATCACATTTTGCTGCCATACGAACATCATCATAAACTTTTGATGCACCTAATTTTAATTGAATTGGAACTTTATTTTTTGTTAATTGTCTTAACTCTTCTACTTTTAAAGCTAAATCATCTGGACCTAACCAATCAGGATGTCTTGCAGGAGATCTTTGGTCAATACCAGACGGGAGTGATCTCATTTCAGCTACTTGGTCAGTAACTTTTTGACCCATTAAGTGACCACCCATTCCAACTTTTTGACCTTGTCCAATAAAAACTTCTATTCCATCTGCAAGTTGTGCATGATGTGGGTTAAATCCATATCTTGATTGAATACATTGGTAAAACCATTTCTCTGAATATCTTCTTTCATCAGGTATCATTCCACCTTCACCTGAACATGTTGCACTACCAGCCATTGTTGCTCCTCTTGCGAGAGCAGTTTTAGCCTCGTAAGATAATGCTCCAAAACTCATACCAGTAATATAAACCGGTATGTCTAATTCAATTGGATTTTCACATCTTGGACCAATAACAGTTTTGGTTTCACATTTTTCTCTGTATCCTTCGATTACAAATCTTGTAAGTGTGCCTGGCAAGAAAACTAAATCATCAAATGTTGGAATTTTTTTCATTAATGCCATTCCTCGCATTCTGTATCTTCCCAATTGTGATTTTATATGAATGTCATCAATTACATCAGGAGTAAAAATAGCATTGTGTCCTAAGAGGCTTTTGTTTCTTCCGCCATTTGAGCTTAAATGAACATCAGCTTTTCCACCAACATTACCATTCTTTTTTATTTTGCCATTTTTTTTCTTTTTTTTCTTTGCCATTAAATTGCTCCTTTTTTCTCAGTAGGTTCTAAATTATCGTAATTCCAAAGTTTTTTACCAGCTACTATTTTTTTCATTTTACTAACGTCAAATTTCTCGCCAATTTCAGCAACCTTTAGCTTTCTTTTTAACCAATCTTGATCGCTTTTCGTTAATTCGGCGTCTACTGCATCACTACCATAAGAGCCAATTTCTCCACCTACGAAAATTGTCCCATCATACATAGAGTCACCTAAATTAATTCCAACGTCTCCTAATATAATTATTCTACCTCTTTGCATCATAAAACCAGTAAAAGCACCAGCGTCTCCACCAATAATTATGGTTCCACCTTTCATATCAATACCAGTTCTGGCACCAACACTACCTTTACAAATTAGATCTCCACCTCTGATTGCGGCTCCAAAGCATGATCCCGCATTCTTTTCTATTACCACTTTACCAGCCATTAAATTTTCAGCACAAGACCAACCAACTCTTCCATTGATTCGTACTGTTGGTCCATCACATGATCCCATTCCAAAGTATCCTAAACTACCTTCAAAAATTAAATTTAATTTATTTAAAATACCAACTCCCAAACTATGTTTACCTTGTGGATTTTTAATAACTATAGTTCCATAACCTTGGCTCATTAAATTATCTATTTCTTTATTTGCATCTGCAGCTGTCATGTCTTTAACATCCAAATCAGTTCTTTTGTTAAAGTCTACGTCGTAAGTTCCAAAGTAATAAAAATTTTCTGCTTCATCAGGATTAAAAAACTTCTGTTGTGTTCTACCAGTTAGAACTTCTGTATGCATACCCATAGCTTGGGCTTTGGTTTTTTTTGTAACGTTTTTTATATTTGCCATACTTTTACCTCTCCATCAAATGGATCATAAGTATCAATTTCTTGTGGTAAGATTGATCTAATTGCAATCTCCTCTGACCCCATTGCAACTAAATCATCAGACTCATAAAGAACCAAAGGCTTTGCAGCCATAGTATCTTTTGCCATTCCCAAAGAGTCTTTTGTAGCAACAAAATAAGTGAAAACGCCATCTAACCCTATTAGAGAATCTTTCATTCCTTCCTCTAAAGAAGCGCCCTCTCTCATTTTTTGAGCAATGTAAACGGCGATGAGTTCTGAGTCACACTCAGACATAAATCTCATTCCTTTATTTTCTAAAGCTCTTCTATTGTTCCAGTAATTAGTTAATTGTCCGTTATGAACTACCGACACATCACTAAATGGGTAGCCCCAAAAAGGGTGAGCTGATTTTATATCTACTCCAGATTCTGTTGCCATTCTAGCATGACCAATTGCATGAGTACCAACGAGTTTATCTAAATTATATCTATCACATACCATTTTAGCGTTACCAAGATCTTTTATGACCTCTAGAGATTTTCCCATTGAAAGAATTTCAACACCAGGAATACTTTCTATTTTTTGTGAAAACTCCAATAAATCTTTTTTATTGTATTCAATTTCATATCTTAAAGAGTATGGAAGAATTCTCTCTTCTTTAACAATTTTTGCTCCCATTTCTGAAAGGTAACTATCTACAATTTTTTTTCTTTCATCATAAACTGACACATCTTCTGCAACAGATGTACTTCCTTCACCAACATTTTCACCTACTTTAAATCTCATGATGAAATTTTTTCCATCAGTTTCTCCATACAAAGCATAACCTGTAGAGTCTTCTCCTCTATGTTTTAGAGCTTGCAACATTCCTTGTAGCTCATGACCAACTTTTGAAGATTTTCCTCTATGAATTAATCCTGCTATTCCGCACATATACTTTTCCTTTTTATTTAATTTATTACGGTAAACAATCTAAATAAGTATCTAGATCCCATTGAGTTGTTGCACCTAAAAACTTTTCCCATTCATCATTTTTATACCAATGAAATATTTTGTACATTTCATCTGGCATAGCCGATTGAATAACTTTATCTTCAGAAAGTCTTTCAAGTGCTTCACCTAAACTTAAAGGTAATTTTTTAACATCCTTACCTGCTTTTTGCGCTTCATATATATTTCTAGACTCAGGTTTACCAGGATCAATTTTATTTGAGATTCCATCATCAAATGCTTTTAATAAAGCTGCTCCCATTAAATAAGGGTTATGCATTGAGTCTACAGATCTATATTCAAATCTTCCAGGAGCAGAAACTCTCAAACCACATGTTCTGTTTTGATATCCCCAGTCAGCATAAACAGGTGCCCAAAAACCTTGATCCCACAATCTTCTATAAGAGTTTACTGTTGATGAACCTATAGCCGTTAATGCTGGTAAGTGCTTCATAACTCCACCAATTGATTGTAATCCTATTTTACCTGGTAATTGCATATCTTTTGTGTCAGGCATAAATGTATTTGTTCCACCTTCAACATAAGTAAAAACTTCTTCGACTCCTGGAAGAGTTTTATGTCCAAGTTTGTTAACTACGTCTTTTCCACCTTTCCACAAAGACATATTTGTATGACAACCACTTGCAGAAACACCCATAAATGGTTTTGTCATAAAACAAGCAATCAATCCATGTTCTCTTGCAACTTGCGCACAAATTTGTCTGTATGTTGAAAGTCTATCTGCATTTCTTAATACATCATCATACATCCAGTTAAGTTCTAATTGACCAGGCGCATCTTCGTGGTCACCTTGAATCATATCAAGACCCATTGCATTAGCGTACTCAATAACTTTCATAAAAACAGGTCTTAATGACTCAAATTGATCGATATGATAACAGAAAGGTTTTGAAAACCCTTTTCCGGTAGGCGTACCATCCTCATTTTTAGTAAGCCACATCATCTCAGGCTCTGTACCAACTCTCATTTGGTAACCATGTTTTTTCTTAAATTCTTCAGCAATTATTCTTAAATTTCCTCTACAATCAGAAGTTAAGTGTCCACCTGGATTTTCTCTTTCTTCTCTATTTCTAAAACAAGTGCAATATACTCTTCCTACTCTTTTGTCCCAAGGTAATTGTACGAAAGTTTCAGGGTCAGGAATTCCAACTAATTCCTTAGCTTCAGGACCATAGCCGATATAATTATTGTGACGATCTAAAAATAAATTAGCAGTCGCTCCATAAACTAATTGAAAACCTTTTTCAGCTGTTCTTTCCCAATGATCTGCGGGAATACCTTTACCAACTACTCTTCCAGTAACTGAAATGAATTGAAAATAAATATAAGTTATTCCTAATTCATTAATTTTATCTCTTACTTTTTTAACTAATTTTGCTCTACCTGGCTGGTTAACATGTTTTTCTAGATCTGTCATTTTCCCCTCAATGAATTAATATTTATCCAAACGTAGCTGAAAAATTTATTAGTGTCTAGGCTTGAAGTTTAACTCCAAGGGAATGGACTGTTCGAAGTAGGGTGAAGTTCTCCCTTCTCGTAACGGTTGAATCTAAACGGCTTTAATAAATCACTCTCAGTACCAAGAATTTCTTTTGCTACAAGTTCTCCAACTCCAATCATCTTATATCCATGATTTGCATCTGCTATCATGTAAACGTTTTCAAAAAATCTATCGAAGATTGGAAATGAATCTGGAGTCATACATCCAAGACCACCCGAAGGACCTTTTCTATATAAATCTGATTTTCCTTCAAATCTTTTTTGGCAGTGTGCTAATGCTGAACACCACATTTCACTAAATGCATCTGTAGTTTGATACTCAGGTGACTCTATTCCATAAGGGTCAACATTCACTTCATCAAAATGTTTTTTAACAATGTAAGGAGATGTTCCTCCCTGAACACCTAAACCTTCAATATCTGGTTTGTAATAAATTCCCCAAATTTTATCTGTAATTAATTTTTTTGTTTTATCTGAATATAATGGAGCCGTAGAATCAACGTGAACCACAGGTGGTTGTTTACCATCATTTGTTTTCAAAAAATCTGGTTCTACTCCAATAACTCCTTCTTGAAGCATCCAATATGTCCACATGTCAGTGACATGCATCTTTCCATCTTTACCTTTGATGTTCGCAGTTTTAGGTAATTCCAACATGTTCCAGAAATCTCTTGCCCATGGTCCTGCTCCAATTACTACTTGTTCGCAATCAATAGTACCTTTATCAGTTTCTACACCTGTTACTGCTTTACTATTACTTCCTCTTTTAAAACCTGTAACTTTTACTCCCTTCATAACTTGAACACCATTCGATGTAGATTTATTTTCAAGAGCTTTTATTGAGTCTTTGTTAAATGCATATCCACCTTTTTTCTCGTGAAGAATTGATGTAATACCTTGTGCTTGCCAATCATCAAAAATACCTTTCATATAATTAGCACAATCTTTCTCACCTTCTATAAATGTAGACTCGTATCCAATTGCTTTTTGTTGTTTATAAATGCTTGCAACATCTTCATGCATTACTTCAGGTGATATTTGTAAATAGCCAACTGGATTATATTTAAATGCTTTTGGATCACTTTCCCAAACAGAAACTGAATGAGCCATTAATTCTCTCATTGCTGGTTGAAAATAATTATTTCTTACTACACCACAAGCTATTCCACTTGCACCAGCAGCAGTATCTTTTTTTTCTAAAACTATGATGTCACCAGGATTTTTATAAGTTTCTGATAATTTCCATGCAGTACTTAAACCGTGGATACCTCCACCAATTATAACTACTTTTGCTTTTGTCGGTAATGACATATTCATATCTTTATTTTTCATGCGACGTAAATATATAATTTTTTATATATATAAAATATATAAGTAATTAATTACTTATCCTTAGAAACTTAGATTTTTAAGAGTTGCCAGATATTGATTGAATTCCTCAATAAATGCTTCACTAGGTTTGATATGTTTTTTTCTTTGATCACCAGAAGTTTTTTCTAGGAAAAAAAAACCTTTTTCACAAGCTTCATTTATCATTAAAGCTGATTTTGGTCGTGAAGTTTTAAATAGTTTTGTTTTTAATTCCTCTACAGTTAGATTTTCTTTATATTTAAAAGCATGCATTACTAGAAGCATCATATGATAATGAGATGGTGACTTTCTGAAAAAATAATTACTAGATGTGTGCGAAAGTTTCATTTGATCTTCCCAAAACTCTAATAAATCTTTAGTTGTTTTTGTCATTAAGATCTTACTCTAGTTTTTTTAGGGTCAAAATGTGGAAATGTTACAACTTTTGCAGAAATTCTTTTTTGATGACCATCAATTTTTCCAACCTCAACTTCAGTTCCAGGCTCAGAATATTGAGTATCAATTCTACATAAAGCTATATTTTTATTTAAAGTTGTTGATAAACAACCGCTTGTAACTATTCCAACCTGAGATCTTCCAACATGCACACAATCACCATGGCCAGCATGTTCTTTTCCAATAAGTTCTAGACCAACAAGTTTTTTTTGTGGATTGGCCTTTCTTTCTTTTAAAATTTCTTTTCCTATAAAATCTTCCTCTTTAGTTTTAAGTGGAACTGCAAAACCAATTCCTGCTTCAAAAGGATCTTGCTGTCCATCAAACTCATTACCAAATAAAATTAAACCTGCTTCTATTCTTAGTTTATCTAAAGCCGCAAACCCAGCAGGAATCAAACCATGTTCTTTTCCAGCTTCCATAAGCTTATCCCATACTTCAGGAGCATGTTTTGGATGACACCAAACTTCATAACCAAGTTCACCAGTATAACCTGTTCTTGAAACAATTAATGGAATACCTTGAAGTTCTTCAACTCTACAAATTGTAAATCTAAACCATTCTAATTCATCTATCGATGGTTGGGTAGGAGGAGTAAAAATTAGTTTTTTTAAGATTTCTCTACTCTTAGGTCCTTGAATAGAAACGTTACTAATTTGATCTGTTGAGTTTTTTACATTTACTTTAAATTTTTTTTTCTTAGCTACTTCTTTTAACCATTCACCTGCATATTCGTCTCCACAAATCCATCTAAAACCAGTTTCACTTAATCTTAATAATGTACCATCATCAAACATCATTCCATTTTCATAACACATTGCAGAATACACAACTTGACCAACAGAAAGTTTTTTGATGTTTCTTGTTAATGTATAATTCATTAACTCTTCAGCATCTGGTCCAATAATTTCAAATTTTCTTAAAGAAGATAAATCAATTAGAACAGCTTTTTCTCTGCACGCATTATATTCTTCAACTACACCATGTTTGGTATAATCATTTGGTAACCAAAAACCTCGAGCATCAATAAAGTTTCTAGTTAATTTTGAGGTTCTTTCATAAAAACCAGAATTTCTAGTAAGTTTTTTTTCTGAATCTGTTTTCATTCTAAAAGCAAATGATTTTGAAAATTCTTTTTTTTTGTCATAAGTTCTAACAAAAATATCAGTTGGATTCCATGAATTACATGCATCTATATCACTTGGACATGCAGTAGTTCCAATGGTTAGATCTTTCAATGCCCTAAACATTACATAGTCACCTGGTCTTGCAAATGACTCATCAGAAATAACAGAATTTAATCCTGAAGCTGAAGTATTAAAAAATAAATTTATAGCATGCCAGCCTTTTTGTTTTTGAACACCATATTTAGACATTGAATTTGTTAAATTATCAGAGCAGTTTGGGTGACCAAAATAACCTGCATCTTCATAATATTTTGAAGTACAAGCAAGGTTAAACGTATCATGTTTGCCAACAGTATCTCTAATTACCTCAACTAATGGTTCATGATCAGTATCATAAAATTTTGAAAATAGTCCTGGTCCAGGAAAAGTATTACCCATAAAAGTTCTTGTTGTTTGCCAATCGAGACCTTTCTCAATTTTTTTATCAAGCTTTCTTGTATCAAATGCCACAAAATCCGAACATTGTCTTCCTGCTGGACTTATAACTTGAATATAATCACCTTCATTTACTTGAAAAGAAATTGCAGTTTCTCTGTCAATATTCTTTTCGTAATTAGGTTCATAAACCGGATCAGGTATAATCGATAATTCTTTATCATTAACAATTTTTGCTCTTTTTATAAATATTGTTAAATCACTTGAGGGATTTTGATCACTCACCAACATATCATTTTGTGGAGCTGAAAAAATTACGTAGCATTTATCTTTTGATTTAATTTTTATTTTTTCTCCACTTGGTGTTTTATCGTCAAATAAAATCGATGATTTAGATTTATTTATGTCTAAATTTCTTTTCTTTAATTGAAGATTTGTAACTAAAGAACTTTCATCTTTTCTATTAAGTATTTCCTTAATAAAACTTTTTTTACTATTTTCTTTTTGATTTAAAATTCCAAGTTCAGATTTTCCGTCTTTATCAAAACAAACTATTTCACAAATTTGATTTCCTTCATCATTAATAATTTCTATTTCATCATCTGGAAAAACTTGCAAACCAGTTAGTCCACCCGCATTTACAACATGTCTTTCAACTCCAGGTGGTAGCACATTTAAGCCTGGCTCTTTAATATTTAAAGTAGTTTGCGACATTTTTAAAATATATCTTTATATTATATAAATATCTATCTGTTGACTATCCTATAAGTAAAGCTCATACTATTAAGATTAAACTAGTACTAGGAGGAAAAAATGAAAAACAAATTACCGTTATTAATCGGTGCAATTGTTGTTATTGCGGGTCTTGTTTTCTTCATGGGTGGAGGAGATAAAACTGCAAAGAAATCAGGCGATAGCAGTGCCCCTATAGTGATTCCAACACATAACTGGTCAAGTCAGATTGTTATGGCTTACGTTATTGGTGGAATTTTTGAAAGTATGGGAAACAACGTGAGTTATGTTAATGCTGACTCACAAGCTGTTTATGAGTCAATCAGAATTGGAGACGTAACTATTTCTCACGAAGTATGGGAGTCTGCATTCGGTAAATCATTCACAACTGCCTTGGATAAAGGTGGTTTATTAGATTGGGGTGATCATGAGGCAAGAACACTTGAGGATATGGGTTATCCTAATTGGGTTGCTGACAAAGGATTATGCCCAGGTTTACCAGACTGGACAGCTTTGAAAAATCCAGACTGTGCTAAAAACTTTGTAACACCTGACTCTGGTGGAAAAGGACGTATGTTAGAAGGTCCACAAACTTGGCATGGTGACTTAATACCTCAAAGAGTAGATGCTTTAGGATTAGGCGATCTTTGGATGGTTAAATTTGCTGGAAGTGCTGATGCTCTTTGGGCAGAATTAGCAGCAGCTGAAAAAGAAGGAAGAGGAACTATTATTTTTAACTGGACACCAAACTTTACAGATGGTGCTGGTTTTACATTTATTGACTTCCCTCCTTATACAGCGGGTTGTAGACCAGAAGATGGTGGAGATGGAAAATGTGGTTCTCCAGATGGTTATTTGAAAAAAGCGGTGCATGAGGATTTTCCAAAAACTCATCCAGGTGCGGCTGCAGCTTTCAAAAAAATGTCATTTACTACAAGTCATATCGGAGCAATGGCTGCTTTAGTTGATATTGACAAAATGACTCACGAAGATGCTGCCAAAAAGTGGTTAGCTGATAATGAGTCAGTTTGGAAACCATTTACTAAATAAGGTAAATAACAATTAAATTTTTAAATCTCCCCCAACATAAGTTGGGGGGGATTTTTTTTAATTTAAATTAATGATTAAATATTATTTAGGTATATTAATAAGTTTATTATTTTTTGATAAGTTATTAGCATCAAATGTAAACATTCAAGAAGATATAGATGTTAGTTTTAAATGTACTTTAGAAAAAAAAATAATAAAGAATTCAGAATATAATTATAAAGTATTTTTAGCTAAAGATTTAAACGCAAAAGATTTAAATAAATTTGAAATTAAATCACAACGACCTGAGATACTTAATATTAATGGATTGTCATCATTTCTTTCTCAAACTTTAATGTTAAATGTTAAAATTGTGAATAAAGATGTCATTTTGTTTAAAGCTATAGATAATAACTCTAATTACTCAGAGTCAGGTATTATTGATAGAAAAACAGGTGAATTAGTTCACGAAATAACAAAAAATATAAAAAGTGAGAATTCTGAAAAAGATATTACATTTTATTCATGTAGCAAGAGGAAAAATGTCTGATTTTTTTTTTAATCAATTTGTGTAAGATATAAACATGAAAAAATTTTTAATTAGTTTGATTGTAAGTTTATTATTTGTTTCTGCTGCTTTGGCGCGTAGCACTGGATGCAAAGAAGGTAATTGCGAAAATGGTTATGGTAAATGGGTTTATACAGATAAAACTACTTATGAAGGAGAATGGGTAGGAACAAAAAAAAATGGTCAAGGAGTTGAGACTTGGCCTAATGGATACATTTACAAAGGTGAATTTAAAAACAGTGAATGGAGTGGCAAAGGTATTTTAACTTTTCCTGATGGATCAACATATGAAGGAGAATGGGCCAAAGGTTTTATGAACGGAAAAGGAACATTTACTTCATCTGACGGAAATCAAAAGTCAGGAATTTGGAAAAATGGAAAGTTACAAGAGTAATGTTAAAAGAAAATTATTTTAATAAGATCAAACAATGGCCAGAGTTTGTAAAACAAACAGGAGGTTTAGTAATTTTAATTTTAATTATAATTTCATCTTTTTTTGTTTTAAATATTATGTTTGGGGAAGGTGAGGAATTGGTTAAAAAAATGAAATTAGAGGAAGAAAGAAAAGCCCAAGAAAAGAAATTAAGTCAACTAATATCAAAACTTCCTTCAGGGATATTAGTAACTTTTGATGGCACAGATCATTATAAATTAACAGATGAAGTGTATGAACAAGTTTGCAAAGCTACAAAACTTATTCCTCAAAGAGCAATAATGGGGGCAAATTTTTTAAATTTTAGAGCACATGAAATTTATACAATTAATGGAAATAAAATTAGTGATACATTTGTTGAATGGAACGAAGAAAAAAATAAGTGTTTTGCAGGTTTTACAGTAAGTGGAAAAAATGTTGGGGTAAATGAGTCAATTACTGTCGAAGGTGAAGCATTAAGTTTCTTGAGCACAGGAATTGATACAAGAGTATATTATATTAAAAATTTTTAAGGAGGAAAAATAATTATATAGATTTAATTTTATCTTAATATCATATAACGTTATTAAAATTTATGTCTAACTCAGTAATTAAATGTGAAAATGTTTTTAAAATTTTTGGAGCAAATGCCAAAAAAATGCTTCAAGAATCCAACGGGAATGTTGATGCTAAAACTTTTCAAGAAAATGGATGCATTGTTGGTGTGAATAACGCTTCATTTGAAGTTGCAAAAGGAGAAATGTTAGTTGTGATGGGCTTATCTGGCTCAGGTAAATCGACATTATTAAGATGTATTTCCAGATTAACTGATGCTACAGGTGGAAAAATCTATATTGAAGGTCAGGATTTATTAGAATTAAACAACAAAGAATTGATAGATCTTAGAAGAAATAAAATGGGGATGGTTTTTCAAAGTTTCGCTTTACTACCTCACAAAACTGTTGTGGAAAATATTGCTTTTCCACTCCAAATTAAAGGAATAGAAATCGAGGACAGTATTACTAAGGCTATGGACATGGTAAAATTAGTTGGTCTTGAAGGAAGAGAAAATTATTTTCCAAGAGAACTTTCAGGCGGACAACAACAAAGAGTAGGGATAGCAAGATCATTAGCTGTTGAACCAGACATATGGTTTCTAGACGAACCTTTCTCAGCTTTAGATCCTTTAATTCGAAAAGAAATGCAAGATGAGTTCTTAAGACTTCAAGAAAAACTACAAAAAACAATTATGTTTATAACACACGATTTTGATGAAGCTTTAAAACTTGCTGACCGAATTGCAATTATGAAGGACGGCATCATTGAGCAATTGGATACGCCAGCTAATATTGTTTTAAATCCAGCAACAGAGTATGTGAGAAAATTTACCGAAGAAGTGCCTAGAGAAAAAGTATTATTAATTGAGGATGTAATGGAAAAATCAGACACTAAAGATCTCAGTGAACTTAAAGTTTCAAAAGATGAAACTATAGAGAATGTCGCTGAAAAAATTCTTTCTCAAGATAAATCAGTAGCTGTTATAGATAGTAACAATAAAATTGTTGGCTCTATTAATCCAACAAAGATAATTAATACAGTTTTTGGGGGAAGAAAAAATAGTAGTTAAGTTATGGAATTTATCAAAAAATATCCAAAAGCATTTCAATGGTTATTTTTATTAATTGTTTTTTTTGCATTATGCTTTGCAATCGAAGTTCCAGAAACATATAAATTTATCCGCGGTCAAGCAGAGTTTGTAAAAGATCCTAATCAAAGTTATTATATTTTTTTAGGTAAAGAAGTAAGATATTATCCTTTTGATGTCTTTTGGAGATTGCCCCCATTACTTGGGTGGCTACCTATCTGGATAAATGATTCATTATTTTTTTTAATGAATGAATGGCTACCGATGGAGTTTTGGAATGAAGATACTCAATCGTATAAAACTCGACCTTTAGTTCTACAAATTACAAGAGAAATAACTTCAATAATGACATTTTTGATTGAACTAATCAGAGATATTTTGTTAGGAGGTCTTGAAACAATTGTAGCTTTCACGAGCTGGGATTTTGTAGGCTCTAACTCTTGGGCAAAAATGCCTGGCCTCCCATGGACCATAGTTGCAGCTGGTGCAGCAATATTGGCATATAACTTAAGTGGCAAGGGTCTAGCTTTATTTGCAGGGTTAGTAATGGTTTACATTTCCATATTTGGTCAATGGAAACCTTCAATGCAAACCCTATCTTTTATATTAGTTGCAGCACCATTGTCATTTGTTTTTGGTTTAGGTTTGGGGATTGCAGCATTTAAAAATAAGCGTGTAGAAAAAGCTTTATATCCAATATTGTTAGTGATGCAGACAATGCCTCAATACGCAGTGTTAGTTCCTGCACTTGTTCTTTTTGGGGTTGGTGATCATGCAGCAGTAATTATAACTATGATCGTTGCTGTTCCCCCTATGATATTGTTAACGTTAATAGGTTTAAGAGCAGTACCACCAGAGGTTATTGAAGCTGCCAAGATGAGTGGGTGTAACAATTGGCAAATCATGTTCAAAGTATTAATTCCAACTGCAAGAAGAGATATATTAATTGGAGTAAACCAAGTCATTATGGTGTGTTTTTCTATGGCGGTTATATCAGCTTTTATAGGGGCAAAAGGTTTAGGATTTAATTTATTACTAGCATTAAATCAGCTTAATATTGGCTTAGCATTAGAAGCAGGTCTTTGTATAAGTTTAATTGCAATATTATTAGATAAGATGTCTTTGGCTTGGGCAAATAAACAAGTTGATTATTTTGGTAATCTAACTTTTTTTGAGAGAAATAAAAATACATACTATTTTGGTATCGCTGTAGCAATAGGTATTGTTTTAGCATATTTAGGATCTTTTTATTTTAAAGAGGGATATAATTATTTATTTGAAGTTCCACATAACAAAGGGATATCCACAGCCGATTTTTGGAATAAAGGAGTTGATTGGATTTTTGATACTTTTTTTGTTTATATTAAAGCATTTAATACATGGTTAATTGTTGAAGTGCTCCAACCAATGCGAGCTTTGTATTTACGAATGCCGGCAGTAGCAACTTTAGTTTTAGTTGTTGGAGCAGGATATATAATTGGAGGAATTCGTTCGGCTTTAGTTGTTTGTGGATTAACTTTGTTCATTGCTTTAAGCCCGTGGTGGGATAGAGCTTTAGTTACAACGTATATGGCAACTTTTGGTGTAATTGTATCATGTGTTATTGGATTTACAGTTGGAACATTATGTTTTCAAAACAAACATTTAACTAGCTTTATGTTAGGTGTTTGCGATATTTTTCAAACATTTCCATCATTCGTATATTTAATTCCAGTTATGATGCTGTTTGGAATAACAGATACATCAGTTTTAATAGCAGTTATAGTTTATGCAACAATACCAGCAACCAGATATACAATTGAGGGACTGAGAAGTGTTCCAACCGCTTTACATGATGCAGCAACAATGTCTGGAGTAAATAAATTTCAAAGGTTAACTAAAATTGAATTTCCTCTAGCTTTTCCTCACATGATGCTTGGTTTAAATCAAACAATCGTATTTGCATTATTTATGGTTATTATTGGAGCATTCATTGGTACTGAGGATTTAGGACAATATATTCTTAAAGCACTATCAGATAAAAACGGTGCAGGAATCGGATTAACGCTTGGTATTTGTGTAGCGTTTATTGGTTTAATATTTGATAATTTAATTAGAACTTGGGTAGAAAAAAGAAAAAAACACTTAGGTATTGATTAATCTTTAACTATTTATCTAAAAAAGTTTTCATTGAGTCATCCATTGCACTTGCCCAAGGTGTGTGATGAATCGGTGCAATCGAACCAGTTACTGGAGATGAAAAAGATTTATTTCTGTAAGTTAAAATATCCTCAACTTTATGATGTTCCCACTCTTTAAAATGTTTTCTAATAAGCTCAAAATCAATTTTTGGGTAGTCTGACATTTCATGAAGTTCTTTTGTGTATTCTGTTTGAAAGTCAATCATTTGGTCAGGATTTTCTAATTTTTCTTCCATAGCAACCCATTTATTAATATCATTCTCAATTTCTTTACTATTAGGAATTTTAATTTTATTCATTATTACATCTCTAGCGTACCAAGCCTGACAATCAAACATATTAAATGTGTGAAACTGGTCTTGCATACCAAGATATAAAAGTTTGTGATTATCTTGCCATACTACACCTTTATATAATTTTGGTGGATAAAGTCTGTTTCTAGTTTTTAATTGTAAATTTTCCTCTAAAAATGGAAAATGATGAAGATAACCAGTGCATAAAATTACAACATCTGTTTCTTGTTCTGTACCATCTTTAAAAATTGCTTTTTTCCCCTCTAATCTATCTAGATAATGAACTTCTTTCATTCCTTTCGGCCATTTAAATCCCATTGGATTATGTCTGTATCCAATGGTAACGCTTTTTGCTCCATATTTATTACATTGAAGTGCCACATCTTCGGCAGAATAACTACTTCCTAAAACAATTACATTTTTATTTCTAAATTCCTCTGCATCTCTAAAATCATGGGAATGCATAATTCTTCCAGGAAAAGAATTCATTCCTTCATACTCTGGAATAAAAGGAACCGAAAAATGTCCAGTAGACACTACCACAAAATCAAATTTGTCTTTTAATACTTTGTCGTTAACTTTATCTTGATAACTAACTTCGAATTTATCATTTTTATAAACTGTATTTACTACTCTAGTATTGAACTTGATTTTATTTTTTGATTTTCCTTTGTTTACTCTTCCAATAATATAGTCGTACAAAACTGCTCTAGGAGGAAAAGATGGAATAGGTTTTCCAAAATGTTTATCAAACGAATAATCTGCAAATTCTAAACACTCTTTCGGCCCATTAGACCAAAGATATCTGTACATGCTATTATGTACAGGATCTCCATATTGATCAGAACCAGTTCTCCAATTATAATTCCATAATCCTCCCCAATCTTCTTGTTTTTCAAAACAAACTATTTCAGGGATCTTCTCGCCATTCTTTTCCGCTAACTCAAATGCTCTGAGCATAGATAGTCCACACGGTCCAGCTCCTATAATTGCTACTTTAGTCATTAGTTACTTTGTATAATTAGAATTTATTTTACTAACAAATTACTTAAATTTAAAATAAAATATTACAGTATAATTAAGATTATTTGAGATTACTTTCTCTCGTATGTGTTGTATTAACATGTAATTTTTAAGCTAGATATATATGAAAAAAATTTTGATAATTGGTGGTGGTGCAATGGGATCAGCCTTTACGATCCCGTGTTTAGAAAATAAAAATGATGTAACAATTACCGAACCTTACTCAAAAAGATTTATAAAAGACTTATCCTCAAGAAGAAAGTTTCATTCAGCATTAAAGATTAAACTACCTAGAAGATTGAAATTTAGAGAATTTTCAAATGATCTATTAAATGAAAAATTCGATTTATTGGTAATTGCTTTAAGTTTACCAGGAATTGATTTTATTGGTAAAAAATTAAAAGATAAAAAGATAAAGACACCTGTCTTAGTTCTAACTAAAGGATTAAAATATTTAACTAAAAGCAAAAAAATTTTAACAATTTCAGAAAATCTAAGAAGAAATTCTGGTATCAAGAATGTATCAGTTTTAAAAGGTCCTTGTTTAGCAAAAGAATTAGCCAGAAAAAACCAAACAAGCGTTGTTATTGCAAATAAAAGTATTAATTTTGCTAAAAAAATTGGAAAAAGAATTTCAACAAATTATTATCTCACAGAATTCTCAAAAGATGTTATTGGGGTCGAGGTTTGTTCGGCTATAAAAAATATATATTCAATGATAATTGGCGCTGGTCAAAGCTTAAATGCTTCGTCAAATTTATTTCAGAAATCAATTTTAGAAATGAAATATTTAACAAAATATTTTAAAGGCAAAGAGGAAACTACTTTAGGTCTTGCTGGAGCAGGAGACCTTTATGTTAGTGCGGCTGGTGGGAGAAATAGTAAAATGGGAGGCTATCTCGGTATGGGATATACATTCAAAACTGCCAAAAAAAAATTTATGCCAAATGATACTGTAGAGGGAGAGCAATTAGCAAGAGAGATTGCACCTTTTGTTCTTAAGAAAATAAATAAAAGTAAGATACCTTTGATGGTTAATTTAATAAGAACTATTCAGAGTAATAAAAAACTAAAAATTAAAGTTTAGAATAAACCTTCAATTTCACCTTTATTATTTAATTTAATTGAGTCAGCTGCTGGTACTCTAGGCAAACCAGGCATAGTCATTATTTCACCGCAAACAACTACAATAAACTCTGCACCTGATGATAGTCTAACTTCCCTCACCGGCAATACATGACCAGTAGGTGCACCTTTTAAATTTGGATCTGTTGAAAAACTATATTGAGTTTTTGCTATACAAACTGGAAGTTTACCATAACCTTTTTCCTCAAAATCTTTTAATTGTTGTCTTACCTTTGTATCAGCAACAACTTCACTTGCATGGTAAATCTCTTGTGCAATTTTCTCAATTTTTTTAAACAATGGAAGACTATCTTCGTATAAATATTTAAATGTATTTTTTTTATCTTCACATATTTCAGCAACATTTTTTGCTAATTCTTTAGTACCTTCACTTCCATTTGACCAGTGAGTACATTTTGATGCTTTAACTCCTTGAGTTTTGCAAAAATCAAGTAAAACTTTCATTTCTTCTTCAGTGTCAGTTATAAAATGATTTACAGCAATAGTAACTGGCAAACCAAACTTTCTAGTGTTATTTATATGTCTTTCTAAATTTACCAATCCTTTTTTAAGAGCATTTACATCCTCTTTTTTTAATTCATCTTTTGATAAACCACCGTGCATTTTCAAAGCTCTGATAGTAGCTACGATTACTACACAATCTGGTTTAATTCCTGATTTTCTACATTTTATATCTAAAAATTTTTCAGCCCCAAGATCTGCACCAAAACCAGCCTCTGTTACAACATAATCAGCTAACTTTAGACCTGCTTTGGTAGCAATTACAGAATTACATCCATGTGCAATATTTGCAAATGGTCCACCATGAATAATTGCAGGATTATTTTCTAAAGTTTGAGTTACATTTGGTCTAATTGCTTCTTTTAAAAGAACAGTCATTGGACCTTGAGCATTTAAATCTTTTGCATAAATTGCTTTCTTATCTCTTGTATATGCAATTGTGATATTCCCAATTCTATTTTCTAAATCTTTTAAATCAGTTGCTAAACAAAAGATTGCCATGATTTCAGATGCTACTGTAATATCAAAACCATCTTGTCTTGGGTATCCATTAGCAACTCCTCCGAGATCAACCACTATGGATCTTAAAGATCGATCATTCATATCCATAACTCTTTTCCAAACAACTCTTCTAACATCAATGTTAAGTTTATTACCCCAGTAAATGTGATTATCAATTAATGCAGATAAAAGATTGTGAGCAGAAGTTATTGCATGAAAATCTCCTGTAAAATGTAAATTTATTTGTTCCATTGGTACTACTTGAGCATAGCCGCCCCCAGCAGCCCCACCTTTCATACCAAATGATGGTCCAAGACTTGGTTCTCGTAAACAAACAATAGATTTTTTTCCTATTTTATTTAATCCATCATTTAATCCAACTGAGGTTGTAGTTTTACCTTCTCCAGCAGGAGTTGGTGTAATGGCAGTTACTAAAATTAAGTTTCCATCTTTTTTTTTTAAGGTGTTTAGATATTCTAAATTTATTTTGGCTATATGTCTGCCCATTGGACTAAATGCTGAACTTTCGTCTGGCACATTAATCTTAGCCAATATATCTTTGATTGGCTGCATTTTTGCTTCTCTTGCTATTTGGATATCCGACTTTACTTCACTCATTAAAATTTCTCTGTAAAATATAAAAAAATTGGTTGATTAGTATCTCTTTTTAGAGGCTTTGGAAATATCTAAAAATTATATATAAAAAAAATATGAACTATTTATATTCTTTATTATAAAATTTACATATGCAAAAATACTCAATATTTAGTCTAGTTAAAAATGCATTTTCCAATCATGAAAACTGGGATTTGGCTTGGAAAGACCCAACTCCAAAGAGTGAATATGATGTAGTTATTATTGGAGGCGGAGGTCATGGCTTGGCAACTGCCTATTATCTTGCAAAAGAGCACAACATTACGAATGTTGCTATCATAGAAAAAGGTTGGATCGGTGGTGGAAATGTTGGTCGTAATACTACAATAATCAGGTCAAATTATATGCATGATGACAATGCATTGTTCAGTGAATTTGGAATGGATCTTTGGAGAAAGATGAGCCAAGATTTGAATTATAACGTTATGTTTTCCCCAAGAGGAATTATTAATCTTGCTCATTCTGACGCTCAAATGAATGTTTATGCAAGAAGAGGAAATTCAATGCGCTTAAATGGAATTGATGCAGTCCTTTTAAATAGAGAACAAGTAAAAGAAATTATTCCTATGGCAGACTTTTCTGAAAACGTAAGATTTCCAATTTTTGGTGGACTTATGCAGCCAAGCGCTGGTACAGCAAGACATGATGCTGTAGCGTGGGGTTATGCTCGTCAGGCAGACTCGATGGGTGTTGATATAATCCAAAATTGTGAGGTAATTGGGTTCGATGTTTCAGGTGGAAAAATTCAGGGAGTAAGAACATCACGTGGAAATATTAAAGCAAAAAAAATTGGATTATGCGTTGCAGGAAGCACAAATATTTTAGCTGAAAAATTAAATATGACATTACCTATTGAAACTCATCTTTTACAAGCATGTGTTTCTGAACCAGTAAAACCAGTTTTGGATAAAGTAGTTACTTTTGGTGCTGGACATTTTTATATTAGTCAATCAGATAAAGGCGAAATGGTTATGGGCGGTGATTTAGATGGTTATAATAGTTATGCACAAAGAGGAAATCTTCCAACGCTTCAACATGTTTTAACAGAGGGAATTGCCATGATGCCATTTTTAAGTAAATTAAAAATGCTAAGAACTTGGGGTGGAATAATGGATATGTCTATGGATGGTTCACCAATCATAGATAAAACTCATATAGAAGGATTATATTTAAATTGTGGTTGGTGTTACGGTGGCTTTAAAGCAACACCAGCATCTGGATGGACTTTTGCTCATACCATTGCCCAAGATAGAGTTCATGAATTAAATGCAGGGTATAATTTAAATAGATTTAATACAGGTCACTTGTTAGATGAAAAGGGACTTGGTACAAAAACTTGGATTTCATAAATGCTTCATATCAAATGTCCACATTGTGGAATGAGATCTCAAAATGAATTTTCTTATGGTGGTGATGCAAGCGTAAAAAGACCAGAGTTAGGTAAAGAAATCTCAGATGAAGAGTGGAATAATTTTGTATACAACAGAAAAAGTCTAAGAGGAAAACATTGGGAGCTTTGGCAACATTTATCAGGATGTAGACAATGGATAAAAGTTGAAAGAGATACTGCAACTCACGAAATTTTTAAAACACTTAAAGCTAATGAGGAAATTTCATAATGCCACAAAGTTTTAGATTAGAAAATATTGGACTGATTAACAGAAATAAAAAACTTTCATTTAAATTTAATGGCAAAACTTATTTTGGATATGAAGGAGATACTCTAGCCTCAGCTTTAATTGCAAATGGCGTTCATTTAATTGGAAGAAGTTTTAAATATCATAGACCTAGAGGTTTTTTTGGAGCAGGGGTAGATGAACCTTATGCAATAGTTCAATTGTACAGGAATGGTGAAACCGAACCGAACATAAAAGCTACAGAACAGGAGCTTTTTGAGGGATTAGAGGCAAAAAGTGTAAATTGTTGGCCTAGTGTAAATTTCGATGTAGGAGCAATAAACAATTTTTTAAAGATTTTTTTACCTGCTGGATTTTATTACAAAACTTTTATGTGGCCTAAAAGTTTTTGGTATAAAATTTATGAGCCATTTATTCGAAAAGCAGCAGGTCTTGGGGTTGCATCTATTGAGCATGACAAAGAAAGATACGAACACAAGTATGAATATTGTGATTTATTAATTGCAGGTTCAGGTCCTTCAGGTTTAGCAAGCGCTTATGCTGCAGCAAAGAATGGAGCAAGAGTGATTCTGGCTGAAGACAAATCTAGATTTGGTGGAACATTACTGACAAGCGAAGTGAATATCGGAAATAAATCTGGCAAAGAATGGGCTGATGGAATTATCAGTGAACTAAAAGAAATGCCAAACGTAACTGTTAAAAATAGATCGCAGGTTTTTGGTTATTATGATCACAACATGTTGGTAATGTCAGAAAGAATTAGTGATCATTTACCAGAAACAAAAAAATTTCATCCAAAACAAAGACTTTGGTATATCAGAGCTAAGGAAGTTTTAATTTCATCAGGTTCAATTGAAAGACCAATAGTTTTTGGCAATAATGATACCCCAGGTGTAATGCTATCTTCAGCGGCAAAAGAATATTTAAAAGTTTATGGAGTATTAGTTGGAAAAAATCCTTTAATATTTACTAATAATGACAGTGGTTATGAAACTGCCATTGAATTTAAAAAAAACGGGATAGAGTCAGTTATTCTAGACACAAGAAAAAATCCTCAATCTGAAATTGTTGAAGAAGCAAAAAATTTAGGTATTAAGATTAAGTTTTCTTATGTAGTAGTAGCTGCTCAGGGTTATAAAAAAGTCAAATCAGCTGATATAGCAAAAATTTCAGATGATAAAGAACAACTTGGAGTAATAGAAAATATCAAATGTGATTGTATATGTGTTTCTGGTTTTTGGACACCCACTATTCATTTAGCTTCACAATCAGGAAATAAAACAAAGTTTAATGAAGATATTGATGCATTTGTTCCAGGAGTTTCAAAACAAAATGAAAAAACATTGGGAGCTGCAAACGGAGTTTACACTTTAGATGAAACTTTAAAAAGTTCATTAGAAATTGGTCATAAATTATCAAAAAAAATTACTAAAAGTGATAATAAGATTTCTTTTCCAAATGTTGTTGAAAAAAAATCAACTGTTCATGACAAATTTTGGTGTGTACCATTACCAAAAGGAAAAAGTTACAAACGATTTTTAGATTTTCAAAATGATGTTGCAGTATCTGATGTTGAGATAGCTCTTAAAGAAGGCTATAGATCAATTGAACATGTAAAAAGATATACCACTCTTGGTATGGCAACAGACCAGGGTAAAACAAGTAACCTTAATGGTTTGCAATTAGTATCTAAAATTGAGAATAAAGTAGTACCAAATGTTGGCCATACTACTTTTAGACCTCCATATACACCAGTCTCGATAGGCGCGATTGTTGGTAGGGAGGTTGGAAAACATTCAAAGCCAACAAGAAAATCTCCAATGCATTTATGGCATGAAAAAAATAACGCTATATTTGTTGATGCAGGAGTTTGGTTAAGACCAAGATATTACAAACAAGGAAATGAAAATTTATTTGAGGCATCAAAAAGAGAAGCAAAGAATGTGAGAACAAATGTAGGAGTTTGTGATGTAACAACATTAGGTAAAATAGATATTAAAGGTCCGGATGCAGCAGAATTACTAAATAGAGTATACACAAACGCATGGTTAAAGTTACCGGTGGGAAAAGCAAGGTATGGAGTGATGTTACGAGAGGATGGTATAGTTATGGATGATGGAACAACAACTAGAATTTCTGAAAATCATTATCATATGACAACAACCACTGCCCAAGCAGCTAATGTTCTATCGCATTTAGAATATTATTTACAATTAGTATGGCCAGAACTAAATGTAAATGTTGTTTCAACCACAGAACAATGGGCTGGTGCTGCAATAGCTGGACCAAAATCAAGAGATTTACTACAAAAATTATTTCCAAATAATGATGTTTCTAAGGAGGGATTACCTTTTATGGGCTTTATGGAAGGAGATTTATTTGGAGTAAAAGCTAGAATTTTTAGAATTTCATTTTCAGGTGAACTTGCTTACGAAGTTAATGTTGAGTCAGATAATGGTAACTTTATGTGGGAAAAAATCATGGAACTTGGTCAAGAATTTAAAATCCAACCATATGGAACAGAGGCATTATCAACTCTTAGAATAGAAATGGGTCACGTAGCAGGATCTGAACTCGATGGAAGAACAATACCTTATGATAATTCTCTTGAAGGGTTGTTAAGTAAAAAGAAAGATTTTATTGGAAAACGATCTTTAACTAGAGCAGCATTCACAGCTATAGATAGACAAAAAGTTGTTGGTGTCGTTCCTTTAGATAAAAAAACAAGTATTCCTGAAGGATCTCATTTAGTGAAAGATTCCAACGCGCCGTTACCAAATCCAAAATTAGGTTATATTTCAGCTTCTTGTTGGAGTGTTGAATATGATAATCCATTTTCTTTAGCGATACTTAAAGATGGAAAGAATATGATTGGTGAAAAATTATTCGTAATGTCTCCACTTAAAAATAAAGTAATTCCTGTCGAGATAGTTTCCTCACACTATGTTGATCCAAAAGGTGAAAGGGTAAGATCATGAGTTCCATTTCAGCTTTAGCAAATGTTCATTCATTAGGCCAATTTGGTGATCATGAGGGTAAAAATGAAAATGATCTCTTAAAGATTTCAGAAATAAAAAATTTATTAATAATTCAAATAGTTCATTATAAAAATTCTAAAGTTTCAATTGAGAGTATAAATATCGATAATTTAAAACTAAAAGATGAACCATTAAGTGTAGTTAGCAATAATGATACAAGAATATTATGGAATGGACCAAAGAATTGGCTTTTGGTTTCAACAAAAAAAGATCTTCTTAAAAATATCTTGCAAAATTTAAAAGAAACGGATTTTGCTGTAACTGATTTATCTCATTCAAAAGCTATAATTGAAATCGAAGGAAAAGATGTAAAAGAAGTTTTAAAGAAAGGCTGTCCTTTTAATTTCAATACTCTAGAAAAAAATAATTCAATAAATTCTACTTACAACGGAATTGCTTTTACTGTAGATATGATTGAAAATAATCCTTATAGAGCAAGATTGTTTGCTTTAAGAAGCTTTGGTGAGTCATTGTATCACTCCATTACAGATGCATCTTTAGAATTTGGTTTTAAATCAATTTGAAAATTCTTAATCTCGTGTAGCAATATAAACTCCTATTGAAGCAATCATAAAACCTAAAAGATCTAAATTTGTTAAACTTTCATTTAAAAAAAGCCAAGCCATAAAAGCAGATGTAGCTGGAATAAGAAAAAAAATAGAAACGGTTTTACTTGCAGAATTTTTTTTTATTAAAAACATCAGTATTGTAAAAGCTCCAAATGATACTAAAAATATTTGATGACTCATAGCAATAAAGAAAGTTTTAGTGAAATCAATATATGGATCAGTGAAGAATATTGTCACCACCACATGAAACAAACAACCACCGACAGCTTGATAAAAATTACTTACTGGTAAAGATAAATTATTACTTAATTTTTTTTGCCAAATGGTTGATGTTGTAATAGCAATTAATGCTACAATTGTTGCTAGCAATCCTAAAAAAGGGATTTTTAAACCCACATCTAAACCTAAAACTAATGCTGCACCCATAAAACCGAGTAAAGCCCCAATCCATTGTTTTGTATTTACTTTTTCATTTAGTATTGGTCCACTTAATACGTTAGTTAAAATAGGCTGCAATGTAACTATTAAAGCAGCAATGCCGGTTGGCATGCCAATTGAGATAGAATAAAATACTCCACCTAGATAAAAACCATGAAAAAGAACTCCACTTAAAACAGATTCAATTAAATTTTTTTGCTTAATAATAATTGAATGATTTAAATAAAGTGAAAATAAATAAAATCCTAATGCTACAAAAAAAAATCTAAATGCTAAAGCTGCAAAAGGATCACTATTATCTACTATTGGCTTTGTAGTTATGAAAGCTGAAGACCAAAGTAGTATAAATATGAGTGGAAAAATTCTGACCATTTCAGGTTTTATAAAAATTTTATTCTTACATTAGAAGGCTAAATTTAGTTTAATTTATTGAATAAAATAAGCTATTAAATTCTAGCTTGAGTTGTATTTTTATAAGTATAGGGTAATTGTTAATGAAGGGTAAAAAAATATTTTTAGGATTATTTATTTTAAGTTTTTTGAGTGCTTGCACTTCTCCAACAGCCATGTTGGGACCAGCATATACCTTATCAACCACTGGAAATGTTTTTCAAGCAAGTCTATCCTATGGATCAAATCAAATGATCACAGCTTATACTGGGAAAACTCCATTAGAAAATATTAAGGAAATTACATTAAACGATCAAAAAAATATTCAAAAAGAAACCTTAGAGAGTGAAGAGTTTCATATTTTAGTCAAAAAAAATATTGAAAGTACCAATAAGATTTTAGGTCCGATCAATCAATAATATCTAAAATTATCAAATTTGGCTGTTTAGTTTCCTTACACCATAATTCGTAGCTTTCACACATCCTCCATAAATGATCAAATGCGCGTTGTGAAATTTCAAGTGGAAAATGACTTTTTGCGTAATATAAATTAGGAAATTGAATCAATTGTTTAATCATCATATCTTTTTGAACTTTCAGCAAATTTAATGTTTCTTCAGGAATTTTTTCTTTAGTTTCTGGATCAACAAAATCATTTTTTGATAATTCTTTGAACCAATTATCATGAAACTTACCACTACTTATTTCTTGATAAACCTCTGAACCAATAAAATTTTCAACTGCATCAATATTTGAAAAATTTAAATTTTTTTTTTTGATTTCACAGATATTTAAATAAATAACTTCAGCAACAAATAGAATATAAGGTTTTTTTTTTGATTTCATCTATTATCTTTTATATTTTTTCATAGCTGCATGAGCTAATATAAGATTTGGATCTAGAAATATTTTTGATGTCTTAATTTGTTTAAAAGATTTATAAGCAAAAATTGCTATTGGTAATTCAGTGCAACCCAAGATAATTTTTTTACATTTTTTTTTGATTAAATCATTTATCGCTGGTCTTATAATTTTATTTGCTGCTTTGACATTTCCCATTTTAACTAATTTGATAGCTTTATTAACAGAATTTTTTTGAAAATTTTTATTAGGATATATTAATTTATATTTCTTATCAAAAAACCTGTTATATACTCCAGTATTTAGTGTTCCTTCTGTTGCAAGCAAACCTATAGATGATTTTTCTTTACAATTTTTTTTTGTAAATTTAAAAACTTCTTCTGGCATATTAATTATTGGCAAATTAATTTTTTTAGCCAAATCGTCATACCAATAATGGGCAGTATTACATGGTATAACTATAAATTTACATTTACTTTTTTTTAAAACGCGGCAACCATTTATTAAACTTTTTAAAACTGATAAATATTTTTTTTTACTTTTTTTGTTTATAAATCGGTTAGTTAGTTTTTTAGTTTGAACTCCAATAGACTCCGGTCGTCCAGGTATATTTGATTTATTATAAAGTAAAAATAAGGGGTATTGCTGATCTATTTTACCTCTATATAAAATAGCAAGTTTATTACAAAAATCTAATCCTGCTTGGGTTCCCATTCCTCCTAATATACCAATCATATTGAATTATCTTTTTCTTATTTGATTATTGTGTCCTCTCATAAAAGTTAAAATTAAACAACCTTTTTTTGTATAAGATGAATGAATACTATTAGGTTTGTAAGAAATAAAATCTCCTTTTTTAAAAATAGTTTTATCGGAGTCAATTAACTCGCCAGCTAAAATTAAAAATTCTTCATGACCTGTATGAACATGCAGAGGGGTTTTGGTTCCTGGCTCTAATTTTGAGATATAAGTTCCAAAATTTGTTTTTTTATCAAAGCTAATTTTATGCCAAGACCAGCCTTTGATAGGTTTGCCATATTTGTTAAAGGGTTTAAATTTTAATTGATTTAACTTCGTAATTTTTCTTTTACTCATAAAGTTAAAAGAATAGATTATTGGCTATAAAAATAAATAAATTCTTAATGAACTTTCGAATTAATTAAATTTATAGCCAATAAGTATGATTATGAAAATTATGCAGTTTTTAAGTTAACTGCTGAAGGACCTTTTGGACCATCTTCAACATCGAAAGTCAAAGCTTGACCCTCATCTAAACCGTTCATACCAGCATCTCTAACCGCTGAAACATGAACAAAAACATCTTTTTCTTTATCTTCTCTTTCAATAAAACCAAAGCCTTTGGTTGGATTGAACCACTTTACTTTTCCTTGTAGACTCATATTTTTTCTTCTTATTATTACGTTTTATTTAATTATTACTTAAAATTAAGTAATTCGAGCTTTCTTTATAATTAATTGAGTTTTGTCAACAAAATTGATCATTATTCTGCATTTTATTTCAAATTTGTGTCTATAAGCCTTGTAAAGTACATAGAGTTAATATCCTCTTTATAATGAGCAAATGGTTTACACTCTTTGAAATCACACTCTTTAAATAACTTTCTAGCAGGTTTAAAAAATTTTCCAGCACCAGTTTCAATACTCAGTCTTTTTATATCTAATTTTTTTGCTTCTTCTATCAAGTGCTTAATGATTTTTATTCCATTTCCTTTTTTTCTATAATTATCATGAACTCTTATTGATTTAAATTCTCCGTGTCCCTTTTCTAAAAATTTTAATGCTCCACAACCAATTAATTTTTTATCTTCCCATAAGCTCCAAAATTTAATTGATGAAATTTTTAATCCATGAATATCTAAGACATGAGCGCTCCCCTCTGGAGATGCCGCTCTTAATTCAACAAAATGTTTTTTTAAGAGTTCATTTACCTCTGGGTTGTCAAAATTTCCTTCAATTAATTCTATCATTTATATTAAAGTAGTTATGTGACCCATTTTTCTTTTTTCCTTAATCTCTTTCTTTAAATAATCAAAGAAAAATTCGTTTTCTTTTAAATTTAAGTTTTGTCTATAAGGTTCAATTTGATTGCCAATTAAATTTATCATTTCAGCATTTGATAATTTTTTTAATGGTACTTTTTCAAGAGAACATACAGCTCTAACATGATTTTCAAATTGACTAATGTTATAAGCGTTAATTGTTAGATGGCCAGAATTATGAACTCTTGGTGCAATCTCATTAACATAAAGGTTTTCATTTCTGTCAATAAAAAATTCCACACACAAAGTTCCAATATATTTCAATTCTTCTGCTATTCGAGTAGCCCATTCTTTTGCTTGTTCTGATATTTTTTTACTCACATCAGCAGGAATTTTTGAATGCTTTAAAATTTGGTTTTGATGAGTATTTTCAATTGGTTCATAAACTTGAAAATTATTAATACCAAATCTTGTTAAGACAACAGAAATTTCCTTTTTTAATTTAACTAATTTTTCAAGAATGTATTCTTTTGAAAAATCCACATTCATTGTTTCTATATCTTCAATTTTTTGAATTGGATATTGCCCCTTTCCATCATAACCCATAGTAGTAGTTTTTAAGATACCCGGTAAAAAATCTTCCAAAGTATCTAAATCTGTTTTTTTTTCTATTGATACATATCTAGTTGTTCTTATGTTGAGTTTGTTTATAAAATCTTTTTCAGCTAATCTATGCTGAATAAGTCTATTAACTGACGGTTTTGGTAAAACAGATACTAATTTGTTCATTTCATTAAGTGTTTCATAGGGAATATTTTCAAATTCATAAGTAATAACATTAACTTTTTTAACAAACTCAAGAATTTTTTTATTGTCATTATAATCTCCAGATATAAATTCATCACAAAAATTTTGTGCAGGAGCATTTATATCGTCACAGAATATTGTTGTTTTAATGTTAAGTTTTTTTGCTGCTACAGACAACATACTTCCTAATTGACCTCCACCAATTATACCAAGGTTAATTTTTGACATGATTTTATTTAGGATTTTTTTTTATAGATTTTGTTTGTGATAATCTCCAATTGTTTAATTTTTTTTTAACCATTGGATCATAATTTGCAATAATGGCGGATGCTAATAACGCAGCATTTATTGCTCCATCATCTCCTATTGCCAAGGTTCCCACGGGAATACCTTTTGGCATCTGTGCTATAGATAACAAGCTATCAAGCCCTTTTAGTTTTTTACTTTCTATTGGAACTCCTAAAACTGGGATAGAAGTAAGAGCAGAAAGCATGCCTGGAAGGTGTGCTGAACCTCCAGCTCCAGCAATAATTACTCCAATATTATTTTTTGCTGCTGTAATAGCGAATTCATACATCCTTTTAGGTGTACGATGAGCTGAAATAATTTTAGTCTCATATTTTATTCGCATTTTTTTGAGAATTTTCACTGATAATTGCATTGTTTTGAAGTCAGATTGACTTCCCATTACAATTGCAACTTTAATATTCTTAATCTTTTTCATGCTTTTCAAGCAAGATCTTTATTTCAAAATTAATTTAGAATTTCAATAAAATAAATAGTATTTAAAAATACATATTGGTATGGTTTAAAATTATTTACCAAAATGAAATTTAAAATAGATAATCTTCAGTATTGTAAGTGGTCAAGAAAAGTTTTTGAGATTAATAGAGAAGCAGGCCTAGATGCTGTTCATGTAACGATTGTATATCATGAAGATTTCAACGAGCTTTTAACAGAAATTCAAAAATGGGAAGATTTATTTAAAGATAATTCAGATTTAATTTTTTTAGGCAAAGATTTTAAAGATATTGAAAAAGCAAATAAAGAAAACAAAACTGCTATTTTCTTCGGTTTTCAAAACTGCTCACCTATAGAGGATGATATTAATTTAGTTGAAAAAGTACATGAGTTAGGATGTAGGTTCATGCAATTAACTTATAATAATCAATCATTGCTAGCTACTGGTTGTTATGAAAAAATTGATAGTGGTGTAACTAATTTTGGTCGTGAAGTTATTAAAGAAATGAATAGAGTTGGAGTTGTAGTTGATATGTCTCACTCTGCTGAAAAAAGTACTTTTGATGCAATTGAAATTAGTGAAAAACCTATAGCAATTACGCATGCGAACCCATCATTTTGGCATGCAGCTAAAAGAAATAAATCTTCTGAACTTTTAAAAACTTTAAGTGATAGTGGTGGGATTTTGGGTTTATCACTTTACCCACATCATTTAAAAGATAATACAAATTGTTCTATCGTTAGTTTTTGTGAAATGGTAGCAAGAACTGCAGAGATTATGAATGTAAATAATATTGGTATTGGTTCAGATCTTTGCTTAAACCAGCCTGATGAAATTGTTGAATGGATGAGAAATGGAACATGGTCTAAAAGTAAAAATTACGGGGAAGGTTCCAAAAATAAACCTGGCTTTCCTAAACAGCCCCAATGGTTTGAAGATGCTAGAGGTTTTAAAAATTTAGAGAAAGAACTTAAAAAAGTAGGTTTTTCAGAAACTGAGACCAATGGGATACTTGGTAATAATTGGTATAATTTTTATAAAACAATTTAGATATGAATATAAAATTAAGAGATCCCAATATAATAATGAAACTTTCAAGACTTGGTTCTTTTCATCAATCTCGTTTATCTTTCCTAAGAAGTTTCTTGAGTGAATTCAAAGATTGGGAATATAAAAAAGATTTATTTAATTTAGACGAAAATGGATATGGTATAGCAGTTTATTCTTTCACAAAAAAAGATAGAGTTTATTCGTTGATTTGTTTTGCAAATAAGATCAATGATGAAGAAAGATCAGATAGGGTAATAGCAACTAAATGGGATGCTGCATTTACTCTTCATGATGGTATTCCAACAAAAAAAGATATTCAAAGACTAAAAAACGAAGTTCCAAAACAAGAAGTTGGAAGATTGTCTTATAAAGAATTAACTTTATCAAGAGCCAATAAGTCAGTTAGAATTTTTGATCACGTTGTTGAAAGTTTAAGTAAAGGATTACAACCAAATTCAGATTTATTAGAAAAAGTAGGGTATCTTTATAGGACAACAGCAGTTTACGGATCAGGTAAATTTGGATTAGCAGATCGTTTTAGAATTAAAGATAGAGAAGAAATTAATGGACCTTTTAGATTAGAGATGATGTTAGTTTATTTAGTCAGGCAGTTTACTTTCGATCAAGTTAATCATGTTGCAAAAAATAAGAATCCTAAAACAGCAGTTAATTTAGATCCAAAAATTTGTAAGAATCTTGGAATAGGAAACTCAACAGGTTTAGGTATGGCACCATTTATTGTTAATCATCCTACATTATTAAATAATTGGATTCTTTGTAGAGAAACAGCTTTAAAAGAAATAAGAGAATTAAAAAAAGTTAATAGCAAAGAGATTAATTTGTTTAAAGAGTGTGTTAGAAAATCAATTAAAAATATTACTAGCTGGAATACAGAAAGTGAATACCAGCTTTACAAAATAAAGTATCTATTAAAAGATGTCAGAAAATTTCTCAACTTTATTGAAAATGAATTTAATTTTCAAAAGGAACATCCTTTTAACTCACTTTATCTATGGCTAGAAAAAGAAACTTGCGATGAATGTATAGAATATATTGTATCTTTAATGATGGAACCATTTGGTGAAATCGTTCAACCTCTTATTAGAGAAATGAGCTCTGACGAAGATAAGTATTTTGATATTCCTTCTGATCGTACAGTGGGTGATTTAAGGTCGATTATAGAAAAAAAATATTCAAATATTTTGAATATTGATTTTGAACAAAAGAAAAATTATAAAAAATTTTGGTTTATATCAAAAAATAAAGAAGAACCTAGACTTGCAGATCGTTTCGAGGAAGAAGGCTCAGAATTAGAACAGCCCCTTGCAATAGCTAGAGATATTAAAAAATTATACAATAAATTATTATCAAAAAATAAATCTTTAAAAATGAATAAATTTTTGTTTGATAATTCAGAATTAAGACATGTAATTAGAAGAGCTTTTATTATTGAAAAATTTCCTTACTCTGAAATTCAAGACAACACTATAAGTGAGAGTTTAGTTCCTATTGATATGTTGAGATTAAAATTATCTTTTTTTGGTGCTTTAAAGTTTGATCCGAGATCTGATAAATGGCTTAGAATATGTATGTTTCAAGGAGCACCGCTTCCAAATGAACTAAAATATTTTGATGAACAATGGGTCTATAATTAAATAAATAAATTATGAAATCATTGAGTGAAATTGAGACCACATCAAAAAGAGCTAGCCGTGCTGTTGGATTTTCATGGGGTATAGCAGAAGAAGTTGCTAAAGGAGTTAGACTACTTGAATTGTTTGGTCTTCCGGGAATAAAAAATTTAAATCAATACTATAGCTTAATAAATAAAAAAAAATTTGAAAATTTATCAATTATAAAAAAAAACAATAAACCAAAAAAGTTATTTTTTTGTCCAATTTTTTTAGGTGTAAGTATTTTAGATCAAATTAAAACGTTAGAAATTTTAAAAAAGATTAATTTTAAAAAAATAAAGTATCCAATATTGCTTTTACCTTTCTTAAGCAGATGTTCAAATATAATTGGAAAAAAGATATTATTTAGATTTGAAAATAATACATTTATATTAAACTTTAATCTAAATATTTTATCAAATTTAAAAAAAAAAGAATTTCCTTCGGTAGCAAAAAAAGTTGAAATTATTTTTTTAGAAAATAAAGATTCCTTTACAGAAAAAGAGTGGAAAAAACTTTATAAATTGTCAGAAAATACATTTGTAGAAGAAACAGAAAGTTTAAAAAAAGGAGCGGCTGGAGCAGGATTGACAGACAATGATTGATGAAGATGACATTAAAGAAAAAGATTTAAAAGATTTAAATGATATTTGTGATGAATGTAAAACTGAGCACGAAAGCGTTTCCCAAAATCTAATACTTACTGGTTTTAAAATTTGTAAATCCTGTAGATTATCAAAAACGATATTTCCTATTTAAATATGATTAATAGGCATTGTATCCATTCTACTCATAACAAAAGAAATAGATAAAAAAGCTATTATTAAAAAAGATAAAAACACAATTCCAAAAGATTTTAAATTAGATTTTAAATTTAAAATTTGTTTAGTTGATATTATCAATGCAGCAAAAATCCAAAATTGTGTTAAGAAAATAATTGGCACCATTAAATCAGGTGTAATTGCAAAAAATCTTAATAAACCTGGAGCATGTGCAAAGCCTACTGCTGTTAAAACTTTTTTGAATGAAACCTTGGTTTGTTTGTCTGGAAAGAGTTTTACTCCAATCACAAAAATAAATATCGCCCATATGAACCATGTTAGAATTGCCGTTAGTCCTGACATAGCTACAGCAGTTTTAATGATAGTGTTAGCTGCAACCGCTCCAGCCATTCCATCTAAAATCATTATTAATCCAGCAAAATATATTGATGCGTCACCAAAATTTTTATTATCGCTATAAAGAGTTTTGTCTAATTTAATAGATTTAAATATTATATTAAGAAATTCACCAAACATTTATTTTTTTTTATTTTTTTGATCTTTATAAGATACAAATAGTGGAAATATTAATAAAGCAATAGCTATTAGAATGCAAATTGCAATTAAGAAACTGGACATTAAGAAATTTTGAGGGGGCTTTATACCCCCTCAATTAATATGAATTAACCTTTTACAACTTCTCTTGTGTTTGCATTAAAAGATTCTTTAAATGGAATATCAACTACCACAGCATCCACAGGTTTACCTTGAGTTTCTGAGTATTTTTCAGGTAAATGAACTTTAAATTTAGTTCCAACTTTACCTTTAGGAAAACCATTCGCATTGAGTGTTCCATCAAAAGGCACATATCCCATTGCAATATTTGTTTTCTTTTCTGGGTGGTACCAAGGAGAAGTAACAAAACCAACTGGGTCTCCACCACCTTCATTTGATATTAACCAAAAGTCTGGAGCATAGTCTTCAATTGGTTTTCCACCTAATTCAAGACCAACTAGTTGAAGCTTATAAGGTTTTTTTCCACTCTTAAGTTCTTTGCCCATTTTTTCTAATGCAGCTTTACCAACATAGTCAGATTTTTTATTCCATTCACCTTTACCAGATAATGAAACTTGGTAACCTAAATTACATTGATAAGGATTATGCTGCATATCCATGTCTTGTCCCCATGAAAGAATACCAGCCTGAATTCTTCTATGGTGAGCAGGAGCAATAACCATAAGCTTATGTTTTTTTCCAGCTTCAAGAACTGCATTCCACATATCTTCAGCATACAAAGTGGCGTTTCTTAAATAAATTTCATATCCAGCTTCACCAGAGAAACCAGACTGAGAAATTACGCAACTTCTTCCTCCAACTTTAACTTCTGCCAAACCATAAAAAGGCATATTGTCAAAATCAACTTGATCTCCACATAAATCTTTCATTAAAGCTTTTGATTTTGGACCTTGGATCTGTACAGGGCAAGCATCAATTTCTTCGATTGTACAATTAAATCTTCCATCAGCATTAACACCTTGTAAATACATTCCGATGTCAGAGTCTGATAACGAAAACCAAAATTCATCTTTAGAAATTCTAAGAAGAATTGGATCATTTAAAACTCCACCATAAGCATTACATAAAATTACATATCTTGCTCTCATTGGTGAAATTTTAGTTGCATCTCTTGTTATAACGTAATCTGTAAATTTTTCTGCATCCGGACCTTTTACTCTTATTTGTCTCTCGACAGCAACGTTCCACATTGTAACATGATTTACAATTGCATCATATTCAACCATCGCTCCACCATCTTCTGGTTTTACATATCCTCTTGGATGATAAATACGATTGTAAACAGTAGCTCTCCAGCAACCTGCTTGCATTGATAAGTGCCAATAAGGTGATTTTCTTACTCTTGTTGAAATTAGCATCTCAACTTTTGTTGGCCCACTTTGTCTTAAATTGTATGGTACTTCTCGATCTGATTGATCAACTGAAGTAACATGTTTTAGTTTAGTATAGTCAAATTCTTTAGACATAACCATTCTCCTTCAACCACTTGTTAGTTTCCTTCAAGCCGCCGAATGTATAAATGTGGAAGAAATCAGTATGCGATTTAACTTTCCCAATTAGATCATTAGGGTCTCTAGGTTTTAATAAATCTAACGCCTTAGTAAAATTAGATTTAAGAAAATTTAAGGAATTTTTTGCTCCAACAATATTAGCAAACTTAATTAAGCTTGATATTTTTAGAGGCCCAGTAATTCCCACATGCACTGGTACGCTTTGTTTAGAAATAAAATCAATGATAGGCTGAGGATCTAATAACCATTGAGTTACTATATAATCAGCATAAGGCTTTTTATCTTTCATAGCTTTTTCTAAATTTGAATCGGATATATCAGGACTCCCCTCGGGGTGTCCAGCAATTCCTATTGTCATCTTCTCAAAATAACCAGTCTCCAAAAGTTGGAAGGAGCTGTCAAATTTTCCCATTGGTTCTCTACCACCACCAATTACCAAAACCTGCTTAACACCTCCATCTTTGCATCTAGAAACATAATCTTTTAGTTGCTTTTCATCCTGCATAGATCTTGCTGGAAAATGGGGCACTGGATTGTAGCCTCTTTTTACTAACTCAACTGCTTGTTGAGCCGTCTCTTTATAATCTCCTCCTGGTAACATAGTGATGTAAACGTCATTTACCTGAGGAACTGTATCAAGATTAGTTTGAGGTCCAATTTCCAAAGAAAATTTCATTTTAAGATCTTTATCTTTTTTGAAAAAGCTGTCAAAGAAATTCATTTATGGGTGTGGCGAAATTTGTTGCCAAAAAATATGCTCATGATAATTTTTTTTGTGGACAAAAATCTCAAAAATTTACCCCTATCTAAAATACTAGATATAGAGAAACTCAAAGATGTTAATAAGCCGATAGAGTATGCGAATGGCTTACCAAACGAATGTTATACAAATGATGACTATTTAGCTTATGAAAAAGAGAGGATATTTTTAAATAAATGGACTGTGATTGGGGTAGCAAGCTCAATTCCTAATCCAGGAGATGCTAAACCACACAATCTACTCGGGATTCCATTAATTTTAATTAGAGATAAAAATATGAAAATAAGAGTATTTCATAATGTTTGTAGTCACAGAGGTTTTAAACTTTTAGACAAACAGTGTAGCTTAAAAAATGTAATTAGATGTCCTTATCATTCTTGGTCCTATGATTTTAATGGTAAACTTATAGCAACACCGCACATTGGAGGCTTGAATAATCATCAGTCAGAAAATTTTGATAAGACAAAAAGTAACTTAAAAGAGGTTAAAACTAAAGTTTGGATGGATATAATTTTTGTAAATATTAATTCAAATGAAATTGAATTTGATGAATATATTCAACCTTTAGAAAATAGATGGTCTAAGTTTATAAATAGAGGAGATTATAAATCTTTAGTCCATTCAAATGATTATGGTTATTTTAATTTAGACGTAAAATGTAATTGGAAATTTGCAATCGAAAATTATTGTGAGAGTTATCATTTACCAACAATTCATCCAGAATTAAATAAAGTTTCAAATATTGATGATCATTATCATATTCAAGGATTACCAAATAGATTTGCAGGACAAGGAAGTAAAAAATATGAACAACCTATGAAAGGAAATAAAAAATTTAATACTTTTCCTAATTGGGACAAAGGTATGTTAAAAAATTCTGAGTATATTGCTTTATTTCCAAATGTAATGATAGGTCTACATATAGATCACTTTTATGTTTTTTGGCTAGAACCTTTAGCAATGAATAAAACAAAAGAACATATGCAAATGTATTATATTGGGAATGAAAGTGCTAATGGAGATGAGTTAAAAGAATTAAGAAAAGAAAATTCAAGATTTTGGAAAGATGTTATGTTAGAGGATATAAATGCAATTGAAGGAATGCAAGAGGGAAGAAACTCTCCGGTTTATAATGGTGGAAATTTTTCACCTATAATGGATCAACCCACTCATCAATTTCATAAATGGGTAGCAAATAGTTTGATATGAAGATTATTTTAATTATGGGTTTACCTGGATCTGGTAAAACAACTTTAGCAAACGAACTAGCTCCAATGTTAGAAGCAAAAAGATTAAATGCAGATGAAGTTAGAAAAGAAGCTAATGATTGGGACTTTTCTAAAGAAGGTAGAAAAAGACAATCAAAAAGAATGGCCGATTTTGCAATTAAGATGAAACAAGACGGAAGTTATGTTATTGCAGATTTTATTTGCCCAACACCTGAAGCAAGAAGTTTATTTCCAGCAGATTATATAGTTTGGGTAGATACTATAAAAGCAGGAAGATTTGATGATACTAATAAGATGTTTGTTAAACCAGATAAGTATGACTTTCATGTTACTACTCAAGATGCTAAAAACTGGGCACCAAAAATATATATGGAGATTAAATAATGGCTTACAAATGGGACAATAAAAAACCAACAGCACAAATGTTAGGAAGATGGCAACCATTTCATGATGGCCATTATACTTTATTCAAAGAAATTGTAAAAAAAACAGGTCAAGTTTGTATTCAAATTAGAGATGTACAGGGAGTTGATGACAATCCTTTTGATTTTGAAACAGTAAAAAGAAATATTGAGGATAGACTTAATCCAGAATTTGAGGGAAGATTCAAAATCATGTTAGTACCTAATATTACAAATATCTGCTATGGCAGAGGCGTTGGTTATAAAATCGAAGAGATTATATTACCTGAAGAGATACAGAAAATTTCTGCCACTAAAATTAGAGCAAAAATGAGAGAAGAAGGAAAGCTTAAATAGAATTTTTAATGAATATAAAAGTTAAAAATTTATCTGGTGGAATATCTATCATTACAATTGATGAGCCTAAAACATACAACTCATTATCATTTAAAAATTTAAATGATTTAATTAAAGTCTTTAAAAACCTTGATAAAGAAAAAAAAACAAAAGTAATTATTCTTGAAGGATCTGGCAAAGGTTTTAGTGCTGGACATAACCTTAAAGAAGTTAAACATTTAAAAGTAAGAAATAAATATCAAAAATTATTTAATCTCTGCTCAAAATTGATGCTTCAAATAGTTGAAGGCAGAAAACCAGTGATAGCAAAAGTACATGGTGCTGCTTATGCTGCTGGATGTCAATTAGTTGCAAGTTGTGATTTAGCCTATAGCACAAATGATGCTTTGTTTGCTACTCCTGGCGTAAATATAGGATTGTTTTGTAGTACTCCAATGGTTGCTGTGAGCAGAAAAATTAATAGAAAACCTATGATGAAAATGCTGTTAACAGGAGAACCAATTAAAGCAAATTATGCAAAAGAAATTGGTTTAATTAATGATTGTTTTACAAAATCTAGATTAAATATTGAAGTTCTTAAAGTAGCAAAAAAAATAGCCTCTAAATCTAATCTTACAATTAAAATTGGAAAGCAGGCTTTTTATAAACAATTAGAGATGCCATTAAAGAAAGCATATGCTTATACTAGCAAGATGATGACTCTTAATATGATGGCAATGGATGCAAAAGAAGGGATTTCAGCTTTTTTAGAAAAACGAAAACCAAAATGGAAAAATAAATGAAAATGAAAAATATTATAACTATCATTTTAATTATTTTAGGACTTTATTTTGTTTTCACTTTTAGGGATCATAACTTTAAAAGAGCTATTGATGCATGTATTGCTGGCAGCCAAAAGTTAGATAAACCAATGACTATAGAAGAAGCTAAAATATTTTGTGAAAAAGAAATTATGAATAATTAATGAGTGAAATAAAAGAAATCCTTTCTAAATATAAAAAAATTGCAATGATTGGAGTTAGCAATGATCCAACTAAAGCATCGACTATTGTAATGAAGTATATGCAAAAGTATGGATTTAAAGTTTTTCCCATAAATCCTAAAGCCAAAGGTCAAAAAATTTTGGGAGAAAAAGTTTTTGAAAAAATTACAGATATTAAAGAACAAGTTGACATCGTTGATGTATTTAGACCCTCTAAAGAAGCTTTAGATATTGCTAAGGATACAATAAAAATTGGGGGTAAAGTTTTGTGGTTACAACTTGGTATTCGTAGTGAAGAGGCAAGATTATTAGTTGAGTCAAAAAATATAGAGTATGTTGAAAATAAATGTACAAAAATGGAATATCAGAAACATTTTTTAAAAATCAGACAAGCTTTTCCAGTACTTCAAGAATAATTTAGTTTTTTGTTATCACCCACGCACGGTGATAAAAATCATCAATATTTTTTTGTATTAAAGATTTAGCTACCGCTTCAGCTTCATTTTTATCAGTGAAGGGCCCATATTCTTTTTTAGTTTTTTTATCGATAGTGCTCATTTCATTTGGATTTTTATGTGAGCCTTCAACAACTATGTAATTGATCATATTGGTTATTTATAAATTATTTATTAGTTTTAAATGTGGCATTTTAGTAATATGAAATTCTCATGAAAAAAATATTTCTTATATATGGTCACTATAATGATAAATCATTTAACGCTTCTATAAGAAATACTTTTATAAACGCAGCAAAAGAAAAAGGTCATTCGATTGACTCAGTTGACCTATATAAAGAAAAATTTAATCCAGTTTTTGCAGGTGAAGAACCTGATACCACGGTATTAGATCATAGAAAAAGAATAGATGCTTCTGATATTATTGTTTTGATCGCTCCTATTTGGAATTTTAGAATGCCTGCAATTGTAGAAGGATGGATAGATAAAGTATTAGCACCACCTTGGGCTTTTAAGTTTAAACAACTTTGGGGAAACTATGGTTATCCAATTGGAAACCTTAAGGATAAAAAAGCAATTATTTTTTGCACTTATGGCTCACCAAGATTAGCAATCACAACTTTTTTTTTAAATCTACCAATCAGAAGACTTAAAAGAGGGGTTTTTCATATGTGCGGCATTTATAATATTAATTACAGAAGATACTTTGCTGTACCATTTGTAAGTGAAGAAAAGCGAAAACAATTCCTTGAAGACGTCAAAAAGACTGCTCTTAGCGTTTAATTTTATTTTATTTTATTTTTTAGGCACTGCTAGTCTTAAAGCAGATTTAATTAATCCAAGTAGCTCAATTAAACCAAAAGAAGTAATTCAAATTCAACTTACTGGATTGATGAAAAACGATGATTATTTTAAAGATAGTGGTATAGAACAAACTTGGAAATTTGCTCATCCTGAAAATAAAAAAAACACAGGTCCTCTACCGAATTTCAAACAAATGATAAAAGGTAGATCATACCAGATGCTCATAAATCACATTAGTCATACAATTACTGAAGTTGGCAGTAGTGACAAATGGGCTCAATTTGAGGTTACAATTCTTGATCAAGAAAAGATTTATCATAAGTTTAATTGGCAGGTTGAAAAATACACTATGGACGGCCCCTTAAAAGACTGTTGGTTGACTACGATGGTATCGAGCCCAATTCCGTTGGGAAGTTCAATTTGATTATCATCAATACAATTTTGTTTCGTAATGAATAAAAATTTAGTAGGAATCGTTTTATGAAAACTAAAACAAAAGTAGTTGTTGTTGGTGGAGGAGTAGTTGGTGTTAGTGCTCTTTATCACCTTGCAAAAAAAGGATGGACAGATGTTGTTTTAGTTGAGAGAAAAGAATTAACTTCTGGCTCGACATGGCATGCTGCTGGGTTATTACCTCTTTTTAATATGAGTTATTCTGTTGGACAACTTCATAAATATGCGGTCGATTTATATAAAAAATTAGAGGAAGAAACAGGAAAAAATGTTGGGTTCAGTGTTGTATCAAATATTCGTTTGGCGAGCACAAAAGACAGAATGGATGAATATCACCAATATGCTGGAGTAGCTAAAACGATTGGAGTAGATGTAAAGTTTTTAACACCTAAACAAGTAAAAGAAATTTGGCCTTTATGTCATACAGATGATTTAGTTGGAGCAATCCAACATCCAGAAGATGGATATATTCAACCAGCAGATTTAACACAAGCACTTGCAACAGGTGCAAGAAATAGAGGTGCAGAAATTTATAGAAACACAACCGTTTTAGCTATGAAGCAAACTAAAGATGGATGGATAGTAGAGACGGACAAAGGCTCAATCGAATGTGAACATGTAATATCTTGCTCAGGAAATTTTGCAAGACAAACTGGAGAAATGGTTGGTTTAGATATTCCAGTTATACCTGTTGAACACCAATACATCGTAACAGAACCACATCCAGAAATTCAAAAAAGAAAAAAAGAAGGTTTGCCTGAAATGGGAGTGCTTAGAGATAGTGATAGTAGATGGTACATGAGAGAAGAAGCAGGCGGATTAATCTTAGGTCCTTATGAAGATGGAGCACCCGCATGTTATGTCGAAGGACCATCAAAAAATTCCGAGTATGAGTTGTTTCAAGAAGATCTAGATAGACTTGCTCCACACATTGAAGGTGCAATACATCGTGTACCTGCTTTTGGAGAAGTAGGAGTTAAAAAAGTTTATAATGGAGCAATTTGTTATACACCTGATGGAAATCCTATAGTTGGTCCAGCCTGGGGATTAAAAAATTTTTGGATTAATGAAGGTCATAGTTTTGGAATAACAGCAGCAGGAGGAGCAGGCTGGCAATTGGCTGAGTGGATTGTAGATGGGGAGCCAACAATAGATATGCTTGGTGTTGAACCTAGAAGATATGGAAATTATGCGACCAAATCTTATTTAAAAGCAAAAAATGAAGAAGCTTATAGTCATGTTTTTATTGTTCACTATCCAGACGAAGAAAGACCAGCTGCTAGACCTCTTAGAACTTCACCATGCTATGAAAGAATGAAAGCTCTTGGAGCTGTATTTGGACAAAAATTTGGATGGGAAAGACCAAACTTTTTTGCAACAGATGGTATGGAGCAAAAAGATGATTGGTCTTTTAGGAGATCAAAGTGGTTTGATGCAATTAAAAAAGAGTGTGAAAACGTAAAAAAGAATGTTGGTCTTCTAGATATGACAGCTTTTGCTAAATGTAGGATTAAAGGTCCAAAAGCAGAGGAGTTTTTAGATTATTTAGTTGCAAATAAGCTTCCAAAAAAAATTGGAAGAATAAATTTATGTCATGCACTGAATACTAAAGGTGGAGTGCATTCAGAATTTACAATTATGAAAGAAGCAGAAAATAGTTATTATCTTGTTTCTGCAGGTGCAAATTTACGATTAGATCACGATTGGATTCAAAAGTGGATGCCAACAGATGGCTCAGTAATATTTGAGGACCTTACTAATAGCAATGGAGTTTTAGTTGTTGCAGGCCCTAAAGCGAGAGAATTAATGCAAAAAGTTTCAAAAGATGATTTTTCTAATGAAAATTTCAAATGGTTAACAGCTAAGAATGTTAATGTAGGATACGCTCCAGTAAATGCAATGAGAGTAAATTTTGTTGGTGAATTAGGCTGGGAATTACATCATCCGATTGAGTATCAAAATCATATTTTTGATAAATTAATGGAAGCGGGCAAAGATTTGGGCATCAAGCCATTTGGAATCAGAGCAATGAATAGTTTAAGGGTTGAAAAATCTTACAAACTTGTTGGAACTGAATTATCAATTGAATATTCACCATACGAGTCTGGTCTAGATAGATTTATTCACCCAAATAAAGGAAACTTTATTGGTCTTGAAGCTTTAAATAAGTGGAGAGAAAAAGGTTTTGATAATAAATTAGTAACACTTGAAATTCATAACACAACAGACTCAGATGTATTAGGTAATAACCCAATTTATAAAGATGATAAAGTTGTTGGAAGAGCAACGGGTGGTGAATACGGATTCAGATTAGATAAGTCAATTGCGCTAGCAATGGTTAAACCTGATTTAGCAAACGTTGGAGAAAAACTAAAAGTTGATATTCTTGGGAAAATGTATGAAGCTACAATTCTTGAAGAAAGCCCATACGATTCTGAAAATAAACTATTGAGAGCTTAATGAAAATTTTAGTCGCAGTAAAAAGAGTAATTGATTACAACGTTCAAGTTAGAGTTAAAGAGGATAATACAGGTGTTGTGACTGATAATGTAAAGATGTCTACTAATCCACCAGATGATAATGCCATAGAAGAAGCTGTAAAGATCAAAGAAGCAGGCAAAGCAACAGAAGTGATAGCTGTAAGTATTGGAGAAGAAAAAGCTCAAGAAACAGTCCGTAAAGCTTTAGCAGTAGGTGCTGATAGAGGTATTCTCGTCAAGGTCGATGGCATTGTAGAACCTTTGGCTGTTTCTAAGTTATTGCAAAAAATTGTTGAAAAAGAAAAACCAGATTTAGTTTTTATGGGTAAACAAGCAATTGATGATGATTGCAATCAAACAGGTCAAATGTTAAGTGCTCTTTTAAATTGGCCTCAAGCAACTTTTGCATCAAAGATTGAAATTAAGGATAAAAAATTAGAAGTTACTAGAGAGATTGATGAAGGTCTTGAGACAATTGAAATAAATATTCCAGCAATTGTAACATGCGATTTAAGATTAAATGAGCCAAGATATGCCTCATTACCTAATATCATGAAAGCTAAGAAAAAACCAATTGAACAATTAAATGCGTCAGATTTGGGAGTAGATACTTCTCCTAGAATCGAACAAATTAAGGTTGAAGAACCACCTAAAAGAAAAGCAGGCATTAAAGTTTCTAGTGTTGCTGAACTGGTTCAAAAATTAAAAAATGAGGCAAAGGTAATATAAATGTCAGTTTTATTAATTGCAGAACACAATAATAAAGAATTAAAACCTTTTACACTTAACGCTGTTACTGCAGCATCACAGATAGATTCAGAAGTTCATGCAATTGTTATTGGACAAAATTGTGATGGTGCTGCAAAAGCTTTATCAGAATTACCTTTAGTGAAAAAAGTTATTCATGTCGAGGCAGCATATTATGAAAATTTTGTTGCAGAGAATTTTGCACCTGTAATTGTTAAGTTGGCAGATAATTATTCCCATATTGTTTGTTCAGCAAATACATTTGGAAAAAATTTAATGCCAAGAATTGCCGCAGCTTTAGACACATCCCAAATAAGTGACATCATTAAAGTAATCTCTGCTGATACATTTTTAAGACCAATTTATGCTGGAAACGCTTTTGCAACTGTCAAAAGTAAGGATGCAAAAAAATGTGTTACAATAAGACCTACTTCATTTGATCCTTGCGAAAGTTCAGGTGGATCAGCTCCAATTGAAAAAGCTGAACCAGGAGAAGAGTTTGGAAATACAAAATTTGTTAAAAGAGAAGAAATTAAATCTGATAGACCAGAACTTGGAACTGCAAGAGTTGTAATTTCTGGAGGAAGAGGAATGCAAAGTGGAGATAATTTTAAATTGATTACATCTATAGCTGATAAATTGAATGCTGCGATAGGAGCTTCTAGAGCTGCAGTCGACGCTGGATATATCAGTAATGATCATCAAGTAGGCCAGACTGGTAAGGTTGTGGTTCCAGATTTATATATAGCAGTTGGTATTTCAGGAGCTATTCAGCATTTGGCTGGAATGAAAGAAAGCAAAATTATTGTTGCAATAAATAAAGATGGTGAGGCACCCATATTTAGTGTAGCTGATTATGGTCTTGAAGCTGATCTTTTTGAGGCCCTTCCACAATTCTTAGAGGAATTGAACAAATTAAACACTATACAAAAATAATAGAATCTGTAAAAAAATAGATTATGTCCAGAGAGACAATGGAATATGATGTAGTTATTGTTGGTGGAGGTCCTTCAGGCCTATCAACAGCAATTAAGTTAAAACAACTCAATTCTGAATTAAATGTTTGTCTTTTAGAAAAAGCCTCTGAGGTAGGTGCACACATTTTAAGCGGAAATGTATTTGAAACTAGGGCTTTAGATGAATTATTACCTGATTGGAAAAATTTAAACTCACCAATAAAAACTAAAGTTTCAAAAGAAAAATTTTTATTTTTAGGAAAAACAAAATCTTTAAGTTGGCCAACATGGTTACTACCGTCCGTTCAACAAAATCACAAAAATTATATTATTAGTTTAGCTAATTTATGTAGATGGCTCGCAGAACAAGCAGAAGCTTTAGGTGTTGAAATTTTTCCAGGTTTTCCCGCAAGTGAAATATTGTACGATGAAAATGGTGCAGTAAAAGGTGTTGCTACACAAGATATGGGTATTGATAAAGATGGAAATAAAAAAGATAGTTTTGAACCAGGTATAGAACTTTTAGGGAAAGTAACAGTATTTGCAGAAGGTTGTAGAGGTCACTTAGGAAAACAATTAATTAAAAAATTTGAATTAGATAAAGGTAAAGATCCTCAACAATATGGAATAGGTTTTAAAGAAATATGGGAAATAAAAGAAGAAAGTCATCATGAAGGTATGGTAATGCACACGGCAGGATGGCCACTGGATAACAATACTTATGGTGGAAGTTTTATGTACCATGCAGAAAATAAGCAAATCTTTCTTGGTTATGTGATTGGTCTAGATTATAAAAATCCACATTTATCTCCATTTGATGAATTTCAAAGATTTAAAACGCATCCAGCGATAAAAAAAATTATTGAAGGTGGAAAAAGAATTTCTTATGGCGCAAGAGCATTGATTGAGGGAGGTTTTCAAAGTTTGCCTAAAATGTTTATGCCAGGAGCATTAATTGTTGGTTGTGACGCAGGTACGTTGAATATGCCTAAAATTAAAGGATCACATACAGCGATGAAGAGTGGAATTATAGCTGCTGAGACAATTAATGAGCATTTAAAAGATAATAAAGATTTATCTATTTTTGAGGAAAAATTTAAAAAGAGCTGGTTGTATAAAGAACTTTATGAAGCAAGAAATGTTAAACCAAGTTTTAGTTGGGGATTAATTTTAGGAATCATATTTACAGGAATAGATCAGATTTTATTTAGAGGAAAGATGCCTTTTACTTTAAAACATAAACATGCTGATCATGAGACATTAAAATTAGCAAGTGAAATGCCAAAAATAGACTACCCAAAACCAGATAATGTAATTACGTTTGATAAAACTAGCTCAGTTTATTTAACAGGTACAAATCATGCTGATAATCAACCTGTGCATCTTAAACTTAAAGATGCATCATTACCAATAAGCTATACTCTAGAAAAATTTGATGAACCTGCTCAAAGATATTGTCCAGCAGGTGTATATGAAGTTCAACAAGAAAATGGTTTAAATAAATTTATTATAAATTCTCAAAATTGCATTCATTGTAAAACTTGTGACATTAAAGAACCTTCACAAAATATTACTTGGGTTACTCCAGAAGGTGGGGGTGGTCCAAAATATGGTAATATGTAATTAAGATAAATCTATAGCAAATTTCTTTAGTGTTTCTATTGGAAGAATTTTAAGAGTATTTTGGTGAGTACTTTTTAAATAGATTGGACAACCTTTACCTGCCTCAACAGCTTTTGCATACCAACTTGCACAAACACACCAACCGTCCCCATCTTTTAATCCAGGGAAACCAAATTCTGGATGAGGTGTTATTAGATCATTACCGGCTTCTTTACACCATTCTAAAAATTCAGTTGTTACTTTTGCACAAACTGTATGTACACCATGATCATTTTCATCAGTATTGCAGCAGCCATCCCTATACCATCCAGTAAGTGGATCGCTGGAGCAATTTTCTAAATTTTCTCCCAAAACATTTTTTTGGTTTCTATTCATTTATTTTTTCAAAAGTATTTTTGTCTATTTCTAAATTAAATGAAAATGATCTTCTTTCTCCTTCTACATTAAAAGGATAAGCAGTATGCATTAAATAATTTGGAAAAATTATCATATCTCCAACTTTAGGTTTATGGTTAAATATACTTTTATTTAAGAAAGATTTTGAACCATGAATAAAATCTATTGTTCCATTTGTTTTTGATTTTTTTTTGCTTTTTGTAAAATTTTTTGGAATTTTTAAATACCCAACACCTGATAAATTACCAGAATGATAATGAATTGGATTATATTCATTCTTAAACTGTCTAACTACCCAAAAATTTTTAACTTTAAAATTTTTTAAATTTTTATTTGAGGATTTCTTTATAAATTTTTTAATATTTTTTTTTAAAAATTTTGATAAATATTTGTTTATGAAGGATTTTGAGATCTCCAATTCTTGTTTAACTTCACCTACTAATTTTTTTGAATAATCACTTTTCTTTGATCTAGAGGTATTATTTAAGATACTATCAACCTCTTTATTAATTTTGGAGACAATATTTTTTGGAATTTTAACAATACCTAATTTAGGACCAAATGGACTTTGTATTTTCATGATTTAAATTTTTGTAGGATTTGGTTGATCTTTATATACTTTATCAGGATCAAATTTTTTTTCTTTTTCTAAAAATTTCATCTTTATTTGTCTTGCATTATCAATTGAACCAAGAGGGACCGATCTATAAAAACATGATCTATATCCCACATGGCAGCTTGATCCCTCACCAATATCGACAGTCAGCCAAATAGAATCTTGGTCATCATCGATCCGGATTTCTTTTACTTTTTGAATAAAACCACTTGTTTGTCCTTTGTGCCAGATAGCATTTCTTGACCTGCTAAAATAATGTGCCTCTTTAGTTTCAATTGTTTTTTTTAATGCTTCAACATTCATATAACCGTGCATAAGAATATCTTTTGTTTTAGAGCACATTGTGATGACAGGAATCAAACCATCATTGTCAAATTTCGGTGAAAGTAGATCACCCTCTTCAATTTCAGCTACGTTTTCTCTTTTTTTGAACATTTCCGGTGATTATGTAGCACATATCTAGATATATTAAATATTTTAAAAAGAAGCATTTATGGGTATAAAACCAGCAATGAAACTAGTTAAAAATACTGACGATAACAAAGATCAAAAAAAAGTATCAGATAATGAGGCTGAAGAGGCTTTCAAGACAATTTTGACATGGATGGGAGAAGATCCTAATAGAGAAGGACTGCTTGAAACTCCAAAAAGAGTTGTGAAAGCTTTTAAAGAATACTTCAAAGGTTATAAAGAAGACCCAAATCAAGTACTAGATAAAACTTTTGGTGATGTTGAAGGCTATGATGACATGGTTATACAAAAAAATATTTCAGTTCAAAGCCATTGTGAACATCATATGGCACCTATCATTGGTAAAGCGCATGTGGCTTATATTCCTAATGAGAGAGTTGTAGGTCTAAGTAAATTGGCAAGAGTGGTCGAAGTATTTTCAAAAAGACTGCAAACTCAAGAAAGATTAACTATGCAAATTGCGAATACACTAATGAAGTCACTTGATGCAAAAGGGGTAGCGGTTACTATTGATTCAACTCATCAGTGCATGACTATGAGAGGTATTAAAAAAGAACAAGCTTCAACTGTAACAAATTATTATTTAGGTCAGTTTAAGGATGATCTTAGTTATCAAAATAGATATTTAAGATTTATAAGTATTTCAAAAGAATAAAGTGTCAGATCAATTTAAAGCATTAATCTTAAATCAAAAAGGCGAAGAATTTACAAGAGAAGTAAAAAAAATTGATAAAAGTTTTTTAAAACATGGTGATGTGACTATAAAAGTTGATTATTCTGATTTAAATTTTAAAGATGGTATGATTTTAAAAAATGGTGGAAGATTAGTAAAAGAGTTTCCACATATTCCAGGCATAGATTTTTCAGGCACTGTATTAGAAAGTGAAAACTCAAAATTTAAAGTAGGAGATGAAGTAATTTTAACAGGATTTAGAGTAGGAGAGATTTATTATGGAGGTTATTCACAAATTGCAAAAGTTAATGGAGATTTCTTAGTAAAAAAACCAAAAAATTTAACAAGTAAACAAGCGATGATACTTGGGACTGCTGGCTTTACATCTCTAATGAGTGCTTTTGCTATTAAAGCAAGAGAGGAAATTCTTTTAGGTGAGAAAGTTAAAACAGTATTAGTTACAGGTGCAACAGGAGGAGTTGGTAGTGTAGCTGTCATAGCATTAAACAAAATGGGATATGAAGTTACTGCTGTTACTGGTAAAAACTCAAAAGCAGATTATTTGAAATCTTTAGGTGCTAAAAGTATAGTAAATAGAAGTGAATTCGACAAAGATCCTAGACTAATTGACAAAGGTTTGTGGGATGGTGTTGTGGATACTGTTGGTGGAAAAATATTAGCTAATGCTATTGTACAAACTAATCCAAATGGAATTATTGCTGTATGTGGTAATGCAAACACTAACGAACTAAATACAAATGTTATTCCATTTATGCTACGTGGGATTAAACTTTGGGGAATGGACTCTGCAAATTGCAGTATTAAAAGAAGAGAGTTTATTTGGAGTGAGGCAGCAAATTTAGTTGATTTTAGTTTGTTAGAAAAATCAATTCAAACAGTAAGCTTAGAGGAGTTAGTTGAAACCTATCCTAAGATATTAAAAGGTGAAATTTCAGGAAGAGTTTTAGTTGATTTAAATAAATAATGGATTGGGACAAGTTAAAGATATTTCATGCAGTTGCTGAAGCAGGAAGTTTTACTAACGCAACTGTAAATTTAAACCTTAGTCAATCAGCAATCAGTAGACAAATTCAATCACTTGAACAAGATTTAAAAGTTCAATTATTTGAAAGACATGCGAGAGGTCTTACTCTTACTGAAAATGGAGAATATGTGTTTAAAACTGCACATGAAGTAATCAGTAAATTAAAAGAAGTTGAAACATCTCTTGGTGATCAAAAAAATAAACCAACTGGTAAATTAACTATTACAACAGTCAGAAGCTTTGGAACGCACTGGTTGACTCCAAGAATTGAAGAATTTATGCGGTTAAATCCAGAGGTAGAAATTGAGCTTATTTTTGAAGATAAAGAACTTGATTTAAGTACTAGACAGGCTGACATTGGTATTTTTATGAGAAGACCAAAACAGCTTAATTATATTCAAAAAAAACTAATAGATCTAAAGTACTTTATATATGGGTCAAATAAATATTTAGAAAAATTTGGTATGCCCAAGACTATAGCTGATCTAAATAAGCATAAATTTATATCATTTGGTAAAGGTGCACCTTCACCAGTTTATAATCCCGATTGGGCATTAAAATTAGGGATGCATGATGGTAAAAAGCGTAAACCAATAATGAAAGTAAATAGTGTTATGGGTTTACTATTAGCAGTAGAGTCTGGAGTAGGTTTAGCAGCATTACCTGAGTATTTAGTAAGCAATTCGACTAATGTAATAAAAGTATTACCAAAATCTGAGGGCCCAATTACTGAAGCTCATTTCGTGTATCCTCAATCATTAAAAAATACCGCTAGAGTTCAAGCTTTTAGAAATTTCTTATTTAGTAAAATTGGTGATTGGAAATCATAATTCTCTTTTAAATAGATAAAATCAACTATAGGGTGCGACATTCTTGCGATTGATAATCATTCTCATTGCGAATAGTTATCAATATCAAATAATTATGCGGAAGAAAGAACAGGGAGAAAAATGAGAAAAATAACAATTTTAACATTAATTGCATCTCTATTTGTCTCAACTTTTGTTGTGGCAAATGAGGTAAATGTTTTTAATGCCAGACATTATAAAGCTGACGGAGAGCTTTATTCTAAGTTTACAGATAAGACAGGTATCAAAGTCAATTTGATAAATGGAAAATCAGGTGCTTTAGAGAAAAGAATAATTAGTGAGGGTGCAGACTCTTCCGCTGATCTCTATATCACTGCAGATGCTGGAAGATGTGGTGCTATGGATGCAAAGGGTACTCTTCAAAGTGGTTTAACATCAGCAGCCATCAAATCAGCTGTTCCAAAAAGCTTTAGAACGAGCAAGTGGGTTGGAATCGCAAAAAGAGCAAGAATAATTTATTATTCACCTGAAAGAGTTACAGGTGCTGAATTATCTGGAATGACTTACGAAGGTCTAGCTGATCCTAAGTGGAAAGGTAGATTGGTAATAAGAAAATCTAGTAACATTTACAATAAGTCTCTTGTAGCATCATTGATTAAAAACAATGGAAAAGCAGCAACAGCTGCATGGGCTGAAGGGGTTGTTGCCAATATGGCAAGAACACCAACGGGTAATGACAGGGCTCAAATTATGGCAGTAGCAGCAGGAGAGGCTGATATAGCTGTGGCAAACACTTACTACTTAGCTCTTATGTTGTCAGGTAAAAAAGGTCCTGAACAACAAGAGGCAGCTAAAAAAGTTAAAGCTTTCTTTCCAAATCAAAATGATAGAGGAACGCATATGAATGTAAGTTGTGCAGCTTTAGTAAAAGGTGCGCCTAACAAAGCTAATGCAATCAAACTTGTAGAGTTTTTATTAACTCCAGAGTCTCAAGAGCACTTCACAAATAATACTTTTGAGTTTCCAATGATTGATGGTGTTTCACCAAGTCCATTAGTAGTAAATAACTTAGGATTAGATTTTAAACAAGATATGAAAACTAAGTTAGCTTCTTATGGAAAAAATCAAGCTGCTGCCGTTGAGGTAATGACAGCTGCTGGTTGGAAATAATGAAAGAAAAAAAGAAATTTATGTCTAATATTGATTTAAATAAATCTTCTAAAGCATGTTCCCCATGTCATTTAGAGTGTAAAAAAATCAATAAAAGAATAAATGATAGAAAACTTTCAGAAATTAAAACTAAGGAGGTTCCGCATATCCTAAAAGTATTTAATATTTGAATTTTTCTGAGTGTCTACGCTTATTAGGCAGATGTCTCCTTCCTCCTAGCGTAGACACAAGTACTTTTCATCTTTATAAGGCGGATTATAAATTATGAAATTGAATTTTTGGTCTATATCTTCTTTTTTTATTTCTGTTTTTGTTATAATTCCAATTTTAACAGTTTTTTCAAGTTTTTTTGAAAATACTTCTAATTATTATCAAGTTTTAAAAGATACTTTTTTATTAGAATATATATTAAATTCATTAATTTTATTATTTAGCGTATTAATATTAACTTTTTTAATAGGAACTGGATCTGCTTACTTGGTTTCCTTTTTTGAATTTCCCTTTAGTAATTTTTTTAAATGGGCATTGATACTTTCTTTTGCAGTTCCACCTTATATCTATGCCTATTCATTGACTGCTTTTTTTGAAAATTATGGAACTGCCTACACTATTTTAAAAAATTTATTTGGTGACGCTAATTATAATCAAAGTATTCCAAAGTTTGATGGTCTATTTGGAGCAATTCTTTCTATTTCTTTTTCTCTTTATGCTTATGTGTATATTTTGGCTAGAGCATCTTTCTTATATCAACCACAAAATTTGATTGATTTAGGAAGAAACCTAGGTTTTACCAAATTTAAAACACTATATTCAATTATATTACCTGCTGCTCGTCCTGCTATTGTTGCTGGGCTTTCTTTGGTATCAATGGAAACACTTGCAGAATTTGGAGCAGTTGATTTCTTTTCAATAAACACACTGACAACAGGAATTTATAATTCTTGGATAGCGTTTGATGATTTAGCTTTTGCTAACCAATTATCCTTTTTTTTACTTTTATTTATATTTGCTCTTTTTGTTTTAGAAAATTTATCTAGAAAAAAAGCCAGATATCATATGAATTCTAGAGGTGGATTTAAGCAAAAACAAAAAATTAGGCTTACTGGCGGAAAGTCTTTAATGGCTTTTATGTTTTGTTTTTTTGTTTTCTTATTAAGTTTTTTATTTCCACTATCCCAGATGATGTATTGGACAATAAAATTTCCAGAAAATCTGTTTGATTTGCAGACAATAAAACTTTTAATTAATACACTTTATTTAGTTATATTATCTTGTTTAGTTTTAATTATATTTGCTCTCATTTCAAACTATGGAAATAGAGTTAATAAAAATAAAACTTTAGATATTTTGTCAACTTTATCAATTTCGGGCTATGCAATTCCAGGTGTAATTTTGGCAGTTGCTTTTATTACTTTTATTGCCTGGTTTGATGAGAGTGTAGTAAAAACTTATGGGTTTTTATCTATAAAAAAAGTTTTTATAGGTTCAATCTTAGGATTGGTCATTGTTTATTTTATTAGATTTTATTCTTTAGCTTTTAATGGAATCAAATCAGGATATGAAAAAATAAATATATCAGTAGATGAAAGTTCTTACTTACTTGGATATTCAAAAAGAAAAACATTTATGAACATACATATTCCTTTTTTGAGAAATTCATTGTTGTTTGTTTTTATATTGATCTCATTAGAAATTATAAGAGAACTTCCTATAACTTTGATTTTGAGGCCTTTTAATTTTGAAACTTTTGCTACCACAGCCTATATCTCTGCATCAGAGGACTTATTAGAAGCAGCAGCGGTTCCGTCATTATTTTTAATTTTAATTGCAACTTTTTTTATAATAGTTACATCTAAATATATTTTAAGAGATAATGATGAATAAAAATTTTTTTGAAATTAATAATGTTGATTTTAATGTTGGTGGTAAAACCAAAGTTAAAGATGTTTCTTTTTCGATTGAAAATGAAGGTGATATTATTTGTCTTTTAGGACCTTCGGGAATTGGAAAGACAACTATATTAAGAACAATTGCAGGTTTAGAAAAGATTCAAAAAGGTTCAATTAAATTAAATGGCAAAACTCTTTCATCTGAAAATACTAATATTGAACCAGAAAATAGAAATATTTCTCTTGCATTTCAGGACAATAGTTTATTTCCTCATTATACTGTTGAGAAAAATATATTATTAGGTTCAGAGAGAAATAAAGAAAAGAATGAAAAAAAAATTACTCTTAAAGAAATTGTAGATTTGTTAGATATCTTTCATATACTAAACAAATATCCCCACGAAATAAGCGCAGGTGAAGCACAGAGAGCTTCTCTTGCAAGATCATTAATAACCCAGCCTGATCTTTTATTATTAGATGAACCTTTATCAAATGTAGATCAAAGCTTTAAAGAAGAAATCCAAGTAAGATTAAAAAAAATTTTGAATAAATTAAAGATTACTACAATTATAGTTACTCATGACTCGTATGAGGCATTTTATTTAGGATCTAAATGTGGAATAATTTTAAATCAAGAACTCAAACAGTTTGATGATCCATATAAAGTTTATCATTTTCCAAATTCAATTGAGGTTGTTAATTTTTTGAATAGAGGAATTTTAATACCCGCTAAAGTTACTGGTAAAAATACTTTAGAAAATTGGGATCTTGGAACAATTGAGGGTAATTTTATTAAGCAATATCCTAAAGGTTCAAACGTACAATTGTTACTTCAGCCAGAAGATTTAGAACATGACGATAAAAGTAATCTAAAACTTGAGGTGGTTGATAGAAAATTTAGAGGAACAAACTTTATATATACTCTAAAAACACCTAGTAATACCTTAATTCCTGTGTTTGTTCATTCTCACCATATTCATCAACATGAAGTAGATGAAAAGTTTGGAATTAAGAGACCAATTCATATTGATCATATAGTCTGCTTCTAATAAAAGCCCACTAGAAATGAATAGTAATTTTAGAATTTTTTTAAAAGGTATTATCGATGTTAGCCCACTAATGATACCAGTCGTTCCTTTTGGTTTAATATTTGGCGTTCTTTCAATTGATATTGGATTTTCTCCTTTAGAAACTATGGGCATGTCTATTATAATTTTTGGAGGAGCTTCACAAATTATTTTATTGCAATTATTTTCTGGTGGAGCTTCATCTTTAGTAATTATAAGCTCAGTCGGAGCCGTCAATTCAAGACATCTTTTATATGGAGCTGTTGTTTCCGAGCACCTTTCAGATTTAAAACTTATTTGGAAAATTATAATTTCTTATTTTTTAGTAGACCAAGCTTTCGCAAGATCAAATGATTATTTCAAAATTAACAAAGATAACAACAAGTATTTTCATTTAGTTGGAGGAGGTATTACATGTTGGGTTATATGGCAAACAACTACTTTTTTAGGCATTGTTTTAGGTTCTTTTATCCCAGAAAAATTAGGTTTAAGTTTTGCAGTTCCTTTAACTTTTTTAGCATTATTAGTTAATGATTTTAGAAAATTTATTAATGTTATTGTTATAATTATTTCAGGGTTAGTGGCTACGTTTGGATTTAATTATATACCTTACAAAGCATATGTAATTGTAGCTGGTCTAACCGCGCTTATAACTGCAGCAATTTTAACTAAATATATTAAAAAAAATGAGTAATTGGGCTTTAATTGTATACTGTGGATTAATAACTTTTTTGACAAGGTTTTCAATGATTGCACTGTTAAAAAAAGAAATGTTCAATGATAGAATAAGAGAGATTCTTTCATATGTTCCTTCATCTATTTTTCCAGCAATTATATTTCCTGCAATTTTTTTAGATAATACTGGAGATTTCCAATTGGAAAATAATCCAAAAATAATAGCTGCAATTGTAGCCATGCTAATCGGTATTATTAGCAAAAATATTATTGCGACAATTTTTTCTGGATTAGCTTCTTATTGGTTTTTAATATTTGTTGTATAAATAATTTTATGAAAAAAATTTTTATTGTAATTTTTTGTATTTTTACACTTAATGTTAACGCAATTGGTAAAGAAACAACTTTTACAAAAGAGCTGTTTGATAAAGCTCAATCTGAAGGCAAGGTTGTAATTGTAAGTTCTTGGATAAAGTATTGTTCGTCATGCGCTAGTCAAATGAAAGTTTTAAAGAAAGCAAAAAATAAAGGTGAGTTGTCAGATATCAAATTTGATAATATTGAATATTTTTCTTTTGATGTAACAAACAAAGAAATTGCAGATTTATTTAACGTACAATATCAAACTACTTTATTAATTTTTAAAGATAATAAAGAGGTTTATAGAAGCATTGGTGAAACTACTGAAGACTTGATTTATGAAGCTATTAAAGCTTCAATTTAAAACTAAGCTCCTAGATTAATATTTTTTTTAACGTTAAAATCAATTTCAGCTGGTTTTTTTAAATTTAAATTATTCATAATCTCAACATACTCATCCTCACTTTTTACTTGTAGCCTTGGATTATATTTTTTTTCTTTACCTATTGTGCTAACTTTTTCACCCTTATAATCATGAGCAGGATATAAAAGAGTTTCTTCCGGCAGTTTCAAAAGTTTATTAAAAATTGAATTATAGGCATGTTTTGCATTACCATTTTGAAAATCTGTTCTACCTGTCCCATTAATCAACAACGTATCACCAGAAAAAAGATAATTATCCATCAAAAAACTATAGCTATCAGAAGTGTGTCCTGGAGTATACATGGCTCTAATTTTTAGATTATCTAGATTAATGTATTCATCATCTTTTACTTTTATTTCAACAGTTTCTGCAGGTGTGTTTTCTCCCATAATTGTTGAACATTTTGTAAGTTCCTTGAGCTCAGATGCACCTGTCACATGATCTGCATGAATATGCGTGTCAATTACTTTAACTAATTCTAAATCTAAATCTTTTAACAAACTTATATAATCATTTACATTTTCTAAAACTGGATCAATAATTAAAGCCTCTCTTCCTTTAGATGAGGCAATTAAGTATGTGTAAGTGCTAGATTTTTGATCAAAAAGTTGTTTAAAAATCATTACTAAACATTATCATATAACTATGGAATCCTCTACATTTGACTGGTCTTGTAAAAACACTTGGAGACAAAGTGCAAAAAATACTTCCTGGTGTTTGTTAGGTTGTTCAATTGGAGATTTTGGGACTATTCTATTTTTTCAGTTAACAGAAATACCATTTCCTGTTTTAGCTATTATGATACTAGCAATTATAAATGGATTGATTACAAGTATAATTTTAGAAACAATTATTTTAATTCGTCAAAATTTAGAATTTAATAAAGCTTTGAAAACAGCCTTAGGTATGAGTTTTATTTCAATGATTAGCATGGAAGCAACAATGAATTTAACAGATTATCTTTTAACAGGAGGGGCTATATTAACTTGGTGGGTAGTGCCACTTATGCTTATTGTTGGTTTTTTAACCCCATGGCCTTACAATTATTGGAGATTAAAAAAATATGGCATCAACTGTCATTAAAAATTGGGATAATAAGACATGGCTTTCTTCTCAAAATTACATCAAATCATTTAACAATTTTTTAATTAAAAATATCAATCTTAACTCAAATTCAAAAATATTAGATATAGGATGTGGTAGGGGCAAGATTTTAGGAACTTTAAGCTCCAAACTTAAACTCAAAAACAAACCAATAGGAATAGATGTAATTAATCATAAAGATAAAGATGAAAGAATTACATTCAAAAATAAAGATGCACTAATTTTTCTTTTAAAGAATAAACAAAAATTTGATTTAATTTTAATTAAACAAACAATTCATTTATTCAATATAAATAAAATAAAAAAATTATTAAGTGTTTCAAAAAAAAATTTAAATTCGAATGGAAAAATTTGCATCTTTACTTTGGATCCCATTAACAGTGAAATTCCAACATTTAATTTAATGAATATAAAGCTTAAGAAATCTCTTCGGAGAGATAAAAAAATATTAAATATAATCAAAAAGTTATACCCTAAATATTTAAAAAAAAAATTTGTTTATAAAGTTAAAATTTTGAAAAAAAATTATTTAGCAATGATACAAAACAAATATATTTCAACATTATTATCAATGTCCAAAAGTGAAATTTTAAATGGAATAAGTGAGGTTAATTACAAATACAAAAAAATTTTGAATTTCAGGGATAAGTTAATTTGTATAATTTTATAAAATTTTTTTAAGTAAATTTTCTTTAAATAAAACTTTATGAACTAAAACGGCAAAAATATGTAGTGAAATTAGAGCTAATAGAAAGTAATTTGCAAATATATGAATATCATAAAAAAAATCAGCTAAATCAAAGTTTTCTTTAACTTCCAAATTAAAAAAAAATAAATCAAGAACTTCTCCATTGAATAACTTTTTCAATGCACCTGAAATTGTAATAGATAAAACTGTAATATATAAAAAAATGTGGTTTAATTTTGCAATTAGTTTTTGACCTGGAAAAATACTGTTTCTAAGAGCCGGTGTTGGATTTAAAATTTTATAAACTAAACGTATTAATACAATATAAAATATACTGATACCTAGGACCACATGAATACTTTCTGTTGTTATTCTTTTTTCTCCAAAATCTAGATCAACTAAATAAAAGCCTAAAGGAATTTGTATAATTAAGAGTGCGGCAGTAAGCCAATGAAATATTTTTGAAATAAGACCATATTCTGTTAATGTATTTTTAAGCTTCATATGAAATCACAATATATCATTAATTTAAGTAGAATTACTTTAGTATTTATAATGTTATTTTTATTTCCAATAAGCGCATATTCTGAACTATCGGTTGAAGAAATTATTAAAGGAAGACAAGCTATTTTTAGCAAAAATTACAAAACTGCTAAAAGAGTTCAAGCACTTTCCTCAAAAGGTGATTTTGATAAAGCAAAAAATTTAATGTTAGAAATGAGTGAAAATTACAAGTCTTTAATAAAATATTTTCCTGATAATACTAAAGAAGGATTTGGGACAGAGGCATTACCATCAATCTGGGAGAATAAAGATGAATTTAATAATTTGATGACCAAGGCCTCAAATAACATGATTAAGTTAAGTGAAGTCATAGATCAAACAGATAATGTTCAAGGTGCTATAAAAAGTTTGATGTGGAGTAATTGTAAAGCTTGTCATTCTAAATTTAGAGAAGAACACTAAGAAATTTTTTATTTACTGAGAGGGTCGCTCTTTCAGCGAAATTACCAAAAGAGCTCCTCTATATTGCCTCTTTGGCATTTAAATCCAAATGGATTTTAAGTTTTTTATTTTTACGATTTATGAAGCTGCCCAGCTAAGTGTCAGGCGGCATTTGGTTCATATAATATACCTCCTTGATTAAGACGATAAATAAATGATTGGTTGTATTCAATTAATTTATTTAAGTTTTATAAAAATTTATTTCTTGAATACAACCTATCGAAAAAATATAATCGCGACTAATAAAAAATTAAAACCTACAATTGATTTTTATTAAATTTTAGGACAACTCAATTTTAAGATGTCTTTTTTTTCCAATGGAAAGTTTACAATAATTTTCGTTAAATAATTTTTTATTAATAACAAATCTTTCGTCATTAATAACTTCATTATTTATTTTTATTGCATTCCCTTTAATTAATCTTCTAATTTCACTTTTTGATTTTTCAAGTTTTGATAAAATAATTAAATCAATAATATTAAATTCTTTATTTATTAAATTTTCTTTAATCTTTATTGAAGGAAGATTTGAGCCACTAGAATTGTCAGAAAAAGTTTCTCTAGCTATATTTTCAGCTTTTTTAGCTTCATCTTTACCGTGAAGCATTTCTGTTGTTTTATTCGCAAGTAAAATCTTAAGCTCATTAATATTGTTATTCTTTAAGTTTTCAATCTCTTCGACTTTCAAATCTGTAAAAAATTTTAAAAATTTAATTACATCTCTATCATCTGTATTTCGCCAGAATTGCCAATAATCATATGAGGATAAAAATTTTTTGTCTAGCCATATAGCTCCAGTTTCTGTTTTTCCCATTTTCGCTCCAGAGGCTAAAGTAATTAATGGTGTAGTTAATCCATAAGCCTGATTGCTAGAATATCTTTTGATTAAATCTACTCCATTGACGATATTACCCCATTGATCAGATCCACCTATTTGAAGTGCACATTTTTCTTTTTTATTTAATTCTAAAAAATCATAAGCTTGTAAAATCATGTAATTAAATTCCATATAACTTAGAGATTGTTCTCTATCTAATCTAGTTTTTACACTGTCAAATGTTAACATCTTATTTATTGTGAAATGTTTTCCAATATCCCTCAGAAAAGAAATGTAATTGAGATTCTTTAGCCATTTAAAATTATTTACAAATATTGGTTTAGTTTTTTTATCTTTTGTAGATAAAAATTTTTTTAAAATCTTTTCTATATTTTTTGAATTTCTATTAATTTCTTTTTCAGTTAAAATTTTTCTAGTTTTATCTTTGCCAGAAGGGTCTCCTATTCTAGTTGTACCACCACCCAAAAGAACGATAGGCTGATGACCGTGATTTTGTAAAAGTTTTAAACACATTATTTGTAGTAAACTACCAACGTGTAAACTTTCTGCGGTACAGTCAAATCCTATATAGGCTTTGATTTTTTTATTATCTAATAAATTAGACAACTCATTTTCATCTGTGCATTGAAAGAAAAATCCCCTGTCTTTAAATTCTTTTAAAAATTTATTCATATGATTATAGTTCTACAATATACAAAATTTATTAAAAAAAAATATTAATGAAAAAAAAACTATTCACAGCAATAGGCTTAATGAGCGGTACTTCCATGGATGGTGTGGACTTATCTTTAATTAAATCTGATGGAAATAATGAATTTGTCAGTATTTTAGACAATTATTCCGAGTACCAGGGTAAGTTAAGAGAAAAAATCATTAGTTTGAGAAAAAAGATTAATTTACCAGAAGATTTAAATAAATATTCTAATGATTTAAATGACCTAGAGCGTGAAATAACATTATTTCACTGTAAATTAGTTAATGAAACTATTAAAAAATATAAGGAAGAAATAGATTTGATAGGATTTCATGGTCAAACCATTTTTCACAATCCAGAACAAAAAATTTCAAAACAATTAGGTGATGGAAATTTATTATCGCAGCTTACAAAAAAAATAGTAATTAATAATTTTAGATCTAAAGATATTCAAAATGGTGGTCAAGGAGCTCCGTTAGCTCCAATATTTCATAAATTAATTTCAAAGATGTTAAATGAAAAATATAGAATTAATTTTCCAATAAATTTTTTAAATATTGGAGGTATTACAAATATAACTCATGTTGGGAATAGACTTTATGCTTGTGATGTTGGACCTGGAAATTTTTTAATTGATGAATGGATAAGAAAAAATTCTAAAAACAATTATGATGATGGTGGAAAATTTGCTTATTCAGGAAAAATTGATGAATTGATACTTAATCAAGCTATAGAAAATTTTAAAATTGAAAATTACGATAAATCTTTAGATGTTAATGATTTTGATTTATCATTTATTAGAGGATTAGGTATTGAAGACGGTAGTGCAACAATTACTAATTTTACTGCTTATCTTATTTCTAAAGGTATAAAAGATGTAATAGAAAAAAATAAAGACAAAGGTATCTATTTTCTTTGTGGTGGGGGAAGAAAAAATAAAAAATTAATTGAAGATATAAATAATCATTTAAATGACAAAGAAATAAAATTAAAAAATATAGATGATTATGGGTTTGACGGAGATTTTATTGAGTCTCAAACATTTGCTTATTTAGCAATTAGATCTTTTTTAGAATTACCTATATCTTTTCCCGAAACCACTAGATGTAATAGCCCAACCATTGGTGGAAAAATAAATAAAAATTTTTAATAGAGAGCAGTTTCTTTTTTAATATATTTATCTAAACTTTTTATTAAAGCACTTTCACTTTTTGAAAAAAAATGATTAGCTTCAGGAATCTGTTGAAATTCAACTTTTATTCCTTTTTGAGCACTTAATCTTTTATCTAGTTCACTTATAAATTCATTTGGTACTAATTCATCTTTTTTTCCACAAACCATTAATCCTGATGTAGGGCAGGGAGATAAAAAAGAAAAATCATAAACATTAGGCTGAGGTGAGATTGCTATAAATCTATTTATTTCTGGTCGTCGCATTAATAATTGCATAGCTATCAATGAACCAAAAGAAAATCCAGAAACCCAACATTGAGAGTTATCAAAATTTTCTCGTTCTAACCAATCTAAAGCTGCTGCAGCGTCAGCTAATTCTCCTTGACCATTATCAAACTCTCCATCACTTTTTCCAACACCTCTAAAATTTACTCTACATACTGAAAAATCATTTTCCATAAAAGTATTAAAAGTCTCAACGACAACTTTATTATTCATTGTCCCTCCATATTGAGGATGTGGCTGCAATACAAGTGCTATAGGAGAAGTGTTTTTTTTACTTTTAAAATATTTTGCTTCAAGTCTTCCGGCTGGTCCTGGAATAAATATTTCTAATATTTTGTTATCCATAATTGTTATTGATTATTATTCTCAAAAAAAAATTACATTTATCACAACTGCGTGACAATATGTTAGTTTTTTTTTACCCAAGATACTTGACTATTTTAGTCAGGTTTATATATACCGTGTAAAATAAGGATTTATGAAACTTACAAGTAAAGGAAGATATGCGGTAATGGCGTTAGCAGACCTAGCTAGGTTTAATAATGTTAACCCAGTTTCTCTTAGAGATATTTCTTTAAGACAAGGTATTTCCTTGGATTATTTAGAGCAAATTTTTTCAAAATTAAGAAAAAAAGAGATCGTTCAAAGTGTAAGAGGAACACAGGGTGGTTATATTTTAAATAAAAAAGCCAAAGAAATAAAACTAACCAATATTTTTGATGCAGTAGATGAAAAAGTAAAAACTGTCCAATGCAAAAAAGAGTCAAAAAAGGGATGCAATGGTAAGGCAACCAAATGTTTAACTCATAATCTTTGGGATGAATTAGAAAATCATATTTATAATTTCTTTGATGAAAAAAGTTTAGAAGATCTTGTTAAAGAAAATAGTGAAAGAAGAATTTAAAAATGGATACAAGAGAAAAAGACATAGAAAAATTAAAAGATTATAAATACGGTTTTACCACTGATATTGAAAATATAAAGGCTCCTAAAGGATTGAATGAAGATGTAATTAAATTTATTTCTAATATTAAAAAAGAGCCAGAATGGATGTTGAACTTTAGATTAAAAGCTTATGAACGTTTAAAACTTTTAAAAGAACCTAATTGGCAAAAACCAAAATATCCTAAAATTGACTATCAAGATTTATATTATTACTCAGCACCCAAAAGCATGAAGGATAAACCTAAAAGTTTAGATGAACTTGATCCCAAGCTTTTAGAGACATATAAAAAACTTGGAATTCCATTACAAGAACAAGCAAGACTAAATGGGATTGCTGTGGATGCTGTATTTGATTCTGTTTCTGTTGCAACAACATTTAAAGAAGAACTTACTAAACAAGGTATTATTTTTTGTTCAATGTCAGAGGCAATTCAAAAACATCCTGAGCTAGTAAAAAAATATTTAGGCACAGTAATACCAGTTACTGATCATTTCTTTGCTACACTAAACTCTGCAGTGTTCACTGATGGATCATTTGTTTATATTCCTGAAGGTGTGAGATGCCCAATGGAACTCTCAACGTATTTTAGAATTAATGCATCCGAGACAGGCCAGTTTGAAAGGACTCTAATTATAGCTGATAAAGGTAGTTACGTAAGTTACCTTGAAGGTTGTACAGCACCAATGAGAGATGAAAATCAATTACATGCAGCAAATGTAGAATTAATTGCTCTCGATGATGCAGAAATAAAGTATTCAACTGTGCAAAACTGGTATCCAGGAGATGAAAATGGAAAAGGTGGTATTTATAACTTTGTAACTAAAAGAGGATTATGCAATGGAAAAAATTCTAAGATCTCTTGGACACAAGTTGAAACAGGTTCAGCAATAACATGGAAGTATCCGAGCTGTATTTTAAAAGGAGATAATTCGATTGGAGAGTTTTACTCAATAGCAATTACTAACAATCATCAAAAAGCTGATACTGGAACTAAAATGATTCATTTAGGAAAAAATACTAAAAGTAAAATCATATCAAAAGGTATTAGTGCTGGGTATTCAGACATGACCTATCGAGGATTAGTTGATATTAACTCTAAGGCAAAAAGTTCAAGTAATTACACTCAGTGTGACTCTTTACTGATGGGAAATAAATGTGGAGCTCACACAGTACCTTATATTAAAAACAAAAATTTTGATTCAAATATTGCACATGAAGCTACAACATCAAAAATTAGTGAAGAACAATTACATTATTGTCAACAAAGGGGCTTAAGTGCTGAAGAAGCGGTTGGATTAATTGTTAATGGTTTTTGTAAGGAAGTATTACAACAATTACCCATGGAATTTGCGGTCGAAGCCCAAAAACTTGTGGGTATTAGCTTAGAGGGGAGTGTTGGGTAATGCTTAAAATTAGTAATTTAAATGCAAATGTTGAAAATAAATCGATATTAAAGGGGTTTTCTCTAGACATAAATCCTGGTGAAGTTCACGCAATTATGGGTCCAAACGGGTCAGGAAAGAGCACATTATCTAATATTTTATCAGGAAAAAAAGGTTACGAGGTATCAGGCGAAATCTTATTTGAAAATAAAAATTTATTTGATCTTGAGACAGAAGAAAGGGCACACAGAGGAATATTTTTAGCTTTCCAATATCCATTAGAAATTCCAGGTGTAAATACAAATATATTTTTAAAAACATCTTTAAATGCAATTAGAAAAGCAAGAGGTGAAAAAGAATTAGATGCGATTGAATTTTTAAAACTTGTTAAAGAAAAAGCTAAAGAATTAAAATTTGATGAAGAAAAACTGAATAGACAATTGAATGTTGGGTTTTCAGGTGGAGAAAAAAAGAAAAATGAAATTTTACAAATGTCTATGTTGGAACCTAAATTATCCATTTTAGATGAGACGGATTCAGGTTTAGACATAGATGCGCTAAAGATAGTTGCAGATGGAGTTAATACTTTAAGAAGTAAAGATAATTCTTTTTTAATAATAACCCATTATCAAAGATTATTAGATTATATAAAACCAGATTTTGTTCATGTTTTAATGAATGGGAAAATAATTAGATCGGGTGGTCCAGAATTAGCAATCGAATTAGAAAAAAAAGGATACGAAAATTTTAATTAAATGAGTGAACAATTACAGTCAGATTTTGATAAAATAGTAAAATCTTTAAAAATTTCTAAGGAAGAAATTCAAATTAAAAAAGATTTTTTAAATAAGTTCATAAAAAAAGGTTTTCCAAATCGAAAACAAGAGGATTGGAAGTTTTTAGATATTAGTCAAATCATAAAAAAAAATATTAGTGATTTAAATTTTTTTAATGATTATTCTCAACCTAATAAAATTGACTCGTCTATTTTTGTTGATGATTTAGAACATAATAAAATTATCTTTATAAATGGAAGAATAGAAAAAATTGATTTAGATTATGAAGATCAAAACAAAATTGAAATAAGTGATGGAACTACAAAAGAAATATCATTTGATCACAAAAACTCATTAATTGATTTAAATAGTGCATTTACAAATAAAGTTTTTAAAATTATCGTTAAGAAAAATTATTCTTTAAAGAGACCTTTAATAATTTATCATTCAACAGATGATAAAATAAAGTCAACTAATATCAATTTGAGATTAGACTTTGAATTAGGAGAAAATAGTTGTTTAAAGCTTATAGATTTTTTTATTGATAATACATCAAAAAATTTTATTAATATTTTTTACAATTTTAATTTAAAAAAAGATGCAATTCTTAAAAACTATAAAATTGATAATTTTAAAAATAATAATTTAAAATACTCTTTTAATAATATTGAACAAGGCGATAACAGTGTTTCAGAAACATTTATATTATCTGCTGGTTCAGATTATTTAAAGAATGAAATAAATTGTAATTTAAACGGTAAGTATTCTTCTGCTTTTGTTAATGGAGTTTTTTCATTAGAGGAAAATCAACAACACGAAATAAGAACTGCTATAAATCATTTAGTTGAGAATACCAAAAGTTATCAGCTTATTAAAAGTGTTATTGGAAAAAACTCAAAATCTGCATATCAAGGAAAAATATTTGTAAACTCAAAAGCTCAAAAAACTGATGGATATCAATTAAGTAAAGCAATACTGTTAGACGAGACATCTGAATTTAATGCTAAACCTGAATTAGAAATTTATGCTGATGATGTAAAATGTTCTCATGGATCAGCATCTGGAAACTTAGATGAAAATTCAATATTTTATTTAATGTCTAGAGGTCTCAACTATCAACAATCTAAAGAACTTTTAATCAATGGATTTTTACTAGAAGTAATAGAAAAAATTACAGACTCAGAAATTAAAAATTTAATAAAAAATATACTAAGACTTAAAGAATGAATATAGACAATATCAAAAAAGAATTTCCTATATTTGATGAAAAAATTCAAAATAATGATCTAGTTTATCTAGATAGTGCTAACTCATCTCAAAAACCTAAAATTGTTTTGGACAGAATTAATGACTTTTACTCCAAACAATTCTCAAATGTTGGAAGGAGCGTGCATTATTTAGCTGTTGCTGCAACAAATCTGTATGAAAATACAAGAGTTTCAGTTCAAAAATACATAAATGCAAAAGATAAAAATGAGATTGTATTTACTAAAGGTGCTACAGAGGCCTTAAATTTAGTGGCTAATACACTGGGTCAAGCAATTTTAGAACCTAATGATGAGATTTTAATTACAGAATTAGAACATCATTCAAACTATGTTCCTTGGCATTTTCTAAGAAAGTCAAAAAATATTAAAATAAAATTTGCTGAAATTAATGAAGATGGTGACATACCAATTGAAAATATAGAAAAAGAAATAACAAATAAAACAAAAGTAATAGCGATAACACATTTATCTAATGTTACCGGCTCAATTTTACCAATAAAAGAAATCACTCAACTAGCCCATTCAAAAGGAATAGTTGTTGTAGTTGATGGTTGTCAAGGTGGACCACATTTAAAGTTAGATATGCAAGACTTGAATTGTGATTTTTATGCAATCTCATGTCATAAAATGTATGGACCAACAGGATTAGGTGTTTTATATGGAAAAAAAAAATGGCTTGAACAACTTCCCCCTTATCAAGGAGGTGGAGGTATGATTAATGAAGTTAAGAAAGATAGAATTTCATATGGTGATCTTCCAAATAAATATGAAGCAGGAACAATGGCTACAGCACAAGTAATTGCTTTTGATCAATCAATAAAATTTCTTGAAAGTATTGGAATTGAAAACATAATCAAACATGAAAAAGAATTGATTGAATATGGTCAGGAAATTTTACAAAAAAATAATTCTGTAAAATTAATTGGAAATCCTAAAGAAAGAGGTGGTGTATTATCTTTTACCATTGAAGGAGTTCATCCACATGATATTGCAACTATTTTGGATGAAGCTGGAGTTGCAATCAGAGCAGGTCATCATTGTTGTCAAATACTTCACGATAAACTTGGTATTTCTGCTAGTGCAAGGGCATCTTTAGGTGTCTATAATACTAAAGATGATTTAGATAAATTAAATGAAGGAATTAATAATTGTAAGAAAATTTTTGATTTAAAATGAACTTAAAAGAATTATATCAAGAAATTATTTTAGAACACGGCAAAAATCCTAGAAACTTAGGAAAAACAGAAAATTTTAATAAAGATGCCAAAGGAAACAATCCATTATGTGGAGACAATGTTCATGTATATTTAAAATTAAATGATCAAAGAAAAGTGGAAGATATATCTTTTGAAGGAAGCGGATGTGCGATTTCTATGGCATCAGCTTCAATAATGACAGATTTAATAAAAGGTAAAAGCGATAATGAAGCTAAAGAAATAATAGAAGATTTTTTAGGAATGATAAAAGAGAATCCAGAACTTAAAAATAATATTCTAAAAGAAGATGATAAAACAAAACTAATGTGCTTGTCAGGGGTAAAACAATATCCCATGAGAGTTAAATGTGCTACCTTATCATGGCATACTTTAGTTTCAGCGATGGAAAATAATGGAAAACAAGTGAGCACAGAGGATTAATTTTATGAACGTAAAAGATAAGATAATTGATGAATTGAAAAGAATTTATGATCCCGAATTACCTGTTAACATTTATGAACTTGGATTAATTTATGATATTCAAGTGAAAGGAAGAAAAGCAGAAATAAAAATGACATTGACCACACCTAATTGTCCAGTTGCAGAAAGCTTACCAAAAGAAGTAAAAGAAGGTGCTATGCAAGTTGAGGAAATTGACGATGTTGATTTACAACTGGTTTGGGATCCACCTTGGACAAAAGAAATGATGTCTGATGCAGCAAAATTGGAGTTAAATTTATAATGAGTCAAATTATTAAATTAAGTGATAACGCAGCAAAAAGAATAAAAGAAATTATGTCTAGTGCTGAAAAAAATGCTTTGGGTGTTCGTGTCTCAGTTAAATCTGGTGGATGTGCAGGGATGTCTTATGTATTGGAATATTCTAAAGAGCTTAATCCAAGCGATGAAGTGGTAGAAGAGAAGGGCGTAAAGGTATTTATAGATCCAGCAGCAGTAATGTACTTATTAGGTACAGAGATGGACTATAAAAAAGAGGAATTTTCATCTACTTTTGTGTTTAATAATCCCAATGAAACTGAAAGATGTGGGTGTGGGGAGTCGTTTAAAATAGATTAATTCTTTAGTATCCCGTAAGTTGCATAGCAGTATTGCATTTTATGCATATCTAATATATAAGAATCATATGAATAAATTTGAATTTAAAAATCTTGTTAAAGGCCTTAAAGATTCTTTAAAAGAAAAAACATTTTTTAAAGATCTTAGAAAAGAAGTAGATACTGGTGCAAACGGCACACAGGACTACGTTGTTAAAAAAGGCGTTAACAAAGATACAGTGGCTACGACTAAACAGTAATTAACTACTGTAATACATCTCAAACTCTACTGGATGAGGTGCATGTTCGAACTTGTGAATTTCCTCAAACTTTAACGCAATATAAGCATCAATTTGATCATCGGTAAATACACCACCTTGAGTTAAGAAATCTCTATCTTTGTCTAAACTTTCCATAGCTTCTCTTAAAGAGCCGCACACTGTTGGTATAGACTTAACTTCCTCAGGAGGTAATTCGTATAAATCTTTATCAAAAGACTCACCTGGATGAATTTTATTTTTTATACCATCTAATCCAGCCATTAACATTGCAGCAAATGTTAAGTAAGGGTTTCCAGCTGCATCTGGGAATCTAATTTCACATCTTGCACCTTTTTTACTTAAAGTAATTGGAATTCTACACGATGCTGATCTGTTTCTAGCAGAATATGCAAGAAGTACTGGAGCTTCAAAACCAGGAATTAATCTTTTATAACTATTTGTTGTTGAATTTGCAAATGCATTAATTGCTTTAGCATGTTTTAAAATTCCTCCAATATAATGAAGAGCTGTTTCTGATAACCCTGCGTATGCATCACCAGAAAATACTGGCTTATCGCCTTTCCATATAGATTGGTGGATATGCATACCTGAACCATTATCTCCTGCCACAGGTTTAGGCATAAATGTTGCTGTCTTCCCAAATGAGTGAGTTACCATTTGAACTACATATTTATATAGTTGAACATTATCAGCTTGATTTACTAATGTACCAAAATACATTCCAAGCTCGTGTTGGCTTGGGGCAACTTCATGATGATGTTTTTCAACTTTAATACCAACTTCTTTTAAATTTTTTAGATATTCACCACGCATGTCTTGTTCACTATCAACTGGAGGAACTGGAAAGTATCCACCTTTGATAGGAGGTCTGTGTCCCATATTTCCATTGTCATATTCTTTTCCAGAATTGTAAGGACCTTCTTTACTATCTATTTTAAAACCACATTCATTCATATCATTTTTAATTCTTACATCATCAAAAACGAAAAACTCAGGTTCAGGCCCGAAAAATGCTTTATCTCCTATACCAGATGCTTTTAAATATTCTTCAGCTTTTTTTGCAACACCTCTAGGATCTCTTTCATAAGGAGTTTTCTTAATCGCATCTAAAATATCGCAAAATAAAACCACTGTATTATGAGATGTAAATGGATCTAAAAAAAATCTTGATAGATCTGGTTTTAAAATCATATCAGACTCATTAATAGCTTTCCAACCAGCTATCGAAGATCCATCAAAAAATACTCCATCAGTTAACATGCCATCATCAACAGCAGTTGCATCCATAGTCAAATGTTGAAGTTTACCTCTTGGGTCAGTAAATCTTAAGTCGACGAATTCAGCTTCTTTGTCTTTTATAAATTTTAAAACATCCTTTGCACTCATTTAATCTCCTATGTAATTCCGAGGTTGTAGTATCAAAAAAAGACTGATAAATAATGCTCTTTTAATTAATAACACCTATGCAATTTTCACATAAGTGTGTATTTTGCAAGATAATAACTAACAATTTAAAGTTGAATTATGTCTATATTGGATAAAGAGCCAGTAAAAAGGGTTGAGAAATTTTTAAAAGATTATGACACAAATTTAAATGTCACTTTACTCGAAAATTCAGCTAGAACGGCTATTGAAGCAGCCTCATCTTTAAATTGTGAGGTTGGAGCAATAGTTAAAAGTTTGCTTTTTAAAACAGAAAATACATACACATTATGTTTAGTAGCTGGAGATAGAAAAGCTTCTTTAAACAAGATAAAAAAAAATTTAAATATTAAAGATGCCTCAATGGCATCTGCTGATGAAGTTAAAGAAGTGACTGGATTTACTATTGGAGGCGTTTCACCTATAGGTCATTTAAATAAAGTAAACATTTACATTGATAATTCTTTAGAAAGATTTGCTGCTTTATACGCTGCAGCAGGGCATCCAAATTGTGTGTTTAAAATTGATTTTTTAAATCTCCAAAAAATAACAGAGGGTTTGATAAAGGAAATTGCAGAATGAGACAGCCAAAACTATTAGATTATCTTTTATTAACTTTATTAGCTTTGATTTGGGCTTCTGCTTTTTTTAATATAAAAATTGCAACTTATTCATTTGGACCTGTAACCATAGCTTTTTTAAGAGTTTTTTTTGGAGCAATTCCAGTTTTATTACTTTGTTATTTCAAAAAGATTAAAATAGAAGCTTTCTCTAAAGATTGGCATTGGTTTGCAATGATAGGCTTTATTAATTTAGTTGCTCCATTTTTTTTAATTGCCTATGGAGTAAAATCAGTTCAAAGTAATTTAGCTGCTATATTGATGTCTACCACTCCCTTAAGCTCAACTGTGCTCGCACATTTTTATACAAAAAATGAAAAATTCAATTTTATAAAAACTATGGGTATTTTGATTGGATTTTCAGGTATTGTTTTTTTATTTTCTGACAATCTTTTAATTAATGAAAATAATTTTATGTCTGCATTATTAATTTTATTAGGCTCTACATGCTATGTTATTGGAGGTGTTTTGACCCTTAAAATTAGTAAGAAAAAAAATGAGAATGTAACAGGATCAATTTTAATTTGGGCTACAATTATTTTAATTCCTCTAGTAAGTTTTATTGAGCAACCATGGGAAATAAATCCTAGATTAGACTCAACTATTTCAGTAATCTATCTTGGATTAGTTTCAACAGGAATTGCTTGGTTGTTGAGATTTAGAATTTTAGTTAATAATGGATTAATTTTTCAGTCACAAGTTTCTTATTTAATACCAATTTTTGGAACAATTTTAAGTTATATTTTCTTAAAAGAGCTAATTACTATAAAAGTATTAATTTCATTAATAGCAGTTTGTGTTGGTATTTATTTTGTAAGAAAAGCAGATTATCAAAAAATTATTTAAGTTTTGAAAAAGCTTTAATATGTGACGGTCTTGTTTCACAACACCCACCTAGAATAGTTGCACCCGCATCATGAAATTTTTTTGCAAATTCAGCCATCTTATCCGGTGTTAAGTCTTTACGTTGACCTAAAAATTCATTTGGATTTCCTGTCGTACTTTTTTTGAAAGCACCAGTGTAATTTGGTTTTGGATTAGTTTTTATAAAACCATTTAATTTAAATCCAAATGGAATATTTAAACTTTTTATTTCTTTAAGATTTAAATCATAATTTTCTGGTGAAATACAAGATAAGATTATCCCAAGTAATTTATCATGATTAATCTTTGTGATAATTTCAGAAATCCTCTCACCACTTGGTAATTTTGTTCCCTCAGAAATATGAGCTCCAATTAAATATGGTTTATTAAATTCTTTAATACATTCAATAGCAATTTTAAATTCTCGTACACTACTTAAAACATCAAAATAAAAAAAATCTATATAAGGATTGAGTATTTTTGCCTGACTGTAAAAATCATCTCTTATTTCATTTTCTGATCTTGTGTCAGCTTCATAGGTTAAATATTGAGGTGGCAATCCACCAGCAATAAGTATTTTAGGATATAGCTTTTTTACCTTTTGAGCAATTTCCCCAGCTTTACTATTTAAATATTCAAATTTATCTTCTACTTGATTATCTCTCAATCTTGTCTTTCTAGTAGTAAATGTAGTTGTCACAATCACCTCAGCACCAGCTTTTATAAAGTCCACATGAGTATCTAATAAAAGTTGATGATATTTATCTTGAAGTAATGCATTTGCACTCCATAAAGTTCCATTAGGCTCCATACCTCTTGCAAGAAGTTCTTGACCCATTCCGCCATCTAAAATTCTTGTTTTTTTAAAAAAATTAATATCCATAATAACCTCACTTTTTTAGTACTTCAGCTTTATGCTAGGTGTACAATATAGTTCAAAGACCTACTGATTGATTATTATGGGAATTCCATTTTAGCTGTTATGCCCGCAATAGGATCAAATCGGCACATAAACTATATTTAATATTTAAGAATTAATCAAATATAATTTATAAGAAAATCCTAATTCCCATTCGTATGGATACAAACATAACTAACAGAGCAGTTATTATAGCAAGAACCCTACTAGTAAAAATTTTTAGGTTTAAATAATTGCCTAAAAGTCCTCCTAGAAAAACACATATGAATAAGGGTATATAATTTGATATTTCAGTTAAAATATTTTCTTTTGTAAGTTGTCCAAATACTCCTGAAATAGAGTTAACCAATATAAATAAAGAAGCAGTTGTAACAATTATCTTTGGTTTTTCTGCTTTAAGTAAAAAAAGAATTGGACTGAGGAATATTCCACCCCCAATACCCACAATACCAGAAATTAATCCTAGAACCGAACCAATAACTAAAGAAATTAAGAAATTTAATTTTTTTATAATTAAATTATTATTTTCATAAGATTTATTATTAATTAGCAATAGAATACCCGCAATAGAAAGAACAAAAAATAAAAGAATTTCAAAAATATCTTTCTCAATTTTTAATGTCCCACCAAAAAAAGCTAAAGGAACTGATCCTATTAAAAACGGGAGTATTAATTTAAAATTATGATTTCCAGCACGTATGTAGTTAAAAGAATTACCTGAAACTACTATAATATTGCACAAAAGTGCAATTATCGGAAAAATGAAATAAGGAATATCCCAGATGAGCAAAAGAGCTAAGTAAGTGGATCCTCCACCAAAACCAACACTAGAATATAAAATTGCTGTTATAAAAAATAATATTGATAATATAATCATACAAAAAATATTTTTATGAAAGTAAACATAGCACTTTTAACTGTAACAGATACCAGAACAATTGATAATGATAAATCTGGGGGAATTTTAGTTGATAAAATTAAAGAAGCTAATCACAATTTAGTAGATAGAAAAATATGTAAAGATAATAAAGATGATATTGTTTTAATTTTAAAAGAATGGCTTAAAAATGAAAAAATTGATGCCATTATCACAACTGGTGGAACTGGCTTGACTGGAAGAGATATAACACCAGAAGCACTAAATGAAATTGCAGACAAACATATTCCTGGATTTGGAGAAGTATTTAGAAATATAAGTTTAAAGACCGTTGGCACATCAGCCATTCAATCTAGAGCATGCGCGGTGTTAGCTAATGGAAAATATGTTTTTGCTTTACCAGGTTCATCTGGTGGTGTTACAGACGCTTGGGATGGAATTTTAAAACATCAGTTAGATGTTAATCATAAACCATGTAACTTTGTTGAATTATTTCCAAGGTTAAAAGAAAAATAATTATTTTTGGTATTTATCTTTCCATTCAGAGTAAGGCATTCCATAAACATGTTCTCTTGCATCTGGATCTGAAATAGTAATTCCTTTTTTTTCAGCTTCTTCTCTGTACCATTTTGACAAACAGTTTCTACAAAATCCTGCAAGATTCATTAAATCTATGTTTTGAACATCTTTTCTTTCTCTTAGGTGATTAATTAATCTATCTAAAGTTGCAGACTGTAATTCTTTTTTTGTTTTATCATCCATAAAATTTTATATATAAACATAATATGAAACTTTCTGGATCCTATCAAATTAATTTATCTAAAGAAAAAGTGTGGGAAGCACTCAATGATCCTGAAATTTTAAAACAAGCAATTCCTGGGTGTGAAGAATTTACTAAAAATTCTGATACAGAATTTACGGCAACAGCTACAAATAAAATTGGTCCATTTAACGCTAGTTTTACTGGAGATATTGAATTAACAGACCTTGATCCTCCTAATAGTTATAAAATTAAAGGTTCCGGTAATTCACCAGTTGGTTTTGCATCAGGAGAGGCAACAGTAAAATTGGAAGACAATGAAAAAGGAACTAATCTTATTTATGAGGTTCAAGCAAACGTTGGTGGAAAGATTGCACAAGTTGGATCTAGATTGATAGATATGACAGCAAAGAAAATGGCAGATATATTTTTTGGAAAGTTTTCAGAATTAATTTCAACTGACGACAGCACATCTAGTGAGCAGATATCTGAGAAAAAAATTGATCAAACAAATGAAGCTAAACCAAAAAAACAAAATCAAAAAATTTTAGTTTATGCAGCTATCGCTGTAGCTGTGGCTATTTTGATATATTCATTTCTCTAAAAATTAGGAAAATCGCTAACAAACAATATCTAGAGTTCTAGTGGAAGTAGAATTGTAACAAAATTAACAATTGCTTCTCTATTTTACTTATGATGTACTTGAATTCTATTCAGGAAGGAGACACTTGATGACAAAAGTAACATTAGAAGTAAATGGTAAAAAGGTCAGCAAAGAGGTTCCAGACCACACACTTTTATCAGTTTTTTTAAGAGACAATTTAAATTTAACAGGCACACACGTTGGATGTGATACCAGTCAATGTGGAGCTTGTGTAGTTCACGTTAATGGCAAATCAATAAAAAGTTGTTCTACTTTAGCGGCGGATGTTGAAGGATCAAAAGTAACAACAATCGAAGGTTTAGCAAAAGATGGAAAACTCCATCCTATGCAAGCAGCATTTAAAAAGACACATGGATTACAATGTGGGTATTGCACACCAGGTATGGTTATGAGTGCAGTTGATCTGTTACAGACAAAAAAAAATCCAAGTGATCAAGAAATCAGAGAATGGTTAGAGGGTAATATCTGTAGATGTACAGGTTATCAAAATATCGTTGCTGCTGTTAAAGAAGCTGCAACAAAAATGTAATTTAACAAAAGGAGAATAAAAAAATGGCAAGTTTAGTTGGATCTAGGGTAGAAAGAAAAGAGGATACAAGATTTTTACAAGGAAAAGGGAGATATACAGCAGATATTAATATCGCAAATCAAACATACGCTGTGTTCGTAAGATCTCCGCATGCAAGAGCAAAGATTAAGAGTGTAGACACTTCAAAAGCTTTAAAATCATCGGGTGTTGTTGGAGTATTAACAGGTAAAGAAATTGCAGAAGATAAAATTGGTGGTCTAATTGCTGGATGGGCAATTAGAAGTGAGGATGGATCTGAAATGAAAGTTCCAGCAAATCCACCATTGGCGAAAGATATCGCTAACTTTGTGGGTGAACCTATCGCAGTTGTTTTTGCAGAAACTTTAGATGAAGCAAAAGAGGGTGCCGAAAAAGTAAAAGTTGATTACAAAGTTTTAAAAGCAGTAGTAGACCCTGCTGAAGCAATGAAAAGTGATGCTATTCATGACGGTGTAGAAAAAAATCTTTGTTATGACTGGTTACTTGGAGACAGAAAAGCAGTTGATGAAGCTTTTGCTAAAGCTGATAAAATTATTAAAGTTGATTTAATCAATAATAGATTAGTTCCTAATGCAATGGAGCCAAGAGCATGTGTAGTTGATTACAACATTGCATCGGAAGAAATCACTTTATACACTACTAGTCAAAACCCACACTTATCGAGATTAGTAATGTCAGCGTTTGGAGGTGTTGCACCTGAAAACAAATTAAGAGTTGTTGCTCCAGATGTGGGTGGTGGATTTGGATCTAAAATTAATGTTTATAATGAAGAAATAGTTTGTAGCTGGGCTTCAAAAAAAATAGAAAGACCAATTAAATGGGTTGCTGAAAGAACAGAGTCTTTTTTAACTGATACACATGGAAGAGACCATGTTACCCATGCTGAGCTTGCTGTAACTAACGATGGTAAGTTTTTAGGTTTTAAAAATGAAACAATTGCAAACTTAGGAGCGTATGCAAGAGTATTTGGAACAGTTACTCCAACTTATTTGTTTGGACCTTGTGCAACAGGTGTTTATGTAATTCCTGCTGCATACTCTAATGTAAAAGCTGTATATACTAATACTGCACCAGTTGATGCATATAGAGGGGCTGGAAGACCAGAAGCAACTTATACAATTGAAAGATTAGTTGAAAAAGCTGCAATGGAATTAGGTATGGATAAAACTGAAATTAGAATGAAAAACTTTCCAACTCAGTTTCCATTTAAGCAAACTTTAGTTCATACAGTAGACTCTGGTGACTATGTTGCTGGATTAGAAAAAGCGAAACAAATGGCAGATTACGCAGGCTTTGAATCTAGAAGAAAGCAATCAGAAGCTAATGGAAAATTAAGAGGAATAGGTGTTTCATCTTATTTTGAAGCTTGCGGTATTGCTCCTTCAGCAGCAGTAATGTCATTAGGTTGTGGAGTAGGACTTTGGGAGTCTGCTGAAGTAAGATTTAATCCGACAGGTCAAATTTCAGTATTTACAGGTGCACACAGTCATGGACAAAGCCATGATACAACATTTGCTCAAATAGCTGCAGATGAGTTGGGCGTACCTATGGAAAATATAGATGTCGTTCATGGTGATACTGATAAAGGAACATTTGGAATGGGTACTTATGGATCTAGATCTTTGACTGTAGGTGGTATTGCAATCGTAAATGCTTGTAAGAAAATTGTTGCTAAAGGTAAAAGAGTTGCAGCAAAAATGCTTGAAGTTAATGAAGATGAAATTGAATTCAAGGATGGAGAATTTGTTGCTCTTAAATCAAACAAGAAAAAAACAATAGGAGAAGTTGCTTTTGCTTGTTATTTACCAGGTCAAAGAGATGAAATGAAATCACCAATTCCTGAAGGTGATGAACCAGGTTTAATTGAATCCTCGTTTTTTGATCCTGCAAACTTCTCATTTCCAGCAGGTTCACATATTTGTGAAGTAGAGATTGATCCTGATACTGGAAATGTAAAAGTTGAAAAATATACTGCAGTTGATGATTTTGGAAGAATAGTAAATCCAATGATCGTTGAGGGACAAGTTCATGGCGGTATTGCTCAAGGAATAGGTCAGGCTTTACATGAAAATACTCAATATGATGAAACTGGTCAGTTAATGACAGCTTCTTATATGGATTATACAATGCCAAGAGCTGATAACTTTCCTGAGTTTAATTTAGGATTTACTTGTACTCATGCAACTTCTAATCCATTAGGGGTAAAAGGTTGTGGAGAAGCAGGTGCAATTGCTTCACCACCAACAGTTATGAATGCAGTGATTGATGCATTAGGTGGTCAAGAAATTTCAATGCCAGCTACAGCTGAAAAAGTTTGGAAGGCTTGTAAATCAATGAAAAAATCTAACGCTAAAGCAGCATAGGAGGAAAGTATGAAATCATTTAATTATCACGCACCAAAAGATGTTAAAGATGCTTCTAAGTTAGCCTCTTCTAGTTCTGCTTTCTTAGCAGGAGGAATGACAACAATTCCTTCAATGAAATTAGGATTAGCAAATTACAAAGATATCATTGATATTAAAAAAATTAAAAAACTATCTGGTATCAAAGTAAGTGGAAAATCTGTAACCATCGGGGCAACAACAAAACATGTGGAGGTTGCTACTTCAAAAGATGTTAAGAAAGCAATTCCTGCTCTGGCTAAATTAGCAGGTAACATTGGTGATGCTCAAGTAAGAAACAGAGGAACTATAGGTGGATCAATTTCAAATAACGATCCATCTGCATGCTATCCTTCTGCTTGTATGGCGCTTAATGCAGTAATTCATACCAACAAAAGAAAAATAGATGCTGAAAAGTTTTTTACAGGAATGTTTGAAACAGCTTTAAAGAGTGGTGAACTTGTAGAGGCTGTAGAATTTCAAATCCCAGAAAAAGCTGATTATCAAAAACATCCAAACCCAGCATCAAGGTACGCAATCATTGGAGTGTTTGTTGCTAAACATAAAAAAGATGTAAATGTTGCTGTAACAGGTGCAAAATCTTGTGTTTATATTGATAAAGATTTATCAAAAAAATTAAGCTCTAGTTTTTCAGCTTCTGCTTTAGAAGGCATGGATGTTAAATCTTCAGGTATGAATTCTGATATGCATGCATCTGCAGAATACAGAGCAAATCTTGTGTCACTATACGCAAAAAAAGCTGTTGAAGCTTGTTAGTTAAGATTTATATTTCATCAAATGAAAAACTCATTTGATGAAAAAATTCTAGAAGAAGCTCACGATTGGGTAAAAGCTAATCAAAAAGTTGTTTTAGCAACAGTAATTCAGACTTGGGGATCATCGCCAAGACAAGTTGGTAGCCGAATGATCGTTAATGAGAAGGGAGACTTCTCAGGTTCTGTTTCAGGAGGATGTGTAGAGTCAGCAGTTGTAAGAGAATGTATTGGTCTTATCAAAGATAATAAACCTTGTAAAAAAATAGAATTTAAAGTTTCAAATGAAAGTGCCTGGGAAGTAGGTCTTGCTTGTGGCGGAGAAATTGCTGTCTATTTAGAACAAGTCAATTAATGAAATTACAAACATTAAAATCAATTATTGAAAAAAAGAAAAATAAATCCGAATTTGCAATAATTACTAATCTTAAAACTGGAGAAAGTGAAATTTTTGAAAAAGATAAACCATTAAGTAAAGAAATGCATGTTTATTTAAATCAAATTAATGAATTTTTTAAATCAAAAAAAAATGGGGTAATTGAAAATTCTGAAATTTTTGTAGAGACATATATATTACCAATTAAAGTCATCATTGTTGGAGCAGTTCATATTGCACAATACCTTGTGGATTTTGCAAAAAGTTTAAATTTTGAAATTTCTATAATTGATCCTAGAGGTTATTTTGCTTCAGAACAAAGATTTCCTGATATGAAAATAATTAATAAATGGCCAGATGAAGCGTTTAAAGAAATTGAAACAAATGAAAATACAGCTTTAATTGCTTTGACACATGATCCAAAAATTGATGATCCAGCATTACAACATGCCTTAAATAAAAAGTTTTATTACATTGGAGCACTTGGAAGTAAAAAAACTCATGAGAATAGATGTCAAAGGTTAAAAGAAGCTGGTTTTAGCAATGATCAAATAAATTCAATTCATGGACCTATTGGAATTAAGTTAGGTGGAAGATCTGCACCAGAGATAGCTTTATCAATTATTGCTCAACTAGTTTCAGAAACTTATAAAAAGTGATTAAAGCAATTCTACTTGCGGCAGGTCGATCTAAAAGATTAAAATCTGAAAATAAATTAATTAAACTCTATAAAAAAAAACCTTTAATAAATTACTCATTAAAAACGCTTCATAAAAGTAAAGTTAATAAAGTTATAGTTGTTCTTGGTTATCAAAAAAATGAAATTAAGAAGATAATTAAAAAGAATAAAAAAAATATTTTTGTTTTTAATAAAGAATATAAAAAAGGAATGGCTTCTTCAATTAAAGTAGGCTTAAAAAAGGTAACTAAAAAAGACAAAGGGTTTATAATCGTTCAGTCTGATATGCCGTTTATTAAATCATTAGATATAAATAAAATTTGTAATTCAATTAAATCTGAAAAGTATTTAGTTTATGCTTTAAGATATAAAAATAGAGTAGGGAACCCAATAGGTTTTGATGTATCTATTATGAAAAAGTTTAAGAGAATAAAAGGCGATGTTGGAGCAAAATTTATGGTTAAAAGATTAAAAAATGAAACTAAATTTATTAAAATAAATAGTCCTAAATCTCTTAAAGATTTCGATAAAGTTTCAGATTTTAGAACTTAATTTACTAAAATTGATCCGAAAAAGTAAAAGAACTATTAAAATTATTAAAAAAATTAATGGTTTAAAAAATATAGTTTTAGATAACCAAATAAAATGTAATACCCCAAAAATTGAAATTACATAAATTAATCTATGAAGTTTTTTCCAATTTTGTTTAAGAAGTCTTGCCATTTTATCCGATGAAGTGATAGCTAGAGGAATTAATAAAAGCCATGCAGAAAAACCAATAAATACAAATTTTTTTTTTAAAACATCGTTGATTAATGGTTCAAAATCAAATCTGTAATCAAGGCCGACATAACTCAACATGTGGATTGATGCATAAAAAAATGCAAACAATCCTAGCATTCTTCTAAATCTAATCCACTCTAAGGATTTAGTAATTTTTCTAAGAGGTGACATTGAAAGAGTTAGAAGAATAAAGATCAAGGTCCATTCTCCAAAATGATTTATAACCCTATCAACAGGTTCAGGGCCTAATTGATTATAAAATATTTGATAAGTAATTATATAAATTGGCCAAAGAGATAAAAAGAAAACAGCAGGCTTGAAATAATTTTTCAATTTATTTTAGTAATTTTTTTTTAAATCCATACCACTATAAAGGTGAGCTACCTCATCTCCATAACCGTTGAACATCAAAGTTTTAATTCTTGGTGCTAAAATACTTTCTCCAATTACTCTTTCAGTTGCCTGAGACCATCTTGGATGATCAACATCAGGATTTACATTTGAGTAAAAACCATATTCTCTTGGTGAAGCATTTTTCCAAGCAGTATTAGGCATATTCTTTGTTAATTTAATTTTAACAATTGCTTTTGCACTTTTAAATCCATACTTCCATGGAATAAATATTCTTAATGGTGCTCCATTTTGATTTGGTAAAGGTTTTCCATATAAACCAGTAACAACAGTGGTCAGAGGATGCATTGCTTCATCTAATCTTAAACCTTCTATATAAGGCCAGTTTAAAACAGGATATCTTTGACCAACCATTTCTTCAGGATTATAAACTGTTTCAAATTCAACAAACTTTGCAGAAGATTTAATCTCTACTTTGTTAAGCAATTCACTTAATGAAAAACCTAACCATGGAATAACCATAGACCAACCTTCCACACATCGAAGTTTGAGAATTCTTTCTTCAGATTTAATAGATAAAACTTCCTCAATTGAAAGTTCTAAAGATTTTTCAACTTCACCTTCAATTTTAACACTCCAAGGTTTTGTAGAAAAATTTTTTGCTCTTCTATGAGGATCACTTTTACTAGTACCAAACTCATAATAATTATTGTATGTCGTTATATCTTCATAACTTGTTGGCTCATTTAAATTACTAGCATTTGCATTAATTAGTGGAATTGAATTTAAAGTAAGCGCACCTAAACCATAACCCATAGATTTAATAAAAGATCTTCTTTTATTGTAAATTTTTTCTGGAGTAATTTCTGAATATTTAAACTTTTTCATTAGAAATAGGGTTACCTTTTAACCATTCACTTTCTTCATTTTCATAATGTTCTTTTTTCCAAATTGGAGACCTTTTCTTTATTTCCTCAATTATATATCTTGAGAGTACATAAGCTTGATCACGATGTTTGCAAGCAACTGCGATAATAATACTTATCTCACCTAACTTCAGATGACCTTTGGCATGTTCAATAAACACAGCCTTATCCTTAATATCTAATTTTTGATCTGCTTCATTATAAATTTCTTCAAAGCTTTTGATCACCATTTCATCATGACTGTCGTAAGTAATTCCAGTGACTGTTTTATTATCATTGATATTTCTCACAGTACCTAAAAAATAAATTGAAGCTCCAAATTTAGAATCTTTAATAAATTTTTCAGCGTTTGAAGTAAGTATTTTCTCTTTTTTAGAATCTACTATTTTTGTGTGAAGCATTAACCTCCTCCGATAGGAGGTATAATACCAATCTTTTGATCTTTTGTGATTTTATAATTGTCGCTAATTATTTCATTATTTTCAGAACAAAAAGCTGAAGATTTTACAACTTTTATGAAGTTCTCATTTCCACTGAAATTTTTATCTATAAATTTAATGATTTCATTTCTTAAATCTTCAACTGAAGCTTTATTTTGAACTTCAATTTCTAAATGATCGTTATCACTGAAATCTCTACTAGCTCCAAATAATTCTAGTTTTATTTTCACGAACCTTTTTTAATTGGTTGGTAGACAATCTTTGGGAAGTTAAAATTTTCATATATTGCGTTAGTCACTACAATTCTAGATCTCTCAAAATCAATAACTATATGCTGTCCCCCACGACCGTGCATTCCCATTATAGCTCTTTTTTTACTTATTCCTTTGTAATGAACTTGAAATTGCCCCGCATATCCACTGGCGTATCGGTATTGGCCTGGCCTTCCTTCTTTATTTCTTTTTTCATTCTCTTTATCTATCCTGTTATCAAAAATAGTTTTTAAATATTTACCTACACATGTATCATTTTGCCAATCATCCAACATTGCTTTTGCTATTCGAAGATAATCATATCGTGAAGCATAAAACATAATATTTGCATTTCCTCTTTCCTCTGAAGAATTTTTAACTTTCCAGAATATTACACTATCTTTAATTTTAGCCTTTTTATTAAATGTTTTTTCTAGAATTTTCTCAAAGTCATCACCTGTTTTAAACAAAACATAGTTTAATGCTAATGTTGGATTCATACCGGAATAATTAAAATATGGTTTAGATTTTTTTGTATTTTTAAAAAGAGAAATATATTGTTTAAAATCAATTGTGTAATCATCAAGACCACGAAATTTTTCATTTATTAAATTTTTATTTACAGTTTTGGACAATTCAGAACCCACGATATACTCTTGATCACCTGAGTTCATATTCAAAATATCAATTAATTTTTGATTATAATAAAGTGTATTTTCTAGTAATGGCCAGTCGTTTAATTTTGAGCTAATATTTTCAATATAACCGTCACATATTGCGTGTCCGACCACATAAGATACCATCGTTTTACCCACAGACATTGATCTTAATTTAGTATTTTTATTTATAAATTTTCCAAATCGATTTTCTGGAGTAAATTTATCAATTGTAATTTTATTGTCTTCAAACCTTAAATAACTTAACAAAGCTGTTTTCTCTAATTGTTTATCAATATACTTGTCTTCTTTTAATTTGGATTTAAACTTATAAGGTTTTTTAGATGGTTTTACTTCGTACACATCGGCTATTGGTTTGTCTCTATATGGGGAATACGTATATTTATAAAGTTCAAAAAGCAAAGTTCCATAATTAGGTTTTTCAGTTTCTTCTGGAAGCCAGCTACTATCCTCATAAAATTTTATTTTAAGATTATTTTCATATTGAGGTTGGTCACATTTGTTGTAATACCACATATTGCTATACTTAGGCTCAGCCTTACATACTGCGCTTTCAACTTTTTTAACATATTCACTATAACCATTTTCAAATAACCATTTGTTAAATCCATCAAGTCTATTATTTGCGTAAGCTTTAGATGAAAATGTTAAAATTAAAAAGATTATTAAGAATTTTTTCATTATATTTAATTTTTAATTTATCTGTTTACCTTTTTTAATTGGATCTATTAAAAGTTTTTTAACATTATATTTGAATTTTTTATTGTTAAAATGCAGATTATTAAGAACAACTATTCTTGAATTTTCTACATCAATTAAAATCGATTGACCACCAAAACCCCCTAAACCAAAAACTACTCTATTTTTTAAACCTGGATAATCCATATGAAATTGTCCACCATAACTATAAGAAAAATTAAAAGCCGGTTCTTCTCCTATTTTGATATTTTTTTTAATTCTTCTTTCATGAATTTCTTTTAAATATTTACCAACACATGTATCATTTTGATAGTCATCCATGATTGCTTTTGCAATTCTGAGATAATCATATCTATCTGCTCTAAATGAATATCTTCCTGGACCCCACTCATCTGGAACTCCTTTTTGTTTCATAAAAAATACACTATTTTCTACTCTGGCTTTTTTTTGAAAAATTTCATTTAATAGTTTTTGAAAATCCTTATTAGTTTTATGAATTACATAGTTCATTATAATATTTGTTGCTAAACCGTTATAATAATATTTTTTTGAATTTGATGGTTCTGAATTTTTTAATTCCAATTTAGCAAAAGAAGATATGGGATAGCTATTGTACCATCTTCCTGTTTTTTTTAATCCATCATTATCATCAACATAATTTTGATCTCCAGCAGCCATATTTAAAATATCAATTAATTTTTTTTTAGAATAAAGAGTGTCCTTAATTAAAGGCCAATCGTTTAATGTTGAATCAATACTATCAATATAACCACCACAAATTGCGTGGCCAGCCACGTAAGAAACTAAACTTTTACCCATCGACATAGAGTTCCATTTAGTATCATTTTTAAAAATAATACCAAAACGATCCTTTGGTGAAATTTCATCAATTATGATTTTGTCATTTTCGAAATAAAGATAACTTAGAATTGCTTTTGTTTGTAATTGCTTTTTAACAAATTTATCATCTCTTAAATCTGAATTGAACTTAATTGGGTTTTTAGATGGTTCAATTAAATATCTACCAAATCCTTTAGTATCTTCTAAATAATGAAAAACATAAAATAGCAAAGTACCGAAATTAGGATTATCATGATAATTAATTTCGTTTCCTCCACCTCTGGTGCTTAATTTTATATTTAAATTATTTTTATATTGGGGTTTGTCACATTTATTATAATACCAAAGATTACTATATTTTGGTTGTTGTTTGCAAACTTCACTCTCAATTATTTCTACATATTGATGATGACCATTGTCATACAGCCATTTATCAAATTTATATAAACTTCCAGCCGGTCCTCCAAAAGCATTTGATGAAAATATTAAAATTAAGAAGATTATGAAAATTTTTTTCATTTTTTAAGCTTAGATGAAAATTTTAAGTTTTCATAATTAAATTTAGATTTATTTTTGTCGATAAAATCATCCATTATTTTTATTTTTTCATCTTCAAATTCAGCAACTTTTCTTTCATTAAGATCTACATATAAAGCTAGAATTTCTATTGTTGATGCTAGAAATTTTTTTTCTTTATGGATCATTTCCATCTTATATTGAAGTCTTTTTTTATCATGATCAAAATAAACACAATTGATATCTACTTCATCATTTAGTTGAAGCTCTTGATTGTAAGTAATATGAGACTCTACAATCATCGTACTTTTTTTAGTTGTTTTTGCTGAGTGTTCTCCCATTTTAAAAATATTATTTAAGGTATCGGCACCATATTTATCAAACATTAATAGATAATATGAAACATTCATATGATCGTTGTAGTCGATCCAGTCTTTAATTACTTTTTGAGTACTTAGATAAACGGACATGTAAAATTAGAATATATTTTTTAAAAACTCAGGCAATCCATCTGGATTAGTCCATAATCCACTTTTGCCACCTTCTTTAATTAATAATCTAACATTATCTATTTTAAGATGTGGATTTACTATTTTGCTTAAATCATAAATAGTTATTAATGCAGCGTTAACACCCATAATAGCTTCCATTTCAACACCTGTTTTTGCTAGTGCTGATACAACACAAAAAACTTCCAATGAGCTATCAACTTCATTCATAATTATTTTAGTAGCAGTATGATCAATTGGCAGTGGGTGACATAAAGGAATTAATTCACTTGTTTTTTTTACACCTAATACAGCTGATACTTCAGCTAAAGTAATCGGATCACCTTTGGGCATTTTCTTATTTTTGATTAGATTAAATACTTCATTACCCACATAAATTTTTCCTGAAGCTAATGCTCTACGAAAAGTTTCTTTCTTAGATGAGACATCAACCATATTAAAAGAGTTCTTTTGAAAAATTTCTTTTGCCCAATCTTTAAGTTCTTCTTGATTAATAATTTTTAAATTTTTCATTATCCACCTGTTGTTGATAAATTTTTAGTCAATCCAGTTTCTCCAAGCTCTAAATAGTGAGACTCTTTTTTAAATTTCATCTGACCAAGTATTAAATCTTGTAATTCTTCAATTTGATTATCTTTTTGTAAAAGATGTCTAATACTTATTCCTGTATTACCAAATAAACATAATCTTAAATCCCCTCTAGAAGTAATTCGTAAACGGTTACAACTTCTGCAAAAATCTTTAGAGTATGGAGCAATAATTCCAAACTTACCTTTAAAATCTGGATTAATATAATTTAGTGATGGCCCAGCATCTTTACCTAGAGTTTGATAAATCCAATTATTCTTATTTAAATATTCTTTAAAAATTTTAGATGAAACATGATATTTTCTAAAATAATCCAAGTTATCTCCAGTTTGCATTAATTCGATATATCTAAAATCTATTTTATTTTTTTTTATAAATTCTCCCCAATCATCAAAATCTTTTTCAGACGCATTAACACCATTTAAAAGCACTGCATTTACTTTTATGTTATCGAAGTTTAAATCTTGTAAAATTTCAATACCTTTTAAAATTTCAGGTAGTCGATCATGCCCTGTAATAGTTTTAAAAATATTTCTATCAAGGCTATCAATACTTATATTAATACCATTTAAACCACTATCGACTAACATCTTTGCTTTTTCATCTAAATGATAACCATTTGTTGTGATAACAACTTTTTTGATACCAGCTTCGTGTTTTAATATTTTAATTATTTCAAAAAAATCTTTTCTAACAGTAGGTTCCCCACCTGTTAGTCTTATTTTACATACACCTAATTTTGAAAAAACTTTTGCTAAACGTCTTATTTCATCTAAATGAAGAAATTTTCTATTATCGCTTTTGTCTACTTGATAACCATTAGGTAAACAATACCCACACTTAAAATTACAAACATCTGTAATTGAAAGTCTTATATATGGAAACGTTCTACCAAAACTATCTTTGAGCATATTTTTTTTATTATTATCAATCTTAATAAAAAAAATTACTAACTTCTAGTCTTAGAACTTCTAAGTTCCTAATTATTTACCAACTGGTCTGTAAGCAGATGCAGCTTTTGCTGCTTTTTCTGCAGCTTTATTGAAATCAACAGCTTCCATGATATTCATATCTTCAATAGTTCCTGTTGATTGCATCAACATTTTCATTCCCGCCATAGTTTCAAAATCTGATCCTTCAATAATAGCGATGAAATCATACGCTCCTCTTAGAGTCATCATCTCTAAAAGTTTTCCACCAGCAGCTTCAGTTATCTTTTTTGCAGCTTCTTGTCTATTATCAGAAGGGTTCTTTACGAAACCAGCAAGACCTTGTGTTGAATACTTACCTAATACAACAAACTTCATATTTACTCCTTTCTTTATATAAGTAGAGTACCACCCTTAGAAAAAAATTTAATCTGAAAAAAATGCATAGTAGACACAACCACAAGTAATGCTAAATTAAAAATATGTACGAAAAATTTGGACAATTTATCAATGGTAAATGGCAACAATCCTCCGACAAAGGAACTTATGAGGTTATTAATCCTGCAAACGAAGAAGTAATTGGACATGCGTCTAAAGCAACAGCAAAAGATGTAGAAGCAGCATTACAGTCAGCAGCTAAAGGGTTAGAAGTTTGGAAGAAAACTGCTCCTTGGCAAAGATCATACATCATAAGACGAATAGCAGATAAGATGAGAGAAAAGCAGGATGTTTTAGCAAAGTGGATGACACTTGAAGTGGGTAAACCTTTGGCAGAAGCAAAAGGAGAAATCAACGGAGCAGCAGATATTTTTGAGTGGAATGCCGAAGAAACAAAAAGAATTTATGGTCAAACAGTAGAAAGTAGATTTGAAGATACAAGAGTCCATGTTTATTATCAACCAGTAGGAGTTGTTGCTGCATTATCTCCATGGAATTTCCCTGCAGTGCTATCAGCTAGAAAAATTTCAACAGCATTAGCCGCTGGTTGTTCAGTTATCATAAAACCAGATGTAATCACTCCTGGAGTTGTGATGGAGATGGTAGATATTTGTAGAGAATGTGGTGTACCAGCAGGTGTAGTAAATTTATTATCTGGAGATCCACCTAGCATTGCACAACAATTAATAGCATCTGATATAGTCAAAAAAATTTCAATTACAGGATCTTCAAGAGTAGGAAAATTAATTTTGAAACAAGCTGCAGATAAGGTTCAGAGAGTTACAATGGAATTATCAGGACACTCTCCTTTTATTGTTTTTGATGATGCGGATATAAAAAAAGCTGCTGACATGGCTATTGCAGCTAAATTTAGAAATAATGGTCAAGTTTGTATATCTCCAAACAGATTTTATATTCAGGAAAGCAAAAAAGATGAATTTGTAAATTTATTTATTGAGAAAACGAAAAAATTAAAAATAGGAGATGGAATGGATCCTGATACTCAATTAGGTCCACTAACTACAAAAAAAAGATTGAATGAAATTGAAGAACTTGTTGAAAAGACAAAACAAGAGGGAGCAAAGGTTTTAATTGGAGGAAAAAGACCAGCTGGATTCAATAAAGGTTTTTATTATGAGCCAACAATTTTTGATGATGTTAAAGATGATTTTACAATTATGAAACAAGAACCATTCGGGCCATTAGTGCCAATGCTTTCATTTAAATCATTTGATGAAGTAATTAAAAGAGCAAATAATCATGAGCTTGGATTGTGCAGTTATGTTTGTACAAATTCAATGGAAACAGCTCACTTGGCATCAGAACAACTTGAAACAGGTTCGGTCGCTGTTAATACTCCAATGGTTGCGATAGCTGAAGCACCTTTTGGAGGTATAAAACAAAGTGGATATGGTCGTGAAGGTGGCTCAATGGCGATTAAAGATTATCTAAATATAAAATATACTCACCTTGGAATTAAAGGTTAATTAAATAAATTATGATTGAATTGTTAATAGCTTTTGGAGCTGGATTAATAAGTTTTTTATCTCCATGTGTATTACCTTTGATACCTGGATATGTTTCTTATATTTCTGGAAATTCAATAAATGAACTATTAGATAAAAAAAATGTGAATTTAATTCCAATGGTCTTATTTACTATCGGATTTTCGATTGTTTTTATAATTTTTGGTGCTGCATCAACTTTTTTAGGGCAAGTTCTTCTTCAAAATTCTTATGAATTAAGAATTGCTGCAGGACTAATAATAATTATTCTTTCTCTTCACATAATAGGAGTTTTAAATATTAAATTTTTAAATTTTGAAAAAAGAATTCAAACAAACATTAATACAAACTTTTATAGCCCTATATTAATTGGAATGGCTTTCGCATTCGGTTGGACGCCTTGCATAGGACCAATATTAGGTTCAATCTTAGTTCTTGCCGCTACAGAAGAAAGTATAAATAAGGGTATATTACTTCTTACTTTTTATTCTTTAGGTTTAGCGATACCATTTATCTTATCAGGTTATTTAATTCAGAAATTTTTGATATTTTCAAAAAATTTTCGAAAAAATATTAGTTTAGTATCTAAAATAGGTGGAATTATTCTACTTATTACAGGAGTTTTAATAATAACTAACCAGTTACAGGCGCTGGGATATTATTTATTAAATATTTTTCCATTCCTTCAAAATTTTGGATAAGTTAGATTATGAAAATTTATCAAATAGATTCTAGTGCTAGAAAAGAAGGATCAACATCCAGAGCTCTAGCAAAAAAATTACTAGAAAAAATAAAAAAACCTAAAGATGAAGTTATATACAGAGATCTTAATGATGAAATGCTTTTTGTAACAGGGTTAACTGAGTCAGGTATGAATATTGATCAAAAAGATCAAAATGAAAATCATAGAAAGATGTTTGAACTTTCTGATCAATTAGTAAAGGAACTTAAGGAAAGTGATATCATTATTATTTCAGCACCTATTTATAATTACGGTCCTCCAGCAACACTTAAAGCATGGTCAGATTTAGCTGCAAGGGTTGGTGAAACTTTTAGATTTAAACCTGATGGCAGAAGAGAGGGTTTATTAAAAGCTAAAAAAGCATATTTAGTTATTACCTCAGGAGGGACAAAGTTAAATAGCAATGAAGATTTTCTTACGCCATGGTTGAAATTTATTTTGAATTTTTTTGGTATCGATGACGTACAAATAATAAGTGCTGATCAAATGGCTTTAGATTATGAAAAATCAATAATGGAAGCAGAAAAGCAAATAGAAAATATTTCTTAGATATTAAATTTTCTTTTAAGGTGTTTTAATTTTCCCTCAGTACTATCGTAATCAATATAACATCCTTGTAAGAAACGATTTCCCTCATTTGCATCATAAGTAGTTCTACCATGAAGTAATCTATAATTATCCATCATTAATAAATCTCCAGGCTTTAGTTTAAATTCAATTCTGTAATTATCAGAATTATAAAGTTCAGATATCTTTTTTCTTGCAGCATAATATAATTCTAATTTATCTTTATCCATTAATGGAACAAAATCTAGTCTTGGACTAAATCTTACTTGTTTAAATTCTCCAAGTTCATTCAATTGAATCATCTCAGCCCAATCTTCTAAAACTACACTTTGATCTATAAATTGAAATCTTACTTTGATTTCAGTTAATATTTTATAATAATCTGGAAAATCTTTTTTTAACTGTTCAGTTACTGTAAAGCCATCTACTAAAGTTGATAATCCACCACTTACTTCATTTTCTATACAATGTAAAATTTGGATACATGGAACTGGATTTCGATATGGATTATCTGTATGAGGGGCTAAAGGTAAAGAGGTATAAGCTAAATCATTTGGATTTGGTTTAGACTTAACATTGAAATACTCACCGAAATTTGTTCTTCTTATACTTCCAATAGAATTTGCAAAATTTACTATAAAATCATTTTTAGTAGGAACTTTTTTAAATATAACAAAACCATATTGATAGAAATTTATTAAGGCTTTATACATTTCTTCATCTTCAAAAAAATTTTCATTAAATTCAAAATTGTTCAAGTTTTCCAATGAAGAATCCCACTTAATTTTCTTTATATGTTTTACATCATTTATATTTGAAAATTCCTTTAGAATATTTTGTATTGCTAATTTAGTGTGGACACCATCGTTAAAAGTTATTTCCAAATAATCATTTGATAAACTTAATGAATCAATTTTAATATTCCCCTCAAGCTCAGTTGGATCAAATAATCTTTGTTGAGTTCTTTTATCCACAAAATTGTCTCCATTGACTCTTTCTCTAAGCCAAAAAGGATGTATTTCTTTTTTTAAACCCTGATTTTCAAAAAATACCTTGTTATTTTCTAATTCAATTTTCATAAATAATTTAAATCATTATTTAAAATTTAGCTTTAATCAATAGGAATAAAATAGTATTAGTCCCTAGTACTAATGATAAAATCATCAGATTATAAAGCCTATTCTAAATTCATTGAGAGTTTAGCTAAGAAATTAACTAAATTTTATTATTCTAAATTAGATAAACCTTTTAAAATATCAAACAAGCTAAAGGGTAAAGGCTACGATCCAGTTACTAGCGCTGACAAGGCATTTGAAAAATTTATAAGAAAAGAAATTAAAAAGAAGTTTCCAAAGCACCAAGTGATTGGAGAAGAATTTGGACACCAAAAATCAAAAAGTGACTTTACTTGGGTTTTAGATCCTATAGATGGCACAAGATCGTTTGTTATAGGGAATCCTTCTTGGAGCAACTTGATTTCACTAAATTATAAAGGTGAACCTATTTTAGGTCTTGCAAATTTTCCAATTTTAAAAAAATATTATTTTAATACATCAAATAAAAGTTCTTATATTTTTGAACACGGAAAAAAAAAGAAAATAAGAGTAAACAAAAAAATCTTATTTTCTAATATAAAACTTTCAGGTGCATTTAATGGCAGCCTTTCGCTTAAAAAACAGCAAAAGATTTCAAAGATCATTAAATTGATGCAATTTCCTTGCACAGATGCTTTAAGTTATTCACATTTAGCTGAAGGTAAAATTGATGTTGTAATCCAAGCTGGAAACAAAATTTGGGATATTCATCCCTTAATCCCAATTATAAAAGCCGCTGGTGGTATAGTTACTAATTGGAAAAATGAAAGTGCAGTGAAAGCAGGAAATATATTAGTGACAACTAATAAAAATATTCATAAAAAAATGTTAAAATTATTAAAGCCAGCTTCTAATTAGTCTTACCAAGAGTATTTAATAAAATAACACCAACTATAATTAATACTATTCCAATTATTCCATAAAAATTTGGTATTTGATTATATTTAAACACACCAAACAAAGTGACAGCTGTGATTGTTAATCCACCGTATGTTGCATAAGTGAAACCCACTGGAATAATATTCATTGCTTTAGATAAACAAAAAATACAGGCCACTATAGATATTGCACAGAAAATAGTAGGCCCAAGATTTGTAAATCCATTAGTTGATTTTAAAAAACCATTAGAAGTTATTCCTAAAATAATAGCTAATAATAAAAAGATATATCCAGATAAGTTTGTCATAAATTTAACCTGTTTTACCCAAGAGATTTACTATTAACACCCCAGAAATAATTAAAGTTAATCCAATGATAGTATAAAGATCTGGCATTTGATTGAATTTATAAACACCAACAATTGTTGTAGCTATTATACACAAACCCGCAAATGATGCATAAGTAATACCAACTGGAATGGTTTTCATAACAATAGATAATGTAAACATACAACCAACTATTGTTATTGCCGTTAATATACTTGGTATAAATAATGTGAAACCATTTGCACCTTTTGCAAAACTATTTGCTGCAGTACCTAAAATAACCGCAATTATAAGTACGATGTATGCAACTATATTACTCACAATTTACAGAATATTATTATTTGGTTATTTTATCTACCAATTTTTTTATTGGTGGACCAAGAACAAGTGCAGCTATAATCGCTATAGGTAAACTTACTGACCATGCTTTTAAAAATCTATTGATATATTCATCATCCATTCCAGTATTTATATAGGTAATTATAAGTGTCATGAGTAAACTCATACCAAAACCCATAATTAAAATGAATATTAAATCAAAATATTTTTTTGGAAACATTATTTAGATATAGGAGTAGCACCGGTTTCTAAACTAATAATTTTGCCGTTGTTGTATCTATAAACTGCCATTACAGCTTCTACATTCCCATCATTAAAAGTAACGATCGAATGGTGTATACCAATTTCATCATTTTCATAAACAACTCGTGCTTTATCTTGATTAATATCACCACTCATTGCCCATTTAATTACATCAGCTTTTCCTAATGAATTTCCAGATTTATGCATGGTGAACTTAAAATCATCATGTAAAAGCTCATTCATAGTTGCTTCGTCTTTCTTATCTATTGCATCTGTATATCTTTTTAATATCGACATTGTTTCCTTTTTTAACTAAATATAAATTTTATCAGCAAGACCGTAGCACAATACAGCACTTAAGATAGTTAAAACTAATGGAGCATAGATAGCTTCATCTGAAGTTTTATCTGTATGACCAAGTTTATTTATTTTTGTATTATAAAAACCAACAATAAAAGCAGATAAATTTTGTAAGAAAATTAGATTAAAGAAACCCCATGTCGCCTCTAAACCATTAGGTCTAATGAACCCAACATAGATAGCCATAGCAACTGAACCAAAAAATATTGACCCAAAAAATCTAACCATTCCGGCACCAGTATCATCAATGCCATACTGATCTAAAAAAGATTTAGTTTGGAAAACACATCTAAATCCATAAAAGGCAAATCCTATAAAATGAACTATAAAAACTGCTAAATAAAATATTCCATTAAATTTTTCTATCATTTTGTCTCCTTTCGATTAATAAATTCCAGAATTTACGATTTTTAATATTTCATCTTTTGAATTTGAAACAGTTTTATATACAAATTCATCACATTTTTTTACTGAATTTTCATCATAAGGTTTTCCATATAACTCATCTACAATTTTTAGTAATTCCTTATTTAATTTTTCTTCATTCACACCTTTTTCAATTAGATAGGAATTCAGAAATTTTTTTGCAGCTACAGAATGTACAATTTTTTCTAACTCAAGTTGACCTTGAGGTATCATGCTATATGCATAGTATATTCCTGTACAATTAGTTAACTTATCTTCATCATCTTTATTTATTTCAGCAAAAGCAATAAAAGGAGAAATAACAATCAATAAAGTTAAAATTATCTTTTTAATCATTGAATATCACTCTCATTTCATCCTGTATTGTACCTTCTTTAAATACACCTTTCATTTTTTTTTGAAGTTCAATAAATTTAGGATCAGCTGACATGTTTTGATCATTTTCAAACGCTTTGTCTGTAAACTGTTCACCAACAAGAGTTTCTCTGACTGTTCTTGGATTTCCACCAATTTGAAAAGAAAAATAAACTTCATGATCAGGATAATGTTTTTTTCTTACTTCAGCTAAACCCTTAGAGATTTCCATAGCCTCACCAAGTTTATCATCATAAACGCCAATGGTTCTTGTGTAGATTGCTTTCATTTCAATTATTTGGCTTTAGTTAAATGATAAACTGAATAACTATCTAATACAGCTGACATTACAGGTTTTGATACTTCAGTTCCTTCAATAAATTTATATAAAGCGGCCTCATCAGTACAAAAAATCTTAAACATAACAGTACTTTTATCTGGAGATACTGTACCAATTGTTTTTTCTACTATGGCTACCTTTGCTCTTTCTGCTAAACCTTCTGGTGATTGCATGAAACCCATAAATTTTTCAAACGTACCCTCTTTTAATTTAGCCACCACTAGCATTTCTTTTTCCATTTTTTCTCCTTTGTTATTTATTTAATATAAAGTTTGAACTACTTTTTTTACTCTTTCAGCTCCATTAGGAATTGTATTTGCTACAAATGAATGACACTCTTCAGTTTTAGCTTCGTTATACTTAGAGCCATAATATTTATCTACAGCTTTGTTCACTCCCTCATTCCATTCTTTTTCTGAAATTCCAGTTTCTATTGCATAAGTTTTCATGACCTTTACTGATGCCATAGATTTTTCTTTCATACTGTATTCAAATTCTTCACCAGATGGTAAGAAATAGTTTGCCATATATATTCCACTACATTCCCATGCTTTTGACTTTTCTTCATTACTCATACCAGCGTAAGCTGAAGTAATAATAAAAAAAGAAAAAACTAAAATAATTTTTTTCATAATATTTAAATGCTAATTAAAATTATTATAAAATTGTAATTGTTTTATTACATGGCTGGTATGCGTTATTATAGCCAGCTAGGTATAGGTAGGTTTTTTTCTTGTAAAAATGTTTTGTTAAACATCTTTGAGTTGTATTTATCTGATTTATCACAAAGAATTGTAACGATTGTTTTACCTGGACCAAGTTCTTTTCCAAGTCTGATTGCTCCTGCAATATTTACTCCACAGCTTGTTCCTAAACTTAATCCCTCGTTTTGAATTAAATCATAAAGAACAGGTAAAGACTCTTGATCACTTATTGAAAAAGCACCATCAATTTTAGCTTCAGCAAAATTTTTAGTTATTCTACTTGAGCCAATACCTTCAGTTATTGATCCACCTTCAGCTTTAAGTTCTCCATTCATGATGTGATTATAGAGAGCTGAACCAGTAGGGTCAGAAAGATAAATCTTAATATCTTTATTTTTTTCTTTTAAAAATTTACTAACACCGCCAATTGTTCCACCTGTTCCTGAGGCACAAACAAATCCATCTACCTTGCCATCTGTTTGTTCCCAAATCTCTGGACCAGTTGTTTCATAATGTCCTTTTGCGTTAGCAGTATTATCAAATTGATTAGCCCAAACTACACCATTATTATTGGTACTTTTTAATTCTTCAGCAAGTCTTCCAGCAACTTTTACGTAGTTCCCATCATCTTTATATGGCTTGGGTGGCACTAATCTTAAATCAGCACCAATATTTCTTAAAGTGTCTTTCTTTTCTTGTGTTTGATTGTCATTCATTACAATTATTGTTTTATATCCTAAAGAGTTTCCTAGGAGACATAATCCAATACCAGTATTTCCTGCAGTTCCTTCAACAACAATACCGCCCTCAGATATTAGTTTCTTTTCTTGTGCGTCTTTAATTAAAGCTAAAGCTGCTCTATCCTTTACTGAGCCACCTGGGTTTAAATACTCAGCTTTACCATAAATGTTACATCCAGTTATTTCAGAAGCTGCTTTTAATTTTATTAATGGAGTATTTCCAATTGAGTCGATGAAATTATTTTTTATATTATTCATTATTCTTTATCTTCATCTGTAACAGCATATGGTTTAAATCCTTTTGTAGCATCACCAACTCTTCTTGCAGGAATACCGGCCATTACTGATTTCTCAGGTACATTTTTTGTGACCACTGAGTTTGATCCAATTAATGAGTTTTTACCAATAGTTATTGGACCAAGTATTTGAGCACCCGAACCTACAACCACATTATCTTCTAAAGTTGGGTGTCTTTTCATATTTCTTTGATCATTTGAATTTATACTTGGAGCAATTCCACCCAAAGTAACATTATGGTAGATTGTAACATTATTTCCTATTTCAGAAGTCTCACCAATTACAACTCCCATGCCATGGTCAATAAATAAATTTTTACCTATTTTTGCTTTTGGATGAATTTCTATTCCTGTTAAAAACCTTGAGAACTGAGAAATAATTCTAGCAACCAAATCAAACTTTGCTATTGCAAAAAAATTTGCGATTTTATAAAAAAAAATTGCCTTAACACCTGGGTAAGTTAAAATTAAACTTAACTTAGATTTTGCCGCAGGATCTCGGTCAATTATAGATTGTAAAAAATCATTCATATTTTTGAGTTTTCTAACAGTTGATTAAAAAAAGTATATACTTTATATAGTAATCAAATACGTAATTTAAAGAGGGTTGAAATGTACAAAAATACAAATTGTTTCCACTTAGCTATTCCATGTGGAGATTTAGAAACAGCAAAAAAATTTTACAGTGAAACACTTGGCTGCCGATTAGACAATTCTGCTCAAGAATGGGCAGATGTTGATTTTTGGGGTAACGAATTAACACTTCATGCAAGTGAGCATAAATTAGATAATGAAAGACATGATGTAGATATGGGTAACGTTTCTGTTCCTCATTTCGGTGTTCATTTATCTAGAAAAGATTTTGATGCTCTAAAAAATAGATTAAAGGAAAAAGGTGCAAAATATTATGATGAGCCTTATTTGAGATTTAAAGGCACAAAGTACGAGCAAGAAACTTTTTTTGTTAAAGATCCTAACGAAAACATTTTAGAAATTAAGACATTAACTGCTAACGCAGAATAACCTAAGCTTTAGATGGAATACCTAATATTAGGGTTCATCACTGGGCTTAGTTTGATTTTAGCTATAGGTGCACAAAATATTTTTGTAATAGAGCAGGGTTTAAAAAAACAATATATCTTTTTAGTTTGTTTTGTTTGCTCTGTGTCAGATTTAATATTAATACTTTTAGGAATATTTCTTTTTCATTATTTCATTCAATATTTCAATTCAACAATTGAGCTAATTTTTAATATTCTTTTAATAATTTTCTTAATTTACTTTATTTATTCAAAAATAAAGTCTTTCAATTCCAAAGTTAGTTTTAATAATGAAGTTCAAGAGATTTCAAAATTTAATATCTTTTTAAAAACTCTTGGTTTTACATATTTAAACCCTCATGTGTATTCAGATACAGTGTTTTTCTTAGGCAATTTTTCAAAAAACTTTATCCTAAATCAAAAAATATTATTTGGTATAGGGGCTTCAATCGCATCTTTTGTTTTCTTTTTTGTTATTGGGTATTTATCTAAATATCTATCTCAATATGCTCAAAGAGAAAAAGTATGGAAAATTATAAATATTTTTATTATCAGCTTTATGAGTTTACTTACAATATTTGTTATTTTGGAAACAGTTAATTAGAGTATCCGTATTTTCTTAGCCTTACATCTCCAGTTCTTGCATGTGCTTCCATACCCTCATATCTAGATATTCTAGCTGCAGCAGCTCCAACAAGTTCTGTAGATTCTTTAGTCATTCTTTGGAAACTTAAAGTTTTAATAAATTTTCCTACAAATAAACCACCTGTATATCTTCCAGCACCTTTGGTTGGTAAAATATGATTTGTTCCTGAACATTTATCTCCATAAGCAACTGTAGTTTCCTCGCCCACAAATAAAGATCCATAATTAGTTAATCTTTCATGAAACCATTTTAAATTTTCTGTTTGAACTTCTAAGTGTTCCGGAGCATATTCATCACTGATTTTAACCATCTCTTCATCAGTATCACAAAGAATTACTTCTCCATAATCTCTCCATGCTGCATCAGCGTTTGTTCTTGGCACCTCAGGAAGTTCAGCAATTAATTCTGGAACTCTTTTCATTACTTTTTCAGCAAGCTCTTTACTTGTTGTGTACAACCAACAAGGGGAGTTATAACCATGTTCAGCTTGACCGACTAAGTCAACAGCAACAATTTCTGGATCTGCTTTTGCATCAGCAATTATTCCTATCTCAGTTGGACCTGCGAATAAATCAATACCAACTTTTCCAAATAAAATTCTTTTTGCTTCAGCTACAAATTGGTTTCCTGGCCCAACAATAATATCTGCTGCTGGGTTTTTAAATAATCCATTAGTCATTGCAGCAATAGCTGGGACACCACCTAAATTTAAAACTACATCTGCACCACAAAGATCAGCTGTGTAAACAATAGTAGGGTGAGCACCAACACCTTCTTTCGGAGGACTGCAAGCAATTATGTTTTTTACACCAGCAACTTTAGCAGTTGTAACACTCATTACTGCAGAGGCAATATGAGCATATCTTCCACCTGGAATGTAACATCCTGCAGTGTTGACAGGAACTAACTTTTGACCAGCATACAAACCATTAGATAGCTCTACCTCAAAATCTTGACCATAGTTTTTTAATTGAGCTTCAGCAAATTTTCTAACTCTTTCATAAGAAAATTGAATGTCATCTTTAGTTTTTTGGTCTAAAGTTTTTTTAATTTCTTCTATTCTTTCTTTTGATACGACAATCTCACCATCATATTTATCAAACTTTTTTGTTAAATCGATACATCCTTTTTCTCTAGTTTTTTCGATATCTTTTAATAAATCTTGAACAATACCTGTTGTCTTTGTGTCATCTGTTGATGACGTTTTTGGTGATTTTTTTAAATATGTGATTGCCATTATATTTTTCTTTAATTGAGAAGTTATTTAAGACAATTTTGGTTTTAATGCAATCAAACAATTAATCTAATGCAACAACAGCGGCAGCAATTGAAGCTAATCTTGCTTGAGCTTCATCAGAACGACTTGTGATTACAACTGGTACTTTACCACCAACTACAACACCAGCTGCACACGCACCACAAAAATATATCAACATTTTAACTAAAGCATTACCTGTTTCTACACTTGGAACTAGCAATACATCAGCTACACCAGCAACTTCATTTTTAATTCCTTTGATAGCAGCTGATTTTTTTGAAATACTATTATCAAATGCCAATGGACCAAAAACATCAGCATTTAAATTTTCTTTTTTAGCTAACTTTGTAATCTCTTCAGCTTCCTTAGAGCTTGGTACACTATCTAGGACTTCTTCTGTAGCTGATAATACTGCAACTTTAGGTCTTTCAATACCAATTCTATTAGAAAAATTTATAACATTTTTTAAGATATGCATTTTTGTTTTTACATTTGGTAAAACATTTAATGCACCATCGGTAATTATTAATGGTTTGTCTTCTTTGTCCAAAGTCATGTGCCAGATATGACTTAATCTAGTTTTTCCTAACAAATTATATTCTCTTTTTAAAACTTCTTTCATTAAAACATCTGTATGGATGTGTCCTTTAACAATAATTCTTATTTTCTCTTCGCTAGCTAGTTTAGCTGCGATCTTAGCAGTGTTATTCTCTACAGGCTCATGAATAATTTCATATTTCGAAATATCCCATTTTAAATCTTCAGCACATTTTGCTATTTCTTTTTCATCTCCAATAAAAATTGGTTCAATTAAGTTTTCATTTACCGCATCCTGAACAGAAAGCATTGGCAAAGGTTTTCCAGCATTAACAATGCCAACTTTAACACCTTTTTTTCTGTGTGCAGTGTTTAGTAGATTATTTGGAACAACGATTTCTTTATTTGAAAGCATGATTAGTTTTGAAGAATTTCTAAATCCTTTTTTACAGTATCAGAGATCTTTATTTCTTTTTTAGAGTTCATTTTAAATCTATTATATTTATTTTGTCCAGGATATACTATTTCTTTAATTCCCTTAATTTTTGGTAATCTTTTAATTGTTTTTATATTATCTTTTATCCTGGTGTTGTAATTTTTTACAAATAAATCTGTTTTAAATGTGATAAATAAATGTCCAATATTCTGAGGACCTGAAAAATCATCAAAAGGATCTTTAACTCTTCCAGCGTGGTTTCCACCTGTTAAAACACCACTAAGTATGTCAACCATCCAAGCCAATCCTGATCCTCTAAATCCTGCTATCGGTAACTGTACTCCTTTCAAAGCTTTTTTCGCATCAGTTGTTATTTTTCCAAATTTATCTAAAGCTACACCTTCAGGTATTTTATGATTATTCCTTGCTGCAACTCTTATCTTTCCTCTGTTAATCATTGAGATAGAAGTATCCAAAATAAAAGGAATCTTTGTTCCAGTAGGACAACCAAAACAAATTGGATTAGTTCCAAATAAACTTTTTAATGATCCATGAGGAGCAACAGCTGGTGGGGCATTTGTATAGATCATCGTTATTAATTTTTTTTTAACAGCTTGTTCTGCGTAATATCCTGAAAGACCGTAATGACCACTATTTTTAACAGCAACCATTCCTATTCCAGTTTTTTTTGCATTCAAAATTGCTTTTTTTATTGCAATATCTGCAGCTACAAATCCAATACTGTTATTAGCATCCACATGTGAAATTGACTGAGATATTTTCTTAATTCTAATTTTAGGTTTTGGATTAATTAATTTTTTTGAAATTCGATCACAGTACATTTTTAGTCTTGTGAGGCCATGTCCATATGCCCCAACTAATTCGGCATTTATTAAAGCATTGGTTGATATTTGAGAATGTTCTTTTGACATTCCATACTTTTTAAATATCGAGTTAACTATTTTATTTAATATCTCTTTTTTCATTTATTAAATTATTTACTTAACCAATTATCAATCAACTTCATGTTTATAGAAGACTTTTGAATATCAAATAAATTATTTTTTATATTATCACTCAAAAAGCTTTCAGAAACTTTTTCTATTTGATTAGCATAAACTGATAAATTTGATTTAATTTGTTTTACGTAAAAATGTTTTTTGCTGGAAATTTCAATAACATCATTATTACTTGGAGACCATGGTTCTTTTACTTTTATAAAGCCTTTAGAACCATAAATTGTACAAGAGTTCTCTAAATTTGATTTTATACTAACATGTATTTTTCCTTCAAATTTGTTATCATAATTTAGAGTTGCTGTAGCTTCATCATCTACTCCAGATTTTGCATAATTCAGCTTTTTATTACTGATAAATATTTTTTCTTGTAATTTAGCGAATAACATAAAAAAACTTATAGGATAACAACCAAGATCAAAGATTGAACCTCCGCCTAATTCTTTATTATATAATCTCGATGATGGTCTGTATCTTGCTTTAAAACCAAAAGTGCTTTCAATTTTTTCTATATTACCAATTTCATCATTATTAATTAAATTCAATACTTCAATTGTTTGAGGATGAGAATAATATGCAATACCTTCATAAAATTTTATTTTTTTATCTAACATTAATTTTTCAACTTCTAAAAAACTTTGTAAAGAGGTTGCAATTGGTTTTTCACATAAGATTTTTTTTTGTGTTTCGATAATCTTTTTTATGAGATCAACATGAGAATTATTTATAGTTGCTATATATATAGCATCTATATTTTTGTCATTTATTAAGCTTTCATAAGATTTATTTTCAAAATCACCAAAAACTTTTCCTGAATTACTAGCTGTTGCGATTAGTTTAGAATTTGATGTTTCTTTTATTGCGTTAGCAAATGACATTCCCATTCGCCCCATACCTAGAATACCCCAATTAATCATTCTGAGTTGTCAAACCATTCTTTAAATTTATTTTTATTTTTAACTAAATAATTTGGTAAGATTTTGTCATCTACTACTCTAAGCTTATAATTAGCGTTATATTTTTTTTCTAAGGATTTATCAGCCTTATGATCATAATTAACAATTTTATTATCTATACATTTTTGAATATCTTCCACACTTATTCCTGAAATATCAAATTCATTATGGTGACCAAAATTAGATAGTTTAGTATATATATCTTTAGCTGTTTTTATATTAGTAAAATGCCAACCACCGTTCTCTACAATCTGTAAGTTCATGTGTTTAAGATTAGAAAATAAAGTATCTACTCTCCAAAAAGGATATTTTTTATTTTTTAAATTTCTCAACCAAGAAAAAGATAATAATTTCTTTTTTCTACAGGCTTTTGTTCCATACCAAGGGATAAGGTCATAAAATAAGTTAAATTTATAATAAAAAAATAATTGTTTAAAAATAAATATATCATTATTTGATTTTTTGAAATATTCAGAATTAAAATTTGGAATTTCATCATTATCACTTAAACAAACAAGATCATTATCATTAACATCATCTAAAGCATTCATTATAAAATCGTAGGATTGTTCAATTCTTAAAAGACTATTTTTTCTTTTAATTTCACTTGAATTTTCAATATTTTCTATAATTCCATCGGGCTCGTTCTCGATTATTAGATATTCAATTTTATCCTTAAATTTTTGAAATTTATTGATGTCAAAATTTAGTTTTTTTTGTTCTCCACTATGAGAAAATTTTGACTCTACGATTATAAACTTATCTACAAATTCATTTAAAATATTAAATCTTATATCAAGCATCAAATCTTCAGAATAGTAAGTTGTGCAATCAATAATCTTCATTATTTAAATGAAATGATGAAAAATTAACCTTTTCCACGCCATGGAATAGTTTTATCAATTATCTTTCTTAAAGTTATGTCAAATAATAGACCTAACATTCCCATTATGAAAATAGTTATCCAAATAACTTCATATTGGAAATATTTTTTAGCAACATTTTCGACAAATCCAATACCTGTTGTTCCAGCTAAAAATTCAGCAGCAACTAATGTTCCCCAACACATTCCAACTGCAACTCTTATTCCTGTTAATATTTCGGGTAAAGAGTTAGGAAAAATAACATATCTTAGTATTTGTTTTTTAGATGCGCCTAAAGAGTGAGCAGCATGAATTTTTGATAATTGTGTCCCTGATGCACCAGCTCTTGCTGAAATGATCATAATAGATAATGATACCATAAATAATAAAAAAACTTTCCCAGTATTATCAATTCCTAAAACAGAAATAATAAGAGGAGCCCAAGCCAATGGAGGAACTGGTCTGTAAAGTTCAATCAATGGATCAAAGAAACCCTTAGCAAATCTGTTTAAACCCATAAATAAACCTAATGGAACACCTATAATAATTCCAAAAACTAATCCTAGGAAAACTCTCATGAATGAGTCCCATATATGTCCATAGGGAACTGGTACTTTTAGTAATTTAAAATCACCAGTTACAACTTTTAAAACTGCACCTTTGAAATTTTGTTTAACAACCCCTTCTTTACTATGAACAGGATATTCACCAGGTAGTATGTCTGCTATCCAATCAGGCAAAATGAAACCGACCACATTACTTATATCGACCATCTTTATCCATAAAAGAGGAATGTCTTTATAGCCAACACTTGGTTTAGACATAAGAATAAATTTGTTAAAAGTATCAGATGGTTTAGGAAGCCATCTACCAGACCCTTGTTCTGAACAACTTGGCCCACTTGCAACAATTGTTCCAGCTGGAAATAAAAAAATGTCAATGAATCTCAAGCCGCCCTGAGCTTGAATTTGTGCATTATCAAAATTAACAATAGCATTTTGCATTTTATTTAATGCATTAGGTGGATAAATACTTGCAAACTCTATTCTTCTTGCAATTTTGACAATATTCTTAGCATAAGTAGAAGCAATCTCCTCGCTATCACTTAAATCATTTCTGTAGGCTTTAATTTCATCTTTGATTTTTTTAATTTTATTTTTGAATTCTGGATTATGGTTTCTTAGTTTAAAAAATTCATCACTAATTAAATTTAACTCTTGAGCTGCAGCATGAAATTTTAAACCTCTTTTAGTGGCTGGCACAAGGGGTACTTCTAATGTATTTTCAATACTTCCCGAACCTGCATCAATTTTCGTTATACCCCAACCACCTTCTTCACTTACAGCTTTTAGTCTTTCGTTTAGCTCTTGTTCTGTTTCAAATGGATAATCAGGTTTTTTAAAATTTTCCGTTAAAAGGTTAATTTTACCAGTAATATCCTTAATTTTTTGTTTAGTTTCATTTTCAAGTAAATCCTCATTAGTCAATAAGGGAATTAATTGATTTGTTGTATCTATAAAGCTTACAAGAACTGTCTTTTGTTCGTCATTAAGTTCTCTAGAATTTTTTATCTCAATAGAAAGTTGTTTTAGGTTCTTATTTTCTTTTTTAATTTGAGAAGTACTTTTAAACTCTCTTTCTTCTATAGGAAATTGATATTTTAATCCTAGCAAAGAGTCATTTACTTTTCCTACTTGGCACAGCTCATTAGCAGATTTTGGATAAAAACCTTTTGCGATATCCCAAGAATAATAAAGCCAAATTAAAAGAAGAAAGCTACTTCCAACGATGACCCAATGGGTTCCACCTAATGCTCTTTCAGGATTTCCAAAAACTGCATCAATTTTTTCAGTTTTGATAAGGCGTCTGCCATAAAGGATACATCCGATGACAGCAAAAAATATTAAAAAAGTTACTATTTGCGTTAACATCTAATTTTCTTTCCCCATAATTTCTTCTTCCATATTCCAAATCATTTCTAGAATTTCTTCTCGCTTTACAGAAAAATCTTTATCTTTTTTAATTTCTCTTAAGTCTTGTTTAAGCCCCATTGAAGCAAATGGAAGATTGTATTCTTTATGTATTCTACCTGGTCGAGGAGCCATTACATATAATCTTTCACCAAGCAACAAAGCTTCTTCAACTGAGTGAGTAATTAATATAATTGTTTTTCCAGTTTCTTTCCAAATCTTTAAAACTAATGACTGCATTTTTTCTCTTGTTAAAGCATCAAGGGCTCCTAAAGGTTCATCCATTAGAATTAAATCTGGATCGTTAATTAAACATCTTGCAAGAGCAACTCTTTGCTGCATCCCTCCAGATAACTGGTAAGTTGGAGTATTTCCAAATCCTTTTAGTCCTACAATTTCTAACCATTCATCAACTTTTTTTTGAGTTTCAATAGGATCTTTTTTTTTCATTCTTAGTCCAAAGTTTACATTTTCAGCTACAGTCAGCCATTCAAACAAAGCACCTTGTTGAAAAACCATTCCTCTCTCAACACCTGGACCGTCAATCTCTTTATTATTTAAAGTAATACTTCCTGAAGTTGGTCTAATAAAACCTGCAGTGATATTTAGTAAGGTTGTTTTACCACAACCTGAAGGACCAAGAACTGTAAGAAGTTCTCCTTTTTTTAGAGTAAAATTTAAATCTTTTAAAGCGTGAACTGTTTCTCCTTTTGGAGTTTTAAAAATCATATTTAGATTTTGAGAAACTAAATCACTCATTAAATACCTTATATAAGAAACCTTTTAAAAAAAATAGGCACCAATTTAATTAATTGGCGCCTATTAAATTTTTCTTTCTCTATTTAATTATAGAGGTAAGAAACTAGTGTCTACGTTTCCTCTTGGTGTTCCCATTCCTTTTAGGAATGCATCAAGATTTCCACTTTCCATAGATTTTTTAGTTTCTGCTGGAGATAGAAATTTAAAACCACTTAGAGTTTCTTTCATGTCTCCAACTTTCATTTCAGAAGCTTTAGCCATAACACTCATATTGCTTTTACCAGCTTTGTATCTAGCATTTGCTTCGTGAGTAACTTCTATGAAAGTTCTTAGCATTTCAGGATTTTCCTTCATAAACTTTGTAGTTACAGAAGTAATATCTATTCCTAAGATACCAGCAGCTCTAGCTTCATCAACTGTAAGTAATCTTGATCCTACAGCAGTTGCAGCTTTAATAGAGTTACCACCAAATAAACATGCCATTACAACATCACCACTTACTAATGCAGCAGCTCCTTCTTCTGGATCCATTTGAATAATATCCATTTTTTTTCTGTCAGCTCCAACAACTTTCATACTTTCATCGAAAACATACTCAGCCATTGTTCCTAGTGGAACAGCAACTTTTTTACCTTCTAACTCAGTAGCGTTAGCTTTTGTAATTCCAGAAGCATTAGAAGTAACACAAGTTGTTCCTCCCATTCCGTATTCCATAGCAATATCTACAAGTTTAATAGGTGCTTTAGATTTTACTGCGTTAATAAAAGGTACTAAACCTTGTGAGTAAGAGATATCAATATCTCCTGCTAACATAGCGTCAGTCATTGCCCCACCATTAGTGAAGTTTGTCCATTTTACTGGAACACCTAAAGCTTTTGCAAAATTTTTCTTCTGCATGTCTTCTAAGTTTGGACTTGGCCATTCTAGGAAGTAAGCAACTCTAACTTCACTCGCTGCTGAATTAGCAACAGAAATTGAAAGATTAAGAGCTACAAAACACCCAAGAATAAAACTAATTATTTTTTTCATTTATTCCTCTTAGTTGATTATTTATATGTCCTAAGTTTAAGATTAATTTGGTATAGATGTAAAACAAAAAAGTGTTTAATTTGGATGCAACTTTTGGTTGTGACATTATTTTGGTGGTTTAATAGTCTTATTTAGTCTAAAGAAATCTTATTACTAAAAATTTAAAAAATTAAAAATATGAGCTCAGAAAACCGTACTTCAGTCCCAAATTCATTAAATGAACATTGGATGCCTTTTACATCCAATAAAGATTTCAAAGCAAACCCAAGATTAATAACTGAAGCAAAAGGTGTCTATTTAAAAACCCATCATGGTAAAACACAAATTGATGCAAGCTCAGGATTATTCTGTAATCCATTAGGACATGGTAGAAAAGAAATTACTGAAGCTGTTACTAAACAGCTAGATACTTTAGATTATGCTCAACCATTTCAACAAGGTTTTGGTGGTTCATTCGAATTAGCTACGAGAATTTCAAAACATACACCAGGTAATTTAAATAAAATGTTTTACACAATTTGTGGATCAACTGCTGTTGAAACAGCAATTAAAATTGCTGTTGCATACCATAGAGCAAGAGGAGATGCACATAGATTTAGATTTGTTGGAAGAGAACGTGGTTATCATGGAATGAATATAGGATGTGTTTCAGTTGGAGGAATGGTTAATAACGTAAAAACTTTTGCAAGCATTCTAATGCCAGGAGTTCAACACATGAGACATACTCATTTACCAGAACATAAATTTGTTAGTGGTCAGCCTGAAACTGGCGGAGATTTAGCAATGGATCTAGAAAGAATTGCAAGTAACTTTGGTCCTGAAAATATCGCAGCATGCATTGTTGAACCTATTGCTGGATCAACTGGAACATTAGTTCCACCAAAAGGATACTTACAAAAATTAAGAGAGATTTGTGATAAACATGGAATACTTTTAATCTTTGATGAAGTAATTACTGGATGGGGAAGAACAGGATCATCTTTTGCTGGACACGAATTCGGAGTTACACCTGATATAATGACTATGGCAAAAGCCACAACTAATGGTGTAGTACCAATGGGAGTTGTTGCATGTAAAGATGAAATTTATGATGCTGTAATGGACGCATCACCAATGGGATCAGTTGAATTATTTCATGGTTATACTTATTCAGGAATTCCTGTTGCCGTTGCTGCTGCATTAGCAGTTCAAGATATTTTTGAGAAAGATGATATTTTCAATAGAGCAAAAAAATTAGCTCCTTATTTCCAAAAAGGTTTATTTTCTCTTCAAGATTTAGAGTCTGTAGAAAATATAAGAGGATACGGAATGATGGGTGGAATTGATATGAAAATGAAAGTTAAGCCTGGTAAAGCTGGCTATGAATGTTTTAAAGCATGTTACGAGGCAGGTGTTAATTTTAAAGCAACGGGTGATTGTTTAATTATTGCTCCACAATTTATTTGTGAAGAAAAACATATTGATGAGATTATTGATAAACTAAGAACAGGTATCACTAACTATCAAAAAAACCAAAAAAACTAATTAGTTATTTTTATATCTATAGTTAACAGAGAGAGATAATGCGGATAGGCGTACCTAAAGAAATAAAACCACAAGAAAATAGAATAGGATTAACTCCTGAAAGTGTAAAAACTTTAGTATCAGAGGGTCATGAAGTTTTAGTCGAAAACAATGGTGGTTTTGAAGCAGGTTTTGAAAATGACCAATACACAAATGTAGGAGCAAAAATTGTAAATAAAGCTTCTGATATTTTTAATGATGCAGAAATAATTGTTAAAGTTAAAGAGCCTCAAAAAGTTGAAGTAGATATGATTAGAGAAAATCAAATTGTATATACTTATCTTCACTTAGCTGCTGCAAAAGAATTAACTGAGGGATTAATTAAATCAAAAAGTATTAATATTGCTTATGAAACTGTCACTGATGATAATGGTAGACTTCCTTTGCTTGCACCAATGAGTGCGGTAGCTGGTCGTATGTCTGTACAAGCAGGGGCACACTGTTTAGAAAAAAACCAAAAAGGAAGAGGTCTTTTATTGGGTGGAGCACCTGGTGTTACTGGGGGAACAGTTGTAATTTTAGGTGGTGGAGTTGTAGGTGAAAATGCTGCAGTAATTGCAACTGGAATGCAAGCCAAAGTTCACATTGTAGATAAATCTGAAGTAAGATTAAAACAATTGGTTGAGATGTTTGGTGATAAAATTATACCTGAACAAAGTGATAAAATAGACTTAAATAAATTAGTCGCTGAAGCAGACCTTTTAGTAGGTGGAGTTTTAATACCAGGTGCAGAAGCACCGAAATTAGTAACCAAAGATATGTTAAAATTAATGAAAAGAGGATCAGTAATTGTTGATGTTGCAATTGATCAAGGTGGATGTGTTGAAACAAGCAAACCAACTACTCATGGTGATCCAACATACATTGTAGATGATGTAGTCCATTATTGTGTGGCAAACATGCCAGGAGGAGTACCAAGAACTTCTACTTTGGCATTAAATAAAGCAACTTTACCTTTCTTGGTAAAACTTGCAAATAAAGGTTATCAAAAAGCTTTAGGTGAAGATAAAAACTTTTTAGCAGGATTAAATGTTCACAAAGGACATGTGACTTATAAAGCTGTTGCAGATGTTTTTGGACATGAATATGTTAACCCAGGAGATGCAATCAAAAATTAATTAAATGGAAAAGAAACTTCCAAATAGCACTAAAGTTGTTGTTATAGGAGGTGGGGTAGTAGGTTGTTCAGTTGCTTATCATTTAGCAAAATTTGGTTGGAAAGATACAATTCTTTTAGAAAGAGATCAGTTAACTTCAGGAACAACTTGGCACGCAGCTGGACTTGTTAGTCAACTAGGTCCAACAGCAGCAATAACAAAAATTAGAAAGTACACTTTAGATTTATATAAAAAACTTGAAAAAGAAGTTGATCACTCTGCAGGTTTAAGATTAAACGGCGCTCTTTCAATTGCACAAAATAAAGGAAGATGGCAAGAACTTCAAAGACAAGCAACCACTGCTCAACTTTATGATGTTGATGTAAGAATTTTAGATGAAAATCAAATTAAAAAAGATTATCCGATAATTAATACAGATGAAGTAATAGGTGGGATCTTAATGCCAGGCGATGGAGCGGCTGATCCATCTGGTGTTACACACATGCTTGCCAAAGGCGCAAGAATGGAGGGTGCACAAATTTTTGAAAAATCACCAGTAGAAGAAATTTTAACTAAAGATGGAAAAATTTCTGGTGTAAAAGTTAATGGCCAGACAATTAACTGTGAATATATTGTGTTAGCTTCTGGTATGTGGTCTAGACAAATTGCAGAAAAAGTTGGAGTAAGTGTTCCACTTTATCCTGCAGAACATTTTTATATTATTACTGAACCAATAGAAAATTTGTCTAAAACTTTACCAGTGATTAGAGATTTTGATAATAGTACTTATATTAAAGAAGATGCTGGTAAAATCTTAGTAGGTATTTTTGAAGGAAAATCTATACCAGCATTTGATAAAACGAGTGTAGTGCCCGAAGATTTTTCATTTGGAGAATTCCCTGAAAATTTTGAGCATTTTGAGCCATATTTAGCATCTGCAATTAAAAGATTTCCTATTTTAGAAAAAGCAGGAATAAGAAAATTTTTTGCAGGACCAGAGTCTTTTACTCCAGATACCAATACTTTGTTAGGGGAAGTTCCAGAGATAAAGAATTTCTTTGTATGTTGTGGTTTGAATAGCATTGGAATTGGAAGTGGAGGAGGTGTTGGAAAAGTAACAGCTGAATGGATGATGACAGGTCACATTAATGAAGATATTTTTAGTTATGATATAAAAAGGTTTCAAAAATTTCATTCTGAATTAGGTTTTATAAAACCTAGAATTACAGAGACTTTGGGTGATTTATATGGAATGCACTGGCCATTTAAACAACACAAAACCTCAAGAAATATAAAAACACTTCCTCATCACGATAATTTAAAGAGTTTTGGTGCATGTTTTGGTGTTTCAGCTGGCTATGAAAGACCGATGTGGTTTGCACTAGACGGTGAAAAAACAGAGTATGAATATAGTTATAATTATCAAAATTGGTATCCTTCAGCAGAATATGAAACAAATAATACTATTAAAAATGTTGGTTTATTTGATTTAACACCTTTTTCTAAATTCGAGATCAAGTCTGATAAAGCACATCAAGAATTACAAAGAATTTGTACGGCAAATATCAAAAATGAGATTGGCAAATGTACATATACTCATATGTTAAATAGTGATGGTGGTATCGAAACTGATTTGACAGTTGTTTGTCTTGATAAAGATCATTTTAGAATAATAAGCTCAGCAGCAACAAGAGAAAGAGATAAATTTCATATAAACAAACACTTATCTAAAGATGTAGAATTAAAAGACGTAACTGATGATTATTGTGTGTTTGGGTTATTTGGACCAAAGAGTAGGGACTTAATCAAATCAATTTCTAAAGATAATTTTGATAACGACAATTTTAAATTTGGTAGAGCAAAAAATATAACAATTAATGGAATTCAAATTTGGGCTCAGAGATTATCTTATGTGGGTGAATTGGGATATGAATTATATGTAAAATTTGATGATGCAAAAAAAATATATGAATTATTAATTGAAAAAGGTAAAGATTTTAACCTCTCGAATTGTGGTATGCATGCAATGGATATTATGCGAATGGAGAGTGGATTTCTACATTGGGGACATGATATTTCACCTGAGGAAAACCAATATCAAGCTGGACTATCTTTTACGATAAGCAACAAAAAAGATGTAGATTTTATTGGTAAACAAGCTTTAGAAAAAATGAAAAAAGAAAAAATAAAAAGTAGATTTGCAATGTTTACTTTAAAAGAGAGTAAACCAGGGGAACCTTTATTATTACATGATGAGCCTATTTATTTAGAAGACAAGATTATAGGAAGATCTACTTCTGGAAACTACTCATTTAATTTTAAAAAAAATTTAACTTTTGGTTATATTAAAAATGATTTTTCAAATGAGGAACTTCAAAATAAAGATTTATTTATTGAAGTAGAAAAAAAGAAATATCCAATATCAATTCAATTAGGGCCCCTAAAACGGACAGATTATAAAAATTTATAATTAAGTTTGTTTTCTTAAAATAAGAACAAAAATAACTGAAGTAGTCATCATGATTAATGCATAGGCTGCGGTTGGAACCATATATGTCATGTTTTCACCAAATAATTGAATTCCTACAAAAACTGCTAAAGTTCCATTTTGGAGTCCAGCTTCTAAAGATATACATCTTCTTTGAGCAACTCCAGTTGCAAAAAATTTAGCAATATAAAAAGCTAAAACCATCATTGTAACATTTAAAATAAAAGCAACTAAACCAGCTTTTGTTATGAACATTACAATGCTGTCCCATTCTTCAATATAGATAGCTATAAAAACAATCAAAAATAAACCAATAGATATTTTGTTGATAATTTTAATGTTACTAATAATAAAATTATCTGCAAATTTTCTAATAAGCATTCCAATCATTACTGGAACTGTTACAACAAAAAACATCTTTAAAGATATACTAAGCATAGAAACTTCTTTTTTGACGTAAGTAATATCAAATAATTCAATTGATAAAAAAACTACATAAGGAACAGACACAATACTAATTAAACTTGTAATTGCTGTTAAGGTTATTGAAAGCGCCACATCACCATCTGCAAATTTTGTAAGTACATTTGAAGTTACACCTCCAGGTGCAGCTGCTATTAACATTACACCTAGCGCTAATTCAATTGGAGTTCTTAAAATAATTATTAAAAAATATGCAATAATAGGAAGTAATATCAACTGACAAATTAATCCTATAAAAAAATCTTTTGGATTTTGAACTACTCTTGTAAAATCTTTTACTGTTAAGGACGCACCTAATGCTAACATAATAAGTGCTAATGCTATTGGTGCTATAGTTGTTACTATTCCCATTTCCCCTCAAAGTTTGTAGCCGCGATTAATTATAATGAAGATTTATGAAAAAATCAAATTTATGAAATAGTAATCAGGTTAAGAACTTTTCTTAAAAACTTTGCTTTATTTCTAAATACTTTTCTTTGATAAGGAAGAATTCTATCAATATTATATCCTGTCATAACATATTGTTTTTTTTCATTAAGTTTTAAGTAACCATTTTTCATTAAGTATTTACATTTTCTAATTACTGTTGCTCTTGGGATGTTTGTCATATCTGATAAAGACATTGCGCTTACACCATTTGTTTCATCATTTTCTTGATCCGTTACGATACCTTTGTTAAATTTCGCATAGTCTGGGGTTAGAAATGTTACGTTTGATCCATTTATATTTTTTTTATAATTGAAAGCTTGGTTCATGGTAACGGTTCCCCAAACATGAAAGGTTGCTACATCTTCAAATACTTCATGGTAACCAATTATCATTGGAATTTGCATTCTATAAAACCATCTCCAGCATATACTAAAGTTTTTTCTA
>CACEIH010000002.1 GCA_902559565.1 uncultured Pelagibacteraceae bacterium
TACAAAGTGGTAAATTTGATTCATTTAATATGAATATAAAAAAACTTACTAATTCTATTGTAATATTTATTATTAATAGATTAATAGAAATTTTTGGTTTGATAATCTCTATTTTTGGTATTCTGTTATTAATCTCATTAATTTCATATTCACCTTCAGACCCAAATTTCATATTTCCAGAAAATACTGAAATAAAAAATTTTTTAGGATTTAGAGGCAGTTATGTTTCAGATCTTTTTTTTCAGTCTGTTGGACTTATCGCTTACCTAATTCCAGTAACGTATATTTTTACAGGAATAAATATTTTTAGAAAAAAAGAATTTTTTTTATTAATCAGCAATAGTTTTTATATAGTTATTTATTCATTAATTGGTTCTTTATTTTTTTGTTTATTTTATAAAAACGCTTTTGATCTTTATATTAACGGAAATGGTGGTTTTATCGGTACATTTTTAAGCCAAACCTTTTTAAAAAATATTTTAAATTATAACAACAACATATCTTATTTTCTAATTTTAATAATTATTATTTCAATATTTTTATTAAGTTTAAATTTTAGTTTTAAAGGTTTCACTTCATTCTTCAAAAAAATATTTAAAATGTTTTTTGGAGATACAAGTAAAAATTATACTAATAAAAATGAAATAATTAATGAATATATACCACAAGAAGAAATTAAAAATCTTATTCAAGATGATTTACCTTTTATCAAAACTGATACAAACCAGATATCTAATAAATCAAAATTTAAATTGCCCTCTTTAGATCTTTTAAAAAAACCTGAGAAAAAAGAAAAAAATAATCTAAATCAGAATGAAAATAACAACCCTGAATTTCTTGAAAAAATTCTTTTGGATTTTGGAGTAAATGGAAAAATTAAAAAGGTAAGTCATGGTCCTGTTGTAACATTGAATGAATTTGAACCCGCAGCAGGTATTAAAGTTTCTAAAATTATAAATCTATCAGATGATATTGCTAGAAATACAAGTTCTGAGTCTGCTCGTATATCAACAGTTCCTGGAAGTAATACTATTGGTATAGAGTTACCAAACTCATATAGAGAAAATGTTTATTTAAGTGAAATTCTTGACTATCCAAGTTTTAAAAAAAAAGAAATAAAACTACCAATTGCTTTAGGAAAAAATATTTCTGGAACTCCAATTATAGGAGATTTAGCAACTATGCCACATTTATTAATAGCCGGTACAACAGGATCGGGTAAATCAGTATGTATTAATACAATTATATTATCTTTACTTTTCAGACATAGCCCAGAAAAATGTAAATTTATTTTAATAGATCCAAAAATGTTAGAACTTTCAACTTATGAAGGGATACCACATCTACTTTGTCCTGTAATAACTGAAGCTAAAAAAGCTGCCTCTGTATTAGGTTGGGTCGTAAAAGAAATGGAGAGTAGATATAGACTTATGACTAAAGAGGGAGTTAGAAACATTGATGGATATAACTCTAAACACAAACTTCCAATGCCTTATATCGTTGTTGTAGTAGATGAAATGTCAGATTTGATGCTAGTCGCTGGAAAAGAAATAGAAAATTATATTCAAAAATTATCACAAATGGCAAGAGCTGCTGGAATTCATATAATTATGGCTACGCAAAGACCTAGCGTTGACGTAATCACAGGAACAATTAAAGCGAATTTTCCAACTCGTATTTCATTTCAAGTAACATCTAAAATAGATAGTAGAACTATTTTAGGAGAACAAGGAGCTGAACAATTATTAGGTAAAGGTGATATGTTATATATGTCGTCTGCAAACCGAATAGTAAGGATTCATGCTCCATTTGTTTCTGATAATGAAATTGAGAAGATTAATAATTTTTTAAGAACACAGGCAGAACCTGATTATGTAGATGAAATACTAAATTTTGCAGATGAAAAAGAAATGGTTGATAATTCAAAAAATCAAGGAGAAAAAGATGAACTTTATCAAACAGCTGTTGAAATTATCAAATCAGAGGGAAAAGCCTCTACATCTTTTCTGCAGAGAAAATTACAAATTGGATATAATAGAGCTGCTAGGATAATTGATATGATGGAAGCCGATGGCATAGTAAGCAAAGCAAATCATGTTGGTAAACGTGATGTTTTATAATGAAAAATTTTTATTTATTCATAATTTTTTCATTACTAACAACACAAACATTAGCTTCGACAAAAAAAAATATAATAGAAAATTTACAAAAAACTAAAAATATATCTTTCAAATTTGAACAAAATATTAATGGGAAAATAGAAAACGGTAATTGCATAATTAAATACCCAAAAAAAATTTTTTGTCAGTACAAATTAAAAAACAAAAAAATTCTTGTTTCAGACGGTAAGTTGTTAGCAATCAAAACAATAACTAGCTATTATCTTTATCCAATAAAAAAAACACCTTTGAATTTAATTTTAGATAAAGATTTTATATTAAATAAAATCAACTCATTAAATGATAGAATTGTTGATGATAAATTTATAAATTTTACATTTAAAGAAAATGATAATGAAATTAATCTATTTTTTGATAAAAACACTCATAACCTAATTGGATGGCAAACAATAGATATCTATCAAAATATTAGCATTACTTATCTTTCATCTATTGTTAAGAATCAAAAATTAAAAGAAAATTTATTTACAATACCAAAGCAGAATTAAAATTTTATAGTTTCTGTTTTAAAAATCTTCATTCCTCTTGCAATATAGTTTTTTAATGCATTTTTATGGTCTAAAGTACAAGTATGCACCCATACCCTTCTAGGTTCTTCTAAGAATGATTTTTTAATAGCTGTAGTTAAAAGAAACGAGCCAAGATTTTTATTTTGATATTCTTCTAATAAACCTAAATAAGCTATCTCGACTTCATTTTTATCGTTATGTGTTATTGTTTCAAAGAAACCAGCAAGATCATTATTTTTTTTTAAAATATAAGTTTTTACTTTTTTATCTGAAACATACTTTATCCATTGTTGGTCAGACCACACCAAACGATCAACCCAATGATGTTTTTTTCCTATATTCTTATAGAAAAATTTATTTAATTGAAAATTGTCAGGCTCTAAAAGTTCAATGAAAAAATCTTGAAATTTTTTTTCTGAAGCATTTAACTGATTTAGAGAACTAATTTCTAAATAATTTCTTTCAACACTTTTACTCACACAACCATCTTACCAACTTTTTCTCCACCAAATAAATGAAAATGTAAGTGAGGCACTTCTTGCCCACCATTTTCACTAATATTAGCTAAAGCTCTGTAACCTTTGCCATTATCTACTGATATACCAAGTTTTTTTGCAACTATGCTTATACCTTTTATTAATCCAACTATCTCCTCAGAGGACGCTTTCTCGCTAAAATCATCCAAATCTATATATTTACCTTTTGGTATGACTAGTGCATGAATTTTTTTTTGAGGATTAATATCATAAAATGACAATACATAATCATCCTCATAAATTTTTTTACAAGGAATTTCTCCTCTTAATATTTTTGCAAAAATATTATTTTCATCGTAACTCATTTTTTTCTCTTATCTAACTCAACCATTACATCTTCAACCTTAATATTATTTGCCTCGAGATACATAATTAGATGATAAAAAACATCTGCGGCTTCATGAATTTTATTTGTATCTTTATCTACAGCATCTATTAATTCATTTATTTCCTCTAGAACTTTTGCTTTGCTTAAAGACTTATTGCTAAGTAATTCATTTGTATAAGAGCCTTCTTTGGGATTACTTTTTCTCTCTCTAGCTAATTTTATCAAATTATCAAAAACGTTCATGGTTATTTATCTTTCAACAAGATTTCCTCAAGTTTTTCTTCTGTATTCGCCATTGCCATATAGTCTGTAAAAACAGTCATGCCTTCAGCTAGATGTTTGTGTTTTGCTTTTTGGTTTGCATTAGAATAAATACCAAATTTAAAATAACACTTATTTCTGTAATCTCCCTTATGTTTTTTTTTACCCCAGTTAGTAGGTCCCTCATAATCATAAGCAAGTTTTCCATCTATCCAAACTTTTAATTTACCATCCGACTTTTTAGAATTTTTAAAATTAATTCTAACATTAGTCCATGTATCTGTTCCAAAATTTTCATTAATTTTAAATTCTTTAAGAACTCTTCTTTTTTCCATACTACTAGGTTTCCATTCATTATTATTTTTAAAACTTGAAAACTCATGTTTGAAAACTAGTTTTGCTCCTATAATACTCATCATCCAAGTAATTTTATGTCCTTTTGGGTGGCATTGTCCGACGTGAAATTGCCTAATTGGATTTTTTGGAAATAGTATATTGTGAGCTGGCATCATGGCATAGTTAATCCATTTTTCCGTCCCCTCAGTAAATGTCCACTTAGTACTTTTTGATGCAAGTTCAGTACGAACACTTCCATAGCCATGCGTGCAATCATTTTGTCCATAACGATTTAAACATTTAGAATAATCAGTTGTAAATGAATAAAATACTTTACCATTGTAAGCAAAGTCTTCGGCACCAATGACTTGTGCCATCGCACCATCACTAATTTTAGTTTTCATTGAAACCTGATTTGGATAGCCTGGAAAAAAAACCTTTCCTGGTTTTAATTCTACGTCTTTACCAATTACTAATTTATGAATATTTGTATATCTCTCAAGATCACTTACTTTATGATAAGTTTTAGCCCATTCTTTATGAAGATTTGCTGCAGTTTGATACCAGGTTTCATCGGCAAATAATGGATTAAAAATAAAAAAAGTTATTAATAAGTATAGTAATTTGAATTTGGTATTAATCATAATCAAAAATTAAATCCTAACAGGTATTCCTTTTGAGTCCAAATATTCTTTAGCTTCTTTTAATGAATGTTTCCCATAATGAAATATAGATGCAGCTAAAACTGCACTAGCTTTTCCTAATTTAATTCCATCAACCAAATGATCTAAGTTACCTACGCCTCCAGATGCTATAACTGGAATATTTACTTTTGATGAAATTTTTGACATTAAATCAATATCGTAGCCCACTTGTGTTCCATCTCTATCCATAGATGTTACTAATAACTCTCCAGCACCATTTTCTTCCATTTGTTTTGCATACTCCAATGCATCAATGCCACTATTATTTCTTCCTCCGTGAGTAAATACTTCCCACTTTTCTCCACTTTTTTTTGCATCGATTGCAACAACAATACACTGAGATCCAAATTTTTTTGAACTATCAATAACTACTTTTGAATTTTCAACCGCAGCAGTATTAATTGAAACTTTGTCTGCCCCACAATTAAGTAATTTATTTATGTCCTCTACACTTCTAATCCCACCACCTACTGTTAAAGGAACAAAGCATTTCTTTGAAGTTTTCTCTACAACATCGTAAATGATATCTCTATTTTCATTAGATGCAGTGATATCTAAGAAACATATTTCATCTGCTCCACCATCGCTATAGATTTTAGCTTGCTCCACAGGATCTCCCGCATCTTTTAGATCAACAAAGTTTATGCCTTTTACAACGCGACCATTCTTGACATCTAGGCATGGAATAATTCTATTTTTAAGCATCTTCTTTTACTAGTTCCTCTAATTTGATATCACCATCATAGATAGCTTTGCCAACTATTATACCTTCAATATTTTTTAAATTCTTTGCTTTTTTAATGTCATCTATTGATGAAACTCCACCGGATATAATCACAGGGCAATTTGATACTTCCGCAATTTTTGAAGTTTCTTCAAAATTTGGACTTTGCTTCATACCATCCCTATTAATATCGGTATAAATTAATCTACTAACACCGTAATCGTTAACCTCTTTTAAATAATCTAAAGTTAATTGATTAGAGTTTTCTTTCCATCCTGACACAGACAAATATCCATCTTTAGCATCTAAACCTAAAGCAATTTTATTTGAAAATTTTTCACACGATTTTTTTAAAAAATTTTTATCTTTTATTGCTGCACTTCCTAAAATAACTTTCTCAACACCAGCATCGATATATTTTTGAATACTATCAGGATTTCTAATACCACCACCTACTTCAACCTTTAAATTAAATTTATTAACTATATCCTGAATAATATCTAAATTTACTGTTTCACCAGTTAAAGCACCATCTAAATCAACTATATGTAAATTTTTAAATCCATGATCCTTATATTTTCCTGCTTGTTCAACAGGAGACATTTCATATTCGGTTTTATTGTCAAAATCCCCTTTGATTAGTCTTACGCATTTTTTATCTTTAATATCTATGGCTGGAAATATTTTCATTTACAAATTTATAAAATTATTAATTATTTTGAGACCAATCTTATCACTCTTTTCAGGGTGAAATTGAGTTCCAAAAATATTTTCTTTTTCAATAGAACAAACAATATTTGATGAATAATCTGTTGTTGCTGAAATTACATTTTTGTCATTCGGTACAAATTCATAACTGTGCACGAAGTACATGTGTGAATTATTTTCTATGTTTTGAAAAATCTTACTATCCTTAACTATATTAATCTGGTTCCAACCAATGTGAGGAAGTTTAAATTTTCCATTTTGGTTATCAATTTTCGAGACCTTTCCTGAAATCCAACCTAAACCCTTTGTTTCAGTTTCTTCATAGCCAATATCTGCAAACATTTGTAAACCTACGCAAATTCCGAGAAGAGGTTTTTTCTTAATTATCGCAAATTCATCAAGAGTATCTGTTAGACCATTAATCTTTTTTAAAGCATCTACACAACTTTTAAATGAGCCCTGCCCTGGCAAAACTACTTTATCGCTTGATTTAATTTTATCTAAGTCTGAAGTTACTTCAATATTAACTTTATCTTGGGCAACTTCTTTAAAAGAGTTTATCACCGAGCTTATATTGCCCGAATTATAATCAACAATTGTAACGTTCATTAAACTTATAAAGAACCTTTTGTAGAAGGAATTGATTTCTTATTCCTTGGGTCCATTTCTAATGCGGTTCTTAAAGATCTTGCTAATCCTTTAAAACAAGATTCAATAATGTGGTGACTATTATCACCGTAAATATTTTCAACATGTAAAGTAATTCCAGCCGCTTGTGAAAATGCTTGAAACCATTCTTTAAATAACTCTGTATCCATTTCACCAAGCTTTTCCACCTTAAGTTTAACTTTCCAAATTAAATAAGGTCTATTTGATACATCAATCGCTACTCTAGTTAATGTTTCATCCATAGGAATCATTGCATGTGCATATCTTCTAATTCCAACAAATTTTTTAGATGCCTTCTTAAGAGCCTCACCAATAGCAATTCCCGTATCTTCTGTTGTATGATGAAGATCTATGTGTGTATCGCCTTTAGCTTTAATATCCATATCTATTGATGAATGCTTTGAAAGTTGTTCAAGCATGTGATTCAAAAATCCTATACCAGTATCAATCTTATATTTTCCCTTACCATCAATATTAAGATCGACGCTGATGCTTGTCTCTTTAGTTTTTCTACTAATTTTGCCTTTACGCTTCATAATTAAAAACAGGTATACATATATTATTCAATTATGGCAATAATACTAAACCTAGCCTTGAAGTATTGAAATTAGTATCCATTTATAAGCTATGACAACAATTGTGCTTGTAAGAAAAAACAATGAAGTAGTAGTTGCTGGCGATGGCCAAGTAAGTATGGGCAATACCGTTGTAAAAAGCACTGCTTCAAAAGTAAGAAAAATTGAAAAGAGAGGTGTGGTAGCTGGATTCGCTGGATCAACAGCTGATGCACTTACTTTATTCGAACGACTAGAAGCTAAATTAGAAAAGCATGCGGGTAATTTATCTAGAGCTGCTGTTGAATTAGCTAAAGACTGGAGAACAGATAAATATTTAAGAAGATTAGAGGCCTTAATGGCTGTAGGCGATAAAGAAAATAGTTACATAATTTCCGGAACTGGGGATGTTTTAGAGCCAGAAGGTGATGTAATCGGTATTGGCTCGGGTGGTAACTATGCTTTAGCTGCTGGAAAAGTTTTAATGGGAACTGACATAAATGCTGAACAACTCGCAAAAAAAGCAATTGAAGTAGCAGCAGAAATATGTGTTTTCACAAATAATAATGTTAAAATTGAAAAAATATAATGGATAAATCAAACGTTACTCAATTACACCCTAAAGATAAAGATTCATCAAAGGAAGAATTTTTAGGAAGTTCATTATCACCTAGGGAAATAGTCTCAGAATTAGATAGATTTGTAGTTGGCCAAAATAAAGCGAAAAGAGCTGTTGCTGTTGCATTAAGAAATAGATGGAGAAGACAGGCACTTAAAGGCGAAATGAAAAATGAGGTTTTGCCAAAAAATATTTTAATGATCGGACCCACTGGTGTTGGTAAAACAGAAATATCTAGAAGGTTATCGAAATTAGCAGAAGCTCCATTTGTAAAAGTTGAAGCAACTAGATTTACAGAAGTAGGTTACGTTGGGAGAGACGTAGAACAGATAGTGAGGGATTTAGTTGAAATTGCTATCGCAATGGAAAAAGTCAAAAAAAGAAAAGAAGTCAAAGCTAAAGCACAAAAACTTGCTGAAGAAAAAGTTTTAGATGCATTGGTAGGAAAAAAAGCAAGTGCTGCAACCAGAGAAAGTTTTAGACAAAGATTAAGAAATGGAGATTTAGATAATAATGAAATTGAAATTGCGGTAAGCGATACTGGTGGAAATAGTACATCATTTGAAATACCAGGAATGCCAGGAGCTAATGTCGGTATGATTAATATTGGTGAAATGCTTGGAAAATCTATGGGTACTAAAGAAAAAAAGAAAAAGATGACCGTTAAAGAATCTCATGAAATTTTACTTAATGATGAATCGGATAAACTTATTGAGCAAGATAAAATTGTTAAAGCTGCAAAAATCTCTACTGAAAATAATGGTATTGTTTTTTTAGATGAGATAGATAAAATTTCAGGAAGAACAGATAGAGTTGGTGGTGACGTTTCAAGAGAAGGTGTGCAAAGAGATTTATTACCTTTGATAGAAGGAACGACTGTAAATACAAAATATGGACCAATCAAAACAGACCATATTTTATTTATTGCCTCTGGAGCATTTCAGTTAGCTAAGCCATCCGATCTATTACCTGAACTACAAGGAAGATTGCCTATAAGAGTTGAATTAGAAGCATTAACTAGTGAAGATTTTAAAAGAATTTTAAAAGAACCAGATTATAGTTTAATCAAACAATACATTGCACTTTTAAAAACAGAAAATGTTGAATTGGAATTCTCCGAAGATGGAATTGATGCGATAGCAAATATAGCCTCTGAAGTAAATTCAACAGTAGAAAATATTGGTGCAAGAAGATTACATACTATTATTGAAAAAATTTTAGATGAAATTAGTTTTACTGCTACAGATAGAGCTGGAGAAAAAATAATAATCGATAAAAATTATATTACAAAAAATTTAGATAATTTAGTTAAAGATACAGACTTGTCAAAATTCATTTTATAACTTTTTTTTTAAATTAATATAAAAAGCTCCACTTCCACCATCCTCAATAGATGCCTCTTGTATACTATTTATCATACTCATTAATTCGTTATCATTTTTTATATATTCAGGAATAGAATATTTTAAAATTCCTAAATCTTTTGACACATAAGGGTCTTTATCATTTTCTGAGTGCAGTCCTTTCCCAGTAACAATAATCAATCTACTTATATTTTTATTATAAGAATTATAGATTAAATCGTTAATTTTTTTGTTTGCATCATCTAATGAATAACCATGAAAATCAAAACTGATTATTTTTTTTTTATTTTTTTTTGTTAAGCTAGAGTCTTTATCTGGTAAATTTTCATTTTTTGATAAAAAATTTTCCCAATCTTTTTTATCTTTATCTGAAATTTTACTATTCAATTATGTTAAAATATCCACTAATTGCCAATTTGGATTATTTGATTTGGTATCTCTAGAAAATACCCATGTATCATAAATTTTCTTAATTTTATCTGGGTTTCCTGAAACTATTTTTTTTTCTTTGTCTTTGATGCAAGTTATTACCTCAGCGACAAAATCAACAGTTACTTTTAAAATACTATTAATCTTTTTATGTTCTTTAATATTTGCTGAATTTACTCCTATGAATGTAATTTCAGCATAATGGCCTCTCTCACCTCTTTCTTTAAGCGCTTGATTAAATTGGTCTTGAACTTTCTTGCTTAAAAGTGGTTTGCTTTTTATAAGTTTATTATCATCATCACTAAAATCAGTTACAATCGTTTCATAAGCAATTTTTGCTCCTTTTAAAAACTCATCTTGTGCCTCTTTATCAAAAATATCTTTTTGATCAGAATTAATTTTTGGTTCAATATTTTTTAATATTTCTTGAAACTGTGGTGTGGGTTTACCTTCAAAACCTGTTCTTTTTCCCAATACACCTCTTAATCTTAAAAAAATAAAACCTACAATCATTGCAAGTAATATTATGTCGATGTATTCAAAGCTATAATTCATAATTATAATTTAATTACTATGTTGATTAATTTCAACTAGCAATTACATTAAAGACAAATGAACACAGTTTTATTAACCATTATTTTAGTACCAATAATTGAAATTTATCTATTCATAAAAATAGGCTCACAAATAGGAGCATTTAATACAATTTCCCTCATATTTATCACAGCCATTATAGGGGTGATCTATGCAAGATACGAAGGACTAAATACCTTGAAATCAGGAATCTCAGGAATGATTAAAAACGAAGTACCAGCATATGAAATTATATCTGGTGCAGCGATAGCATTCGCAGCAATACTTTTAATATTACCTGGTTTTGCAACTGATACCATTGGATTTTTAATAATATTTCCATTAACAAGAAAAATAATTTTTGGAAGATTATTAAAAAAATTTAAAAATGAGACATCAAATAAAAAACCTTATATAGATGGAGAATATGAGGACATAAAAGAAGATGACGACCGAAAATTTTAAAATTCTAGGAAAATATATTAAGGACATGTCGAGTGAAACTCCAAATGTCGAAACTTTTTTATTTGTTAAAGAAAATATATCTAAGTATCAGCTTAGCATAGATATTACTTCAAAGCCCCTTAAAGATAAAATTGTTGAAGTCATAACTACACTTAAATTTCAAGACAAGGACAATAATGAAAAGAAATCATATTTTGAGATAATTTTTGCTACAGTTATAAAAGTTACTGACGATATAAAGGATAAGAAAATAATAGAAAAAATAATACTTTGTGATGTTCAAAAAGAAATTTATCCTAACCTTGAAACTTCATTATTAAATCTTCTTCATAATTCTGGTTACCCGGGAATTAAATTCGAAAAAAAAATTGATTTTGAAAAACTATATAGTCAAAAATTTAATTAAAGAAATTTTTTTTAAGATTTGATTTTAAGTATGCAGAATGTTTAATTTTTTCTTGATCTGAGATTTTTACCACTTCTTTAAAATATAAAGTGTTCTTAATATTCAATTCATTAATTTCTTTATCGCGCGGTTGAAAATTTAAAGTAGGTTCTTTTTGATCTATAAGATTAATGTAAACTCTTGCCAACAAGTCACAATCAACTAGGGCCGTATGTTTTGATCTTTTAGAATTATCAATTCTATATCTTTTACACAACGCATCTAAACTTATAGAAGATCCTGGAAATTTATCTCTTGCTAAAATTAATGTATCTACGATATCATTTTTAATTTCATCTTTTCCCAAAATCTTCAGTTCATTATTTAAATGCGATAAATCAAACTCAGCATTGTGAATAATTAATCTTTTATCTTTTATAAAATCTAAAAAATCATCAACTATTTCTTTAAACTTTTTTTTATTTGACAAAAAATCATCAGTATAACCATGAACCTCTAACGCTTTTTCTGAAACTTTTCTTTCAGGATTTAGATAACAATGAAATTTTTTAGCTGTAGGCACAAGATCGCTCAATTCTATGCAGCCGATTTCAACAATCCTATGACCGTCTCTTACAGAAAGTCCTGTTGTTTCAGTATCTAAAACTACTTCTTTCATCTATAAAAGTTTTTTTAATATTGCTTTAATATCCTTTTTAACAGATTTATCTCTAAAATCATTTTTAATTATAAAATTAGATCTTCTATATTTATAATCTAGTGGAAGTTGAAGTTTTTTAAATTTATTAAATAATTGTTGATTAAAATTTTTTCTTTTTTTTAATCTTTTATTTATTTGTAATTTTTGAGATTTAACAAATATTATAATATCCTTTTTTCTATTCAATTTATTTTCTAATAGAAGAGGAATATCTAAAATTACTATTTTTTTTGATTTATTTTTTCTTAAGAATAAGAACATTTTTTTTCTTATTTCAATATGTACAATTTTAACAATTTTTTTTAAATTTTTTTCATTTACCAATATAGCTTTAGAAATTTCTTTCTTATTTATGGGAAATGAAAATATGTACTTTGGCAAAACCTTTTTTAGCTTTAAAAAAACTTTTTTTTCTTTTTTATATAATTCTGCAACCTCATGATCTGCATTAAATACTGGATAGCCAAATTTTTTTGCTAAAAAGCTCTTGCCCGACCCAATATCCCCTACTAGTCCTATTCTAATCATTGGTCTAATAATTTTAATACATGATTATTAATTTCTGGCTCTATATTGTGCCATAACTTAAATGCAAAAAAAGCTTGGTAAATAAACATCATTTTACCATTAAATGCTTTATTCCCATATTGTTTACCAAATTTTAAAAAGTGGGTTTCTTTGGGGTTATAAATGACATCATAAAACAATTTATTTTCTACTTTGGGTAAATCTAAATTAATTTTTTCTTGATTCTTAAGACCTATACTTGTTGCGTTAATAATCATATCAAACTCCGGAATTTCACCCCAGTTTACTACTTTTAATCTTTCAAATAACTTTTTTAAATTTTCAGCCTTACTTTTAGTTCGATTGCAAATTGTTATGTTGGAAACTTTCATTTTTTTAAGTGAATAAATAATTGATGGAACGACTCCTCCTGCACCAATTATAAAAATATTCTTATTTTTTAAATCAATATTATTAAATTTAACACTGTATTCAAAACCTTCGATATCTGTGTTGTGACCTATTGCTTTATTATCTTTTAGCAGAATGGTATTTACAGATTGTGTTTTATGTGCTTCTTCACTTAAGTGATCTAAGTGAGAAATCACTTCTTGCTTAAAAGGAACAGTAATATTTAATCCGTTAATTTTTCCACTTTTTATTTCTAATATTAAATCTTTGATTTGATCATTTGTTATCCTCATTTTTTCATAATTAGCTTTTATCATATTAGTTTTTATCCAATAATTATGTAGATCTGGGGACAAAGAATGTTCGATTGGGTTGCCTATTACTAAATATTTTTTCATATAAACTTTTTCTATATTACTTGTAATTACTTAAATATTCTTTTAATTTTTTTATAGGCAGCCCCATTATTGTGTCTTCATCTCCGTCTATGTCTAAAAACAAATTTCTGCCCTCTCCTTCTATTTGATACACATTGTATGCATAAAGATTTTCGTCTGATACTTTTGACAAATATACACTAAGTTCTTCTTCTGTAAAATTTTTCATTTTTAATCTTGCTCTATCAGTATAGTTCCAAATCATTGATCCATTTTTGGAAATGCAAACTGAGCTGATTAAATTATGAGTCTTTCCATTTAGTTTTTTTAATATTTTTAATGCTTCCTCTCTGTTAATTGGTTTTGAAATAAGCTCACCATTCAAATCAATTACACTATCTGCACCAAGAACTAACCGTTCAGTCTTTTTTTGACTTACTTTATTAGCTTTAAGTTCTGCTAAATTCTTTGATATTATCTCGGGAGAAGCTTTATCTTTTAATAAACTCTCTTTAACTATATCTTCATCAACATTTGATTGTTCAACCTGGGAAACAATATTATTTTTATCGAGAATTTCCTTTCTAACTTTACTCTTTGAAGCAAGTATTATTTCAACCATTCTGTTTATATATTTCGTATATTTTTATTATTGATGCTGCAGTTTCTTCAACTGATTTCCGTGTCACATCAATTGTTGGCCATTTATATTTTTTAAAAGTTTTTTTTGCATCATCAACTTCTTTTTTAATTTTTTCGATATCTGTATAAGATTTATTTTCAGTTTCTTTAAGGGAATTCATCCTGTTTTTTCTAATATCAACAAGTCTCTCAGGTTCCGTATTAAGACCAATTACACAGCTCATTTTTGGATTATCTTTTAAAGCCTTGGGGATTGAATTTTCATTAACTAGAGGGATATTAGATGTTTTAAATCCTTTGTTTGCTAAATATATTGATGTTGGTGTTTTGCTCGTTCTACTCACTCCTAATAGTATAATGTCTGATTTGTTAAGTTCTTTAAGTAAGTTTCCATCATCATGATTCATTGTAAATTGAATTGCCGCTATTCTTTTATAATATTCATCATTTAATGCATACTGGCCGCTGGGTTGATGCGATGCTTTTTGATTTAAAAGTTTTGAAAAACTCAGAATTAGATCTCCCAAAACCCCAAAACAAGGGATTTTTTTATCTTCGCTAGTGTTTGCTAAATATTTTGCTAAATTAGTGTCAACTATCGAATATAAAATTATCGAGTTATCATTTTTTTCAGCCTCAGATAAAATTTTAAAAATCTGATTCTCAGTTCTTGTGAATGAATAAGTGTGTATTTTATAATTATTATTTTTAAATTGAGCTTTTATCGCAATAAAAATTCTTTCAAGCATTTCTCCTGTGGAGTCAGATATTAAATAAATTTGATATGTATTGCTCATGTATAGAATGTTAATAACTATTTATTATTTAAATCATATTAAACAATTAATACATTTCTAAATTTACGTTGTAAAACAAGCGTTTTATCAACATTATCAAACATAAGTATAAATTTTTACATTATTTAAAGGATTTGTTAATTAGCTTCAATTTTTCTTATATATTTTATGAATTTTCAGATCTAAATGTTAATAAATTGTTAAAAAAATGTTCATAAAAATTTATCACCATTATTCACAAGTTATACTAATAATAATACTTAATATATTTAATTATTAATATGTCACCAATTGAAAAAGTAATTATTGATAAAAAAACAAATATTAATCCCATATGGATTATGAGGCAAGCTGGTAGATATTTACCTGAGTTTAGAGAAATAAGAAAAAACAATCCTGATTTTATTAATTTATGTTTAAATGAGAATTTATCTGCAGAGATAACTTTACAACCTTTAAGAAGATTCGATTTAGACGCAGCTATAATATTTTCTGATATTTTAATGTTACCTTATGGACTAGGCCAAGAAGTGGTGTTTAAAAAAAATTTTGGACCTAAATTGAGTGAATTAAAACTAGATAAAATTGCTAAAATTGATGAAATAGATTTTGTAGAAAAAATACATCGAGTCTATAAAGCCATTGAAAAAGTTAGTTCAGATCAAATCCTAAAAAATAAAAATACAATTGGATTTGTTGGTGCTCCATGGACATTATTGGTTTATATGATTAATCAACACTCTCCTAAAAAAAAACTAAAAGAAAATTTTTTTAAAGACGAGTTTTTAATTAATAGAATTTTATTAATTATTGAAAAATTTTTAAAAGTTCATATAAAAAATCAAATTGATAATGGTGCAAATATAATACAAATATTTGATAGTTGGGCAGGCTTATTAGAAGAAAAAGATTTACCAAACTATGTTTACACACCCACGTTAAATCTTGTTAATTATGTTAAGTCTCTAAAAGTACCTGTTATATGTTTTCCTCGAGAAATAAAAAATTACAAGGAGTTTTGTGACATAGTTAAACCCGATGTTATTAGTATTGATTATAATATAAACCCAAAAGAAATTCTTAAATTTGTAAAAATACCAGTTCAAGGTGGTTTAGATCCAAAAATCTTATTAACAAACAAAGAAACATTAAAGAAAGAAACGACAAAGTATTTAGAAATTTTTAAAAATCATCCTTATATCTTTAATTTAGGACACGGGATATTACCTGAAACTAACCCAGAAATAGTAGAATATTTAGTTCAAATAGTAAAAGATTATAAATGAAAAAAGCAGTAATTTTATTTAATTTAGGTGGTCCGGATAAATTAGAGAATGTAGAGCCTTTTTTATTCAATTTATTTAATGATCCAGCAATTTTAAATTTACCTGGTTTTTTTAGATACCCGTTGGCAAAGCTAATTGCCAATAGAAGGACTCCAACTGCAAAAAAAATCTATCAAGAATTAGGAGGCTCTTCTCCAATTTTAAAACTTACGGAGGAACAAGCTGGTGCATTAGAACTTAAACTAAATAAAGATGACGAGCTATCTGAATATAAATGTTTTATAGTTATGAGATGTTGGCACCCTAGAGCAGAAAACGTTGTTAAAGATGTAATTGATTATAATCCAAATGAAGTCATTTTAATGCCGCTATATCCACAATATTCAGCCGCAACATCAGGTTCATCGATTAAAGAGTGGAATAATATTTGTATAAAGAATAATTTAAAAGTTAAAACAAGCACAATTTGTTGTTATCCAACAGACGAAAATTTTATTGAAGCACATAAAGATGAAATATTAAAAAAAATTGAAGGTTTAAAAAATTTTAAATTAATATTTTCTGCACACGGATTGCCCGAAAAAAACATTAAAAAAGGTGATCCATATCAATGGCAAGTAGAACAGTCGGTTGATCGAATTGTTAAGTCTTTGAATATTAAAAATCTAGACTGGATATTAAGTTATCAAAGCCGAGTTGGGCCTTTAAAATGGATTGGCCCTTCTACTGAAGATATAATTGTAGAGAGTTCTAAATTAGGAAAACACATTGTTTTAGTTCCAGTCGCATTTGTTTCTGAACACTCTGAGACTTTGGTCGAATTAGATATAGAATATAAAGAGCTGGCAGATAAAAATGGTTGCAAGAATTATTCTAGAGTATCAGCGCTTGGAACAAACAAAAACTATATTAAAGCAATGTCTGATTTGATAATAAATAAACAAAATTACGATTTTAATGGAGAGCTTTATCCTCCAAAAGAGCATTGCCCAAGTAAATTTAAAAAATGTCCATGTTTAAGTTATGAATAGTTATTTATTATTTAAAAGTTTACATTTAATAGCAGTTGTGTCTTGGATGGCTGGTCTTTTATATCTTCCAAGAATTTTTGTTTACCATTCAGAAAACAGTAATGAAATTATCACCACTGTATTTAAAACTATGGAAAAAAGATTGTTTTACTACATTATGACGCCCGCTATGGTTTTAAGCTGGCTTTTCGGATTGGCCTTGCTGCATGAGATAGGATTCAATGAACTGGCAAATTTATGGTTACAATTAAAGTTAATTTTGGTGATACTAATGACAATTTATCACTTTTATCTTTCTCATTTACTTAACAAGTTTAAGCTTGATCAAAATGAAAAAACTTCAAAATTTTATCGTTTTATTAATGAAATCCCCACTTTATTACTTATTTTAATAATTTTTATTGTTGTATTTAAGCCAATCTAGGGTTGAATTTTATAATATAGTATATATATTAAACCTAATTATTAAGTCCTTAATAATCTTTAATCATGAACATTCAAGAACTAAAACTAAAATCATCCGAACAGCTTATAACTCAGGCTGAAGAGCTAGGAATAGAAAATGCCAGCACTTTAAGGAAGCAAGAAATTCTTTTTGCAATTTTAAAAAAAGTTGCTGAAAAAGAGGAAATTACAGGTGCCGGTGTTTTACAATTACTTCAAGATGGATTTGGGTTTTTAAGAGCAATGGAGTCAAATTATCTTCCAGGACCTGACGATATATATGTGAGTCCAAGTCAAATTAGAAAATTTGGCTTAAGAACAGGAGACACTGTAGAAGGTCCAGTTAGAGCACCAAAAGATGGGGAAAGGTATTTTGCTTTACTTCAAGTAAGTAAAATTAATTTTGAAGAACCAGAGAAATCAAGGCACAAAATAGCATTTGATAACTTAACTCCACTATATCCAGACAAACAACTTGTTATGGAGGTTGAGGCCACGAAACCAGACAAGAAACAAGATTTAACACCAAGATTAATTGATTTAGTCAGCCCAATAGGAAAAGGACAAAGATCTATAATTATTTCTCCACCAAAAGCAGGTAAAACAATGATTTTACAAAGTATTGCTAATTCAATCGCTAAAAATTATCCTGAATGTTATTTAATTGTATTATTGATAGATGAGAGACCAGAGGAAGTAACAGACATGCAGAGAACTGTTAAGGGCGAAGTAATAAGCTCTACTTTTGATGAACCTGCTCAACGTCACGTCGCTGTTGCCGAAATGGTTATAGAAAAAGCCAAAAGATTAACCGAACATAAAAAAGATGTAGTTATTCTTTTAGATTCAATAACAAGATTAGGAAGAGCTTATAATGCAGTAATTCCAAGTTCAGGTAAAGTTTTAACAGGTGGTGTTGACGCTAACGCTTTACAACGTCCAAAAAGATTTTTTGGTGCAGCTAGAAATATTGAAGAAGGTGGGTCGTTAACTATAATTTCTACTGCATTAATTGATACTGGTAGCAGAATGGATGAGGTGATATTTGAAGAATTTAAAGGAACAGGAAATAGTGAAACGGTATTAGATAGAAAGATTGCCGACAAAAGAATTTATCCAGCTATGGATATCACTAAATCTGGAACAAGAAGAGAAGAATTACTTTTTGACAAAAATGATCTTCAAAAAATGAATGTTCTAAGAAGAATAATTGCTCCTATGGGAACAATGGATGCTATAGAGTTTATAAGTTCAAAACTAAAGGATACTAAAAATAATGCAGAATTTTTCAATTCTATGAATAAGCCTGCATAATAAATAATGTCTTTGCTAAGCAGTGATCAAAAAATTTTGATTGATAAAGCTTTGCAACTTCATAAAGAGGGTAAATTACAAGAAGCCATCAAATCTTATTCAGAATTATTAAATAAAGATAAAAATAATTCTCAACTGTTATTTCTTTTAGGTACCGCTCTCATACAAATAAAAGATTTTAAAAAAGGCATTGATTATTTAAAAAAATGTTTGTCTTTAAAATCAAATAATGCTTCTGCTTATAGTAATTTGGGCAATGCCTATAAGGAGCTTCTTCAATACGAAGAAGCATTAAAAAATTATGATGAAGCTATTAAGATAAACCCTAATTTTGCTGATGCGTTCAGCAACCGCGGAATTATCTTACAGGAAATGAAACGTTTTGAAGAAGCTCTTAAAAGTTACAATAAAGCGTTAGAGATTAAACCCGATCATTTTTTTGCCCATAACAATAAAGGCATTACTTTAAAAGATTTAAATCGATATGGTGAAGCATTAGAAAGTTACGATAAAGCCATTGAAATCAATCCTTCATTTATTGAACCATACAATAATAAAGGCAATATTTTTAAAGATATAAAGCAATATGATAAAGCATTAGAAAACTATCAAAAAATTATGAATTTAAATCCAGAATATAACTTCAATTTAGGAAAAATTTTACACACAAGTATGTTTTTGAATGAATGGAAAGATTTTGATATTCTTAATAAAAAAATAGATGATGGTATTAAAAAAAGGTTGTGTGCTATAGAGCCTTTCTCATTTCTTGGAATATCAGATGATCCAGCTCTCGAAAAAACAGTTTCTGAAATTTTTATTAAAAATAAGTTTCAAAATAATATTGAGATGAATAACTTAGCTCAAAATTATGATCATAAAAAACCAAGAATTGGATATTTGTCTGGAGATTTTTATGATCATCCAGTCCTTCATCTAATGATGGATATTTTTAAAAATCACGACAAGTCTAAATTTGATATTTATGGATTTTCATTTGGACCAAATAAAGATGATAAATGGAGAGCTGAGGTTAAAAACTATTTTTTTCATTTTGAAAATATCAACAATATATCAGATCAAGAAGTTGCAAATTTAATTAAAAAAAATGAAATTGATATAGTAATTGATTTGTCAGGATTAACAGGAAATTCAAGAGTTGGTATTTTTTCTTATCAGGCGGCACCAATACAAATTAATTATTTGGGTTTTCCAGGTACAATGGGAGCAAAATTTATTAATTATGTTATAGCGGATGAGGTGGTTATACCAAAAGAGAATCAGAAGCATTTTTCTGAAAAAGTAATATATTTACCATATTGTTATCAAGCCAATATGAGTCAAAGAAAAGTCTCATCAAAGAAATTTAAGAGAAAAGATTTTGGATTACCAAACGAGGGGTTTGTTTTTTGTAGCTTTAATAATAATTATAAAATTACACCATATATTTTTGATAGCTGGATGAGGATTCTTAAAGAAGTGAAAAATAGTGTTTTATGGGTTTTAAAATCAAATGAAGTAGCGATTCAAAACTTAAAGAAAGTTGCAAAGAAAAGGGGAGTTGATGAAAATAGAATAATATTTGCATCCTTCATGTCTAATGACGAACATTTAAAACGAATAACATTAGCTGATTTATTTTTGGATTCATTCCCATATAATGCACACACAACCGCAAGTGATGCAGTGAGAATGGGGATACCAATAATTACTTTAACTGGAAAATCGTTTTCATCTCGAGTTGGAGCGAGTATTTTAAAAACTATCAATATGGAAAAATTAATTACCTACAATAAAGATGATTATGAAGCATTAGCAATCGAGTTAGCAAATAAACCTGAAAAATTAATGGATTATAAAAACCAACTTAGAGAAGCTGTAGTAAAATCCCCTTTATTTGATAGTGTAACGCATACAAGAAATTTGGAAAATCTTTATTTGAAACTTTTAAAGAATTAAGATGACTATATATGCATTATCATCAGGGCCGGGTACTTCAGGTGTCGCAATTATAAGAATTTCAGGAAATGAAGCCTTAAATGTTATAAAACTGCTGACTGGTAAGGAAATTCCAACCCCTAGAGTGGCTACCCTTCGAAAAATAAACAATATCAACACTTCTGAACTTATTGACGAAGGGATAATTATCTGTTTTCCAGGGCCCCAGAGCTACACTGGAGAGGATATGGCCGAAATTCATGTCCATGGAGGTAAGTCAGTAATTTTGGCAGTTCAAAATGAGATATCTAAAATTAAAAATTGTCGATTAGCTGAGCCAGGCGAGTTTACAAAGCTAGCTTTTCAAAATGGAAAGATAAATCTTTTAAAAGCAGAGAGTATTGCCGATTTAATCTCAGCAGAGACTGAAATACAAAGGTTACAAGCTGTTAAAATAATGAATGGAAAATCTTCTGATAAATTTAATGAACTTAGAATAAAATTGTTGAAACTTTTATCATTCGTTGAAGCTAAAATAGATTTTCCGGAGGAAGATTTACCGGAGGACAATTTAATAAAAATTAAACAAGATTCATCTGATGTATTAAATGAAATTAATAAAATTTTAAATGATCAAAAGGTCGGAGAAATAATTCGGGAGGGTTTTAAAATTGCAATCGTAGGACCTACAAATGCTGGTAAATCAAGTTTATTAAATAATTTATCAAATAGAGAAGTCGCAATAGTTTCTGAGATTGCAGGCACTACGAGAGATGTTGTGGAAACACATTTAAATATAGATGGATACCCTGTTATTATTTCAGATACGGCAGGTATAAGAGATTCAAAAGATGAAATAGAAAAAAAAGGAATTAAGTTATCTCTTAATAAAGCAGAAAATGCTGATCTGAAGCTTGTAGTAGTTGATGCTAAAAGTATTGATTTAAGGGGTTTTTTGAATGATTTCTTAAAAAATGATGCTATTTTAGTCTTAAATAAATCTGACCTTCTGAAGGAAAAATTAAATCCAGAAATTGAAAAATTAAACCATGTTTTAATTTCTTTAAAAGACAATTCTAATATTGATAAGTTGATTGAAAAAATAAAAGAGAACCTAAAAAATAAATTTATATCTGAGGAAGATATCCTAATTACTAGGGAAAGACATAGACAGCATTTGATTCAGTGTGTCGATCATTTAAACAATTTTGCTGATAAGAGTAATAAAAATGATTTTGATAAGGCTGCTGAGGATTTAAGGCTTGCTACAAGACAATTAGGCATGATTGTTGGAAAAGTTGATGTAGAGGAGATATTAGGTAGTATTTTCAACGATTTTTGTATTGGAAAATAATTGATAATTTCCTTGATTTTTAGCCTTTTTTTTTAGATTTTCATTGATAAATAACGCTTATTTAAGCAACAAAACTCAAATCTTGTAAAAATCGTAATCGAATATAAATTTACATCATGAAAAAAGATTTATCTTTTGATGTAGTAGTAATCGGTGGAGGTCATGCAGGCTGTGAAGCAGCAGCAGCATCCGCGCGGCTTGGAGTTAACACTGCTCTATTTACTCACAATAAAAATACCATAGGAGAAATGTCATGTAATCCTGCCATTGGTGGTTTAGGAAAAGGTCATCTGGTGAGAGAAATTGATGCTTTAGATGGCGTTATGGGTGAGGTTGCTGATAAGTCTGGAATACAGTTTAGATTATTAAATAGAAGCAGAGGTCCAGCAGTCAGAGGCCCAAGAACTCAATCCGATAGATCATTATATCGCAAATTTATGCAAGAAAAACTTGTAAACTACTGTAATTTAAGCATTTTTTCTGATCCTGTAATTAAGTTTATTTTTAACAATAATGAAATAAGTGGATTTTTAACATTAAAAGGTAATAAAGTAAGTTGTAACAAGTTAATACTAACAACAGGCACATTTTTAAACGGCCTGATACATATTGGTGATGAAAGAACCCCTGCTGGTCGATTTAATGAAAAGCCAAGCACTGGTTTAAGTGAACAGTTAGAGAAATATAATTTTAAAATAGGCAGACTAAAAACAGGGACACCTCCAAGGTTAGATTCAAGAACTATTAACTTTGAAAATTTAGAAAAACAATTTGCAGATGATGATCCTTATTTTTTTTCTTTTTTAACAAAAAAAAATCTAAACAAACAAGTATCGTGTTCAATGACCTACACCAACGAAAAGGTTCACAGGATTATTAAAAAGAATTTATCTAAAAGTGCAATGTATTCTGGTAATATTCAAGGTGTTGGGCCAAGATATTGCCCTTCAATAGAAGATAAGATAGTAAAATTTGCGGATAAGACTAGACATCAGATATTTTTAGAGCCAGAGGGCCTTAATGATCATACAATTTATCCAAATGGTATATCAACATCTCTACCTGAGGTTGTGCAATATGAAATACTCAACAATATCAGTGGTTTAGATAATGTTAAAGTTATAAGGCCAGGATATGCTATAGAATACGACTATATTGATCCCCGAGAACTCTTTTTAACATTGGAGACTAAGAAAATAAAGAATCTGTATCTTGCAGGTCAAATAAATGGAACTACAGGATACGAAGAGGCTGCAGCCCAAGGTCTTATAGCTGGAATTAATGCTGCTCTCTCACTTAAAAGAATGGAGCCATTTATTCTTGATAGATCTGATGCATATATTGGGGTAATGATTGATGATTTAGTAACCAAGGGTGTTGCTGAGCCTTATAGAATGTTTACATCTAGAGCTGAATATAGATTAAGCCTTAGATCAGATAATGCTGACTTAAGACTTACCCACAAAGGAATTAATATTGGTTTAATTTCTAATAATAGAAAAGTTATATTTGAGGATAAATTTGAAAAATTAAGCAAAATATCGTTGCAGATGTCTAATTTGAATATTTCTCCTTCTAAAGCTCAGAAATTTGGGGTTAAAATAGCTAAAGATGGTGTATTTCGATCAGCTGAAGAAATCTTAACTCAAAAATCAGTTAATATGAGTAAAATTAGAGATATATGGCCTGAAATTTTAGACCATGGTTCTGATATTGACGAGCAAATTGAAATAAATTCACATTACAGAGGTTATTTGAAAAAACAAAAGGCTGATATCTTAGCCTTTAAAAGGGATGAAAATTTAATAATCCCTGATAATATTGATTATGATCAATTTTCAGGCCTTTCTAATGAAGTTAAGGCAAAATTCAAGGAAATCAGGCCTAAAACTATGGGTCAGGCACTAAGAATTGATGGAATTACTCCAGCAGCTGTATATATTTTGTTGTCACACGTTAAAAGAAAGTCTATTAAGCATATAGCTTAATGGATAATGTAATTTTAAATTCTTACTCTAAAATTCCAAGCTTAAATGTTTCACGTGAAACTTGTAATGAGCTGGAAAACTTAATTTCAATGATACAGGAAAAAAATGAAGAAATTAACATTATCAGTAAAAAAAACTCAGAAAAAAATGTAATAAGAGAAAGACATATATTTGATTCAGCTCAAATCATTGATATTGTTGATTTAAATAGCAATACAACCTGTGATTTAGGTACTGGTGGTGGTATGCCAGGATTAATTGTAGCTATAGTGATGAAAAATCTAAAAAATAAGATGAAAATAAATTTATATGAAAAAAGTTATCACAAATGTGTTTTTTTAAAAGAAGTCTCACAAAAATTAAAATTGAACACAGAAGTAATTCAAAAAGATATATTTACAGTTAAAAATATAGAAACAGGAACAATTATGTCCAGAGCTTTTAAACCGCTGCCAGTCATTCTTGATTTAGTAAATCAAAATTTTAAGAAATTTAAAAATTTAATTCTATTTATGGGCAGTTCTGGAAGAAAAATTTTAAACGATACACTCACTGATTGGGATTTAGATTATATAGAAAAAAAAAGCATAACTAACGATAACTCATTTATATTAAATATAAAAAAAATTGAAAAAAAAAATTCATGAAAATAATTTCTATAATAAATCAAAAGGGTGGGGTTGGCAAAACTACAACAGTGATTAATCTTGCTTCAGCATTGTCACAGCAAGGTAAAAAAATTTTGGTTATTGATCTCGATCCTCAGGGAAATGCTACAACTGGATTAGGATTATCAAACACCGAAAGATCTGATCAAACAATATATGGAATTCTTAATGGAACAGTGTCTATTTCTAATGTAATTAAGAAAACTAATTTTGAAAATCTGGACTTGATATCATCTAATGTTGATCTTTCCGGACTAGAGGTTGAAACTGCCGGGGATAATGATAGAGCATTTATTTTAAAAGCTAAATTAACCGCATATTTAAATGATTCTAGAGAGTCTTATGATTATATTTTGATAGATTGCCCTCCTTCACTAAGTTTATTAACTGTAATGGCTTTAGTATCTTCAAATTCTCTTTTAGTACCACTTCAAACTGAATTTTTTGCTTTAGAGGGTTTAACTCAATTAATGAAAACTATAGATCGAATAAAAGTTAATTTAAATCCCAAGTTAGAAATTCAAGGAATACTTTTAACAATGTATGATAGAAGAAACAAACTATCTTCTCAAGTTGAGCAAGAAGCTAGAGATTATTTTAAGGATAAAGTTTATCAAACAGTTATACCTCGAAATGTAAGATTGTCAGAAGCACCATCTCATGGTGTACCTGTTTTGATATATGACAAGAGTTGTCCTGGGAGTAAATCCTATTACAGTTTTACTGATGAATTTATTCTTCAAGAAAATAAAATTGGGAGTGCAGCTTAATGAGTTCAAAAATTAAAAAGGGGTTAGGTAGAGGATTATCATCTTTAATTGGAGAAACCAAAGTTGAGTCTAAAACGAATAAATTACCATTAAGTGAAATCGTTCCTAATAAATTTCAACCTCGTAAAAATTTCGATCAAGAAAATTTAGATGATTTAACAAATTCAATTAAAGAACGAGGGGTAATTCAGCCTATCATAGTTAGAAAATCAAATTCTGATAATTCCAAGTTTGAAATTATTGCAGGTGAGAGAAGATGGCTTGCTGCGCGTGGAGCAGGGTTACACGATATTCCTGTAGTTATAACCGATGCAGATGACTTAAAATCCTTAGAGTTTGCTATTGTTGAGAACGTTCAACGGCATGATTTGAACCCCCTAGAAGAGGCTCAGGGTTACAAACGTTTGATAGATGAATTTTCTTACGATCAGGAAAAAGTCTCTAAATTTATTGGTAAAAGCAGAAGTTATATAACAAATTCTTTGCGACTATTAAATTTGCCACCAGAGGTTTTAAAGTTTGTTGAAGAAAAAAAAATAAGTGCTGGTCACGCGAAAATCCTTGTTGGTCTAGAAAATGCACTATTTATAACAAATAAAATTATCGAAAAAAAACTATCTGTTAGACAAGCTGAGAATTTTGTTAAAATCTTTAAGAAAGGACCAAAGACTGGATCTAAAAGAGTTTATGATGCTAACATTAAAAATTTAGAGGAGACTATTTCAGATAAAATTGGATTAAATGTAAAAATCAAAAACAACAAAAAAAATAAAGGTACAATCACTTTCTCATATCACGATGTTGATCAGCTTAATAAGATAATAGATATAATTAAATCTTATTATTAATTTCCTACTGCATTTTCAAGAATAAAATTAGAGACTATAAAAATAGAAGATGTTGGATTTTTTTTTATTTGAAATTCAATATCATTTGTTTTTATAATTAATTTTTTTATCTGGCTATAATCTAGTTTCTTAATTTGATCTTTTACTATTTCTTTTTCTTTCCAAAAAATTGGTGGTCTAAATGAAGATATCACATTGTCTAAATTTCCACTTTTTTGTTGTTCGGTTTTAATTTTTAATAATCTCTTCAATTTATTTAAATAAATTCTTGTAATTAAAATACAGTCTTCTGAATTAAAATTGTTTTCATTTAAGATTGTTAAGGTTCTTGATTTATTTTTGGCTAATGAACTATCTACAAGTTCCCCAACTTGATAATTTTCAGCTAAATTAGTTATTTTTAGAATTTCTTCTTCGCTAATATTTTTCTTATTATTTAAAAAATTTTCAATTTTATTTAATTCATTATTAAGATTAATTCTATCTCCTCTTGATCGCTCAACAATTATATTTATGTTTTGTTGTGATAACTTTAAATTTTTTTTTCTTAAAAATTCCTGGACAACTTGTCCTAATGTAAGTTTATTATCTTCATAAAATGGTATACAGACCGTATTAGTTTCTTTTTCAAAAAAATTTCTTATTTTCGATTTTTTTTCAAGATTCTCTGCGACAAGTATAATTGCAATATCTTCTAAGTTTTTATCAATAATATCATTAATTATTTTTAATATTTTATCTGATATTCTTTTAATGATAATTAATTTATCACTTTCAAAAAATGATCTATTATTTATATTTTCTTTAAAATTTTCTAAATTATTTAATATCTCTATTTCATCATAATTATAAATATTTTTGGGAAGAATTGGTTTTAAATTTTTTTGAATTATTTCTTCTATTAAACCTTTGTTGTTTCCATATAATAAGTAATATCTAAAATTATTAAGATTCTTTTTTTTTAATTCAAAATATTTAACTATCATTTTATATTCATATAAATGATTAAATCTTCTACTATCTTATTTATTAGATTATCCTCAACATCAGTTTGATAAACTGACAAATCATACTTGTTTTCAATATTGTTGTAATCAAAGCTCTCACTAAAGATTTTTTGTTTCAATATTTTATCATCTTCTTTAATAGTAAATTTTACTTCTATCAAACTTTTAAATGTTGCCGGCTGACCTTTAGAATTTCTAGAGGTTGTAATTATATTTTTGTTAGTCTCTAAAATTAATTCGTTATTCGAATCATTTTTCGTATTTTTATTTATTGTAGAACTAGAAATAATTTTTCTATTTATTCGTTTATCACCAATTAAATTTATTTTTTTAAATGAAAATTGTTCTTTTTGAATATATAAAGGCTGATAGCCACAAGAGGCTAAGAGAAAAAATATGATTAAAATTTTTTTCATTATTTTACGATGATATTAATTAATCTTTCTTTAACATAAATTGTTTTATTAATTTTTTTATTCTCAATATATTTATTAATTAAGCCTATTTTATTTATCTTTTCAATAATTTCAGCTTCACTAATATTTTTATCTATTAAAATATTGCCTCTTTTTTTACCATTAATCTGTATAACTATTTCTTTTTCTTTTGATTCTAAAAAGTTTTTTATTACATTTGGCCAAGTTAATTTTCCTTCTTTTTTTATTTTATTCAAACATTCACTAGCTAAATGTGGAATTACAGGCATCATAACAATTAAAATTTTTTCAAAATTTTCTTTTAAATTTTTTTTGTTTTTTGAGACTTTGATATAAAAATTATAAATGTCATGAAATACTGCTACAATCACGTTGTATCTAAACTTTTCTAAAGCTATATTGATTTTATTAATGGATTGATTAGTAAAAACATCAATATTCTTGTCAGATGTATCTGGAACATCTTTTTCAATTAAATTTAAAATATTTTCAGTCATTAACCAAAATTTTTGAATAAATTTGTATGCTGCTGACATGCCACTTTCAGACCATTGAATATCTTTTTCTGGAGGACTGTCCGATAAAATAAATAATCTAACCGCATCAGCACCATATTCTGCAATCATTTTTTCAGGATCTATTGTATTTTTTTTAGATTTTGACATTGATTCAGAAGGCCCTACCTTTACTGTTTCAGAGGTATTTTTTTTCATAAAAAAGTTTTTACCATCCTCAGTAAAAACTTCTTCTGGGTTGAGCCAATTATTGTTTTTATCTTTATAAGTTTGATGACAAACCATACCCTGAGTAAATAATCCTTTAAATGGTTCCTTTATCTTAAAATTTTTATTATCTAGACTAATTGCTCTAGAAAAAAATCTAGAATATAAAAGATGTAATATTGCGTGCTCAACACCCCCTATATACTGATCAACAGGCATCCAGTAATTGATATCATTTAAATCAAAGGGTTTATCTTTGTTATTTGATGAACAAAATCTCAAAAAATACCAAGATGAGTCAACAAAGGTATCTAAAGTATCAGTTTCTCTAGTAAAATTTTTCCCTTCTATAGAAATACTTTTCCAGTCTTTTACCTGATCTAGAGGATTACCTTTAGTATTTAAATTTATATTTTCTGGAAGAAGCACTGGTAAATTATCTTCTGGTATCTTTACGATGTTATTTTGTTCATCATAAGCAATTGGAATAGGACAACCCCAATAACGTTGTCTAGAAATTCCCCAATCTTTTAACCTATAGTTAGTTTTTTTATTTCCAATTTTTTTTTCCTCTAAAATTTCAATAGTTTTAGTAATAGATTCCTCAGGAGCTGATAATCCATTTAAGAAATCTGAATTAATAATTATACCAGGTCCACTGTATGCTTCACCTTTGACTTCAAATTTATCATTTTCATTTTTTGGTTTAACAACAGTTTTAATTTTTAATTTGTATTTTTTTGCAAAATCAAAATCTCGTTGGTCATGAGCTGGACATCCGAAGACAGCACCAAACCCATAATCCATTAAAACAAAATTAGCAAAATAAACAGGAACTTTTATTTTCTCATCTAGAGGATTTATGGCAAGGAGTTCCGTTTTAAATCCTATTTTTTCTGCCTGTGCTATCGATTCCTCAGTAGTACCAGTTTTCGAACAACTATTTTTAAATTTAATAAAATCTTTATCTTTTTCATAGAATTTAGATAGTGGATGATCAACAGATAAAGCTAAAAATGAAAATCCAAATAAAGTATCTGGTCTTGTTGTATAACATCTTATTTTTTCAATTTTTTTAGAACCTTCAATTTTAAAATCTATTTCACAACCAAATGACTTACCTATCCAGTTTTTTTGCATTATTTTAACTTTTTCAGGCCAATGATCTAAATCTTTAAGGTCTTCTTGTAATTCTTCAGAAAATTTAGAAATATTAAAAAACCACTGATTTAATTTTTTTCTTTCTACTATTGCTCCAGATCGCCAGCCTTTTCCATTAATTACTTGTTCATTTGCAAGAACAGTTTTATCAACTGGGTCCCAATTAACGTAACTTTCTTTTCTATAAACTAAACCTTTATCAAATAGTTCAAGAAATATTTTTTGTTGATGTTTATAATAATTAGGAGAACAAGTTGAAATTTCTCTACTCCAATCGATAGATAATCCAAGCCTCTTTAATTGAGATTTCATTACTTGGATGTTTTCTTCAGTCCATTTTTTTGGACTTAGATTATTTTGTTTAGCAGCGTTTTCAGCTGGCATTCCAAAAGAGTCCCAGCCCATCGGGTGTAATACATTATATCCAAGCAGTGATTTATAACGTGCCAAAACATCACCAATAGTATAATTTCTCACATGACCCATGTGAATTTTTCCAGATGGGTAAGGAAACATTTCTAAACAATAAAATTTTTTTTTATTTATATCTACTTGAGCTGAAAATGAATTATTTTCTTCCCAAAATTTCTGCCAATTTTGTTCAACAATTTTAAAGTTGTATCTGCTCAATTTTATTATTCGCCAGTAGGTGTAACTTTATAATCACTTTCTTCACCTTTTCTTTTTCCATCTTCATTTTTAATTTGTGCAGCTTTTCTTAAAACTGCTAATTTAATCTCATTATCAAGCTCGGAGGACATCAATTGTGTATTACATTTTTGTTTGTCATTACAGATTTTTTTATAAATTTTTACTTTTAAACCATCAGCTCTAATTTCGTTAGATAAAAAATTTACCATTATTTTAATGGACTCTTCAGAATCTAAATTGTCTGAGTACCAATCAGTAATTATTATTCCACCACCATAATCAGCTGTTGTAAGTGGAACAAAATCTAAAACTTCCATTGCAGCTCTCCACATCTCATTTGAAGTTGCAAAATCGAATGATCCAGATCTACTCTTACCACCACCAATCGAAATTCCCCTTCCTTCTCTAATATTTCTCTCTCTTTTATCAGCATCATTAATAGGTACGTCTTTAACGTCAGCTCTTTTTAATTTAAAAGCACCACAGGATTGAAGTATTAGAAGTATAGAAAAGATTAAAAAATTATTTCTAAAAAATGTGAATAATTTATTTGAAAACATTAGAAATATATAATTTGCCTATGGTATTATTTAAATAAAAACTTATAGTTAACAAAATGATTAAAAAAAGCCCATATTTCCAATATCATTGAATAGTGTTGTAAAATTATCACAATGTGAGAAAAAAAACACTTAAATTCGGCTTTTTTTAACGTTTTGGACTATTTTCCCTTATAAACGGCCTGTTCATATTATTAATAATATAAAAAGGAGTAAATATGACAAATCTAAAAAAAGTAGGTCTTTCAGCTTTAGCTGGATCACTTGTTGCTTTCTCAGCTAACGCTGTGGACATGAGTGTTACAGGTACTGCAGAAGTAACTTACACAACTAATGGCGGAACAAATTCAGTAACTGGTAACCCATTTGGATCTAATACATCTATTAAATTCTCTGGTTCTGGTGACGTAGGATTTGGTACTGCTACAATCGTAAGAACAATTAATGATGGTCTAGGATCAGCATGGTTGTCTGCTTATACAACATTAGATATGGGTGCAATGGGAACTCTTTCTCACGACTCTATCGGTGGTGGTTTAGCTGGAACAACTGCTAATGATGACTTATTACCATCTGCTTACGAAGAAGTTTGGAATGGTGTATCAGGTACAGGTGTACTAGGTGCAGCTTCTAACGATACAATCGGTTACACTAACACTATGGGACCTGTATCTATCTCTTTAGCTACTACTAAAGGTGGAACTGGTGGAACTGGTGACGGTGGAAATGACGGTGAAGGTGTTACTTCACACATTTCTGACTGGTATGTTTCAACTTCAGTACCATACGTAGAAGGTTTATCAATCGGTTACGGTCAGTCTAAAACTGAATTCGCAATCTCATCTGAAAATGATGATACGTCTATGGTTGGTCACTTGTTATACAGCATGGGTCCTGCATCTCTTGGATACAGAATTGCTGAGCAACAAGATGGTTCTAACGGATCAAATGGTCTAAACGTTGAAGCTTATGCAGTTGCGTTTAACTTAAACGACGAAATGTCAGTATCATTAGCTACACAAGACACTGAGTACGATGTTCCATCTGGAACTAACGTAACAGAAACTGTTGATGCAGTTAACGCTTCATACACAGTTGGTGCAGCTTCTGTAAGAGCTACGTTCTCTGAGTCAGATAATGACGGTGGACAAACAGGTGATACAGATGAGCATATGGAACTAAGTTTAGTATTATCATTCTAATCTAAACAAAGTTTTAAATATTTAAAGGCCCCAATTTTTTATTGGGGCCTTTTTTTTTAAAGTCGATCAAGTTTATTGAAAACTTCTTTCATATATTTTTCATAGTTTTGATAGGATGATAAAGAAGATTTGTAAATAGGTTGCCTGGCTTGAGCAGAACTTACGGTTTTAATTGGTCTTTTTGTTTTATAGAAATCGAGACATTCTTTTTCAAAATTTAAATCACAAAAATTTAATAATTTTTTGATTTCATCATCTGCATTATTAAGAATTTTTTCGTAATTAGCTTCATGAATCTCATCAAAAAATTTTGTTTGCCAAAAACTCATAAGCGCTAAATATTCTTTGTAAAATGTAAATAAATCATCAAAATCATATGCAAAATTAAGCCGATCATCAAAATCATTTTTATAAAGAGATAAGATGTTATCTTTTGGATTTCTTGAACAATGTATTATTTTTGAGTTTGGCAGTAATATTTTTATAATGCCTATCCACGCAAAGTTTAACGGAGCTTTATCTGTAAATATTAAAGAATTTTGATCAAATCTTTTAACAAAGTTTATATATTCATTCTTTATTTTAGTAATAGTGTTTTTGTCTAGATTATTTAACTTAGTGTTATCTAAAATATTATTTGTATAAAAATTACTTCTGATTAACTTATTTAAGTAATCTAATTCACCACATCCATAAACTTTTGAATGAGTTGATATAATTTGTTCAATCAAACTCGTTCCTGATCTTGGTAATCCAACAATAAATATTATTTTTTTATCATCATTAATTTTCTTTTGTGTTTCTATTTCATATTTATCAAAAAAAGTTTTTAAATTATTAAAGGTTTTGTATTCATTCTCAAAGTTCCTGTTTATCATTTTCTTTTTAGTGTCATTTCCAAGTTTAAAAAATTTAAAAGAATTTTCATAATCTTTAAAATCTTCATAAGCTTTACTTATAGAAAAATATAAATTAATTTTTTGAATATTGTTTAAATTTAATTTTTGTAATTTTTCCTCCATATTTTTCAAATGAGAACTATCTTTTGTATATTTTGTTGATCGACTAATCATTTTATCTGCATTTGTATTTGCCGGATTTATTTCCAAAACTTTTTCAAATTGTTTTTTTGATTTTTCGAATTCCCCAATACTTTGATAAACAAGACCTAAATTATAGTGTGCTAATGCATTTTGATCCTCTATTTTTATAGCTTCTAAATAATTCTCAATCGCTTTTTGATAATCATTAAGTTCGAAATACAAATTTCCTAAATTTGTTATAGCATTAATAAAATCAGGCTTTACTTTAATCGCTTTTAAATAATTTTCTTTTGCATCGTCAAATTTTTTTAATGTTTTAAAAACATTTCCTAAATTATTATAGGCAGCAATATTTTTATTATCCAAATTAATTATATATACAAAAGCATCAGCAGCCATCTTAAGGTTGCCAAGATTTTGATAACAAGATCCTATTAAATTGATTAAAAATATATTATTTGGTAATTTTTTTAATAGAATCTCTGACTCTCTTAATGTGTGCTCATAGTTTCCAGTATTATAATGGTTGAGTAGAGCTTGTAATTTATTTTTAATTATTTCTTTATCCATTTATTTAATTTTATTTTTTTCTATATAAGAAATAGATGCAAAACCAAAACAATTTATTTTATTAATTATATTAATATTCTCATTATTGATTCCACCTAATGCAATTGTTTTTTTATTAAAATGTTTGGTTAAAATATTAAATTTCACTGGTCCTAAAAATTGGTTTTTTTTCTTTATTTTAAATAAAGGTGAAATGAACAAAAATTGCACACCTTGTTTTTTTTTCTCAGATATCTCTTTTAAATTATGTGCAGATCCAATAATCCAAAAGTTATTTTTATTAAAATTTTTGGGTATTACACCTTTATTAAATGATGGTATATATACGCCATCTAAATTTAGTTTTATTGCTAGTTTCAGGTCATTTGCTAAAAAGAATTTTCTCTTTTTTAATCTACAAATTTTTTTTATTTCTAGAATTTCATTTATATTATATTTTTTAGTATAATTTCGATAAATTATATGAATATTTCGATCTAAATTATTTATGCTTTTTTTTTCAAATTTACTTATAAAGTAGAAACATAATTTATGCATAAAACAATTATAAATTTATTAAAAATTAAAGAAGAAATAAATTTAAAAGATCTTAAAGATATAAAAATTATTGCAGTTAGTAAAACTTTTAATGAAGAAAAAATATTACCTTTAATTAATCACGGTCACTTAGATTTTGGAGAAAATAAAGTACAAGAAGCATTATCAAAATGGACAAATATTAAAGAAAAATATAATGAAATAAAACTTCATATGATTGGAAAATTACAATCCAATAAAGTTAAGCATGCTGTAAAAATATTTGATTATATTCATTCTTTAGACAATGAAAAATTAGCTGAAAAAATATCAAATGAACAAAAGAAGATAAATAAAAATATTGATTTACTGATACAGGTTAATGTTGGGAAAGAGTTGCAAAAAAATGGCATTGATAAACCAGATGTAAAAAATTTTTTTGAATTTTGTAAAAATGATTTAAAATTAAATATAATAGGTTTGATGTGCATACCTCCCAACGATGGAAAAACAAATGAGTATTTTTCTGAAATGTTGAAATTAAAAAATCAATTAAATTTAAATAATTTAAGTATGGGTATGTCTAATGATTATTTAGAAGCTATTGAAAATGGATCTACTATGATTAGAGTGGGATCAAAAATATTTGGAGAAAGAAGTTAAAATATTTTAATTTTTGTCTTTTTATTTATTAGTCTCAACATAATTAAAAAATCCTTTTTATTTAAAGCTATACATCCAGCAGTTGGTTTATAATTATTAGTTAAGTGTATAAATATACAGCTACCTTTACCTAAAATACTTTTTTTGTAATTATATTTTATAGGTATTAGGAGATCATATTTATGATCATTTCTGAATAATTTTTCATGTTTAGTTTTATCTTTTACATTAATTAATTTATTATATTTTTCTTTATTTTTAATATCATCACACCATCCCATTGATTTTTTTATTTTGATTAATTTTAAATTGGTTTTTATTTTTTTTATTCTATCTCTTCTATAATAAAGATGTTCGATTTCATAAATGCCTTTAGGTGTTTTTTTATCTCCTTCTTTTTTTCTCTTACTAGTGCCATTTTTACCAATAACACACTTAAAGAAGAAATCTTCTACTTGAAGAGTGTATTTATTTTTTAATAAAATTATCATATTCTAAATACTAAATGGAAAATCAAAATTTAATCATTTTTAATTTTACAACTATTTTCAAAATATTATCTGAAATTGAAAATAATTTAAATTTTAAAATAATTAAAATTGATAAAGAAGATCTCAATAATTTTGATGAAAAGAAATATCCTAACTTTCTTCTTTTAACAAAAAATCAAATTCCAAAGATTGAAAATCAATTTATTTTAGATAATTTACCAATAAAATTGAGTAAATTAATTGAAAGAATTAATATTGAGTTTCTTAAAGTAAATTATAAAGATCAATCAAATTATACAGTAGGTAATTATAATCTAGATTTAAATTCTAAAAATTTTTCTAAAGAGGGAAAAAATTTAAAACTTACTGAAAAAGAAATTAGTACTATTCTTTATCTTTCAAAAAATAAGAAATCAATAAGCATCAAAGAACTTCAAACAAAAGTTTGGGATCATAAGTCTCTTCTTGAAACACATACAGTAGAAACTCATATTCACAGACTTAGAAAAAAAATTAAACAAAAATTTAATGATGAAAGTTTTATTATAAGTTCAAAGAAAGGCTATAGCATAAGTTGAAAAAGAAAAATTTTATCGCTAAAGATTTATTTTCAAAAAAATATAAACCAAGAGTTGTTAAGCCAAAAAAAGGAAAGGGTAGTTTTAAGAGAAAAAATAGGATTAAAGTCTAGCACCTATTTGTTGAATTATTTTAGATGCCATTTCTGTTCCTTTTTTTAGAGACTCTTCATAAGTAAAATCATTTAAATAACCATGAAGATAACCAGCGGCAAACAGATCTCCAGCACCTGTAAGATCTACTAATTTAAGATTTTTTTCTATTCCTACTTCATTTACATTATCACCAATAATAGAAACAGCACCTTTAGCGCCTCTAGTAATTATCAAACATTTCTTTATATTTTTACCAAACTCAATAACTTCGTTAAAATTTTTTGCATCAATTAATGAACTTATTTCATCTTCATTTGCAAATGTAATATCTAACTTATTTTTTACCAATTCTAAAAAATGTTTTTTATGTCTATCTACACAAAATTTATCTGATAACGACATTGCAACTTTATTTGCACCATTTATAGCTTTATCAAAAGCTTTTTTAGGATCTCCTTCATCCCATAAATATCCTTCTAAAAAAATTACTTCACTTTTTTTCACTGCATTAATATCTATGTCGCTCTCATTTATTTTTCCAGCTGTTCCTAAAAAAGTACACATTGTTCTTTCAGAGTCTGGGGTAATTAATATTAAACAAGTTCCTGTGGGAAGAATTTCTTTTTTTTTACTGTAAATAAAATCTACATTCTCTTTTTTGAGTCCATTTTCATATTCAATACCAAAATTATCATTTGAAATCTTACCTATAAAACCAACATCATTTCCTAGTTGTGACAAACCAACAATCGAATTTGCAACAGAACCTCCTGAAATAGTCTTTTCAATTTTTAAATTAGATAATAATTTTTTAAATTCATTCTCATCAAAAATTAACTTCATATTACTTTTTGTTAGATTATTTTGAGAAATAAAATTATCCTCCACCTTACAAATCACATCTACAATTGCATTACCTATTCCTAAAATTTTCATATTAAGCTTTTATAGTTTTAAGAGGTTTTTTTCTATTAGGATAGCAAGTAGTACATATTTTACAAGATAATCCATAGCAATCTCTGGCTTTGCAGAACTCTCTTCCATAATAAATTATTTGAAGATGGAGTTTGTTCCAATTTTTTTTTGGAAATAATCTTTTTAAATCCTTCTCGGTTTGTACAACATTTTTTCCATTAGTAAGTCCCCATCTTTGAGCTAGTCTATGAATATGGGTATCTATTGGGAATGCAGGGTAACCAAAACCTTGTGACATAACCACACTAGCTGTTTTGTGTCCAACACCTGGAAGTTTTTCTAATTCTTCAAAAGATCTAGGGACTTTGCTTTTATATTTTTCAATTAATATTTTTGATAAGTTATAAATACTCTTGGCTTTAACTCTAAAAATTCCAATTTTTTTAATTAATCTTTCAATTTTTTTTCGCCCCAGTTTTTTAAAATGATAAGGTTTATAATACTTAGGATAAATATTTTTAGTAACATTATTAACATTAACATCAGTACATTGTGCAGAAAGAAGTACAGAGATTAATAGAGTAAAAACATTTCTGCTTTTTAAAGGAACTTTAATTTTTGGATAGGTTTTATTTAAAATTTTTAAAACTATTTTTGCTCTTTGAACTTCATTCATTATTTGAAATTCATAAGATCTCTCATCGTGTAAAGACCAGGTCTTTTAGCCATTAGCCATTTTGCAGCTGATAATGCTCCCTCTGAATATAATGCTCTATCAAATGCTTCATGGTTTAAAGTAATTATTTCTTTACCACTTGAGAATTTAACTTCATGTTCACCTATAATTTCACCTTTTCTAATAGAATTAAAATTAATTTTTTTTCCATAAGGAAATGTTTTCTTATTTAAATATTTTTTACCAATTAAATCATAAAAATTTTTATTTTTTCCTTCAGCTATCCCCTTACCAAGCATTAATGCAGTTCCTGAAGGATAATCTTTTTTATGTTTATGATGGATTTCAAAAATTTTACTCAAAAAATTTTTTCCTAAAGAACTAGAAGCAATTTCTGTTAAATACATTAAAAGATTTATGCCTAAGCTCATATTGCCAGCTTTTAAAATCGGTATTTTTTTTGAAAATTTTTTAATTAAAATTTCTTCACTTTTTGTAAAACCTGTTGTTCCTATAACAACTCTTTTTTTTAGTTTAGTTGCGATTTTAAGTACTTGAAAAGTACATTTTGGAACTGAAAAATCTATAATAACATGTGAATTTTTAAATGTATTTTCATTATTTTGTTCAATTTTAACTCCAAAAATTTTTTTATTTATTTTTTTACTTTCTGTGAGTGCATCAAGTTTGAAATTTTTATTAATTTTCACGGATTTAATTATTTGCTGGCCCATTCGCCCCAAACATCCTGTAACTGCTAAATTTATTTTTTTCATTAAAAGATAATCATTGAAACTATCACAACAGAGATGACAATTACAGACCAAATGAATAAATTTTTAAAAAATTGTTTTGATTTTGAATTAGATCTTAGAAAAGATGGGAGAACTAGAATTAAAACAGCCATTAAAAAAATTGCTGGTATAATTTGTTCCAAATTCATTTTTAGCTATTCCAAAAACTTTTTGCTTTCTGAAAAAATTTCTTGATACTAGGGTTAGATTTTTCATTCTCAATTTTTCTAAATCTTTCTAATAAATCTTTTTGTTCTTTATTTAGGTACACTGGAACTTCAGTTTTAATTTGCACATATAGGTCTCCAAAATCTCCTCTTCTCATAAATGGCATACCTTTTCCTTTTAGTCTAAATTGTTTACCATCTTGTGTTCCATCAGGTATTTTAATTTTTGCTTTTTTTCCGTCAATTGTAGGTATTTCGATCGTAGTTCCGAGTGCAGCATCTGCTATGGATATTGGAAATTCAAAAAATAAATTTACATCAGATCTTTTGAAAAGTTCATGAGATTTTACATTTATAAATAAATACAAATCTCCAGAGGCACCACCTCTAGTTCCAGCCTCTCCTTTTCCAGCAAGCCTAATTCTAGTTCCATCATCCACGCCTTTAGGAATTGTTACAGATATTTTTTTTGAAGTTTGTGTATTTCCTTGTCCATTACAGTTTGAGCACGGATTAGTTATTTCTTCTCCACTTCCAGAGCACTGTGGACACGTTTGTTGAACTGTAAAAAAACCTTGGTTGGAACGTACTCTTCCATTCCCACCACAATATGTACATCTATCAGGACTAGAACCTGGTTTAGATCCATTTCCTTTACAAGTGTTACACTTTTCAGAAGTAGAAAATTGTATATTTTGTTTTTTTCCTAAATATGCTTCTTCTAATGTTATAGACAGATCGTATCTTAAATCTGATCCTCTGTTATTAGAATTTCGCCCTCTAGAACTTCGTCTTCCTCCACCTCCGAAGTCACCAAAAAAATCTTCAAATATGTCAGAAAAGTCAGCACCACTAAATCCACCAAATCCTCCAAAGCCGCCTTGTCCACCACCTCCATTTTCAAATGCGGCATGACCAAAATTATCATAATTTTCTTTCTTTGATTTATCGGAAAGTATACCGTACGCCTCGCTTGCTTCTTTAAATTTATCTTCTGCGTTTTTATCACCAGGATTTTTATCAGGATGGTATTTTACTGCTAATTTTCTATAAGCAGATTTTAGTTCTTCAGGAGATGCGCTCTTTGGTACACCCAGGACATCATAATAATCTCTTTTAGCCATTTATATTACCTGGACTGATAGATGTTTATTAAGCGCTTTTTTCTTTATTATCGTCTTTTACTTCTTCAAAATCCGCATCAACAACATTATCGTCTTTTTTTCCTTTTTCATCTTTACCATCATCTTTTCCTGAATCTGGTTTTGTATTCTGTTGTGATTTATATATTGCTTCACCAAGTTTCATTGAAGCTTGTACAAGTGCTTCTGTTTTTTTCTTTATATCTTCAATATTATCACCTTTAAGGGACTCTTTAAGTGCATTAGAACCATCTTCTATTGCTTTTTTTTCAGCATCTGAAATCTTAGAGCCATGCTCTTTAAGGTTTTTTTCAGTAGAATGTATTAATGTATCAGCTTGATTTCTTACATCTACAGACTCTCTTTTCTTTTTGTCTGCTTCTTTGTTAGCTTCAGCATCTTTAACCATTTTTTCAATCTCTTCATCACTTAATCCACCAGATGCTTGAATTTGAATTTTTTGTTCTTTACCAGTCCCTTTGTCTTTCGCAGAAACGTTTACAATACCGTTAGCATCTATATCGAAAGTTACTTCTATTTGAGGAACTCCTCTTGGTGCTGGAGCTATACCTACTAATTCAAAGTTTCCTAATAATTTATTATCAGTCGCCATTTCTCTCTCACCTTGAAGAACTCTAATCGAAACAGCTGGTTGATTATCTTCAGCAGTAGAAAACACCTGACTTTTCTTTGTTGGGATTGTTGTATTTTTTTCTATAAGTTTTGTTGATACTCCACCAAGAGTTTCAATTCCTAAAGATAAAGGAGTTACATCTAACAATAGAACATCTTTAACGTCGCCTTGAAGCACACCAGCTTGAATGGCTGCACCCATTGCAACTACTTCATCGGGGTTAACACTTTTATTAGGTTCTTTTCCAAAAAAGTTTTTTACTTCATTGATGACTTTTGGCATTCTTGTCATACCCCCAACCATTACTACTTCATCAATGTCACTTGCAGAAATACCAGCATCCTTTAAGGCAGTTTTGCATGGTGGTATTGTTCTAGCAATTAAATCTTCAACTAAAGCTTCAAGTTTTGCTCTAGTCATTTTTAAATTAATATGTTTTGGACCTGTTTTATCGGCAGTTATAAAAGGTAAATTTATATCGGTTTGTTCTGCAGCTGATAGTTCAATTTTAGCTTTTTCAGCGGCTTCTTTTAGTCTTTGTAAAGCAAGTTTATCTGATTTTAAATCAATTCCACTATCTTTTTTAAATTCTGAAATTAAATATTCTACAACAGCATTATCAAAATCTTCACCCCCTAAAAATGTATCACCATTTGTAGATTTAACTTCGAATACTCCATCACCTAATTCAAGAATAGAAACATCGAAAGTTCCTCCTCCTAAATCATATACTGCAATTTTTTTATTTTGTTTTTTATCTAAACCATATGCTAGAGACGCTGCAGTAGGTTCATTGATAATTCTTAGGACTTCTAAGCCTGCAATTTTACCAGCATCTTTTGTTGCTTGTCTTTGTGCATCATTAAAATATGCTGGAACAGTGATTACAGCTTTAGTTACAGCTTGACCTAAATATTTTTCTGCTGTTTCTTTCATTTTTTGTAATATGAAAGCAGATATTTGCGATGGTGAATATTTTTCACCTTTAGACTCAATCCAAGCATCTCCTTTTTCAGAATTCACAATTTTAAATGGTGCTGCTTCAATATCTTTTTTAACTGTTGGATCTTCAAAGTTTCTTCCTATTAATCTTTTAACTGCAAAGATTGTGTTTTCAGGATTTGTCACAGCTTGTCTTTTTGCAGGTTGACCAATTAGTTTTTCTTTTTCTTCAGTAAAAGCTACCACAGATGGAGTAGTTCTCGCACCTTCAGCATTTTCTAACACTTTAGCTTGGCTACCTTCCATTATGGCAACACAAGAGTTAGTTGTTCCTAAATCTATTCCAATAATTTTACTCATGTTTGTTTCTCGCTTCTTTCATATAGGGGTTAAATTTAATTCTACAAGTTGATTTAATCATTATTTGCTCTCTAAATTCTCTTTGTTTTCAACAGTTTTATTAGCTTCCTTTTCTGTTTTTTTAGATACACCAACTAAAGAAGGTCTTAGGAGTCTATCCTTAATGGTAAAGCCTTTTTGAATTTCTTGTATTATTGTTCCAGGTTCTTTTTGGTCATCCTCTATTTCCATCATTGCCTGATGGAAGTTTGGATCTAATTTTTTATTAAGACATTCAATAGGTTTAATATTACTTTTTAAAAAAATTGAAATTAAATCTTTATTTATGATTTCAAGATGATCTAATATTTTTTTTAAAGCCTCTGTATCTTTCAATGATTGATCACTTTTGAGAGTTTGTTTTGATCTCTCAAGATTGTCAATAAGGTTCAAGGCTTCTTTTGCAAAACTAAAACCACCATAATCAAATGCTTCCTCTTTTTCTTTTTCAAACCTTCTTCTTTGGTTTTCCATTTCAGCGAAAGTTCTTGTGATTTTATCTTCAAGTTCAATAATTTTTTCTTCTGGAGTTATTTCTTTAATTTCTTCTTTTGGTTCTTGGCTTGTTTCTTTTTTGTTTTCAGTATCTGAATTTTCAGGTTTCTCAGTTTCTTCTACTACATCTTGTTTTTGATCTACAGAAGCACTATTTGGGTTTTCTTCTTTTTCCATAGGTTCTTATATGGTAAGGATTTTAATAATTTCTAGATGTCAAAACAAAAAATTATTAAATTGCTTATCGGAACCAATAACAAGGGTAAACTTCGTGAAATCAAGAATTTATTGCCAAAAAACATCAAAATTTACTCTACATCTAAATTCAATCTTAAAAGTCCAACAGAAAACGGCAAAACATTTAAAGAGAATTCTTTAATAAAATCTAAATATTTTTCTAAAAAAACGGGGATGATATGTTTGGCTGACGACTCGGGTTTAGAAATAGATCTTTTAAATAAAGAGCCTGGAATTTATTCTGCAAGATGGGGAGGAAAACATGGAGATTTTAATAAAGCTATAAAAAGAGTTTATAGAGATTTAAATAAGAGAGATAAAAATTGGAAAAATAAAAAAATTAAAGCTAGATTTATATGTGCTTTGTCTATGTCAGATTTAAATAAAAAAATTGCTTGTGTTTTAGGAAAGGTAGAAGGTCAAATATCAAACGAACCGAAAGGAAAAAATGGATTTGGCTATGATCCAATTTTTATACCTTTAAATAAAAAGAAAACTTTTGGACAAATGAAACCATCACAAAAATATAAATTAGATCATAGGTATCAGGCTTTTAAGAAAATTAAAAAATTTCTATAAGTTTACCGTTGTTGACTTGATAAAAGTTTAATTTATGATTAATCTTATTATCTTTTATATTAAATATACCAATCTTTCCTTTGAATGAGTTTTTTTTCTTAAATATTTTATCAATATTTTTTAATTCATTATCTAATGATAAATAATATAAAAGTCCCACTAAATCATAACTCAATAATGATAAATAATTTGGATATTCTTTAAACTCATTAAAAAATATTTTTTCAAAATTTTTTAAGTTTGTTCTATTTATAGAAGGATAATATATTGGTTGGATTGTTTTCTCTTTTAAAAGACTTTCATCAAACCATTGATTGAATGTTATAATAAACTTATTTTTTGGCGATACATCTGTATACAAAAGAGATGTTATTACACTTTTTAAACTTTCATCAAAATCTGAAATTACAACTGAGTCAAAATTTACATTTCCAATAGTGTATCTTTTTTTAAGTTTTTCAAGTTGTTGTTCTTTATCTATTAGTTCCGAATTTTCTACTCTTTTAATTTCATCTAATAAATTTTGCTTTCTAATTTTATAATTTGTAATTTTTTCAATCTGGGCTGTTAATTTAGTTGGCTCTGTATCGTATAAATGATGTTTAAAAATTTTTATTTTTGAATCTTTTATCGCTTTTTTAATTTCTACTTCATAATTTAGTTCAGGGGTTAAGAATATTGTTTTTTTTATATCATTCATATCAATAAATTTTTTTATTGTATTCAGTTGTGAGGTGGCATTCACACCTGCACTGATAATATTTTTTGGAAGGTTCACATTTTTATTTGTTAAAGAAACAAAAATTATATCTTCAACTTCGTCAAGATATTCTAAACTTTTGTAAAATACTGGTCCAATAACTATTTTAATACCCATCTCTTTTAATTCATTTGCAGATTTAATAGTTTGATTAGGATTTGACTTTGTATCTTTTGGTATTATTTCTATATTTTTTGAATTTATATCTTTTAATGCAATTCTAGTTGATTTTATAATTTGTTGGCCAATTTCTTTATTGTCTCCACTTAAGGGAACTAATAAACCTATTTTAATTTTTTCTTCAAAAGGAAATACAGGTGAATATTGAAGTAAAAAACTAAAAAAGGTTAGAGTAAAAATTTTAATAAGTTTATACATTTTAAATGATACTATATTATTTTATTTTAAATTATGTTTAGAAATTCTAAAAATAGTAATAAAGAAATAAAAAAAGGTCTATATTTAGTATCAACACCAATAGGTAATTTAGAAGATATCACATTAAGAGCTATAAATATTCTTAATAAATCTGATTATATATTGTGTGAAGATACAAGGACCTCAAAAATTTTGTTACAAAAATATGATATAAAGGCCAAAGTAGTTTCAAATCACAAATTTAATGAAAAAAAAAATTTACCTAAAGTTTTAGACTTATTAAAAAAAGGATCTATCATTTCTCTAATTTCTGACGCAGGTACACCAGGTGTGTCAGATCCTGGATCAATTTTAGTAAATGAGTGTATTAAGCATAAAATAGATATTTTTCCATTACCAGGTCCGTCATCAGTTACATCTGCAATATCAATAAGCGGATTTTCAGAAAAATTCTTTTTTTATGGGTTTTTTCCAGAAAAAAAAAAATTACTAGATGAGGATTTAAAAAGATTATCTAGACTAGACACATCAATAATATTTTTTGTATCCGCAAAAAAAGTTAATAAAATTTTCCCTTATTTGAAAAAAAATTTTTCTGGACGAAAAATTCTTATTTGTAGAGAAATGACTAAATATTTTGAAGAATATATTCGCTCAGATATTGATGATATTGAAAAATTAAATTTTGAATTAAAAGGTGAACTTACTTTAGTTATCTCTGATTTAAAGTTGGATAAAAAAAGTTCCCAAGACTTAGATGAATCAGATAAAAGATTAATTAAAGAAATGATTAAAAAACTATCAATTAAAGAAATAATAAATTTTATTAGTCAAAATAAAGAAATATCAAAAAAAAAAATTTATAATTATTGTATAAAGTTAAAAAATGAAAAATAAATTATTAGTCTTATTATGTTTACTATTAATTATTCCAAGCTGTGTTGGTGTATCCTCTAAAGGAATTTTTGGTACAGGTGTGAGTGTAGCTTTTGATCCAAGATCTGTTGGAACACAAATTGATGACTCAATAATGGAAAAAAGTTTATCAACAAAAATTGTTTTATTAGATAAAAACTATTTTTTATCTGTTAAATCAAAAGTATTAGATGGTAGAATATTTTTGACTGGCAAAGTAGATAATCCTGAAGAAAAGCTTAAATTAACTAAATTAGCATGGGAAATTCAAGGTGTAAGGTCTGTAAGAAACGATATAAAAATAAAAGAGGAATTTAATTTTAAACAATCTGCTAAAGATCTTTTGATAACTTCCCAGTTGAGAACTGCTTTAATTTTAAATAAAGAAATCAAAGCAACAAACTATCAAATTGATACTTACAAAAGAAAAATTTATATATATGGAATAGCAATCAAGTCAGAAGAAAAAGATATGGTCATAGATGAAGCTAAACAAATTTTAGATGTCAAAGATGTAATTGCTAGTATAATTTTAGTTGATGATTTAAGAATTCAAAAAAATTAGTTTATTTTTTATAATCAATTACATCAGCTGAATAAGCTGCGATAGATGCCAAGTTTAAAATTTCTGAAGTAGAACTTCTTAATGGTGCTATTTCTATTGGTAAACCCAAACCAATTAATAATGGTCCAATAACTTTAGCCCTACTCATAGATTTTATCATTTTATAAGAAATAGCCGCACTATGTTGGCTTGGCATTATTAAAACATTTGAGTTTCCAACAATTTCAGAAAATGGATAAAGTTCTTTATACATTTCTTCTAAAGCAACGTCAGGCTGCATTTCTCCATCAAATTTAAAATCGACATTATCTTTTTTTAAAATTTCAACTGCATCACTTAATCGTTTTGTTCTTTCTGTTGCAGGTTCTCCAAAGGTTGAATGTGATAAGAAAGCTACCTTTGGATCAAAACCAAAAAGTCTAACAACTCTTGCGGCTGATTTAGCCATGTCTGCCAGTTGATTTGCATTAGGGTATTCAATAACAGAAGTATCACAGATAAAAATCGTTTTACCTCTGTTTACAACCAAATTTAAACCAAACATAATTTCACCAGCTCTTGGATCCACTACTTTAACTATCTTTTCTAGCGAGGAAGAATATCTTCTTGTATTTCCTGTGACCATGGCATCAGCATCTCCAGTAGCAACCATACAAGATGCCCAAATTACTCTATCATTTCTAATTAATCTATCACAATCCCATTCTAACATCCCTTTTTCTCTCTGAAGCTTTTTAAATAAATATTTGACATATTTTTCTCTCTTAACTGTATCTTTTGAATTTACAATTTCGATATCAAAATTTTCATTATAACCAATCTTTTTAATTTGATCATTTATCAAAGACTCTTTACCTACCAAAATCGGCGTACCTAGTTTAGAATTTTTAAAAGCTATAGCTGCTTTGAGAGTATTTTCATCTTCACCATCTGCAAAAACAACTTTTTTTGGTTTTTTTTTAATATATGTATTCACACCTTGCATAATTGTTACAGTGGGATCTAATCTTTGTTTAAGTTGTTCTCTATAGGTTTCGAAGTTATCTATCTTGACTCTCGCAACACCAGATTCAATTGCAGCTTTTGCAACAGCAGCAGGAATTACACTTATTAATCTTGGATCAAATGTTGAAGGGATGATATATTCTTTTCCATAATGTGGTCTTTCCCCGCCCATTGCTGCAACAACTTCATCGGGTACATCTTGTTTTGCTAAATTTGCTATTGAATGTGCAGCAGCAATTTTCATTTCCTCATTAATTGTCTTAGATCGAACATCTAAGGCTCCCCTGAAAATATATGGAAAGCCTATTAAATTATTTACCTGATTAGGATAATCCGATCGCCCTGTAGCAATAATTGCATCATTTCTTACTTCCTCAATTTCTTCTGGTGTAATCTCCGGATCTGGATTTGCACAAGCAAAGATTATAGGATTTTTTGCCATTTTTTTTACCATATCTTTTGTCAAAGCACCTTTCGCTGAAAGACCTAAAAATACATCAGCATTTTTAATAGCATCATTAAGTGTTCGATCATTGGTTTCAATTGCGTGGCTTGATTTCCACTGATTTAAATTTTCTCTACCTCTATAAATAACACCACTACGATCCACCATTGTAATATTTTTTTGAGGTACACCACTTTTTTTGAATAAATTCGTACATGCCATAGCAGAAGCTCCGGCACCATTTACCACTACTTTAATTTTATCTATTTTTTTTTTACTTATATCTAAAGCGTTTATTAATGCAGCAGTTGTAATGATCGCCGTACCGTGTTGATCATCGTGAAAAACGGGAATATCTAAAATTTCTTTTAATTTTTCCTCTATAATAAAACAATCTGGAGCAGCAATATCCTCAAGATTAATTCCCCCAAAACTTGGTGAAAAATTTTTGATACTATTAATTATTTCATTTGGGTCAGAAGCATCAATTTCAAGATCTATCGAATCTATATCAGCAAATCTTTTAAATAGTACAGCTTTACCTTCCATTACTGGTTTTGATGCAAGTGCTCCTAGATTTCCCATTCCAAGAATTGCAGAACCATTACTAATCACGGCAACAAGATTGCCTTTACTTGTATAATCAAATGCAGCCTCTGGATTTTTACTTATAGCCCTTACAGGTGCAGCAACACCTGGAGAATATGCCAAAGCCAAATCTCTTTTTGTAGTCATATTTTTTGAGGATGAAATTTCAATCTTCCCAGGTTTTTTATGACTATGAAATTCTAATGCCTCTTTGTCAGTATAATGATCAATTTTTGTTTTTTTCATTTATGCTAATTAGGTGTACAAATGGGGTAAAATTAAGACTAATATGATTTATGAATTTAGTTAAGTCAACAGGGACTTTTGGTTTTTATACTATAATCAGCAGATTACTTGGTTATTTTAGAGATGTTTTAATTGCTATTTTTCTTGGTACAAGTTTTTTAGCAGATGCTTTTTTTGTAGCTTTTAGAATACCAAACACATTTAGAAGATTGTTTGCTGAAGGAACTTTCAATTCAGCTTTCGTTCCAAGTTATACTTCAGAATCGATAAAAGGCAGATCAAAATCAAAAAAATTTGCTAGTGAAATTTTTAATCTATTATTTTTAGGTCTATTTTTTTTAGTTTTGATTATTGAAATATTTATGCCATTTTTTATTAGCTTAATAGCTCCTGGATTTGTTGAGGATGATAAAAAAATTAAACTAGCTATAGATTTAACAAGAATAACCTTTCCATTTCTAATGTTTGTAAGTTTATCTTCTTTTTTTTCGGCAATACTAAATTCTCATAATAAATTTGCTGCAGCTTCTGCAGCACCAATAATTTTAAATTTAGTTTTAATTGGAATCTTATTTTTTGGAAGTTACTTAAATGATGAACTTATTTTTTATCTTGCTTATGGAGTATCAGTAGCAGGTTTTTTACAATTAATTTTTTTATATAATTTTAGTAAAAAATTTTATCCAGTAGAATTTAAATTTAAATTCGAAATTAACAATAAAGTAAAAATTTTTTTTAGAAAATTATTACCTAGTATTTTTTCATCTGGAGTTACGCAAATAAATATACTGGTTGGTACTATAATTGCGTCATTTCAGGCTAGTGCTGTTTCCTATTTGTATTACGCAGATAGAATTTACCAAATAAATTTAGCTATTGCTGGAATTGCGATTGGGGTCGTTATTTTACCTCAACTTTCAAAACATGTATTTTTGAAGAAAAAGAGCAAGATTTTACAAATTCAAAATAAAGCTCTGGAATTGACAATGTTTTTAAGTTTACCTGCCTCTGTTGCTCTATTTGTTGCTTCTGAGAAAATTATTTCAGCATTATTTGGATATGGTTCTTTTGATATGGAAGCAGTGTCTAATACAGCTAAAGCTCTTTTTTATTTTGGTTTAGGCTTACCTGCTTTTTCTCTAATTAAAGTTTTTTCAACTTTTTTCTTTGCAAATAATGACACAAAAACACCATTTTATATTTCATTAATATCTGTAATTTTGAATATATCTATTAGTATTTATTTTTTTGATAATATTGGTTTTATAATTATTCCAATAGCAACAACTATTTCATCTTGGTTTAATTCTATAATTTTATTTATTTTTTTAAAAAAAAATAATTTGTTTAATTTTACTAATATGTTTTTTATCAAATTTTTTAAGATTGTTATAGCTTCAATTTTGATGGGTATTTTTTTCAGATATTTAATAGAATTTTTTGATACTAAACTTGTCTATGATTATGAACTTAAATCAATTTATTTGGTTTTATCAGTTTTATTAGGATTAATTTTTTATCTAATATTATCTTTCTTTATGAAAGCTTTTAATTATAAAGATCTTAAATTAAAGTATTAATTATGGGAAAAAAAATTTTTTCAGGTGTTCAACCAACAGGTAACCTTCATTTAGGTAATTATTTAGGAGCTATAAAAAATTTTGTTGAATTAAATAATGATAATGAAAATAAATGTGTATTTTGTGTAGTTGATCTTCACGCAATAACAGTAAAACAAGACCCAAAAGAATTAAGAAATAATATTCGTGAAACTGTAGCAACATTTATTGCAAGTGGGATAGATCCCAAAAAAAGTATTATTTTTAATCAGTCACAAGTAACTGCTCATTCAGAAGCAGCTTGGATTTTGAGTTGTGTAGCAAGAATGGGCTGGTTAAATAGGATGACGCAATTTAAAGAAAAGGCTGGAAAAGATAAGGAAAAGGCAAGCATTGGATTATACAGTTACCCAGTTTTAATGGCTGCAGATATACTTTTGTATGACTCCACTCATGTACCCGTTGGAGATGATCAAAAACAACACCTTGAACTTTGTAGAGATATTGCACAAAAATTTAATAATGATTACAAAATTGATAATTTTTTTAAAATTCCAGAGCCATTAATTCAAAAAGAATTTTCAAGAATTATGAGTCTTAAAGATGGTTTGAAAAAAATGAGTAAATCAGAGTTATCAGATTTAAGTAGAATAAATTTAACTGATGAAAAAGATCAAATAATAATGAAGATCAAAAAAGCTAAAACAGATGCTTTGCCAATGCCATCAAATATTGATGATTTAAAAGAAAGACCAGAAGCAAAAAATTTAATTGGAATTTATTCAAGTATTACAGGTTTATCTTTAGAAAAATCAATACATAATTTCTCTGGTGAAAATTTCTCAAAATTTAAAGAAAATCTCGCGGAGGTTTTAGTAGAAAAACTAACTCCAATATCACTAGAAATCAGAAAATTATTAAATGAAAAAAACTATTTAGATCAAATACTTTCTGATGGTTGTAAAAAAGCTCATGAAATAGCATCTCAAAAGGTAAAAAAAATTCATGAAATAGTGGGTTTTTAAATTAATTTTTATTATCAAGTTTAAATTTCATTAATTTTGACTATATATAAATAAATAATATGTTCGTTCAAACGCAAATCACTCCAAATCCAAATTCACTTAAATTTTTACCGGGTAAAATTGTTTCTAATTATGGTTCTTTTGAAATAACAAAAAAGGATGACACTAATAATGAATTAGTAAGAAATTTATTATCGATTAATGGTGTAGAAGGAATTTTTTTAAGTAAAGACTTTATTTCGATAAATAAATACGACGATGTGTCTTGGGATGAAATCAAACATATAGTTATTTCATTGATTAACGATTTTTATTCGTCAGGAAAAGAATTTGTAATTGATAAAAGTCTTAAAGAGGAAAATGAAAATTTACAGGAAATAGAGAAAAAAATAGTAAAAATATTAAATGAAAAAATAAGACCAGCAGTTGCAAAGGATGGAGGGGACATAAAATTTAAAGAATTTGTTGATGGTATTGTAAAAGTACAATTACAAGGAAGTTGTTCTGGTTGTCCGAGTTCTACTATGACTTTGAAACAAGGTGTTCAAAATTTGTTGTGTCATTATATTCCTGAGGTCAAGAAAGTTGAGGCAATAAGTGAATAGAAAAAGATTTAGTGCTTCAAATTTGAAATTCTTTAAATTTTTTGACCAAAGAAATTTAGGATCGTTACCAAGAATTTTTTTAAGCTCATTAATGTTAATTTTCTTTTTTTATACTTTTCCTATTTTTTTAAATTATAAGAAAAATAATAATTTTGAGTATCAAAATAATTCTAAAACTATTTTAGCTTACACACTAAATAAAAAAAAAGGAATTGGTGAAAATGAAGATCAATTTTTAGATGAGAATGATCTTTTGGTAGATATATTTAGCCTTAACGATTTAGAGACAGATACAATTAGACTTAATGCTTCAACAATAAATCAACTTTTTGAAGATACAAATTATAAACTTGATGACGTTAGGAAAAATAAATTAGTAAAACCAGTAGCTCTTACATTATTACCAGCAGAAATTAAAATGATTGAAAGCACTAAAAAAAGAAAAGAATTTTTTATTCAGATTGTTTTACCTTTAATTCTAAAGGAAAATAATAATATTAGATTAGATAGAAAAAGACTTTTCGATATAATCAATAAAAGCAGTAATACTGATGTAGAAAAAAAATGGCTAAATAAAAAATACAAACAATATGGAATACCTTCTAAAGATCTATCAACACTAAAAATTAGAATGGATGAAGTTCCAGTTTCTTTAGCACTTGCACAAGCGGCAAAGGAAACTGGATGGGGTACATCTAGATTTGCTCAAGAGGGAAATGCTTTATTTGGACAATGGACTTGGTCTGGTGAAGGACTGAAACCAAAAGATTCAGATAAAGACACGGGACACAAAGTTATGAAATTTAATGTACTTCAAGCTTCAGTTAGAGCATATCAAAGAAATCTAAATACCCACTCAACTTATAGATCTTTTAGAAAAGCAAGAGCAAGTTTAAGAGATCAAGGTAAAAATCTTGATAGTATAATTTTATCACAATTTTTAGATCAGTATGCCGAAACTGGAGAAAAATATGTAGAAGTCTTACAAAAAATAATTAAACAAAATAATCTTCAAGATTTTGATGATGCAAAATTATTACCATCCAGTATTGAATTAGAGAGTTTAATTTAATCTTTTTTTACAGTAAATTGAGTTCCAAACCAACGCCATTCACCATTATCATTTAGTGAGCAATTTATTCTTCCTCGTCTTGGAAGAAATGGTTCTTGAAATTGAATAATTAAAGTATTTTTTTCAAATCTTAAATTTGACTTTTTCCATTTGCCACCATCATTTGAATAACAGTTAATATTCTGAAGATTTTTTTGTTCATTAAAAAATTCAACAATTAGTTTTGGAGGATTATTTTTATTATCTAATTTTTTTTCTTCTGGTTTTAGAAATTTGTATTCTAATGGATTATAATTAATTAATGATTTAAATCTTTTGAGTTCACCATATTTTTCGTTAATTGGGAATCTGGGTAGTTCAAATCTATCTTTGTTAATATCAATTATTCCAGAATGTTGCCCAAATGCTAATTTAAAATTTTTTGCAATATAATCTTTCATATAAAGTGAATACTCACCAAATGGATATGAAAAAATAGGAGGAACGTATCCAAGATTTTTTTTAAAAATTCTTGTTGCTGTTTTTATGTCATTTTTGAAATCAGTCTCAGCCATATCAATAAGATATTCATGAGTGTGTGAATGATGGCCTATATATCCAATCCCAGATTTATCTATTTCTCTTATTTCATCCCAAGTCATATATCCATTTTTTCCAACTGGCTCTGTTGAAACAAATAATATAAAAGGAATTTTATTTTTTTTTAAGTATGGCCATGCCTCGTTATAAAATGATTTAAAGCCATCATCTATGGTGATTAAAATTTTTTTTTCATTTTTAGGTTTTTCAAATTCATCTAAAAAAATTTTTGGATCATAAAATTTATAACCCAGATTTTTAATTATTTTCATATGTTCAATAAAAACATCCATTCTGATATTTGTAGAAGGATATTTGTTTTCATTGAATCGATGATACATAATGGATAAAACACCACTATCATTTGAAAAAAATTTACTATTATTTTCGTCTGATTTAGAGTTAACTAAAAAAAAAAATTGCAAAATGAATAAACTTATTATTGATGCCGCAAGAGATAAAATTTTTTTAATGATCATAAATAATGATATTAATTATAATATTACTTATGAAAATACCAAAACAAATTATGAAAAATTAGCATTATTAATCAATGATTTTTTGAATTCAAAAAAATTGGATTTAAAAAAAATTTCAGAAATTTATGTTAATAGAGGGCCTGGTAGTTTTGCAGGTATAAGAAACTCTTTATCAATTGTTAAAGCATTTCATTTAGTTAACAAAATAGATTATTTTTGTTTTAGTTTTGATGATTTTGATGAAAAAAACGATATTAAACATGAAAATATACCGAAACTTTGCAAAAAATTGAAAGTTAAAAAAAATTTGATTAATCCTATTTATTTGAGTTAGAATTGATTATGCCAGAAACTATTGAAAAAAAATGTTTATCAAAAGGTGTTAAATTAACAGATCAAAGACGAATAATTGCCAAGGTAATGTCAGAGTCATCTGATCATCCTGATGTTGATGAACTTTATAAAAGAGCATCTAAAATTGATCCTAAAATAAGTATTGCGACTGTTTATAGAACTGTAAAATTATTTGAGGAGTCGGGTATACTTGCCAGACATGAGTTTAAAGGTGGGAAGGCAAGATATGAGGAATTGAATGAAGGCCACCACGATCATTTAATAGATGTAAAAACTGGAGATATAATTGAATTTGTTGATGAAGAGATAGAAAAATTACAAAAGAAAGTAGCTGAAAAATATGGTTATAAATTAGTAGATCATAAACTTGAATTATATGGGGTTAAAGTAAACCCAAAAGATGAATAGAAAAATTTTTATCAAAACGTTTGGATGTCAAATGAATGAATACGACTCTAATCGTATACTAGATACAGTAAAAAAAATTGAATTTATTAAAACTGAAAAACTTGAAGAAGCAAATTGCTATTTATTAAACACTTGTCATATAAGAGATAAGGCAAAAGAAAAAGTTTATCATGAGATAGGAAGAGTAAAAAAAAGTTTTAGACTTAAAAAAAAACCTCTTGTAATTGTTACAGGTTGTGTGGCGCAGGCAGAAAATGATGAAATGCTAAAAAGAGAACCCTTTATTGATTTAGTAATTGGACCTCAATCTTATCATAAAATTAATGAAAAAATTAAACAATTTTTAGATAGACAAAAAAAAATAGACGAAACAGAATTTGATACAATTTCAAAATTTAATTTTTTAAATAAAATTAAAAATACTTCAAATAAAGTTTCTACTTTTTTAACTATACAAGAAGGTTGTGATAAATTTTGTCACTTTTGTGTTGTTCCATACACAAGAGGTCCTGAATACTCTAGAACATTCAGAGAAATTATTAATGAAGCGAAAGTTCTTGCTGAAAATGGAGTGAAAGAAATAATTCTACTAGGACAAAATGTTAATGCATATAATGATAAAAATTATAATTTATCAAATTTAATTCTTGAAATTGAAAAAATTCCACAAATTAAAAGAATTCGATACACAACTTCACATCCAAAGGATATGACAGATGATTTAATCAAGGTATACGGAATATCAAAAAAGTTAATGCCATTAATTCATTTACCAGTACAAAGTGGTTCAGATAAAATTTTAAAATTAATGAACAGAAAACATTCTGTAAAAGATTACATAAAAATTTACGAAAAACTAAAAAAAATAAATTCTGCAATTGAATTTTCAAGCGATTTTATTATTAGTTATCCTGGAGAAGAAGTTGAAGACTTTGATCATACAGTTGAGTTGATTGAAAAAATAAAATTTATAAATTCATATTCTTTTATTTTTAGCCCTAGACCAGGGACAGTAGCTGAGAATTTAAAATTAATTGATAAAAAAACTTCTATGGAAAGATTAACTAAGATACAAAATAAACTTTCAGAAAATCAAATCGAGATGCATAAATCTTTAAAGAATAAGATTATAAATGTTTTAGTGGAAAATTTTACAGAAGATAAAACTAAGCTTTTTGGACGTTCAGAATATATGACATCAGTCGTATTTGATGGTAAAAAAGATGACATTGGTAAAATTGTGCCAGTAAAAATTTTACAAAGTAATAGAAGTACTTTATTTGGTGAAAAACATATTAACTCTAATCAAAAGGTAGCATAGCAATTGAGTGGTTTAACAAAAAAAAATATCGATTCATCATTAAAATTTGTTTATTCTGATAATAATTCTCTTAGTGTTATCTTTCACGATAATGATTTATTAATGGGTGTAGTTGGGGAATTTAATAAAAATTTAAAAGAATTAGAAAAAATTACCAAATCAAATTTATATTCCAGAGGTAATTCAATTTTAATTAAATCAAATCCTAAAAATAATGAAATATTAAAAAATGCAATTAAATTTTTGGCAAATCAATTTATTATTAATGGTAGTATAGAAAGTAAAGACATAGTTTCATCTATAGATAAGTTTATGATTAACGAAAAAGTTAAAAATAATAATGTAACTGATATTATTAAGACTCCAAAAAAATCAATTATTCCAAGATCTGAAAAACAAAAAGGATATGTCAGAGCTTTAAGAGAAAGTGATATTATTATTTCTGCTGGGCCAGCTGGAACAGGAAAAACTTTTTTAGCAGTAGCAGTTGGTCTAACTATGTTATTAGAAAAAAAAATTGATAGAATAATTTTATCAAGACCAGCGGTTGAGGCAGGCGAACGTTTAGGTTTTTTACCTGGGGACATGAAGGAGAAAGTTGATCCATACTTAAGACCTTTATATGACTCTCTCTATGATCTTTTTGATTTTGAAAAAATACAGAGGATGATTGAAATCGGTGATATTGAAATTGCACCATTAGCTTTTATGAGGGGACGAACTTTGAAAAATTCATTTGCCATTTTAGATGAGGCTCAAAATGCTACTGATACTCAAATTAAAATGTTTTTAACTCGTATTGGTGAAAACTCAAAAATTGTAGTTAATGGTGACCCAACCCAAATAGATTTACCTAACAAAAATATGTCAGGATTGATAAGGTCTAAAGAGCTTCTTGGACATTTGAGCGAAATATCAGTTGTAGATTTTGATCATTCAGATGTTGTTAGACATCCGCTAGTTTCAAAAATAGTTAAAGCATATTCTAAAAATGATTAATGTAAATGTCTTCTCAAATGAGAAGGCTTGGTCAAAAAAACTGAAAAGAAAGGAATTTTTTTTTAACAAAATTTGTAGAGCTTTCCCAAAAAAATATAAATTTTTAGGGAAAAAAATAAGTTTTTCATTACTACTTTCTAATAACAGGAGTATTAAAAAATTAAATAAAGAATTTAGAAATAAAAATAAGTCTACAGATATTTTATCATTTCCAATTAACAAGAAAATAAAAATGTCAAAACAAACTTATATTGGGGATATAATAATAAGTTATGATTTTATAGATAAACCTAAATCTCAAAAAATTGAAAAATTTAAAGAAAAATTGATCAAGATTTTTATACATGGCTTCCTGCATTTATTAGGTTTCAACCATATTAAAAATAAAGATTATCAAAAAATGTCAAATGAGGAAAAACGCATATATCAATCAGTAATTTCAAAATTAAACTAAATTGAAAACAAAACTGTATACAGAATTATTTCTTTTGATTGTTCTAGGAATGATAACTTCTTTTAGTTTACCTCCTTTTAATTATCTAGTTGTAAATTTTGTAACATTCTCTTTATTTTTTGTATTCTTAATTAAAAAGTCTAAACAACACAAAAATTTAAAATATTATTTTTTATATGGTTGGTTATTTGGTTTTGGTTATTTTGCTATTAGCTTATACTGGATACCTATTGCTTTAACTTTTGATCAAAATTTTAATTTTTTATTTCCATTAGCTTTATTTGTAATACCAGCATTTTTAGCTTTGTTTTATGGATTGGTATCTTTTTCTTTTATAATTTTAAAACCAAAGAAGATTGTGAGCTCTTTTTTGATTTTTTCTCTAATTTTTGGTGTCATGGAATATATTAGAGGTTCAATTTTCACTGGATTTCCCTGGAATTTAATCGTCTATAGTTTTTCAAATCAGTTAGAATTTTTAAGTGTGATTTCGATTTTTGGTACTTATGGATTAAATTTATTTTGTATTTCATTATTCACTAGCCCAGCAATATTTATATCAAGAGATATGAAAAAAAATATTGGAGTTTGTATTTCAGTCATTATTATTGTTATGTCTTTTTTAATTTATGGATTTTCCTATAAAGAAAAATTTAATAAAGCAGAAAAAGTTGTAAATGATTTTAATGTAAGGGTTATTAGCTCAAATATTAGTATTGATAGATTTTATTCTAATGTTAATTCAGTATTAGTGATTGAAGAGCTGATAAAAATAAGCAATCCAAACATGAATCAAAAAATTATTTTTATTTGGCCAGAGGCAATACTACCAGAAATTTCTCAAAATGAATTAAGTGAGTATAAATGGTTGTTTGATAATAAATTTAATGAAAATCATTTATTAATTATGGGCATTAATAGTCATTCTGTCAAAAATAGTATTAAAAAATACTTTAACTCACTTTCTATTTATGATTATGAGCTGAATTTAATAAATTCCTATAATAAGATAAATTTAGTTCCTTTTGGTGAATTTTTGCCCTTTGAAAGAATTCTAAAAAAAATTGGTTTTAGGTCTTTAACAAATAACTATCACTCTTTTTCAAAAGGGAATACAAGAGATATTATTGAATTAGAAAATAAAAATTTTTCATTAAAAATTTTACCACTAATTTGTTATGAAATAATTTATTCAGGTAAATTGTTCAATGATCTTAATTTTGATTTAGTTGTTAATATTTCTGAGGATGGATGGTTTGGTAATTCAATAGGCCCGAAACAACATTTTGCCCATAGTATTTTAAGAGCAATCGAAAGTGGAAAATATATAGTAAGATCAGCAAATAATGGTATTGCTGCAATTATAAATCCAATTGGTATGACTGAACAAAAAGTAAAATTTGGTCAATCTGGGTATGTAGATTTTAAGGAAAGTAGAAAAATACAACCAACAATATTTTCTATTTATGGAAATAAAATTTTTGGATTTTTAATTTTATTGTATATTTTTTTAATATTTTCATTTAATAAAACTAAAAATGAGTAATCTAAAAAATTATCTTTTTACTAGCGAATCTGTTTCTGAGGGGCATCCAGATAAAGTTTCAGATAGAATTTCAGATATGGTTGTTGATACTTATTTATCAAAAGATCCACAATCGAGAGTTGCTTGTGAGACACTTACAACAACAAATAAAGTTGTTTTAGCAGGTGAGGTAAGAGGTCCTGAAACGAATAAAGATGAATTAATAGAAAAAGTTAGAAATTGCATCAAAGATATTGGTTATGATCAAGATGGTTTTACTTGGAAAGAAAAAACAAAAATTGAAAGTCATTTACACTCTCAATCAACAGATATAGCAATGGGAGTAGACTCCTCTGGGAATAAAGATGAAGGAGCGGGTGATCAGGGTATTATGTTTGGATTTGCATGCAATGAAACAGAAGTCTTAATGCCAGCACCCATTCATTATTCTCATAAAATTTTAAAATTAATGGCTGATGATAGAAAATCTGGAAAACTAAAGAATATTGAACCAGACTCTAAGAGTCAGGTAACATTTGAGTATGTTAATGGTAAACCAACAAAAGTTAAATCAGTTGTAATATCATCACAACATTCTCCTGATGTAAATCAAGAACAGGTAAAAGATTTATTAAGACCATATATGATAAAATCTATTCCAAAAAATTTTCTAAAAGATTTTAACGAAGAAGAGTTTTATGTAAATCCAACTGGAAACTTTGTAATTGGTGGACCAGACGGAGATTGTGGATTGACTGGACGAAAAATTATAGTTGATACATATGGTGGTGCCGCACCTCATGGCGGTGGAGCTTTTTCTGGTAAAGATCCTACAAAAGTAGATAGATCTGCTGCATACGCTGCAAGATATATAGCAAAAAATATTGTTGCATCAAAAATTACAAACAAATGCTTAATTCAATTAGCTTATGCCATTGGAGTCTCTAAACCATTGTCAATTTATGTTGATTTGTTTGATAACGATTTGGATAAAAATAAATTTGTTGTTGAAAAAATTAAAGAAAATTTTGATTTAAGTCCAAGAGGAATAAGAGAAATGCTTAGTTTAAATAGACCTATATATGAAAAATCAGCAGCTTATGGTCATTTCGGAAGAACACCAGAAAACGATGGTGCATTTTCTTGGGAAAAAACAGATAAAATGAGCATTTTTAATAAATAGTTTAAGTTGAATTAAAGAAAAACTTTACTATATTGCAAATACATTATTGAATTTACAAAATGGGCATTAGCCCATTTTTTTTTGGAATTTATAAAAATGTTAAATAAAAGAGCAGATAAATTAGAACTATTAAGAATTGCTGAAGCTGTGGCTTTAGAAAAATCAATTGATAAAGAGTTAATAATAAACTCCATGGAAACAGGTATTGCTAAAGCTGCAAAATCTAAATTTGGTCAAGATAATGAAATTAAAGTTTCGATTAATCGAGATAATGGAGATATTGAGATTTATCGTAAATTGATAATTAAAGAAAAACCCGAGAATTCAAATACAGAAATCAAACTTGAGGATGCAATTCAATTAAATGAAATTAATAAAGATAAATCTATTGGTGATGAAGTTTTACAACCTTTACCATCATTTGATTTTGGAAGAATAGCTGCTCAAACAGCAAAACAAGTCATTAGCTTTAATGTAAGAGAGGCAGAAAGAGAAAGACAATTTAATGATTTTATTGATAAAAAGGATACTATCCTGAGTGGTATTGTAAAACGTTTAGAATTTGGAAATGTAATTGTTGATTTAGGTAGAACAGAGGCAATCATTCAAAAAAATGAACTCATACCAAGAGAAAATATTAAGCCAGGGGATAGAATCAAAGCATATTGCTATGATGTAAGAAGAGAACCAAGAGGTCAACAAATATTTTTATCTAGGGCACACCCTAAATTTATGGAAAAACTTTTTTTTCAAGAAGTTCCAGAAATTTATGATGGTTTAATTGAAATAAAATCATCCTCAAGAGATCCTGGAAGTAGAGCTAAAATTTGTGTTAGAGCTGTTGATACCTCACTAGATCCAGTTGGAGCTTGTGTTGGAATGAGAGGATCAAGAGTACAAGCTGTTGTTAATGAACTACAGGGTGAAAAAATTGATATTGTAAATTGGTCAGAAGATCCTGCAATTTTGGTTTCAAATTCCTTATCACCAGCAGAAGTACAAAGAGTAAATGTGGATGCAGAAAGAAAAAAACTTGATGTAATTCTTACTGAAGAAAATTTAAGTAAAGCTATTGGACGAAGAGGTCAAAATGTTAGATTAGCCACTAAACTTTTAAATTATGAAATTAATATAATGACTGATCAAGAAGACTCTGAGAGAAGACAGCTAGAGTTTAAAGAAAAAACTGACAATTTTGTGAAAAATTTAGAATTAGATGAAACTTTAGGACAACTTCTAGTAGCTGAAGGTTTCTCAACAATAGATGATATAAAAGATAGCACTAAAGAAGATCTATCTAAAATTGAAGGTATAGAAAAGGAAACCGCTGAAGCTTTAATTGAAAGAGCAAAGGAATTTTATGTAAAAGATCAAGAGGATATATCTAAAAGAATTAAAGATTTAGGACTTGCAGATGATTTAATAAATCTTAAAGGACTAACTCCTGGAATGTTAATGACATTAGGAGAACAAAAAATTTTAAATCTTACAGACTTTGCAGATTTAGCATCTGATGAATTAACTGGAGGTTTTGATATTGTCAAAGGAGAAAGAGTGAAAATTCAAGGATATTTAGAAGATTTTGCTTTATCTAAAACAGAAGCTGACGATTTAATTATGTCAGCAAGAAATATAATTTATAAAGATTGAGAGATGAAAAATGGAAAACAAAAAAACAAAATTAACTATCTCTGGCAATCCAAAGAAATCTTTTAAGAATTTTGAGTCCTCAAAAACAAAAGGAAAAAAAACTGTAGTAATTGATAAGAATCCTGGAAAATCTTTTAATAAAGGGGGGTTCAAAAAACCAGTTGGATCAAATTTTAAACGCAATTCTTCACCTAATACTAACTTTACTCCCAAAACCCAACCAGTTATTAGTGATTTTGAAAGACGTAAGTTGGCTGAACAAAGGGCAACAAAAAGATTAAAAGGAGATTCTGAAAGTGAGAAAAAGAGTAAAATTGGGTCGAAAAAAAGAGAGGTAAAACTTACTGTATCTAGAGCTTTAAGTGATGAAATAGAGACAAGAGAAAGAAGTTTAGCTTCAGTAAAGAGAGCTAGACAAAAAGAACTTAAGAATAATAACAATCAAGAAAACAAAGAAAATCAAAAACCAGTTAAGAGAGATGTTAATATTCCTGAGGCAATAACAGTAAGAGAACTTGCGAATAGAATGGCTGAGCAATCAAGTAATGTAATTAAATTTTTATTTGGAATGGGAGTCACAGTAACTATTAATCAAAGTTTAGCAGCAGATACTGCAGAATACTTAGTAAAAGAGTTTGGGCATAATCCAATAAGAGAAGAAAAAGCAGAGGAGATAATTCAGAAAATAAAAGAGTCTAGATCAGAAAATTTAAAAAATAGACCACCTATTGTTACAGTAATGGGTCATGTTGATCATGGAAAAACTTCAGTTTTGGATGTCCTAAGAAGTTCGAATGTTGTGTCTGGTGAATTTGGAGGAATTACACAACACGTGGGTGCTTATCAGATCGAAAATAATGATAAAAAAATTACATTTATTGATACACCTGGACATGCCGCTTTCACTGAAATGAGAGCAAGAGGATCTAAATTAACTGATGTTGTAGTTCTTGTAGTTGCGGCTGATGATGGAGTCAAACCCCAGACAATCGAGTCTATTAAACATGCTAAAGCTGCAAAAGTTCCAATAGTAGTAGCGATAAATAAATGTGATTTACCTGAAGCAGATCCACAAAAAATTAAAAATCAACTCTTAGAACATGAGTTGATTGCAGAAGATTTATCTGGAGATACTTTAATGGTTGAAATTTCAGCTAAAACAAAATTAAATTTGGAAAAATTACTTGAAGCAATTATTTTACAATCTGAAATCTTAGATTTAAAAACTGATTTTGACTCAAAAGCAACTGGAGTAGTTCTAGAATCTAAAATTGATATTGGAAGAGGACCTGTAGCTAATGTAATTGTTACTACTGGAACTTTGAAGAAAGGAGATTTTTTCGTAAGCGGGTTAAGATGGGGAAAAATAAGAGCAATAATAAATGATAAGGGAAAAAATATAAATGAAGCATTACCTTCAGCACCTATAGAAATTTTAGGAATAAATGGTGCAGCAAAAGCAGGAGATGATTTTATTGTTTTAGAAACTGAAAAAGAGGCTAAAACACTAAGTGAAAATAGAGCTCAAGAAAATAAAGATAGCAAAAATCCACTTTCATTCGCCACTCAAGAATCAGCATTTTCAAATAAATTGTCTGAAGAATTAAATTTAATTATTAAATCTGATGTTCATGGTTCTTCAGAAGCAATAAAGAATGCAATCGGTCAAATAAAACATGATGAAGTCAAACCAAAAATAATTTTGTCAGACATTGGAATGGTAACTGAAACAGACGTTACACTCGCTAAAGCCTCAAATGCAGTTTTGATAGCCTTTAATGTTAAGCCTAGTAAAGAAGCAAAAAAACTTGCAGAAAACGAAAAAATTACAATATCTTCATATAATATAATTTATGAAGTGTTAGATTATATAAAACAAAGGATGTCAGGATTACTTACCCCAGACGTTCAGGAGACAGTAACAGGATCGGCTCAAATATTGGAGATTTTTAAAGTATCAGGCGCAGGTAAAGTAGCTGGCTCTAAAGTAACTGATGGAGAAATATTTAGCAATTCAAGTGCAAGAGTAATTAGAGATGGAAGTATTATTTATACTGGAAAAATTTCTACAATTTTTAGAGAAAAAAATCAGGTGAAACAAGTTAGTAATGGCCAAGAATGTGGAATTACATTAAAAGATTATATGGACTTTCAAAAAAAAGATATAATTGAAGCTTTTAATGTTACCTCAAAAGAGAGAACAATATAATGGCTGATAGAATTGGAAAACCAATATCACAAAGACAGTTGAGAGTTGGTGAAATGATTAAACAATCTTTAAGTATGATTTTCTTAAGAAATGAGGCTAAGGTACCGAACTTAGAAACAAATAGAATTACAGTGACAGAAGTGAGAATGAGTCAAGATTTAAAAATTGCGAAAGCATATGTATTGCCTTTAGGCGGAAAAAATGCTGAAGAGGTAATAGAAAAATTAAAAGAATATTCATTTTTAATAAGAAAGATTTTATCACAAAAAGTAGTTATGAAATTTTTACCAAAATTACTTTTTAGAAAAGATGAGTCTTTTGAATATGCAGAAAAAATAGAAAGCTTAATAAAACAAACTAATAAATGAGGAAAAATATATGAGTAAAAATGCAAAAGAATTAGCAATGCACGAAAAAGATACTGGATCTTCTGAGATACAGATTGCTTTGTTAACAGAAAAAATAGAAACTCTCTCTAAACATATTAAACAATTCAAAAAAGATAAACATTCATCGGTTGGATTGTTGAGAGCAGTTAATAGAAGAAAAAAATTGTTAGACTATCTTAAAAGAAATAAGATGGATTCTTACAAAAATGTGCTGTCGAAATTGAATTTAAGAAAATAGGTGTCAAGATAGATAGAACGGAATGGAACGAAACGAACGAAAAGAAATGGAAATGAAATGTTTAAAGTATATAAGAAGGAAATTGAAGTAGCAGGAAAGAAAATAAGTTTAGAAACAGGTAAAGTAGCAAGACAGGCAGACGGTGCAATAATCGCAACATGTGGAGAGACAGTCGTTTTAGCAACAGTAGTGGGGGCAAAAAAAGTAAATCCTGATGTTGATTACTTTCCATTATCTGTAAATTACCAAGAAAAATATTATGCAGCTGGAAAAATTCCAGGTGGATATTTTAAAAGGGAAGCGAGACCAACTGAAAGTGAAACGTTAATCTCTAGATTGATTGATAGACCAATCAGACCTTTGTTTCCTGAAGAATTTAAAAATGAAGTTCAGTTGTTACCAACTGTGATTTCTTATGATAAAGAAAATGAAGCTGATATTTTATCAATTACAGCTTCATCAGCAGCATTAGCAATATCTGGTATGCCATTTATGGGTCCTGTAGGAGCCTCTAGGGTTGGTTATATAGATGGTAAGTATGTTTTAAACCCATCTAAAGCAGACTTAGAAAAATCTAAATTAGATTTAGTTGTAGCAGGTACAAAAGATGCAGTGCTTATGGTTGAGTCTGAGGCAAGTGGTTTAACTGAAGATGAAATGTTAAATGCAGTCAAATTTGGTCATGAGGGATTTGTTCCAGTAATTAAAATGATTGAGGAACTAGCAAAAGAATGTAAAAAATCTGAGTGGACTGTAGAAAAAAAAGATCTTTCTGAAGTAAAGAAAAAACTTGAAAAAACATTTACGGAAGATCTTAAAAAAGCTTTTGCAACAAGAGATAAACAAGATAGATCAAATCAAATATCTGAAATCACTGAAAAAGCCAAAAAACTTTATGAGGAAAATGAAAATTATACTGATCTTGATGTAAATTCAGAACTTAAAAATCTTGAAAAATCTATTGTTAGAACTGATATTCTTAAAAACAAGAATAGAATTGATGGGAGAGGTTTATCTGATGTCAGACCTATTTCTTGTGAGGTTGGTGTTTTACCAAGAACTCACGGTTCTGCTTTATTTACTAGGGGAGAAACACAAGCAATTGTGACTGCTACTCTAGGCACATCTGATGATGAACAAAGAATTGAGAGCTTAGATGGATTACAAAGAGAAAGATTCATGCTTCATTATAACTTTCCACCGTTCTCTGTTGGTGAGACTGGTAGAATAGGAACCGGTAGAAGAGAAATAGGACACGGTAAATTAGCATGGAGAGCTATTCACTCTTCGCTTCCTTCAAAAGAAGCATTTCCGTATACTTTTAGAGTAGTATCAGAGATTACAGAGTCTAATGGTTCATCTTCAATGGCTACTGTTTGTGGAACATCTCTAGCATTAATGGATGCAGGGGTACCAATTAAAGAACCAGTTGCAGGTATTGCAATGGGATTAATTAAAGAAGGAGATGAGTTTAGTGTCTTGTCAGATATCCTAGGTGATGAAGATCATTTAGGTGATATGGACTTTAAAGTTGCTGGAACTAAAGATGGAATAACTTCACTTCAAATGGATATTAAAATAACGGGTATAACATTTGAGATCATGGAGCAGGCATTAAGCCAAGCTAAAGATGGAAGGGTTCATATTTTAGGTGAAATGAATAAAGCACTTTCAGCCTCAAGAGCAGATGTTGGAAAACATACACCAAAAATGGAAAAAATAACTGTCGATAAAAAAGATATTGCTGCTGTTATAGGAAAGGGTGGTGCTACAATAAGAGAGATAGTTGAAAAATCAGGTGCAAAAGTTGATGTAAACGATGAGGGTGTAGTAACAGTTGCTGCTCCTGACGAAGAGGCTAGAAATATCGCAATGCAAATGATTAAAGACATAACTGCGAAAGCAGAATTAAATAAAATTTATTCAGGTAAAGTAATGAAGATTATGGAGTTTGGTGCATTTGTTAATTTCTTAGGTAAACAAGATGGACTTGTTCATATTTCAGAACTTGCAGATAAAAGAGTTGGTAAAGTTACTGATGTTGTTAAAGAAGGAGACGAAGTAAAAGTTAAAGTAATTGGTTTCGATAGAGGAAAGGTTAAACTTTCTATGAAACAAGCAGAAAAGTAGTATAATAAAACATGAATATTTTTGATAAAAACTTAAAAACTATTTTTAATTTCTTTGATAAATTTATAAATTTTCTAAAAAAAATTACAAGAATTGAAGTAATCAAGAAGTTAGAGAAATTTGCAGAGAGCATATATTCGTCAGCACTCATAATAAGCTGTTTAATAATTTTTATAATTGGATTAATAGTTTATGGAAAAACTTCCATAGGGTGGGCTTTGCCTTTAGCAATTTTTGGACCTTTAGTAATATTATTTATTGCGTTCCTTGCAAAAGATTTTCATGGAGCTTGTTCAGATTTAATTAAATCAAATACAACATCTTTAAGTAATAATGCAATTTTAAGATTTGGTGCAATTACTTCACTGGTTTTTGCTGCTTTAACATTCATATTAGCACTTATTTCAATTTTTAATGGTTCATTAGCAACTACTATTTGGTCTTTACTTGCATCGCTTTTACTTTTTATTAGCGCAGGAACTCAATTTAATCCCTCGTTATTAAATGTAGAAATTACAAATAAAAGCTCATCTGGTGAAGATTTTATTGCAATATTTTCTTTGAGTCTTAAGTCAATGGTATTTTTTGAAAAAATAATTTCAACAATATTAATTGTTCTTGGTAATGTATATTTAATCGCAAATGTTTTTACTCAAAAAATGGGATTTTTTTTTAGTGGTTTAGGTTTTTTATTTTCCGGAATCTCTTTTCCAATTTTGATTTATATTTCATTCACCATTCTATGGTTTTTTAATTCTATATTTTTGGCGATACTTTCTCTTGGAAGAAGAAAATAAAAAAAATAATTGGGCTTAACTAATATTTTTTGGATCAGGCATACCAACCTTATTGTAACCAGCATCTACATAGTGTATTTCACCAGTTACACCGTTTGCAAGGTCGCTAAGTAGATATAATGCTGAATTCCCAACATCATGGATATCTACGTTTCTTTTTAGGAAAGAATGATCTTCATTCCATTTATATAAGAATTTTGCATCTCCAATAGCCGAGGCAGCTAATGTTTTAATAGGTCCAGCACTAATAGCATTTACCCTCATACCTTTAGCACCCAAATCTCTTGCAAGATACTTAACACTTGCTTCAAGAGCTGATTTACAAACACCCATTACATTATAATTTGGAATAGCTTTAGTAGACTCGTAAGTCAAAGTTAACATACTACCACCCTTTTTCATTACTTTTGAAGCTTCTTTTGCTACCTCTGTAAATGAAAAACATGAGATTAACATACTTCTTAAAAAATTTTCTCTTGTAGTGTTTAAATATTCACCTGATAATTCCGATTTATCCGAAAATGCTACAGCGTGAACAATAAAATCAATTTCACCCCATTGAGATTTGATGTCCTCAAATAATTTTACTACTTCTTCTTTTTTTTCAACATCACAGCTAAAAGTAACTTTTGAATTTAATTTTTCTGCTAGAGGAATCACTCTTTTCTTGAGAGCATCACCTAAATATGTGAATGCTAATTCAGCTCCTGCCTCTGCAAGTTTCTGAGAAATGCCCCAGGCAATTGATCTTTCGTTAGCAACACCCATAATTAATCCTTTTTTACCTTTCATTAAACTCATAATTAAACCTTTTCAAAAATTAAAGCTGCATTGGTTCCACCAAAACCAAAACTATTTGACATAACTGCGTTTAAATTTGCTCCAGTTTCTGTTTTAGCTACTATTGGAAATTTTTTAGCCTCTTCATCCATTTCATTAATATTAGCTGATCCAGCAATAAAATTATTTTTCATCATAATTAAACAATATATAGCTTCGTGAACAGAAGCTGCTCCTAATGGGTGTCCCGATAAAGATTTTGTTGAACTAATTTTTGGTATATTAGTTCCAAAAGTCTCTTTTACTGCATTTAGTTCTGTAATATCTCCAACAGGTGTAGAAGTTCCATGAGTATTAATATAATCAATTTTATTTTTTGCAGTTGCCATTGCCATTTTCATACATCTAATTGCTCCCTCACCAGATGGTGCCACCATATCATATCCATCTGAAGTAGCCCCATAACCTGTTAATTCTGCGTATATTTTTGCACCTCTTGCTTTCGCATGCTCATATTCTTCTAGCACTAAAACTCCACCACCACCTGCAATAACAAAACCATCTCTAGTTTTATCGTAAGCTCTGGAAGCAGTTTGAGGTGTATCATTATATTTTGATGATAATGCGGTCATTGCATCAAACATAGCGGTCATTGCCCAATGAATTTCTTCACTTCCTCCAGCAAAGACAACATCTTGTTTTCCCATTTGAATAAGCTCCATTGAATTTCCAATACAATGGCCACTTGTTGCACATGCAGAACTCATTGTATAGTTTGTACCTTTTATTTTGAATGGAACAGCAAGAGTTGCTGAAGCTGTACTTGCCATTGTTCTTGGTACTACAAATGGTCCCATTAATTTTGGTGTTTTTGCTCTTGTCTTATCAGCTGCTAAAATAACATTTTCAATTGATGGACCACCTGAACCCATAACTATACCAGTTTTGAAATTACTTACTTCATTTTCCTCTAAACCTGAGTCTTTAATCGCTTCTTTCATAGCAATATAATTGTAAGCAGATCCAGAACCCATAAATCTAATAGTTTTTCTATCTATATGATCTTCAAGCTTGATATTTGGTTTGCCATGAACATGACTTTTTAAATTGTGTTCTTTATATTCCTCGGCAAAAGTAATTCCTGATTTTGAATTTATTAATGATGAATGTACTTCTTCTTGATTGTTTCCAAGGCAAGAAACTATTCCGAGGCCTGTAATTACTACTCTTCTCATTATTTAAACAACCCTACCTTTAAACTCTCAGCTGAATAAATTTTTTTATCATCAGCTAATAAAACACCATTTGCGAGTCCTACTGTAGTTCCTCCAGGAGACATAATTTTTTTCATATCTATTTCATATTTCACTAATTTTACATTTTGTAAAACTTCACCAGTAAATTTCACAGTCCCAACTCCTAAAGCTCTTCCCCTTCCTGGATTTCCTATCCATCCTAGATAAAACCCAACTAACTGCCACATAGCATCGAGACCAAGACAACCAGGCATAACGGGGTCCTCTTTAAAATGACAATCAAAAAACCAAAGATTTTTTTTAATGTCCAATTCAGCTTTCAATGAGCCTTTATTGAAAGAACCATTATTTTCTTTAATTTCTGTAATTCTATCAAACATAAGCATTGGTGGAAGTGGTAATTTAGCATTTCCAGGCCCAAAAAGACCTCCATTTCCACAGTTTATAAGCTCATCATATGAGTAGGAGTTTTTTTTCATAAAATTGAACATCTTAATACTTGATTTTAATCGATTATAATATACATAAAGTTTAGAATTATTATAAATTATAATGACAAAAAACCTTGAATTTACTGAAAAATTAAGATCTTCTGGACTTAGACCAACAAAACAAAGACTTAAGATATGTGAAGTTTTATTTAATAGAGAAAAAACTTTCCATTTTACAATTAATGATCTTGCAAAAAATATATCTGAAAAGCTCAAGGAAAAAATATCATTAGCAACGGTTTATAATACGGTTCACGCTTTTAAAAAAAAAGGATATTTAAAAGAAATATCAATCAATAGTGATAAAAGTTATTTTGATACAAATATCACCAATCACCATCATTTTTTTGACGAGGATACTAATCAATTAATTGATTGTGATGATAATCACCTGGATAACGTTAAAATAAAAAAAAATATTACTGGAAAAAAAATTAATTCAATTGAAGTTTTGATTAAAGTTGCAAGTGATAATCAAAATCAAAATTAATATAATAATTTCAATCACTTACAAACTACATTATAATTATTCTAAACTATTGACATAAAGTTTAGAATCATTATATATATTAAAATCAATTAAGGAGATGAAATATGTCATTAAAAGGAAGTAAAACAGAGGAAAACCTTAAAGCAGCTTTTGCTGGTGAAAGTCAAGCTAACAGAAGATATTTATATTTTGCTCAAAAAGCTGACATCGAGGGTTACAATGATGTTGCTACAGTTTTTAGATCAACTGCCGAAGGTGAAACTGGCCATGCTCATGGTCACTTAGAGTATTTAGAGGAAGTTGGTGATCCAGCAACTGGTAAACCAATTGGTGAAACTAAAGCAAACTTAGAGTCTGCTGTAGCTGGTGAGACACATGAATATACTGATATGTATCCAGGTATGGCAAAGACAGCAAGAGAAGAAGGATTTGAGGAAATAGCTGATTGGTTTGAAACACTAGCGAAAGCTGAAAAATCACATGCTGGTAAATTCCAAAAAACTTTAGAGTCTATAAGTTAATATTTTTATTTAGTGGGCAGATTTTTTATTGCCCACTAAAAATTTCTAAAAATTTTATTATATAATTTTATGAGCAAAGAGGGTAGTACAGAAGCACCTATAAGACATCCAATAGACTTTGAAAATCCAGATTTTTTAAATCCTGAAAAATTAGATGCTGAGATGAGGAGAGTATTTGATATTTGTCATGGCTGCAGAAGATGCTTCAACCTTTGTGATTCTTTCCCAAAACTTTTTGATATGATCGATGAGTCAAAAAATGAAGATGTAGAAAGTTTATCAAGTAACCAATTTGCTCCTGTTGTTGATGCATGTACGATGTGTGACATGTGTTTTATGACTAAGTGCCCTTATGTACCACCACATGATTTTGATTTAGACTTTCCCCATTTAATGCTGAGGTATAGAATGGCACAAAAGAAACAAGGTAAACTGCCTGCTGTTCCCAGACAACTAGCTGAAATTGATAGAAACTCAAAAATTGGCGTGATGTTTTCGGGTTTAATTAATTGGATGTCAGATATAAAAAATAAATTTTTTAGAAAAATATTACAAATAATTGCAGGCATAGATATTAGAGTTAAATTACCAAAATATAATTCAGAAACTTTTTCAAATTTTTTTAAAAAAAATAATGATAAAATAAATTATGGAAACAAGAAAAGTGATAGAAAAGTTGTTGTTTACTCAACATGTTTTGTAAATTTTAATAAAAAAAATACAGGTGTTGCAGCTTTAAAAGTATTGAAGAAAAATGGAGTTGAGGTTCAGGAGGCGTATCCAGGTTGTTGTGGAATGCCGTTTTTGGAACAAGCTGATTTACCAAAAGTAGTTGAGCAAGCAAAAAAAGTTTCAAAAGATTTGATAGATTGGATAGACAAAGGCTACACAATAATTACACTTACAGCAAGCTGTGGTCTTATGTTGAAATTTGAATGGCCACTCTTGTTGCCTAAAGATGAAAACATTAAAAAGTTGTCATCAAATGTAATGGATATTGACGAATATGTTGTCGATATTGCAAATAATGAGGGTTTAGTTAATGGATTACAAGAGATAGATGGTGGAGTTACAGTTCACCATGCATGTCATGCAAGAGCTCAAAATATGGGGATAAAGGCTAGAGATATGCTCAAACTAATTCCTAACGTAAAAATCGATGTTGTTGAAAGATGTGCCGGACACGGTGGAACATTTGGTGTAATGAAAGAAACGCATGACCTAGCTATTAAAGTTGGAAGACCAACAGCAAGACAAATTAAGTTAAAAAATAATAAATATATGGCATCTGATTGTCCGTTAGCAGGTAAACATCTAAAACAATTAGAGACAGATACAAACATATCAAATGATGAGGCACTACACCCTATCGAATTAATAGCTAAAAGTTATAGATTATGATTATGCCAAAAGAAAAAAAATTAATCGAAAAAAATGACATCATGCCTATAGATGTTTATACAAGACAAAGAAAAGAAATTAGAAAAAAAATTGTTGAATTTAAAAAAGATCGAAGAATACCGCTAGGTCCTTATGCAACTTTTTATTTTGAAAGTTTTGAAACAATGTTGGCTCAAGTTCAGGAAATGCTTTATATTGAAAAAGGTGGAGATGAGCAGTTAAAAGATGAACTTGCTGCTTATAATCCTTTAGTGCCAAATGGAAAAGAATTAACAGCAACTTTAATGTTTGAAATAGATAATCCTGTGTCTAGAGCAACTTTTTTGGGTAAAGTAGGTGGAATAGAGGAAAAAGTTTACATGAAGTTAGACGATGATTTAATTCATGCAGTGCCAGAAGAAGATGTTGATAGAACTTCTGATGAGGGAAAAGCTTCATCAGTTCAATTTATTCATTTTAAATTTAATGACGAGCAAATAAAAAAATTTAAATTAAATTCTTCACAAATAGAAATTGGCATTGATCATAAAGAATATTCTCATTCAACTAAATTAAGCGAACTATCTATAAAATCATTATCTAAAGATTTCAATTAGATAAACCCCAAACATTATCTATTTTAATCCAGCCTTTAAAACCATCAGATTTAACTTTACACCAAATACCTTTACATTTCTGAATTATTAAAACTCTTCCTTTTTTTATTTTAGCTAGAGGTTTTGAGAAGTTTGAAGATTTTTTAAATAACACTTTGTCTTCAAGAGGGATTATTGAATTTATTTTTTTTAATTGTGACCAATGAATCCATCCACTGTTATTTTTGAAATCAATTATCCTTCTCCAATTTTCTTTTTTATCAATTTGTTTAATTGGAAGATGAATTTTTTTGTACACATATTTTATTGGTGATTCAAAGCTTGGACCATATCTTACATTTACTTTATTTTTTTTTAACGAGAGGAAAATTTCTTCCGAAACAACATCAAATGAAAATAAAAGACCAACAAATATTAAAAAGCAAAATTTTTTCATTATTAAATTTTATCTTATCTTTTCTTAAATTTAACTTTTCTAAAATTAAGATTTAATAGATCAATAATTAATATTTGATTTTTTAATTTCTGACCAGCTTTGATTATCATTTTTAGTGCTTCATTCGCCTGAGTAGCACCTACTACAGATGCTGTTGTACCAAGAACTCCTTCAAATTCACAATTAAGAATATCATCAGAAACCTTTTCCTCTTGATAAAAATCTTTTAAAGAAGCTATTTTTTTATCTTTAAAATCAAATGAAAAAATATGCCCATCAAACTTACTTATTGCTCCAGTAATTAATTTTTTTTTTAATTTTAAGCAGTAATCATTTACTAGGAATTTAGTTTTAAAATTGTCAGAACCATCAATTATAATTTCATAATTTTTGATTATTTTTTCTATATTTTTTTTATTAAGTTTTGATTTGTAGGTTTTAATTTTTGTAAGTGAATTAATTTCTTTTAATTTTTTTGCTGCTACCGTGACCTTTGGTTTTTTTATGTCTTTGGAATTGAATAAACTTTGTCGATGAATATTTGAAAGATTAACAATATCGTTATCTATCAACCCAATAGTTCCAATGCCTGCTCTTACTAAATTTTCTGCAGCCGGGCATCCTAAACCACCAACTCCAACAATTAAAATTTTAGATGATAAAATTTTTTTTTGTCCGTGTGCGCCAATATTCTTTAAAATTAATTGTCTTGAGAATCTTTCAATTTGAGATTTATTTAAACTGTTATTCATTTACCAGTAGAGCCAAAACCGCCCTCACCTCTTATCGAGTCTGGAAGTTCACTTGTTTCCTCGAGTTCCATTTTTATAATTGGAGTTAAAACCATTTGAGCTATTCTATCATTTTTATTTATAATAAAATTTTCATTACCATGATTAAATAGAATAATCTTAACTTCTCCTCGATAATCACTATCAATAGTGCCAGGTGTATTCAAAATACTAATATTATTTTTTGCTGCTAGACCAGATCTTGGTCTAATTTGAATTTCATATTCTTTTGGAAATGCAACTGATAATCCAGTTGGAACAAGACAAGACTTGCCTGGTTCTAAATTGATTGGTTTTTCTAACCAAGCCATTAAATCCATACCAGATGCTCCATTGGTTTTATACGAAGGTAATTTAACAGAAGAATTTAATTTTTTGATTAAAACTTTAATCATTAGTTTAAATGATTAATAATTTTTTCTACTAATTTATCTGAGATTTCAGATTTAGGCTTGTAATTAAGTTTTTCAGATTTACTATTTTTATAAAAAATTGAGACTTCATTAAAATCTGAATTGAATCCAATTTTTTTATTAGATACATCGTTTGCAATTATCCAATCACAATTTTTTTCATTTAGTTTTATATTTGCATAATATTCTAAATCATTAGTTTCTGCTGCGAAACCAATTACTAGTTTCGGTCTTAAAGAATTATGATTAGATATGTAATTGAGAATATCTACATTTTTTTCTAAATCTAAATTTAGTTTATCTTGTTTTTTTATTTTTGTTTTATGAATTTCTTTTACTTTATAATCACCAACTGCAGCTGAAAATATCGCAACATCAGCAGGTAAACTATTAAGAGTTGCTTGGAACATTTCTTCGGCAGTTTCAACTTTTATTAAATTAAAGTCATCCTTTAATTCCAAATTTGTTGGACCTGAAATTAATGTAGTATCAAAACCTTTTTTTGACAATGATTTTGCGATTTCATAACCTTGTTTGCCACTTGATTTATTAGTAATAAATCTAATTGGATCAATGTACTCATGAGTAGGTCCAGCAGTTACAATTGCTTTAAATTTATTTTTAATTTTTAAATTTTCAAAATAAGATTTTATTTCATTTACTATTTTTTCTGGTTCTGACATCTTTCCTGCACCATATTCACCACATGCCATATCTCCAATTTCAGGGCCAATTAGTTTATAGTTATAAGTTTTTATCTTAGCTATATTTTCTTTGGTAGATATATGATCCCACATTCTTACATTCATTGCGGGAGCAATAAAAATATTTTTGTCTGAAGCTAAAGCAACTGTAGATGCTAGGTCATCAGAATTTCCATTTGCTAACTTAGATATTGTATTAGCAGTTGCAGGTGCAATTAAGATAAGGTCCGCCCATCTTGAAAGACTAATATGATCCATTTCAGCTTCATTTTCTAAGTCAAAAAGATCTTGATAAACTTTTGATTGGGACAATGAGGTAATTGAGAGTGGTGTCACAAATTCTGCACCATTTTTAGTAAGAATTGTTTTGATAATCACTCCATTTTTTTTTAAGAGTCTGATTATTTCAAGGCTTTTATAAGCAGCTATTCCACCACAAATTATTAATAAGATTTTTTTATTGTTCAAATTATTCATTGTGTGAATTAAAATACCAATAGACCAATAATTACAAGTGTTAATAAACCAATAATAGATTGATTTCTAAAAGCTATCATTTCAGACTTTTTAGTATTTAAAGCTGTATAGGAATTAGAGTTTTGTGGAATCTGACCGCTAGCCAAATAAGTGAGTGCTTGATTTGCTTTGTCCATTATTTCAGGAAACTCAGGTAATCTTTTAATAACTTCAGATGTGTTCTGTAGAGTCTCATTTATTGTAGTCATTGGATCTTTAGTTTCCTTAAGCCAATTTTCAAGAACTGGTTTTGATGTTATCCAGATATTTGTATCAGGATTTAGTTTTCTCGCAACACCTTCAACTACTACCATTGTTTTTTGCAACATAAGGAGTTGAGGCTGAGTTTGCATATTAAATTTTTCAGTTACATCAAATAATTGTTTTAATAACTTACCTCCAGAAATATCTTTAACAGCTTGACCAAAAATTGGCTCACCAATAGATCTTAAAGCTTGAGCAAGATCATCAATTGGTACTTGTTTAGGTACCAATCCAGCAATAAGGTGTACTTCAGCAACTTTGCGATAATCTCTTTGAATAAAACCAAATAATATTTCTGCTAAAAATCTTTTACTCATTTTATCTAATCTACCCATTATTCCAAAATCGATTGGTACAATGTGACCATTATTATCTATAAATATATTTCCTTGATGCATGTCTGCATGAAAAAAACCATCCCTTACAGCATGCCTTAAAAAATTTTGAATTATATCTTCAGCTAGTTTTTTAGTATTAAAATTTCTTTTTTTTAGTTCTTCTGTCTCTCTAATTGAAATGCCATCTACCCAATCTAATGTCATTACGTTTTCGCTAGTAAAGTTCCAATAAATTTGAGGAATTCTAAAACCAATATCATTTTTAGTATTTTCTGCATATTCATTTGCAGCTGCTGCTTCAAACCTGAGATCCATTTCAAGATTTGTAATTTCTTTTAATAAAAAAACTACTTCAACTAATTTGAGTCTTTTTGTTTTTTTTATGAAAGACTCAATTAAAAATGCAAAAAGCATTATTGCATCTATCTCATCATTAAATATCTTTTTAATATTTGGACGTAGGATTTTGATTGCAACGTCTTTAATCGTTCCATTATCATTTATTTGAGCTTTATGTACTTGTGCTATTGATGCTGCAGCCACTGGCTCACTTAAATCAATAATAGAATTATATGTATCTTCACCAAGATCATTCTTAATTATTTCCTTAGCTTGTAATAGGGAGAATGGAGGTAATTTATCTTGAAGGTTTTCAAGTTTTTGGGACAATTCCTCACCTATGATATCAGGTCTTGTAGCTAAAAATTGACCAAGTTTTATAAAAGTTGTCCCCATAGATTCTAATGAATTAGATAATCTTTCACCTTCATCCTTACTAACTTCAATTTTATTTGTTGGTGAAAAAGAAAAGGACAAAATTTTGAAAAGAATTTTTATCGATAAGGGGGGTTCTTGAAATTTTGATGTTATGTTTAATATATCTGATTTAGCAACTTTTCGTCCTAATTTAAACAGTGTAATAAGTTTTTTAATCATTAAATCTTCCAACCACTATGTATAGAAACTATTCCACCTGATAGATTTCTATATTCACACTTATGAAAATTATTTTTTTTCATTAAATCAATTAATTCATCTTGACTCACAAAGTTTTCAATACTTTTAACTAAATATTCGTAAGGTTCTTTTTTTCCTACAACAAATTTTCCTATTAATGGTATCAGTTTTGAATAATTTTTATAAATAAAATCTAAACTATTGTTAGATATTTTTGAAAATTCGAGGCATAGAAAACGTCCACCAGGTTTTAATAATCTATAAGCTTCTGATAAAGTTTTATTTAAATCTTTTGTATTTCTAAGACCAAAACTAATAGTGTAAAAATCAAATATATTACTACTCAAAGGTATCTTTTCTGCAACTGAATTAATCCAATTTATTTTTTTATATTTACTTAATTTTTCTTTTCCTTTTTTAATCATACCTTTATTTGGTTCAACACAAGTTATGTTTGCTTGGTTATCTGTGTAATTAAAATATAGTTTTGCAATATCACCAGTGCCACAAGCAACATCAATCAATTTTTTATTAGAAGAGGGATTCATCATGTTTATAAGAGTTTTTTTCCATAATCTATGAACTCCTAATGACATAAAGTCATTCATAAGATCATATTGATCATAAACTTGATCAAAAACATTTTCTACTAACCCTTTTTTATTTTGTAAATACTGTTGCATAATAATAAAATCTATATTCAATATAATATTAAATGCCAGAATTACCAGAAGTAGAAGTTATAAGACAGTCGTTAGACAAAAAAATCAAACGAAAAAAGGTTAAAAAAGTAATAGTTAGAAATAAAAATTTGAGGTTTAAGATTCCTGATGGTTTTTCCAGATTTTTAGAAAATAAAAAAATTTTGAGAGTAGGTAGATTTTCTAAATATTTGATATTCTATTTATCAAATAAAAGTTATTGTTTATTACATCTTGGAATGTCAGGTACGATTCATTTGCTTAATCAAAATAAAAAAAATTTTATTACAAATACTAGTTTTTATAATTCACCTATTTTACCCAAAAAACATAATCATGTAGAAATAATTTTTGAAAAAATTCGTATTATTTATAATGATCCAAGGAGATTTGGTTTTTTTCAAATTATAGATAATTCAAAAATGTTAGAAAAAAGATTCTCTAATTTTGGACCTGAACCATTTCATCTTGATTTTAATCTTAAGTATGTTTTGTCTTTTTTCAAAAAAAAAGAAAAAAATATCAAAAATTTTTTATTAGATCAAAATTTTGTTTCAGGAATAGGGAATATATATGCAAATGAAATTTTATTTTTAAGTAAAGTGAAACCAGACAAAAAAGTAAATTTATTAAAAAAAAAAGATTGTGTTAGAATTATTATCAATTCTAGGAAAGTCTTAAAAGATGCAATTAAAAAAGGTGGTTCAAGTATAAGAGACTTTAAAAATACTTTTGGATCAAAAGGAGATTTTCAAAAAAATTTCAAAGTATATGATAGAGTTGGATTATTATGTAAAAGGAGTAGTTGCGCGGGAAAAATAAAAAAAAAAATAATTTCTAATAGATCTACTTTTTTTTGTGATACATGCCAAATATGAGAAATTATTTGATTGACCAACATAAATTCACAAGTTATACCCCTGCGGATATGGCTAATACAAAATCTGCAATTAAGAGAATTAGAAGAATATCTAAACAAACAGCTGTAAATAAAGCTAGAAAAAGTAGATATAAAAACGCATTAAAGAAGATGAATCTCTTAATTGAGAAAAAGAAAAAGTCTGACGCTTTAAAATTCTTACCCAAGTTGAATTCAGAATTAATGAAAATTGCAAAGACTGGAATAATAAAAAAACAAAACGCTTCAAGAAACGTCTCAAGAATAACAAAAAAAATAGCATCAATTTAATCTGTTATACTTACAGTTGATTCAACTTAAGGCATACGCATCATATATGATATTAAGATATTTATTATCAATATTTAGATTTAGTAAATATATATAATATTTTATTCAATCTTAAATTTAATTTTGTTGTGATGCATAAAAAAAATTTTTGTCAAAGAAAATTTTTAAAAAGACATCATTTCACACAATCCTAGATTTTATTTTTTTTTATTTATTTTGAATTATTTGTTGCAATAATTTTATTATGGTTCTAACTGAACTCTCTCCTATAAATATGAGTAATACATTCACAAATAAAAATTTAAATAATATTAAGCTTGAAAAGTTAGATTGGTCATTAATTCAAAGTGAAATGAAAATTAAGTTAGGAGCCGAAATCTATGAAAGTTGGCTTAAAAAAATTAATTTTGAAGAGGAATTTAATAATTATGTCTTATTATCGGTGCCAACAAGATTCATCCGTGATTGGATAACATCTAGATATTTAGATCAAATTTTACAAACAATAAAAAATTACAAAAAAGAAATTATCAGAATTGAATTTAAAATAATTGAACAAAATTCAAAATCAATCATTCAAGATAATAATTCAAAGTCATTTGATAATGTTGAGAATATTTCTTTTATCAAAGACACATATCTTCAATACAATCGCATTGACCCAAATAAAACATTTGAAAATTTTATAACTGGAACTAGTAATAAACTTGCTTATGAAGCTTCTTTAAAAGTTTCAGAAAAAATATCAAATTACAATCCTCTTTATATTTATGGTGGTGTTGGAATGGGAAAAACACACTTATTAAATTCAATTGGTTATGAATTAAAAAAAAATAAAAAAGTCATGTTTATTTCTGCAGAACGTTTTATGTATCAATTTGTAAAGTCAATTAAATCAAATGATATGGTAAAATTTAAAGAATATTTTAGAAATACTGATGTCCTTTTAATTGATGATATTCAATTTATGAATGGAAAAGAAGCAATGCAGGAAGAATTTTTTCATACTTTTAATGCTTTGCTTGAAAAAGACTCGCAAATAATTGTTACAGCAGACAGATCTCCTAATAAATTATCAAGAATACAAGAAAGAATTAAATCTAGATTTTCTGGAGGTTTAGTCGTTGATATTCAAAAACCAGATCATGATTTAAGGAAAAAAATAATTGAAAAAAAGATACAGGATTTAAATATTTTATATCCTGAGGAAATAAAATTATCAAAAGATATAAAAGATTTTATTAGCAATGAAATTACTGCTAGCGTGAGAGAATTAACAGGAGCTATTAATAGGATTGTATCATTTTCAAGAATTTATAAAAAAATGCCAAATTTATCAGAAGCAAAAGTAGTTTTAAAAGATTTATTAAACTTAAATGAAAACAAAGTTACAATCGATTTAATCCAAACTATTGTTTGTAAATTTTTTAAGATAAGTAAAAATGAAATGTTATCATCTCGAAGATCAAGATATTTAGTGAGACCCAGACAAACAGCTATATATTTAACAAAAATTCTAACATCAAAATCATTGCCTGAAATTGGACGCGAATTTTCTAATAGAGACCACACAACAATAATTCATTCTGTAAAAACAATTGAAAAATTAAAGGAAAATGATCCAGAAATGGTTGATAATATCAATAAATTGAAAAATCAGATACTTTATAATAATAGAGAAAATGAAATTTAACGTAAATCAACAAGATCTACAACAAGCATTAAACTATTGTCAGGGAGTTATAGAAAAAAGAAGTACACTTCCAATTCTTTCAAATATTTTATTAGATGTTGGGAATTCTAATTTAACTATAACAGCAACTGATTTAGATTTGATATTTATTCACAAAATTAACAATATTGAAGTTTTGGAAGAAGGTAAAATAACCACCACTTCATCTATTATGTATGATATTGTGAGAAAGTTCACATCTGGAAAAAAAATTAATTTAACATTAAATGATACAAATAAACTTCATTTAGAATCAGAGAAATCTATATTTAATTTAAATTGCATAAGTGCATCAGAATTTCCATTAACAGATGAAAATTTTAATGAAAACGAATTTTCTATTAAATCTAAACAACTTTTGAAGTTGCTTAATAAGTGCAAATTTTCTGTTTCAAATGATGAAACAAGACATTATTTAAGTGGGATATATCTCCATCAAACAGAGGTTGAGGACAAAAATTATCTAACAGCTGTTGCCACCGATAGCCATCGAATGTCGATATCAAAAATTAGACTAGAACAAAAAATTGAATTTGAACCGATAATTTTACCTAAAAAAACTATTTTTCAATTATGTTCATTGTTAGATAACTACGATGGTGATGTGAAAATTTCAAATGTAAAATCTAAAATCAAATTTGAATTAAATAATAGCATGTTAATTTCAAAACTAATTGATGGTAAATTTCCAAATTATATTCAAGTAATACCTAAAAATAATCAAAAAAAATTAGAAATTAATTTGAAAGTTTTTTTAGACTCAGTCGATAGAGTTGCATCAGTTTCTTTAGACAAAAAAGATGGTGTAAAGTTTAATCTAACTAAGGATATATTGAATTTATCTGTCAATAATACTAACAGTGGAGATGGTAAAGAAACATTAGCAGTAAACTTCGATCATGATTTAGAAATAAGTTTTAATTCAAGATATTTAATTGATGTTGCCTCTCAGCTTGATGGAGATAAAATTGAAATCTTTTTTAATGATACAGGCTCACCTGCTTTGATTAAAGATCCTGGAGATTTTGATAGCATTTTTGTCGTAATGCCAATGAAAGGCTAGTTAAGAAGATTTAGTTCTGTATAAATAACTTTCTCTAAAATTTTACTAAATTCATCTCTGGATAGTCCAGCAGGTATTGGTTTCAGAATTGATATTGTAATATTTTTATTGCTTGTTTTTAAACCTTTTTTTGGCCAAACATATCCTGAGTTTATAGCAACTGGCTGACAAGACATTTTTAATTCCTCATAAATTCTCGATGCTCCTTTTTTAAATGGAAGTCTTTCATCAGGTAAAACCCTCGTTCCTTGAGGGAAAATAATCAAAGGTCTATTTGAGTCTGTAATTACTTTAGATATATCACTGAAAAAACTCAAATTATCTTTAGTAGTCTTATTTCTTTTAATAGAAATAGAGCCAATTTTTTTTAAGTACCAACCAAAAATAGGAATTAAAAGTAATTCTTTTTTAAGAATAAAAACAGGAGAATTAAAAATAGTTTGAAGATAAAATGTTTCAAACATTGACTGATGTGATGATGCTATAAAAAATTTATCATTTTGAACAATATTATCTTTTCCTTTAATTATAATTTTTGTTGATAAAAAAACTTTTAAACAAAATCCAGTCCAGTACCCCATTAACTTTCCTCCAAACAAAACAATTTTTTTGGGTAAGAAAAATGATGGAAGAAATATTATCGAAATAAAAATAATTCCAGAAAAAAAGAAAATTGAAAATATTAGGTTTCTAATCATTTTTTATCAAAAACTAAATTATATCCTTATACTTTTGTCTTTTTTTTATAATTTGAATTTTTGATCCTTTAACTAATATTTCAATCGGATATGGTCTCACATTATAGTTTGAGCTTAAAGACATTCCATATGCACCTACATCACAAATTACAACAAAATCTTTTTCATTTAATTTTTGAAAGTTTTTGATTGATTTAAATTTATCTGTACTTTCACAAATTGGTCCAACAAATTCATAAATCTTTTTTGATTTTGTTTTAGTTTTTACTATTGGTAATATTTTATGTTTTGCACCATACAATGCAGGTCTCATTAAATCATTCATACCTGTATCTAAAATAATAAAATCCTTTGTTTCATTTTGTTTAATATAAATTACTTTTGAAATAAGAATTCCAGTGTTTCCAATTATAGATCTTCCAGGCTCGAATATAATTTTAGCCTGATGATTTTTTAAAAATTTTTTTATAGCTAAAGAATATTTTTTATAATTGAGTTTTTTTTCATTATTTTCGTAAGAAATTCCCATTCCACCACCAAGGTCAATATATTCAAATTTATGATTTACTTTCTTTAAAATTTTGGTGATTACATTTAGCATTTTTTCATAAGGCTTATGACTTACAATTTGACTTCCTATATGAACACTTAAACATTTAAGTTCTATATTTTTTGAAGTTTTGCAAAAATTTACTAGTCTAAAAAAAATTTTTTCATTCACTCCAAATTTATTTTCTTTTTTTCCAGTCGATATCTGATTTAAAGTTTTTGCATCTGTATTTGGATTTAATCGAATTCCTATCTGAACTTTTTTATTTTTTGTCCTTGCTATTTTTTCTATTTCTTTTATCTCACTCTCAGATTCTGCGTTTATTAATAGTATATTTTTATTAATAGCATATTTTATTTCATCAGAGGTTTTTCCTACACCAGAAAAAACTATTTTTTTTGGATTAATTCCAGCTTTGAGAGCTTTCATCATTTCTCCTATTGATACAACATCAGCTCCTAATCCAAATTTTTTAATTTCCTTAATTAGATTAATATTTGTATTAGATTTAACTGCAAAACATATTATTGGAGATAAAGATTCAAAATTTTTTTTAAAATTTAGAATATTTTCTTTTAATTTTTTATATGAATAGCAATATGCTGGTGTACTAAATTTCTGTGCAATTTTTTGTACACTAACACTTTCAATGACAAGTTTTTTATTTTTATATTTCATTAAACCTTATTAATAAGGAAAATATTCATTTTAATCTCTTTTTTTGACTCTTTAAAAACGGGATCTCCTTTCTTCCCACAAGAGAATAAAATAAGCAAAAGGATTATACTAAGAGTAATTTTTTTTATTATCATTTTCGTTTTTTATATTTCATTATCATTTTTTTAATATTATCAAAAGATGTTCCACCATAAGATTTTTTAGAATTTACAGAATTCTTTAAATCAAACACTTTTAAGGCATTAATTGATAGTTTTGGTTCAATTTTTTTTAATTCATCCATAGTTAATTGATTTAGGTTTTTCCTCTTTTTTTCAGCCAAATTTACTAATGCTGCTGTTTTATGATAAGCTTTTCTAAAAGACATTGTGTGATTTTTAACAAGATAATCAGCAAAATCTGTTGCTGTGATATATCCGCTATCAGCAAGTTCCAGCATTCTTTTTTTATTTGGTGTAAAGTTTTTTAGAATCTCATCAAATATTTTTAGACAATTTATTAGTATATCATTTGATTTAAAAATTATTTCTTTATCATCTTGAAGATCTTTAAAATATGATAATGGCAACCCTTTTAAAATTGTAAGCATTGAAAATAAATTTCCATAATTAATTCCAGTTTTTCCTCTTAAATATTCTAAAAGATCTGGATTTTTTTTTTGAGGCATAATTGAGGAACCCGTCACAATTTTGTCTGATAAGTTAATTAAGTTAAAAGCTTCTGAGTTCCAAATAATGAGTTCTTCAGCAATTCTAGAAATATGCATAGAGCATACAGAAACGCTATATAAAAAATCTAAAACAAAATCTCTATCAGATACAGTATCAATAGAATTATTTGTAGGTTTAGTAAAACCAAGTTTTTTAGAAGTATAGGTTCTGTCAATATTAAAAGAAGTTCCAGTTAAAGCAGCTACTCCTAAAGGATTTTCATTTAAGTTTTCTAAATTATTAGTAAATCTTTTTCTATCTCTATTAAACATTTCAACATAAGCCATTAAATAATGAGCAAAGGAAACAGCCTGTGCATTTTTAAGATGGGTGAACCCAGGCATAATAGTTTCTATATTTTTTTCAGCTAATTTTAGTGTGCTATTAATTATTTTATCTAATAAAAAATTGATTTCTTTAGTAGCTCCTTTAATCCAAATTTTAAAATCAGTAATTACTTGGTCGTTTCTAGATCGCCCAGTGTGTATATATCCCGCTTCCTCACCAATTATTTGGAACAATCTCTTTTCAATATTAATATGAATGTCCTCATATTTTTCATGAAATTCGAATTTTTTTCCTGATATTTCTTTTTTTATTTTATTAAGGCCAAAAATAATTTTATTCTTTATCTTAAATGAAATTATTTTTTGCTTAAATAACATCTCTACATGAGCTATGGATCCCTCTATATCTTCATTGTAAAGTCTTTTGTCAATGTTAATTGAATTTCCAATTTTTTGGAAAAGACTTGAAGTATTATCATTTATTCTAGCACTCCATATTGTCTTATTGTTTTTATTTTTTGGCATGGTAATTATTTATACCTTTTTAACATGAGATTTTTAATAATATTTATTTTTTTAATAACTAATTCATATGCAAATGAAGTTCTTGATATAAAAAATCTAATTATTAATAAAGAATTAAAAAAGTATGATAGTTTAACGTTTTTAGACACCAAAAATACACAATTAGATTTAAAAGATTTTAAAGGTAAACTGATATTATTGAATTTTTGGGCAACTTGGTGTGTACCCTGTAAAGAGGAAATGCCTTCATTAGATTTACTTCAATCTAATAAAAATTTAAAAAATTTAAAAATATTTCCAATAAATGTTGGTAAAGATAATATTGAAAAAGCTTCAAAGTTTTTTAAGGATTTAAAAATAAAAAATTTAGATGTATATTTTGATTCTCCAGTCACTTTAGCTAAAGAATTTAGTTTAAGAGGTATACCAACATCAATTTTAATTAATAAAGATGGATTAGAATTCGCAAGGATAGTTGGTTCAATTGATTTTGAAGATAAGAAATTTATTAAATGGTTAAGTGAATATAATTAATTCTTAAAAAAATAAGCAAAACCGACTAAAGCTATTATTGCTATAAATTGGAGCAAAACTCTTAATTGCATCAATTTATTTGAATATTTTTTACTAGTTTCTCCACCTTTAAATAAAGTTCCTATTCCTAAAATAAGAACTATACCTACTGCAATTAATAATATTATAGATAATATTTTTACAAATATTCCAGAAATCATAAATGTATTGTAGGGTGTTTTAAGAATAAAAAAACATAAATCATACAGTATGACATTTTGCCTTGATTCAACAATTATTAAACCAGAGAATAATATAGACATACATAGTGCTATAATTTTGCTTCATGGGTATGGTGGTGATGGCAAAGATATAAGCATGCTGTCATTGAATTGGAAAAGATATTTGCCAAATACAGTTTTTATATGCCCTAATGGTCATGAGCAATGCTCAATAAATCCCTCAGGCTTTCAATGGTTTGATTTAACAAATGATGACCCAAAATATATTTTAGAACAATCTATTAAAGCTGAAAAAAAATTAAATCAATTTATTGATGAAATTAAAGAGGAGTTTCATTTAAAAAATAATAAGATATGTTTATCTGGTTTTAGCCAGGGATGTATGATGGCTATAAATTTAGGTTTAACTGCTAAACAAGAATATTCTTGTATTGTAGGTTTTTCTGGTAAAATTATTAATCAGGATTATTTAAATTCTAGAAAAAAAGTATCAACGAATACATTATTAATTCATGGAGACTCAGATCAAGTTGTTTCTTCAAGTTTTTTACTCGAGGCAAAAGATTTTTTTATTAGGAATAATATAAATATAGAAACTTATTTAATAAAAAACTGCGACCATAATATTCCAGTAGAAGCATCAAGTATAGCATTAAAATATATTTTGAAAAAAATTTAATAATCTCTTATTATTGAATTAATTTTTCATTTAAGTTAAGATTTAATTATGAATAATTTTATTGAACAAGATGTTTCATTAGAAAAATGTCCAGCATTAGTTTTAAATGCTGATTATAGACCATTGAGCTATTATCCTTTGTCATTATGGTCGTGGCAAGATACTGTAAAGTCAGTATTTTTGGATCGAGTAATAATTGTGAGTAATTATGATAGAATTGTGAGAAGTCCATCTTTTAATATGCAACTACCAAGCGTCATTGCATTAAAAGATTATATTGTTCCACAATCTAAACCAAGTTTTACAAGATTTAATGTTTTCCTTAGAGATAAATTTTCTTGCCAATATTGTGGCAGTGGAGAAGAATTAACTTTTGATCACTTATTACCAAGATCTAAGGGTGGGGAAACTCACTGGGACAACGTTGTAACAGCTTGTTCAGCTTGTAATGTGAAAAAAGGTGGTAAATTATTAAAATTATCAGGAATGCAACTAAATCAGTATCCTTATCAACCATCCACGGAAGATTTACATCGAAATGGTAAAAATTTTCCTCCAAATTATTTACATAAAAGTTGGATGGATTATCTTTATTGGGACGTAGAGTTAGAAGCTTAAAACTTAAATTTTTTCAGAAATATTAATTGCGACTTTAGAGCCGGTTTTAATTATTTTATCCATTATTGAATAAAGGCCTTCTTTAGTTGCACCTCTTTTGTAAGCTATATCTTTGTGATGTAACTCGTCTTCTCTAAATTTTATAATTTTCTTTTTAAGATCTTTTTCATCAGGACCTAATTGATTAATTTGATTTTGATAATGTTCGTCAATAACCTCTTCTACAGATGCAGTGCATAGCATTGCTGCCTTTTTTCCAAGAAGAGTTGAACCAAAACCTAGTCCAACACCTAACAGATCCCATAAAGGCAAAAATTTTGTTGGTTTTATTTTTCTTTTTTTAATTTCTGCTTCAAAAAATTTACAGTGTTCTTTTTCGTGAATTTTCATTTCTTCGATTGTTTTTTTTAAACTATCATCTTTAACTAATGTGTTTAGGGCTAATAATTGACCTTCGTATATCTTTACTGCACCTCGTTCCCCAGCGTGATCTACTCTAATAAATTCCTCAACCTTATTTTTTGAATTTTTCATAATTTTTAAAAACTTTAAGTAGTAAAAAATTTAAGATTAAACTTATAATCATATTAAGTGAAGTAAGTGAAAATCCAAAAATTCTAAATGTCACATCTTTGCAGCTTATTATTCGTACTTGAAGTTGTTCTAATAATTCTTCTTTTGAGATAGTATCCGAAGCATTTTTAATACTACAAACTGCCGATTCTTCAAAAAAACCCTGTTCTATCCCAAAGTGGTAAAATGATAATATAAAAGAAAAGGAAAACAATAATATTAATAATAAAATTATAAATTGTTCATTTTTTTTTAAAAAATAATTTAAAATTATTAGAGTAATACCAAGTACATACGGAATTCTTTCTATTAAACATAGATTACACGGCTGGTGACCTAAAATATATTCTATAAAATATGCTGAAATCAATGAAATTAAACTTATTAAAAAGATAACTTTTAAAGTTGTTGTTTTCAGATTATTCATCAAATTTTAAATATTAAATAAATAATAATTCCAATAATTACTATTAATATCCCAATTATTGTAAACCATTTTGATCCATGCTTATTCATAAATTCTGTAAATAAATCTCCGAATTTATATGAAAGATAAGACACTATAAAAAAACGCAAACCTCTAGAAATTAAACTTATAAAAATGAAAATTAAAATATTAAATCCAATTAAACCACTAGCTATTGTAAAAACTTTATAAGGAAGAGGTGTGAAGCCAGCCAAGAAAAGGATACCAAGCCAAGCATAAAAACTATTACTATTTATTAAATTATTTTTTAGTTTTATTAACTTATCTTCATAACCATAAAAGCTCATAATTTGCATCCCTATATCAAAAAAAAATGCACCTATAAAATAACCTAAAATACCACCTAAAACTGAAAATATTGTTGCAATAAAAAATATTTTTATAAATTCAGTTTTTTTCGTGATCACCATTGGAATAACCATCACATCTGGGGGAATTGGAAAGAAAGAACTTTCAACAAAGGAGATTAAGGCCAAATAATATTTAGAACTTTTATGTGCAGCTAAATTTAAACACTTTTTATAAAGAGTATTAAACATTTTTTGGTTTTAATATAATTTTAGTTCTTATACTATTTAATAAATTTTTAAACAACTAAGGGCGAATGGCGGAATTGGTAGACGCGCACGACTCAAAATCGTGTTTCGCAAGAAGTGAGAGTTCGATTCTCTCTTCGCCCACCAAATTATGGAATTAAATAAAATTAATAGTCTTGTTGAGCTTTTTTTTGAAAAGTATAAAGAAGAAAAAGAATTAACAAGACAACCATTTTTAAAATGGTTGAAAAATAATGACAATAATTTTCTAACATGGGGACAAGTTAAAAATAACATTTGTTTATTATCTGAATATTTAACAAAAAATTTATCTAAAGGAGATAGATGTGTTTTATTGTCTGAAAATCGACCAGAGTGGCTTATTGCAGACTTAGCGATTATGAATGCAGGTGGAGTAACAGTTCCATTATTCACTACATATTCAGAAAAAGATTACGAATATATAATCAATGATTGTAAACCTAAGATATGTATCATTTCAAATGAAATTCAATTTAAAAAAATTGAAAAATTTATTCCCAATGAAACAAAAGTTATTTCGATTGAAAAATTTAATCAAAATATTGAATGTATTGAAACTATTTTAGATAAAAATTCTAACCAAGAAAAAATTGATATTTATAATAATTATAATAATAAAATAATTAGAAAAGATCTTGCTTGCATAATCTACACATCAGGCACAACCGGCAATCCCAAGGGAGTAATGCTTAGTCATGGAGGTATTTTATCAAATTGTGAGGGTGCACAAGAAATTTTAGACTCCTTAGTTAGAAATGAAAAACCAATTTTTTTAACTTGGCTGCCTCTGTCTCACTCTTATGAACACACTGTCCAATTTGTGCAAATTTCACTTGGGGCAAAAGTTTATTATGCTGAAAGTTTAGAAAAATTATTACCTAATATGGTAGTAGCGCAACCAACAATCATGACAGCTGTACCAAGATTTTATCAAAATCTATATAGTAAAATTTTTCTTAATTTCTCAAAACAAAAAGGTTTAAAAAAGAAATTGATAGAAAGTACCATGTATCTTGGGACAAAAAAATTGAATAAAGAAAAGTTAAATTTTAAAGAAAAAATTATCAATTTTTTGTGTGAAAAATTAGTAAGAAGAAAAATTAAAAAACAATTTGGAGGCAAATTAAAAGCTTTTGTTTCGGGAGGAGGTGCTTTAGATCAAAAAATAGGTGAATTTTTGAATTCTATAGGTCTACCAACTTTACAGGGCTATGGATTAACTGAGACCTCTCCAGTTGTAAGTTGTAACATTCCTGAAAAAATAAAAATTGAAACTGTTGGTCCACCTTTTAAAACCAATAAAGTGAAAATTGCTGATGATGGTGAAATTTTGGTAAAGGGTGAGAATGTAATGCTTGGTTATTGGAATATGAAAAAAGAGACTGATGAAATTATTAAAGATGGCTGGCTACATACTGGAGATATAGGAGAAATTACCAATGAAGGAAATTTAAAAATAACTGATAGAAAAAAAGAAATTATAGTGAATCTTGGTGGAGATAACATCTCACCATCTAAGATTGAAAATTTATTGTGTTTAAATGAAAAAATAAAACAAAGTTTTGTTTATGGTGATAAGAAAAATTATTTAGTAGCGTTAATTGTAAGTGAAACTGATGAAAATAAAAAAGAAATTGAAAATTATTTAGAAAATTTAAATAAAAGTTTATCTTTAGTAGAAAAAGTAAAGAAATTTAAATTAATTAAAGAAGAATTTACAATTGAAAATGGAATGTTGACACCCACTTTAAAACTAAAAAGAAAAAAAATTTTAAAAAAATATAAAGATGAATTAGAAAAACTTTATTAATAATGAATCTAATCGATTATTATACGCATAAACACTAACTTTTTTAAACATATCAATTAATAAAATTAAAAAAATTTTAAAAATTTTTTTTAAAATTTAACTTTAATTAAAGAATTGACATAACGTGTATAAAAAAATAAAAATAACTTAATAGCGAATCAATTTGATTCGTTTAACTAAAAAGGGAGCTAAAGATGCCTAAGAGAAGAAAAAAAGCAAAAAAGAAGGCTAAGAAAAAAGCTAAAAAAAGAAGAAGAAAAAGATAATAACTTAGTATTCTTTATTTAAAACGCTTCTCATAACGATTTACGTGTGGGAAGCGTTTTTTTTTATTCTTCTATTGAATCTTCCTCTGCAACAGGCTCTTGGTCTGGTAGATTAGTGCCCGTCTCAACAGGTTTTTGTGTATCTGGAGAAGTTTTTGATTGATTATCAAGATTTCTTTTCAATGCTTTGTCTAATTTTTTTTGTGTATCTTCAACTGAAACATTCAGAATAATCTTAAATTCTGACAAAATCCTTTCATAAGCTTTTTCAAAAAGTTGTCTTTCACTATAAGATTGGTCTACCATTAAATCGTCACCCTTGTTTAAGTCTCTTACAACTTCTGCCAACTCATAGATTTTTCCAGAAGAAATTTTAGCCTCATATTCTTGTGCTCTCCTACTCCACATTGACCGTTTTATTTTTGGTTTACTTTTTAAAATTGAGATACACTTATTTACTTGATTGATTGTTGCTAACGGTCGTAGATGTGATTGTTTATTAACTGGCACCATCCCATTAGCTTTGTCTTTTTCAAATTTTATGACATAAGTTTCAACATCTATTCCACCAATATTAACTTTTTTAAACTCAGTAATTTGACCAACACCATGTTTTGGATAAACAATAAAATCTTTAATTTTGTACTCACGCTTTTCTGTTTCTTGCTTTCTTACCTTTTTAATCTCAGGCTTTACTTCATTATTTTTTGAAATTCTTAGATTGTCAGTTTTAGTATCTTGATTTTGAATATTTGATTTTTTTAAGGATTTTTTATTTAGTGATTTTTTAACTTTTGGTTTAGCTAGTTTTTTTTGTAAATTTTTTTTTAATTTAGTAACTTTTTTTGGTACTTTTTTTTTAGCTTTTTTTTTAGCTTTTTTTTTAAATGTTTTCTTTAAAATATTTTTCAAACTTATTTTCTTCATTTCTATATTTTTCGTGATCCGAAGGTGGATCTTTTTTTTCACTTATGTTAGGCCAGATTTCAGAATATTCTCTATTAATTTCTAACCATTTTTCGTTTCCAGGTTCTGTGTCTGGTTTTATTGCATCGACAGGACACTCTGGTTCACAAACGCCACAATCTATACACTCATCCGGTTTAATTACAAGCATATTTTTACCTTCGTAAAAACAATCTACAGGACACACTTCTACGCAATCCATTAATTTACATTTAATACATTTATCATTTACTACGTACGTCATTAAGAATATTCTTTTTTAATTTTTTCCTTAATATCTCCCATAACTTTACTGTCAATATATAATAGCCCCGCAAGTCTTCTCATTAAATTTGTCTCATAAATGTCTGCTTCTTTATTGGAATAAACTATTCTCCACAAGGTCATTATAATCTCAATTCTTTTTGACTCTTCCATATTTTTTACTTTTTTTGTAAATTCTAAGATTTGATTAGAATTTTCTTCAATCTTTTTCCCATCTGAAATAATTAAATCAATATTTTGATAAGTTGCACCCATTTTTAGAAGTGCTTCTTTTATAATTTCTTCTTCTTGTTTTGAATAGTTTTCATCAATTTTTGCTGCATGTACAAGTAATGCTGCAATTTTAGACAAATCGTTTTTTTCATCCTGGTTTTTATCTTTTTTAAAAAACATAAATTCTAATTTAAATTTAGATTTTTTAATACTCCAAAAGGGCTTTCATTTATAATTTTTTTATTTGATTTTTTGAAGCTTTTTCGTGGAAAATATTTAAAGAATATATCATTCTCTTTTTCCAAAATTTTATAGTTCATGGATTTAAGAAGTTTTTTAAAGTTATTTTTATTGCACCCCAACAAGTTTAACATTTCAGGTTTCATCTTTATTTCTTTTTCTTGGTCCGTGTTTGAATTAATAATTTGCATGAATAATCTTTCTAAAATATCTATTCTTACATAATAATTATCAAATTTTTCAAATCCACAAAGTAACATAAAATTTTTATTTTTTATTTTATGATCATCTAAAAAATTTAATCCAAATTTTGGCGGTTTTAAATTAAAGTGTTTTTGGTAATAATTTTTCCAAAGTAATGTCCTTAGTGAAACTGCTTCAGGTTTTATCAATTGGTATAAAAAAACATGATATCTTCCAAATTTTACACCAAGCTCTCTAAGAACCTTTCTTTCATTTTGGCCTAAATTTTTAACATATTCTAAAACTTGATCTCGTTTAAGAACGCCATTATTCTCATACAACTGATATGCTAGTGCTTTAATAGATGAATTTTTGTCTTTAAGATCCTTTAAATTTACTAAGCTTTTTAAAATTGTATTAATTTTATTTTGTAACCATTTGTTTAAAAAAATAATTAATTTTTTTCTTTCAGGTTGATCTATAATATCATCTACCAATAAATCTATATTTGGGTTTAGATAATCCTTTCCAGAAGATAATTTGCCTATTGGAAACTTTTTCCAATAAATTTTAAAATCATCTTGAAGTTCGATTAAACCAGTTTCAATTATTGTATTAATTCTTTTTTCAAGCTCTGGGCCAACTGTTTGTCTTGCAGCCTTTTTAAGTGATTTGATATCTGTTTCAAGTGCACCTTTCTTAAGAAAGAGATCCAATTTAAGACCATTAATTTTTCCAATAAATTGATTATCTATCATTACATCATTATTTTCTAAAATTTTTGTATTAAATTCCATATCTTGTTTTAAACCTCTCGCAAGTACACTTGCACGTTTATCAATAAATGTTTTTGTAAGCTCTTCATGAAGTCTATCTGAAAGTTTATCCTCTAATAGTTTAGTTTTTTCAATCCAGTAATTTTGATTTTCTACCCAATTATTTTTATTTGAAACATAAGACCAAGTTCTAACATTTGCAATTCTATTTGATAAAGAATCTACATTTCCCTCCAATTTATCAAGTTTCATTAACTGCAAATGCATATATTCATCATTAATTTTGCCATTTTGACTACTTAAAAATTTAAATACATTTCCTATGACTTCATAATGATTTCCAAAAGTTTTTTTTACAAAATCAGGTATTTGACAACATTCCCATAAAAGTTTTAATTTCTCTTGATCAAATTTTATTTTTTGAAAGTTTTTTTCTCTTAAAAAAAATTTAATAGCTTTTTCATCTTCACATTCATGTGCTTTTCTTAACCAGTTTCTTTTTGGTTTTTCCTCCAAAGATTTAATTAAAGATAAAGGATTGTTAAAATTTAAATTTGAATTTCTCCAAAATAAAAATTGGACTTCTTCAAATTTATGATTTTCTAGCAGATTAACTTCTTCAGAATTTATTTCTTTACACTGACCAGTAATTCCAAAGCTACCATCATTTAAATATCTCCCTGCTCTCCCTGCAATTTGTCCTATTTCTGATAAGTTTAATTTTCTTAATTTTTTTCCATCAAATTTTTTTAGATTGGAAAAATAAATATTATCTAAATCCATATTAATACCCATTCCGATAGCATCAGTAGCTACTAGGAAATCGACATCTCCTGATTGATATAATTCTACTTGAGCATTACGCGTTTTTGGACTTAAAGAACCCATTACAATTGCTGCTCCACCTTTTTGTCTTCTAATTAATTCTGCAATTGCATAAACTTCCTCTGCTGAAAAGGCGATTATTGCTGTTTTTCTATCTATTCGTGAAATTTTTTTATGGCCTGAATATGAAAGCTTAGACAAACGTTTTCTATTAATAAATTCAATATCATCATCTAATTTTGAAATAATGTTTTTTATTGTATTAGAACCCATTAACATAGTTAATTTGTTACCTCTTAAATTAAGTAATCTATCAGTAAAAATATGACCACGTTCATGATCGGCACACATTTGAATTTCATCAACTGCAACAAAATCTAGTTGTTTATCAATAGGCATAGACTCAACGGTACAAAGAAAATATTTTGCATTTGATGGAATAATTTTTTCCTCACCAGTAATTAATGCAACTTTGTCCAAACTAATTTTTTTTGTTACTTTGTCATAAACTTCTCTAGCTAAAAGTCTTAGAGGAAAACCAATCATTCCAGTGTCAAAAGACAACATTGTTTCAATTGCTAAATGAGTTTTTCCTGTGTTCGTAGGACCTAAAACTGCAGTAATTTTATTTTTAATCATTTCTATCTTTGGTGTATCTTTTTTTTGACCTACCAGATATTGTTAGTGCTAAAGAACAAAAATAGTCTAAAACATGACCGAATCGGAAGGAAAAAAGTTCTCATTTTGAAATTACTTTAGAGTAGTTTAACACAAAAAATTAAATTTTTATAATAGTAATTTTAAATTTAAATATGACCAAAAAACTTTGGGAAGCTTCAAAAGAAGTCAAAAAAAATTCTAATTTATTTGCGTTCGAAAATTTTTTATCAAAAAGATTTAAAAAGAAATTTCAAAATAATTATAAAAAGATACAAAAATGGAGTATTAAAAATTCCGCTGATTTTTGGGATTCTTTTTGGGATTTTTCAAAAATCAAAGGTGAAAAAGGAAAAAATAAAATAAAAAAATCAAAGATTTTTTTCAAAAATCTTTTTTTACCAAAATCAAAGCTAAACTTTGCTGAAAATCTTTTATCAAAAAATAATAATCAAAAAGCTGCAACTTTCATAAGTGAAAATGGCTATAGAGAAGAAAGAAATTGGAATGAGTTAAATTTAAATGTTGGAAAAATTTCTAATTATTTAAAAAATAATGGAATAAAAAAAGGTGATAGAATTGTTGCATATATGTCTAATACAATTGAAACAGTTGAAGCCTTTATTGCAACAGTATCAATAGGGGCAATTTGGTCCTCATGTTCACCAGATTTTGGTATTAAAGGTGTAGAAGAAAGATTTGCACAAATCAAGCCTAAGGTATTATTTGTAACAAATAACTATTTCTATAACGGAAAAAAAATAAATATTATTAATAGAGTCCCACAAATTTTAAGAAAAATTCCATCAATAAAACATATAATAATTGCAAATTATCCGGGTCAAAAATTTCAAAAAAATTATAATTTTAAAAAAGTAAAAACAAAAAATTGGCAAGATTTATTAAATTTTAAAGACTCTAAATTAAATTTTAAAAAATTTGATTTTGAGCATGAATTAACAATATTGTATTCAAGTGGAACAACTGGGAAGCCTAAATGCATCTGCCATAAAACTGGTGGAGTTTTAATTCAACATAAAAAAGAACACCAATTACATTGTAATATTAAAGATGGTGACAATGTTTTTTATTTTACAACTTGTGGATGGATGATGTGGAATTGGCTAGTAACTGTTTTAGCATCAAAAGCATCAATAGTTTTATTTGATGGATTTCCCATGTACCGTCAAAATGATTTATTGTTAAAAATAGCTGATAATGAGAAAATAACATTATTTGGAATAAGTGCTAAATATATTGATGCACTTCGTAATTACGAATCTAGAATGAAATATAAATATGATTTAAAAGAATTAAAAACAATCTGCTCAACTGGTTCACCTTTATCAGAAGATGGATTTAAATATGTATATAATAACATCAAAAAAAATATTCATTTAGCTTCTATTTCAGGTGGTACAGATATTGTATCTTGTTTTGTGTTAGGAAACTTATATCAGCCAGTTAAAATTGGAGAAATTCAGAATCAAGGATTAGCATTAGATGTTAAAGTGTTTGATGAAGATGGTAAATCTATTGAAGATAAAAAAGGAGAACTTGTTTGTGTAAATCCCTTTCCTACAATGCCATTAAAATTTTGGAATGATAAAAAAGATATAAAATTTAAAAATGCATATTTTAATCAGTTTAAAAATGTTTGGCATCATGGTGATTTTGCTAAAGTTAAAAAAAGTAATGGGAGCTTTGTAATCTATGGTAGGTCAGATACAACATTAAATCCAGGCGGTGTAAGATTAGGAACCTCAGAAATTTATTCTGAGGTTGAAAAATTTAAAGAAATTAAAGAGTCGATAGTTATTGGTCAAACTTGGGATAATGATATTCGTGTAATTTTGTTCATAGTATTAAATGAAAATAAAAAATTAGATAAAAATTTAGAAAGAAAAATTAAATTAAATATTAGAAAAAATGCTTCACCAAGACATGTTCCAAAAAAGATATTAGTGGTAAATGATATACCTAGAACTAAAAGTGGTAAAATAGTTGAACTAGCTGTAAAGAATACAATAGAGGGCAATCAAATTAAAAATCAAGAGGCCCTTGTTAATCCTCAAGTTTTAGATCAATATAAAAATTTAAAAGAATTAAAATATTAAATGTTAAAAGATCTTGTTAAAAATTTAGAGCCATCTTCTACACTAAAGATAAATGAAATCTCAAATGAACTTCAAAATAAAGGTCAAAATATTATAAGATTTGGATTTGGACAATCTCCGTTTCAAGTTCCCAAAGATATTGTTAATGAATTAAAAAATAATGCACATCAAAATACATATCTTTCTATGCAGGGTCTAAAAGAATTAAGAGAGGTTGTTGCAAAGTATACTTCAAATAAAAAAAAATATAATTACCAGTCAGAAAATGTAATTATTGGACCTGGATCTAAAGAATTAATGTTCTTACTCCATGTAATTTTTGATGGTGAAATTATTTTACCAACACCAAGCTGGGTTTCTTATGCTCCTCAAGCAATTCTAGGTAGAAATAAAATTCAAAATTTAAAAACAAAAAGAGAAAATAATTGGTTTCCAACAGCAGAAGATTTAGAAAAAATAATCAAAAAAAATACAAACAAAAATTATTTATTATTTTTGAATTCACCAAATAACCCCTCTGGTCAAGTATGTAAAAATTTAAATGAGATCAGTGATGTTGCAAATAAATATAATCTTATAATTTTATCAGATGAGATTTATTCTGAACTCACTTTTGAAGATGACTACAAATCAATCTCAGATTTTTGCCCTGAAAAAACAATCATTAGCACAGGTTTAAGCAAATGGTGTGGTGCAGGAGGCTGGAGGTTAGGATATTTCATAGTACCAGATTCACTCAAATTGATTAAGGATACTATAAATGTTTTAGCAAGTGAAACTTTTTCAGCTGTAAGTGCCCCAATACAATATGCAGCCATACAAGCTTATGACAAAGATCATACAGATTTTATAAATGCTTCTAGAAATATTCTTAAATCTGTTGGGAAATATGTGTACAAAAATTTAAGTTCTAACAAAGTACTTATAAATGAACCTCAAGGAGGTTTTTATTTAATGCCTGAGTTTGTAACTAAAAAATTTAAATCATCGTCTGAAATGTGTAAAAATATTTTAAAAAAAACAGGAGTAGCATTACTGCCTGGGTCAGATTTTGGTTTTGATAAAGAAAGATTAATTGTAAGGTTGAGTTTTACTGATTTTAATGGGCAAAATTTTATGGATGAAATTAAAGATGAACATAATGTTAGTGAAGAATTGATTAAAAAGTTTGCACCAAAAATTGTTGAAGGTGTGGATAAACTTAAAAAATGGTCTAAGACCTTATAAAAAACGCTCTATACAAAGACCTTAAAGTACTGTTACAATTCAAAAATAAAATAATACTAATCAGGGGGAAATATGAGAAAAACAATAACATCTCTATCTAGTGCTCTGCTAATCTTTATTGCATCTTTATCATTTACAAGTATTGCAAAATCTGCAGAGTTTTTTACGATAGGAACAGGCGGACCTACAGGAGTATATTTCCAAACAGGTAACGCGATATGTAAAATGTTACACAAATCAGCAATAAGCGCCGAACATGGTAGAAAAAAAGGTACTGCTAAAGCTTATAGATGTACTGCACCATCAACAGGTGGATCAAACTATAATATTGGTCAAATTAAAGCTGGTGAGTTTCAATTTGGTGTAGCTCAATCAGACTGGCAATACCATGCAGTAAATGGATCAAGCAAATGGGAAGGTAAAAAATTTGGTGATCTTAGAGCTGTATTTTCTGTTCACAATGAACCTTTCCAAATTTGGGCAAGAAAAAAAGCAAAAATAAAAGATTTTGCTGGCTTAAAAGGTAAAGTAGTGAATATTGGTAATCCAGGTTCAGGTCAAAGAGGAACTATGGAAGAGCTTATGAAGGCTATGGGTGTTGATAATAGTTTTTTTAAATCAACAACTGAACTTACTTCATCAGAGCAAGTAAAAGCTTTGTGTGATGGTAAAATCGATGCTTTTGGTTATTCAGTAGGATTTCCTAATGGAGCAATGGAGCAAGCAGCTACTTGTGCAGCTAAAGCTTCACCTATTAACTTAACTGGTTCAGAAGTTCAGGGTCTAATAAGTGGTGCTGATTATTATGCTAAGGCTGTAATTCCTAAAGGCACTTATACTAATCAAAAAAAAGATGCTACTACTTTTGGTGTAAAAGCTACAGTGGTTACAAGCGCTTCAGTTTCTGAAGAGTTAGTGTATTTAGTAACAAAAGCTGTGATGGAAAATTTTGATGATTTTAAAAAACAACATCCTGCTTTTGGGTTTTTGGAAAAGAAAAACATGATAAAAGATGGTTTATCTGCTCCATTACACCCTGGTGCAATTAAATACTATAAAGAAGCTGGATTAATGTAATCTAGAAATAAGATTAAATTAAAAGGCCTGGTATTTTTACCGGGCCTTTTTTTTATGATAAGATATTATTAATGAGTCAGTCATTTAGTGAAAAAGTAAAAACTAAAATAAATGAAGATTTATCACCGACAAGAAATTTAACAGGTTTTCATTTAAAAGTAGTTGCTGCGATTGCAATTATTTGGTCTTTATTCCAGCTTTGGTATGCTTCTCCATTTCCTTTTTTATTTAATTTTGGAATGTTTAAAGGATTGCCAGCAAGAGCTATACATTTAGGATTTGCTTTATGTTTAGCCTTTTTAATATATCCAATCTCAAAAGGAAAAAAAATTTCTATAATAGACATAGTCATAAGTTTTATAGGAGCATTTTCTTGTTTATACATTTATTTTTTTTATGACCAACTTGTAGAAAGAGGTGGAGTTTTACTAAGTTTAAAGATCAACGAAAATTTTAATCTACCTATAGAGTTAATAATTGGAAGTTGTGGAATTCTAATTCTTTTAGAAGCAACAAGAAGAGCTATTGGATTACCATTAGTAATTATTGCAATTTGTTTTTTATTATTTTCATATTTTGGAAGATATGCACCAGATATAATATCTCATGGTGGTCTATCTTTAAATAGGCTGGTTGGTTTTCAATGGTTAGATCAAGAAGCGATTTTTGGGATACCTATTGGGGTATCAGTTGATTTTATTTTTTTATTTGTATTGTTTGGAGCTTTATTAGAGACCGCAGGTGGAGGTAAATATTTTTTAGATTTAGCATTTGCAATGGTTGGAAAAATGAGAGGTGGTCCAGCTAAAGCTGCTATTCTTGGATCAGGTATGACAGGCCTTATCTCTGGATCGTCTATTGCAAATACAGTTACAACTGGAACTTTTACAATACCAATTATGAAAAAAACTGGTTTCTCTCAAGAAAAAGCTGGTGCAATTGAGGTATCATCTTCAGTTAATGGACAAATAATGCCTCCTGTAATGGGAGCAGCTGCATTTGTAATGGCAAGTTTTATCGGAGTAACATATTTCGAAGTTGTAAAACATGCTTTTTTGCCAGCAATTATTTCATATATAGCTTTGTTTTATATATCTCATTTAGAGGCATTAAAATTAAACTTAAAAGGAATGGAAGATTCTGATGTACCTAATTTAAGAAAAACTTTTTTATCTGGATTGCATTTTTTAGTCCCTATTTTTGTATTAATTTATATGTTAGTTTATTTAAGATTTACTGCTTCTTATTCAATTTTTTACGCAACTATATCCTTAATATTTGTAAACCTGATAAACAAAATAATTACAGTGGAAGATTATAAAGAAGGTTTAAAAGTTTGGTTTAATCAAACAGTAATTGGATTTGAAAAAGGTGCTTTAAATATGGTTGGCGTAGGTATTGCCATTGCTACCGCTGGTATAATTGTAGGTGCCGTTGGATCAACAGGATTAAGTACAAATCTGATAATAGTTATAGAGTCTATTGCAAAAGATAACGTGGTAATTTTACTATTCCTTACAATCATATTATGTCTTTTACTTGGAATGGGTTTGCCAACTACTGCGAATTATGTAGTGGTAGCATCATTAATGGCAACAGTTTTAGTTGATGTTGGCAACGCATCAGGTTTTATATTTCCTTTAATAGCAGTCCACTTATTTGTTTTTTACTTTGGGTTAATGGCAGATGTAACACCACCAGTTGGGCTTGCATCTTATGCTGCTGCAGCTATTTCTGGTGGAGATCCTTTAAGAACAGGTGTTCAAGCATTTTGGTATAGTTTAAGAACAGGAATTTTACCTATAGTTTTTCTTTTTAATCATGAACTTCTTTTAATTGGTATAGAAAATGTTTGGCACGCTCTTACAGTAATAATTACATCTCTTGCTGGAATTTTAGTATTTACGTCTGCAACACAAGGTTGGTTTGTTAATAGGCTCAAATGGTATGAAATAATAATTTTTTTATTTATATCAATTTCACTACTTGCACCAGAGTTTGTGTTAAATAAATTTTATCCTAAATATGATTATATTGATGTAAGTAAAGTAGATAATATAAAATTAGATCCCAAAAAAGAAGTTCGTATTAAAGTCACAAGAATAACCGAATATGGAGAGAGATATAAATTATTTGTGATTGATAAAGATACTTTTGAAAAAGAATATAGTATAGAAAATTTTGGAATGGATTTAATTAAAGAAAATAATAACTATATTGTTGATACAATTCAATGGAATGGAGAGGCAAAAAAAAGTGGAATTGAAATGGGTGATTATATAAGTGAGATCAAAATTGAAAATGATGATAGACCACCAAAAAGTATTATATATCCAATAGCAATTTTATTACTTTTTATATTTGGTTATTTGAATTCAAGAAGAGTAAATTCATCCACCAGGACCTAAATCTGAAGGTTTAATTTTTAAAATTTTCCAAACTCCGGAAGCTGAGGTAATTATTTTATTATTACATTGTAATTCACAGAATAAAAAAACCAAAGTTTTTGTTTTTTTCAAAATTTTAACTTTGCCAATAATTTCATCTCCTAATTTTGATGCTCCAATAAATTTAATATCAAGAGAAATGGTTACACAAGGAGCATTTTCTGCTGAACGGTGTGCCGCTGTTCCAGCACCAGCATCAATTAAAGCTGACAGGTATCCTCCATGAGTAATACCAGCAGCATTCAAATGATTTTCATTTATAGTAGCTTTAAATTCAAATTCAGTATCAGAAATATTTTTAAACATAACACCACCGTTATGTTTCATAAATCCAGGCTTTAAACTAATTTGTTCAAATTTATCAGACATAATTTTTTATAGTACAAAAGTTAAAATTAATAAAATTATAAAAATGACTAAAAAGAAATATATCACTGACTTTTGTAGAGAAATTTTCATTAACCAATTAATCACATTAGCTCCTTTTTAATGGTGCGCCTGCTAGGAGTCGAACCCAGAACCTCCTGGTCCGTAGCCAAGCGCTCTATCCAGTTGAGCTACAGGCGCATTTATAATTTTATTTAACTATAGTATATTAATTTTTAGTGTATTTTAATGATAAGACAAATTTAAAATTTTATGGGTAATAATTCAAATGAAGTTGTTATTATAAGTGCAATTAGAACACCAATTGGCACTTATAAGGGTTCATTAAAAAAAATGAGATCCGATCAACTTGGATCCATAGTAATAAAAGAAATATTAAAACAGTCAAAATTTAGTAAAGATGAAATTGATGAAGTAATAATGGGTCAAGTATTAACTGCTGGGGCAGGGCAAAACCCAGCAAGACAAGCTGCAATAAATGCAGGTATACCTATTTCAAAACCAGCTCATATAGTAAATCAAGTATGTGGTTCTGGCCTTAGAGCAGTTATATCAGGTTATCAATCAATTAGATTAGGAGATTCCATTACTATAATTTCTGGAGGGCAAGAGAATATGTCAATAGCTCCACACTCAATATTTTATAGAGACGAGAAAAAAATTTCAGAGAATAAACTTTTAGATACAATGGTTAATGATGGGTTAATTGATGCATTTAACAATTATCATATGGGAGTAACAGCAGAGAATGTTGCAAAAAAATTTAATATATCAAGACAGGAACAAGACGAATTTGCTTTAAATTCGCAAAAAAAAACAGAAAAAGCTTTTAAAGATAATAAATTTAGTGACGAGCTAGTTAGAATAAATCACAGTGGAAATATTTTAGATAAAGATGAACATCCAAGAACTAATTTAAAGATATCTGATTTAGAAAAATTAAGAACTGTATTTCAAGATAACGGAACTGTTACACCAGGTAATTCTTCTGGAATAAATGATGGTGCAGCAGCTCTATTGTTAACATCTTTAAAACAAGCAGAAAAAAAATCTATAAAACCACTTGCAAAAATAGTTTCTTGGGCTTCCGTTGGAGTTGATCCTACTTTAATGGGCTTGGGACCCATAGAGGCAGTTCGTGAAGCAACCAAAAAAGCAAAATGGAGATTAGATGAAATTGATTTATTTGAAATTAATGAAGCTTTTGCTGCTCAAAGTATTGCAGTAATTCGTGAATTAGGTATTAATCAAGATAAGGTAAATGTTAATGGTGGGGCTATCGCCCTCGGTCATCCCATTGGTGCTTCAGGTGCAAGAATACTTGTAACTTTAATTCATGAAATGAAAAGACGAAAAAAAAATAAAGGTTGCGCAACACTCTGCATAGGTGGAGGGATGGGTATAGCTTTGTGTATTGAGAGAATTTAGGAATTAATTTTTCCGTATTTCTCTTCTAATAAAATTTTTTGTATCCATATTTTAGCATCTATATAAGTGCTAACTTTTGGTTGAATAAGTGTTTTTAAGAACTTTTTAATCATTTTTGAAGCATGCACACAAAGAGTGTCAAAAAATTGAGCAGAATGTGTTAAGATTTGCAATTAACTACATTTTTATAGTGTATAAAACATAAAAATATGACTGAAAAATTATTAGTTCCTGACATTGGTGATTTTGAAAATGTTGAGGTAATTGAATTACTTGTTAAAGAAGGACAAGAGATAAAAAAAAATGACCCAGTAGTTACAATAGAAAGTGATAAATCTAGTGTTGAGATACCATCGACTTTTTCAGGAAAAATTGATTCTATTGTAGTAAAAGTTGGAGATAAAGTCTCAAAAGGTGACTTGATTCTAAATATATCAAATTCCAATCAATCATCGTCATTATCTAAAGATGTTCCAAAAAATACTGAAAGTTTAATTCAAGAGGCTGAAAATTCATTGAAAAAAAATCAAGAACAAAAAATACCAACAAAAAAAATTACAAAAGAAAAGCCTGAGATAATCCAAATTGTAAATGAGGGAGATATTGACCCATTAGAAACGGGTGAATGGCTTGAGTCACTTTCAGACGTTATAGAAAAAGATGGTAATCAAAGAGCGCATTATTTGATTAAAGAATTAATAAATAAGGCATATATGGAAGGAGCAAATATTCCTTATACACAAAACACACCATATATAAATACGATTCCTGTAAGTGAAGAGAGAAAATCCAATGGTGATCAAAATATTGAAAGAAGAATAAGATCGTTAATAAGATGGAATGCAGCTGCAATGGTAGTAAGAGCAAATAAAAAATTTCCTGAACTAGGAGGTCATATAGGAACTTTTGCATCAGCAGCAACTCTTTATGATGTTGGTATGAATCATTTTTGGAGAGCTAAAAATAATAAATTTGGAGGTGATTTGATTTATTTTCAAGGTCATAGTGCTCCAGGCATGTATGCAAGAGCATTTCTTGAAGGTAGATTAAATGAAAAACAATTAGATAGTTTTAGACAAGAAGTTAATCCTGGTGGTTTGTCGTCCTATCCACATCCATGGTTGATGCCAAATTTTTGGCAATTTCCAACAGTGTCGATGGGATTAGGTCCGATGTTAGCAATCTATCAAGCAAGATATATGAAGTATTTAATCAACCGAGGATTAATTAAAGATGAAGGAAGAAAAGTTTGGGCATTTTTAGGCGATGGAGAAATGGATGAGCCAGAATCTTTGGGTGCTATTGGTTTAGCAGCAAGAGAAAAATTAGATAACTTAATATTCGTAGTTAATTGTAATCTTCAAAGACTAGATGGACCCGTGAGAGGTAATGGAAAAATAATACAGGAACTAGAGGGAATATTTAGAGGGGCAGGTTGGAATGTTATAAAAGTAATATGGGGTTCTTATTGGGATCAGTTATTAGCGAACGATAAAACAGGCCATTTAGTAAAAACTATGAATGAAACTGTTGATGGAGAATATCAAGCTATGAAAGCTCGAAATGGTGCGTATGTAAGAGAAAAATTTTTTGGAAAATATAAAGAAACTCAAGAACTAGTTTCAAGTCTTTCAGATAAAGATATCTGGAGATTAAACAGAGGTGGACATGATCCACATAAAGTTTTTGCTGCATACGATAAAGCATCAAAAAATATTGGAAGTCCTACAGTAGTAATAGCAAAAACCATAAAAGGTTATGGTATGGGTAAAAGCGGAGAAAGTGTTAACACGACACACCAAACTAAAAAATTAGATATAGATGACTTAATGTATTACAGAGATAGGTTTGATGTTCCTTTAACAGATCAACAAGTTAAAAATATTGAATATTATAAGCCTGATCAAAATTCTCCAGAGATTAAATATATCAAAGAAAGAAGACTTCAATTAGGTGGATTTATTCCAGAAAGAACTACTTATGCAAAACCAATTAAGGCTCCGCCTAAAAATATTTTTGATAACATGAAAGAATCCACAGGAAAAAAAGAAATGTCTACTACTATGGCATTAGTAAGAATGTTAACAAATCTCCTTAGAGACAAAAATGTTGCACCTCGATTAGTGCCTATTATTCCTGATGAAGCTAGAACATTTGGTATGGAAGGTTTTTTTCAAAAAGTTGGTATCTATGCTCATGAGGGACAAAAATATGAACCTGAGGATTCTGCTCAATTGAGTTCATATAGGGAAGAAAAAAGTGGACAGGTTTTAGAGGAAGGAATTACGGAGGCTGGAGCGATGTCTTCTTGGATAGCAGCAGGAACTTCTTATACAAACCATGATATTGAGATGATACCTATCTATCTTTTTTACTCAATGTTTGGATTTCAAAGAATAGGAGATTTTGCATGGGCTGGTGCAGATAGTCAGTCCAGAGGTTTTTTGATCGGTGCTACTGCTGGAAGAACTACCTTAGCAGGCGAAGGTTTACAACATCAAGATGGACATAGTCATCTAATGGCATCAACAATTCCTAACTGTGTTTCATATGATCCAACTTTTCATTATGAATTAGCAGTAATTTTTAGAGACGGATTAAAAAGAATGCATGAAAAAAAGGAGAATATTTTCTACTACATTACAACTATGAATGAAAACTATCCTCATCCTGCGATGCCAAAAGATAAATCTTGTGAAGAAGGAATCTTAAAAGGAATGTATAAGATTAAAGAATTTAATAAGTATAAAAAAACTAAAATTCAATTTTTAGGATCTGGTACTATTTTAAGAGAGATGTTAGCAGGAGCAGAAATACTTCAAAATGAATATCAAATAGACAGTGAAATTTGGAGTGTAACAAGCTTTAATGAGCTAAGAAGAGATGGTTTAGAAGTAGAAAGATATAATCTTTTAAATCCTGATAAGGAACCAAAAAAATCTTATGTTGAAAAATGCCTTGGTAAAACTGAAGGACCAATTTTGGCTGCTTCTGACTATATGAGAATGAATTCAGATCAAATTAGACCATATATAAATAAAAGTTTTTATTCATTAGGAACAGATGGATTTGGAAGAAGTGATACTAGAAAAAATTTAAGAAATTTTTTTGAAGTTGACAAAGAACATGTTGCTACTTACGGATTGAGTGTACTAGCAAAAGAACAACTTATAGCGTCTAAGTACGCAAAAGAGGCAATCAAAAAATATAAGATTGACATCAATAAACCAATGCCAACAAAATTATAATGTCAGAAATAGAGATAAAAGTACCCAATATTGGAGACTTCAAAGATGTAGAGGTGATAGAAGTTTTAATTTCTGTAGGTCAAACAATAAAAAAAAATGATCCTTTAATAACAATAGAGAGTGATAAATCTAGCGTAGAAATTCCATCAAATTTTGATGGCAAAATAAAATCTTTAAAAATAAAGGTTGGAGATAAAGTTTCAGAGGGAGACCTAATATTAATTCTAGACAGTGTTAATGAGGTACAGAAAAAGATTCAAAAAAAGCCAGTAGTTGAAAAAGAGATAAAAAAAAGTCAGATAAAAAGTTCAGAAATTCAAAAGATTCCAACTGATCAAAATAAAGTTTTAAATATATCATCAGCAAGTCCAAAAGTACGAAAATTTGCCAGAGAACTTGGAGTAGATATTAAACAAGTTACAGGCAGTGAACGTAAAGGTAGAGTTATTGAAAATGATGTAAAGTTATTTGTAGCTTCTAATTCAAATAATTTAATTAATAATGAAAATAAAAATAATGAAAAGATAACTCAAGAATATTCTCACGAAGTTTTTGGAGAAGTAGAAATAAAAGAGATACCGAGAGTAAAAAGATTATCTTCAAAATATTTAATGAATTCTTGGAGGAATATTCCACATGTAACTAATCATGATGAGGCAGATATAACTGAGCTAGAAGAATTCAGAACATCTTTAACTGATATATATACGGGAGAAAAAAAGAAGATCACCCCTTTGGCTTTTATTGTAAAGGCTTTAACTGCATCACTTAAAAAATTTCCAAATTTCAATAGTTCTATAGATGATATTGATAATGGAAAAATGACTGTTAAAAAATATTATCATATTGGTATAGCTGTGGATACTCCGCATGGTTTAATGGTTCCAAAACTAAGAAATGCAGATAATAAAAATATTAATATAATAAGTTCTGAACTCAAAAAAATTAGTGAACAATGTAGAAATCTTAAAATTGATAAAAAAGAATTGTTTGGTGGATCTATGACAATAACAAGTCTAGGGGGAATTGGTGGTTCGTTTTTTACACCTATTATAAATTATCCTGAAGTTGCGATTTTAGGAGTTGGTAAATCTCAAAAAAAACAAGTTTTTTTAGATGGTAAATTTGTAATAAGAACGATGTTGCCTTTGTCATTATCTTATGATCACAGAATTATTGATGGAGCAGAGGCAGCTCGCTTTAACAATGATTTAAAAGAAAATTTAGGTAAAAATTTTGCTTATAAATTAGCAGTATAATAAGTATGTCAAAAACTGTCTCATTATTTTGCGCATTATTATGCACATTCATTTGGGGAACTACTTTTATCGCACAAGATACAGGCATGGATAATATAGGCCCGTTCACGTTTAATGCTGTGAGATTTTTTGTAGGTTTTTTAGCAATTATTCCTCTTGCATTTATATTCGAAGTAAAAAAATTTAAGTCAGAGTTTAAATTAGATTTAAAAACATTTGTTATTCTCTCTTTTTTAATAGGTTTGTCACTTTTTTTAGGTTCTGCATTACAACAAGTAGCTCTTCTCTATACTGATGTGGCAAACGCAGCATTTTTTACAATTTTCTATGTTCCAATGGTACCAATTATAATTTTTATATTTAAAAAAAAATCTTTACATTGGAGTGTATGGCCTTCCGTTGTTCTATGTTTAATTGGTGGCTATCTTCTTACAAACTTTCATGATGCTACAGTAAGACTTGGGGATACTCTTGTCATCTTGGGTGCTTTATTTTGGAGCACACATATAATTTTTACTGGAATAATAGTTACTAAATATAATTTGCCTTTAACTTTAGGTGCAATTCAAACTTTATTAGTTGCTTTATTTTCTTTTGTAATTGGATTAATTTATGAAGAATTTATAATTGAAAATATCTTAAATGAAATAGATTCAATTTTATATGCAGGAATTCTTTCAGGTGGATTTGCTTTTGTTTTACAAATTTATGCCCAAAAAAATATCACACCCGCACCAGCAGCAATAATTTTTTCATTGGAAGGTGTCTTTGCAACCATTGCTGCTTGGTTTTTGTTAAATCAAATTTTAGGAATTAATAATTTATTAGGATGTTTTTTTATATTATGTGGTGTTTTATTATCTCAATTATTGCCTTTGATAAAAAGACCAGCTTAAAAATAAATTATTAAGAGCAAAATAAAAGCAATTATTATTCTATAAATTACAAAAATATTTAAAGAAAATCTATTAAGGTAAATTAAAAAAAATTTTACTGTTGTATAAGAAAATAGAAAAGATAAAATCGTAGCGATAATTATTGATATATTTATTTCTAAAGATTCATTGGGTATATCTTTTAATCCAAGAAAACTTGCTCCTGCTAAAGCAGGGATAGAAAGTAAAAATGAAATTTTACCTGAGTCAACTCTATTAAATTTTAAAAATCTTGCAGCTGTTATAGTAATACCTGCTCTACTAACTCCAGGTATTAATGCAAGCATTTGAAATAATCCTATAAACATAATTGATCTTAGATTGAGGTTTGAAGAAATATTTTGATCAATTTTTCTTTGATCGGCAAAGTATAGAATAATTCCAAAGAATAGTGTTGTCCATGCTATAACTTTAATATTTCTCAAAAGATAAATTAATTCAGTTGAATGTAGTATGTATCCAAAAATAATAAGTGGTATAGATCCAATTATAATTAGTTTAAATAATTTTTGATTATGTTTAAGATCAAATAAATCTTTTTTAAAAAAAAATATTATCGCCAATAAAGAACCCAAATGTAAACTGACGTCTATTAATAATGAACTTGCTTTTAGATCATAAAGGCTAGAAACTATAATTAAATGAGCCGATGAACTAATCGGTAAAAATTCAGATATCCCTTGAATCGCAGATAGAATGAGAATTTCTATAAAATCTTGGAACATATAAGTGTCGTAACTTAAAAAATATCCTTTTAAAACAATTCGATTTAATCATATTAGGTATGCAAAAAATAAAATTTCTATATTTTAAGCTTATTTTAATTAAATATAGGTCATAAATATTGACCTAAATAATTCTTTTACTATGAAAAACAATGTATATTTTGCCCTGATTCTAAAAAAAATTATGACTGATAAAATGCTCAAATTCGTAAAAATAGGTCAACAAACTCCACCTAAAAGAGAGGTTGCTAATAGAAAAGAAGACTTTAATGAAATTTATGATGATTTTATCAAGCAAAAAGCTGAAGAACAATCAAGCAGATGTTCTCAATGTGGGGTTCCATTTTGTCAAGTCCACTGTCCTCTTAGTAATAATATCCCAGATTGGCTAAAATTAACAGCAGAGGGAAGATTACAAGAAGCTTACGAATTATCTCAAAGTACAAACAATATGCCAGAGGTCTGCGGAAGAATATGCCCTCAAGATCGTCTTTGTGAAGGTAACTGTGTTATTGAACAGTCCGGGCATGGGACAGTAACGATTGGATCTATGGAAAAATATATAACAGATAATGCATGGGAACAAGGTTGGGTTAAACCAATTGAAGTTAAACATGAAAAAGATCAAAGTGTAGGTATAATTGGGGCAGGACCAGCAGGGCTAGCAGCAGCTGAACAATTAAGAAAGAATGGATATAAAATAACTGTTTATGATCGTTATGATCGTGCAGGAGGTTTGTTAATTTATGGTATTCCAAATTTTAAATTAGAAAAATACGTTGTTGAAAGACGAACAAAGCTTCTAAAAGATGGTGGTATAGAATTTGTACAAAACTTTGAAGTTGGTAAAGATGCTAACTTAGATCAATTAAGAAAAAAGCATGATGCAATTTTAATTGCAACAGGAGTATACAAACCAAGAGAGATAAATTTACAAGGAAATGATTTAGAAAATATTTTTCCTGCAATGGAATTTTTAACAGCTTCAAATAAAAAAGGTTTAGGAGATAAAGTTGAATTATTTGATAAAGGAATTTTAAATGCAGAAGGAAAAGACATTGTAGTTATTGGTGGAGGAGATACTGCTATGGACTGTGTTAGAACTTCAGTTAGACAGAAAGCTAATTCAGTCAAGTGTCTTTACAGAAGAGATAAAGAAAATATGCCAGGATCTGCTAGAGAAGTTGCAAATGCTGAGGAAGAAGGTGTTGAATTTGTTTGGCTATCTAGCCCAAAAGAATTCAAAGGAACAAACAAAATAGAAAAATTAATTGTTAATAAAATTAAATTGGGTGAGCCTGATGATTCAGGTAGAAGAAAACCAGAAATTAAAGAAAATTCAGAATTTGAAATTAAAGCTGATATGGTTATCAAAGCTCTTGGATTTGATCCTGAGGATCTACCACATTTATTCGACTGTAAAGAATTACAAGTTACAAAATGGGGAACTTTGAAAACAGACTTTGATACAATGCAAACAAACTTAGATGGTGTTTTTGCAGCAGGAGACATTGTAAGAGGTGCATCACTTGTCGTTTGGGCAATTAAAGATGGCAGAGATGCTGCGACAGCAATGAAAAGTTATTTAGAAAGTAAAGAATTAAAAAAAATAAAAGTGGCATAATGGATAATTATAAAAAAAATTATAAATTATTGACTGAAAATCACGTTTACTCTAAAGATATGGAGCACGATTCTTGTGGAGTAGGTGTAATTGCTTCAACTGAAGGAAAAAAATCAAGAGAAATAGTCGAATATGGAATTGAAGCTTTAAAGGCCGTATGGCACAGAGGAGCTGTTGATGCTGATGGAAAAACTGGTGATGGCGCTGGTATCCATGTTGAAATTCCAAAAGATTTTTTCATAGAAAAAATAGAAGTAACTGGACATGACTATGATAATTCAGAAATTTGTGTAGGTATGATCTTTTTACCAAGAAATGATTATGCTTCTCAAGAGAGTTGTAAAACCATTGTGGAAAGTGAATTAACAAAAAATGATTTTAGTATTTATGGTTGGAGACAAGTTCCAGTAAATCCCAAAATTCTGGGCGAAAAAGCGTTTCAAACAATGCCTGAAATAATTCAAGTATTATTTAAATCTAATGATCAAAATTTGATAGATAAAAACTTAGAGAGAAAAATTTATGAAACGCGAAAAAAAATTGAAAACAAAGCTTTTGAGCTTTCATTAAATAACTTTTATATTTGTTCAATCAGTTCAAAATCAATAATTTATAAGGGGCTATATCTAGCTGAGGCAATATCAGACTTTTATTTAGATCTAAGAGATAAGAGGTTTGTATCAAGATATGCGATATTTCATCAGAGATTTTCAACCAATACTGCTCCAAGCTGGAGTTTAGCTCAACCTTTTAGAGCGATCGCACATAATGGAGAAATTAATACCTATAAAGGAAATAAAAACTGGATGAAGGTACATGAACAGGAAATGAGTAGTCCACTTTTTGATAATATAGAAAATTTGAAGCCAGTAATTCAAAAGGGTGTATCAGACTCGGCAGCATTAGATAATGTTTTTGAGTTACTGAACAAATCAGGTCAGCCTGCTCCTTTAGCAAAATTAATGTTAGTGCCAGATGCATGGTCAAAAAAAAATAAAACACTTCCAAAAAGTCATCAACAATTATTTAATTTTTTGAATAGCACAATGGAGCCTTGGGATGGACCTGCTGCTATAGCTGCAACAGATAATGAATGGGTTATTGCTGCCAATGATAGAAATGGACTTAGACCTCTTAGATATGCCATTACAAAAGATAAAATGCTTTTTGCTGGATCTGAAACTGGAATGATAGAATTAAATGAAAAAAAAATTTTATCTAAGGGCAGATTGGGTCCCGGTGAAATTATTGGAGTGAGATTAGAAAAAGGGAAAATTTTCTCAAATGATCAAATAAAAGATTACTTAGCTAAGGAGTTTAAACATTTTAATTCACAAATTATTGACTTAGATGAAAAATTACCTATCTCAAATGAACAAAATAATTTTGAAGGAGAGAATTTAAGAAGAAGGCAATACACATTTGGAATAAGTCTCGAAGATTTAGAACTAATCTTGCATCCTATGGCAGAAGATGCAAAAGAGGCAACTGGCTCCATGGGAGATGATACTCCTTTGGCTGTCTTATCTGATAAGTATAGACCGCTCTATCACTTTTTCAGACAAAACTTTAGTCAAGTAACCAACCCTCCAATAGACTCATTAAGAGAAAATAAAGTAATGAGTTTAAAAACTAGGTTTGGGAATTTGGGAAATATTTTAGATTTTGATACTCTAACCAAAGAAAATATTTATGTCTTGAACAGCCCAATTTTATCTAATTCTCAATTTAATAAATTTATAAATTTTTTTGGTAAAAATTCTATTAATATAGATTGTACATTCTCTAAAGATGAAAATCTTACCAGTGCTATTAATAGAATTCAGAAAGAAGCTGAAATTGCAGTAAGACAAGGGGTGACACAACTTATTCTCAGTGACAAAAATCTATCTACAGAAAAACTTCCAATGCCAATGTTATTGTGTGTAGGAGCTATAAATACTTTTTTGATTGGAAAAAAATTAAGAGGATATGTCTCTATTAATGTTCAGTCTGGAGAAGCTTTGGATACCCATTCATTTGCAACTCTTATAGGAGTTGGTGCTACAACTGTAAACCCATATTTAGCTTTTGATTGTTTATATCAAAGATATTCTAAAAAACTTTTTGGTCAATTCAGTTTTGATGAATGTATTCAAAGATATATAAAATCAGTTAATGCAGGGCTTCTAAAAATTATGTCTAAAATGGGAATTTCAGTTTTGAGTTCTTATAGGGGTGGATGTAATTTTGAAACTGTTGGACTTAGCAGAACAGTTGTTGATGATTATTTCCCTGGCATAACATCAAAAATATCAGGGATTGGATTAACTGGTATTGAAAAAAAAATACGAGAAATTCACAAAGAAGCATTTGAGAGCACAGAAACTGTACTACCAATTGGTGGTATTTATAGATATAGAAAAAATGGTGAAACTCATCAATATCAAGGTAGACTTATTCATTTATTACAGAGTGCGGTAGGTTCAAACTCTTATGATGCTTACAAGAAATATGCTGAAGGTATATATAATTTACCACCAATTAATTTAAGAGATTTAATAAATTTTAGAAAAAAAAAATTAGGTCCTTCAATAGAATTATCAGAAGTAGAACCTATAGAAAAAATTTTAAAGAGATTTGGTAGTGGAAGTATGTCTCATGGGGCATTATCTAAGGAAGCGCATGAAACTCTAGCAATTGGCATGAATAGAATTAAAGGAGCATCTTGTAGTGGCGAGGGTGGCGAAGATGAAAAAAGATTTAAAGTTTTGGATGGTGGAGATAGTGCAAATTCCAGAGTTAAACAGATTGCTTCAGCAAGATTTGGAGTAACAGTAAATTATTTAAATAATTGTAATGAAATTGAGATAAAGATTGCACAAGGTGCAAAACCTGGAGAAGGTGGTCAGTTGCCTGGTTTTAAGGTCACGGATGAAATAGCTCGATTGAGACATTCCACTCCTGGAGTAACATTAATTTCTCCACCACCACATCATGATATTTATTCAATAGAAGATCTAGCTCAGTTAATCTATGATTTAAAACAAATTAATCCAAAAGCTAGAATTGGTGTTAAGTTAGTTGCATCGTCAGGAGTTGGAACAATTGCTGCAGGAGTAGCAAAGGCAAAAGCAGATATTATTTTAATTTCAGGTCATAATGGTGGAACAGGAGCAACCCCACAAACAAGTGTTAAGTATGTTGGTATACCTTGGGAAATGGGTCTCACCGAGGCCAATCAGGTTCTCACGCTAAATAATTTAAGACATAAAGTTACTTTGAGAACAGATGGAGGAATTAAAACTGGTAGAGATGTAGTAATTGCTGCCATGATGGGTGCAGAGGAATATGGAGTTGCAACGACAGCTTTAGTTGCAATGGGTTGCATTATGGTGAGACAATGTCATTCAAACACTTGTCCTGTAGGAGTTTGTACTCAGGATGAAAAACTGAGAGAGAAATTTACAGGGACACCAGATAAAGTGGTAAATCTGTTTACTTTTATTGCCTCAGAGGTAAGAGAAATCTTAGCAGAACTAGGCTTTAAATCTTTAAATGATGTTATTGGAAGAACAGACTTATTGATGCAAGTAAATAAAGGTTCGCCTAATTTGGACGATTTGGATTTGAATCCATTATTTGTTCAGGCTGATCCAGGTAATAACAAAAGATATTGTGAGACCCCAGAAATAAATAAAGTTCCTAGAACATTAGATCAAGAAATTTGGCCAGATATAGAAAAATCATTGGATAAATCTGAAAAGATTGAAAAAGAATTTATTATTAAAAACACAAATAGAGCAGTTGGCACAAGAATTTCACATTATCTTTATAAAAAGTATGGTTATGAAAAACTTGATGAAAACTTTCTCACTTTAAATTTTAAAGGTTCTGCAGGCCAATCATTTGGTGCTTTTGCAGCCAAAGGTTTGAAGCTAAATCTAAAGGGGGATGCAAATGATTATGTTGGAAAAGGTTTATCAGGTGCAACAATTTCAATAAAACTCTCGGATGAAAGTAATTTAATTTCAAATGAAAATACAATTATTGGGAATACAGTTTTATATGGCGCTACATCAGGAAAATTATTTGCTGCAGGTCAAGCAGGAGATAGGTTTGCTGTTAGAAACTCTGGTGCTACAACAGTTATAGAAGGATGTGACTCTAATGGATGTGAATATATGACAGGAGGAACAGTTGTTATTCTTGGGGATGTAGGAGATAATTTTGCAGCTGGAATGACAGGTGGAATGGCTTTTATCTACGATAAATCAAAAGAACTTGAAAAAAAGATAAATCCAGACTCTGTAGTATGGCAAAATGTTGAAACAAATTATTGGATTAATTTTTTAATGAAATTAGTTAAAGAACACTTAAAAGAAACTGGATCTCAAATATCAGAAAAAATAATTAAGAATTTTAATGAAGAGGTAAAAAATTTTGTACAGGTTTGCCCAAAAGAAATGTTAAATAAGCTTCAAAATCCTATAAGTTTAAAATCAAAAATAAAGCAAGTTAGTTAATAATTAATTTAAGTTCCCTTTTTAAAAGTCTTAACCAACGAGGTGAGGATAAACTATGATCTCCATTTTTTACTACAACCAATTTTTTTTTGGAATTTTGGAATATATTTAAAACTTTTTTTGAATAACTCACTGGTACAGATTTATCTTTACTACCATGAACCATTGTAACATTAAACTTTTTATTAATTTTCTTATGTAATACTTTATTTTTTCTTCCATCTTTGATTAATTGATAAGTTAAAGGATATTCATAATCACCATGTTTTAAATGAATAATTCCATTCTTTTTTATTTCTCTTTTTTCCTCTTTTTTAAATTTATTCCACATAAGTCTTTCAAGAAATTCTGGAGCAGATCCTATTCCTAAAAAACCAATTATTTGTTTTTTGAAATACTTAAATTGATTAAGAGAAATCCATGTACCCATACTTGACCCAATTAATATAATGTTATTTTTTTTAACAATTTTTTTTATAAGGAGTTTTGTATCATTACTCCATTTTGAGATGTTCCCATTAATAAATTTACCTGAAGACTTACCATGACCAGAGTATTCTAGAGCTAAAAAACCAAGTTTATTTCTTTTAGCAAAATTAAAAAAAATCTGAGGTTTTTTACCCTCTAAATTTGACATAAAACCATGTAAAAAAACAATGTATGTACTATTTTTTTGACTATATTCTAAATATCTAATTTTCTTTTTTTTGCTAATTTTAAAATAATTAAATTTTCTCATAAAAGTTTATTAGTTAAGTCTATTATTATATAATTAAATATTAAATGTCGTCTAATATAAATGTTTTACAGGTCATACCAAAGTTGGGTTTCGGAGGTGCTGAGACAGGGTGTTATGATATCGCACATTATCTGCCAGAGAATAATTGTAAATCTTATATTGTTACAAGTGGTGGAGAACTAACAAAATATATTGATAAAAAAAAAGTAAAATTAATTAAGTTACCAGTTAATACAAAAAATCCTATATTAATATTATTAAATGCAATAATTATAGTAGGTATCATTTTATTTTTTAATATCTCGATAGTTCATGCTAGAAGTCGAGCACCTGCCTGGTCCTGTTTACTTGCAACAAAACTTACTAAAAGAAAATTTGTAACTACATTTCATGGTACATACAATTTTAGTGGTAAATTAAAAAAAATTTATAATTCAGTAATGGTAAGATCTGATCTTATAATAGCGGGATCAAATTTTATATTTGCACATATAAAGGAAAATTATTCAGAGTATTTGAATTCCAAAAGAAAATTTTTAGTAATTTTTAGAGGTATCAATATTGACTATTTTGATTCATCAACGAAGTTGGAGAATGATGAAGAAAAACTTCTTAAGAAATGGGAAATTAAAAAAGAAAAAAAAATTATTTTATTACCAGGAAGACTTACCCCATGGAAGGGTCAAGAATTATTTATTGAAGCAGTAAATTTGACAAATATTGAACTTGGCTATGAAGCTTTTCATGCAATTATATTAGGAAGTGAACAGGGTAGAAATTTATATAAAAAAAAATTAGTTCGTTTGATAGAACAATTTCGTTTAAATAAACAAATTAAATTTATTGATCAATGTAAAGATATGGCTTTAGCATATCAGGTTTCAGATATAGTAGTTTCTGCTTCCATTGAACCAGAAGCATTTGGAAGAGTTGCAGTAGAGGCACAGTCTATGGAAAAATTAATTATTGCAAGCAATATTGGTGGATCAAACGAAACAATAATAAATGAAAAAACTGGACTTTTATTTGAGTCTGGAAATGCACATTCTTTAAGTCAAAAAATTATAAAAGGAATAACTATGGACGAAAGATCAATTAAATCATTAGGTGAAGAAGGTAGAAAAAACGTAAAAAAAAAATTTAATGTTGAAAAAATGTGTTTTTCTACTTATTCAGAGTATAAAAGACTATTAAATTAAATGCCAATTATAACTTTACCTGATGGAAACAACTTAGAATTTTCAAAAAAAGTTACTGGTTTAGAAGTAGCCGAAAAAATAAGTAAATCACTAGCTAAACAAGCGATGGTGATAAGTATTGATGGAGAACTTAAAGATTTAGATTTTTTAATAGAAAAAAATTGTTCAATAAAAATATTTACTTCAAAAAATCCAGAGGGTCTTGAAACCATAAGGCACGATACTGCTCATATTCTGGCAATGGCTGTTCAAGAATTATTTCCTGGAACTCAAGTAACGATCGGACCAGTGATAGAAAATGGTTTTTATTATGATTTTGCAAGAAAAGAACCTTTTACAGAAGAGGATTTAAAAAATATTGAAGATAAAATGAAACAAATAGTTGATCGTGATGAAAAAACAAAAAGAGAAGTTTGGGATCGAGAAAAAGCTATTAAGCATTTTAAAAAAAAAGGTGAGATTTATAAAGCAGAATTAATAGAAAATATTCCGAAGGGTGAGGATGTATCAATTTATTTTCATGGCAAATGGCACGATTTATGTAGAGGTCCACATTTATCTTCAACTGGAAAAATTGGTAAATATTTCAAATTAACTAAAGTTTCGGGTGCATACTGGCGAGGAGATTCAAAAAATGAAATGCTTCAGAGAATATATGGCACTAGCTGGGCCAATCAGAAAGACTTAGATGATTATTTAAAGAGAATAGAAGAAGCAGAAAAAAGAGATCATAGAAAATTAGGTAAAGAAATGGATTTGTTTCACTTTAGAGAAGAAAGCCCAGGCTCTGTTTTTTGGCATGAAAAAGGTTGGGCGATATTTCAAAAACTTATTAATTACATGAGAGCAAGACAAGATGCTGCCGGGTATAAAGAGGTAAATACACCAGAAGTTTTGGATAGATTATTGTGGGAAAAATCTGGTCATTGGGAAAAATATGGAGAAAATATGTATACCTCTGAAACACCAGATGAAAAAGTTTTTGCAATAAAACCAATGAATTGTCCTGGACATATACAGGTGTTTAATCAGGGATTAAAAAGCTATAGAGACTTACCATTAAGAATAACAGAGTTTGGAAAAGTTCACCGATATGAGCCCTCAGGCGCACTACATGGCTTACTAAGAGTTAGAGCATTTACACAAGATGATGCCCATATTTTTTGTTCGGAAGACCAAATTACAAGCGAATGTTTAAATGTAACAAACTTAATTTTAGATATTTATAAAGATTTAGGTTTTGAAAATGTAATTTTGAAATATGCTGATAGACCAGAAATTAGAGTTGGAGATGATTTAGTTTGGGATAAAGCAGAAGCATCATTACTAGAAGCTGTTAAAGCTTCTAAGCTTGAATATAGTGTAAATAAAGGTGAGGGAGCTTTCTATGGTCCAAAAATAGAATTTGTTCTTAGAGATGCTATTGGTCGTGATTGGCAATGTGGAACTTTACAAGTTGATTTGAATTTGCCTGGCAGACTGGAAGCTTCTTATGTTGATAAAGATGGATCTAAAAAGGTTCCTGTAATGCTACATAGAGCATTGTTTGGATCATTAGAAAGATTCATTGGTATTTTAATAGAGCATTATGCTGGCAAATTTCCGTTTTGGATTTCACCTTTGCAAACAGTTGTAATACCCATCTCTGAAGAATTTGAGGATTACGCAATTAAGGTATGTGATCAAATTAAAGATGCAGGTATTAGTTCGATTGTAGACTTAAAAAATCATAATTTAAATTATAAAATAAGGGATCATTCATTAGCAAAAATCCCGCTTTTGTTAATTTGTGGTAAAAAAGAAGTTGACAGTAACTCAGTAACCATTAGAAGATTGGATTCTAATAAACAAGAAAATATGGAATTAAATTTATTTTTAAAAAAATTCTCAGCTTTGAATAAAGCTCCTTCAAAAAATTAAGTGGCAGATTTTAAACAAAATTATTTTCAGAGAAGAACCAAAGATCGTGGTCCAAGATCTAATAATAGAATTTCATCTCCTGAAGTTCAGGTAATTACTAACGATGGAGAAAATTTGGGTATTTTAAAAACAAATGAGGCAATTTCAAAAGCAAAAAACCAAGGACTCGATTTAATTGAAATAGCTCCTAATGCCAATCCTCCAGTTTGTAAAATTATGGATATGGGAAAATTTAAATATGATGCTCAAAAAAAAGCTAACTTAGCAAAAAAGAAACAAAAAATAATTGCTCTGAAAGAAATTAAAATGAGGCCTGTGACAGAGACTCATGATTATGAGTTTAAAGTTAAGAATGCCAAAAAATTTATTGCTAAGGGAGATAAAGTAAAATTCACAATAAGATTTAAAGGTAGAGAGCTTCAACATTCTCATCTTGGAAACGAGCTTATGACTAAAATTAAGGAAGATATGAAAGAGATTGGTAAGGTAGAATTACATCCAAAGTTCGATGGAAAACAAATGATAATGGTAATTCAGCCTTTATAGTCAGTAATATTTGTTGTAAATTTATTACATTCTTTGTATAACCTCGCACAATTATGCCAAAATTAAAGACAAAAAGCTCAGCAAAAAAAAGATTTAAAATATCAGCCAGAGGCAAGGTAATAATGGCTCAAGCAGGTAAGAGACATGGTATGATTAAAAGAACAAATTCTCAAATTAGAAAATTAAGAGGCACTACTACGATGTCAAAACAGGATGGTAAAATTGTAAAATCGTACATGCCTTACAGCTTAAGAGGTTAAAATGGCAAGAGTAAAAAGAGGTGTAACTAGTAGAGCAAAACACAAAAAAGTTTTAAAAGCCGTTAAAGGTCAGTGGGGTAGACGAAAAAATACTATTAGGGTTGCAAAGCAAGCGATGGAAAAAGCAATGCAATACGCCTATAGGGACCGAAGAAACAAAAAAAGGGATTTTAAATCTCTTTGGATACAAAGAATAAATGCTGGTGTAAGGGCAGAGGGATTAACGTATTCTAAATTTATCAATGGATTGAATAAATGTGGAATAAAAATCGATAGAAAAATTCTAGCTGAAATAGCTTACGACAGCCCAGAAGCCTTTAAAACTATTGTTCAAAAAGCACAATCTGCTTTAAATTAATCTTCACTATTGTTTTTATTTGCTGAAGAAATAATCTGTAAAGATGTCTGATCTTAAAAAAATAAAGGACGAATTTTCAATCAAGCTTAAAGAGAAATTAGATATATCAGAAATAAATGAGATAAAATCTAAACTATTTGGAAAAAATGGATTGATCTCTTCTCAATTCAAAAAAATAGGCTCTATTACTGAGAATGAAAGAAAAAAATTTGCATCTGACCTCAATATTATCAAAGATGAATTACAAAATTTAATAGATTTAAAAATAAATGAAATACAAAATACAGAAATTAATAAAAGATTAGAAAAAGAAAAAATTGACATAACTTTACCTGAAAGAAATTTTGTAAGAGGAAAAATTCATCCCGTCTCACAAACAATTGATGAAATTTCTTCTATCTTTTCTGAAATAGGTTTTAGTGTAGAGGAAGGACCAGATGTAGAAAATGAGTATAACAATTTTACTGCATTAAATACTCCTGATAATCATCCAGCTAGAGACATGCACGATACTTTTTATCTTGATGAAAAAAAAGAAAAACTTTTACGAACTCACACATCTCCAGTTCAAGTGAGAACAATGCTTAAAGATAAACCACCTTTTAAAATTATTGCACCGGGAAGAACTTATAGATCAGACAGTGACCAAACACACTCTCCAATGTTTCACCAAGTAGAAGGATTACATATTGATAAAAATATTAATATGGGCCATTTAAAAGGATGTTTAGATTATTTCATAAAAGAATTTTTTGAAGTTGATAAAATTAAAATGAGATTTAGACCAAGTCACTTTCCTTTCACAGAACCATCTGCAGAAGTTGATATAGGTTATGAGATGAAAAATGGAAAAATTGTTATCGGAGATGGTGATCAATGGCTTGAGATTCTAGGTTGTGGAATGGTTCATCCAAATGTTTTAAAGAATGTAAAAGTTGATCCGTTAAAATACCAAGGTTATGCTTTTGGAATTGGGATTGATAGGTTGGCTATGCTTAAATATGGCATTAATGACCTAAGAGCTTTTTTTGAATGTGATTACAGATGGTTAAACCATTTTGGTTTTGATCCGCTTGATGTACCAACTAATTATAGAGGTTTAAGTAGATGAAGATTACATTTGAGTGGCTTAAAGATCATTTAAACACAAATCTTAAAGAAGATAAACTTTTAGAACAATTAACTAATATTGGTTTGGAGGTAGAAAATGTTGAAAACTCAAATCAAGGCTTTGATTTATTTAAGGTAGCAAAAATTTTAAAGTCCGAAAAACATCCAAACGCAGATCGTTTAAAAGTTTGTGATGTTGATATTGGAGAAAAAGATTTAAAAAAAGTTGTATGTGGTGCATCTAATGCTAGAGAAGGTTTAATTACTATATATGCTCCTCCAGGAGCAGTTATTCCAAAAAATAAAGTAAAATTAGTTGTAGCTAAAATCAGAGGTGTTACTTCTAATGGAATGCTTTGTTCAGAGTCCGAGTTAAATTTATCTGATGCAAGTGAGGGAATTGCTGAGCTTTCATCACTAAAATATCAAAAAAGTATTGGAAAGAGTTATTTTCCTAAATCAAATTCTAATATTATAGATTTATCAATAACACCTAATAGACCAGATTGTCTTGGCGTTAGAGGAATAGCCAGAGACCTTGTGGCATCAGGTTTTGGAAAATTAAAAGAAGTAAAAGAAAAAAAAAATAAATCAACTTTAAAGCAATCAATTAAAGTTAAAATTAATAAAGAAAAAATTCAAGGCTGTAGTGCTTTCGGTAGTTGTTTAATTACTAATGTAAATAATACTGAAAGTCCTAAATGGTTAAAAGATAAATTAATTTCAATCGGTGAAAAACCGATTTCAGCTATTGTTGATATTACAAATTATGTAATGTTTGATATTAACCGTCCATTACATGCATATGATGCTGATAAAATTGAAAAGGGTATCATAGTTAGAAACTCTAAACCTGGAGAAGAGTTTACTGCTTTAGATAAAAAAAAATATAAATTACAAAATAATATGTGCGTTATAAGTGATAATAAAGGTGTTCTAGGATTAGGAGGTATTATTGGTGGCACAAGATCGGGTACTGAATTTGATACTAAAAATGTATTTTTAGAGGCGGCACACTTTGACCCTAGATCAATTAGAAGTACTGCAAAAAAATTAAATATTGATACCGATGCAAAATTTAGAAATGAAAGAGGAATTGACCCATTATCCATCGAAGATGGTTTAAAAAGAGCAGCATCACTAATTAAAGAGATTTGTGGTGGGGAAATTAGCAAAATAGATATTCAGAAAGTTGAGACTTATAAAAACAAAATTATTAAATTTGATACTGATTTATTTGAAAAAATATCTGGATTTAAAATTTCTTATAAAGTAATGAGAAGAATTTTAGAAGATCTTGGTTTTAAAATTAAAAAGGATAAAAAATATTTAAAATTAACCATCCCATCTTGGAGACCTGATATTTTACAAGAAATAGATATTGTTGAAGAATTGGTAAGAATAAGTGGTTATGATAAAATAAAAATCTTAAAACCGATCAAAGAAAGAATTAAATCTACTTTAACTCAATCACAAAAACTTTTTCATTTTTTACAAAGAGCAGTTGCATCTAAAGGATATCTAGAGGTAATTACTTGGTCATTTACAGATACAAATTATAATAATCATTTTAAAGGTGAGAATAAAGAAATAAAAATCGTAAATCCTATAAGTTCTGATTTAGGAGTTTTAAGAAATTCAGTATTTTCTAATTTAAGTATGTATTTGAGTAAAAATCTTGATAGGGGTTTCAAAGATCTATCAATATTTGAAATAGGCCCCATCTTTAAGGGATCTAATCCTGGCGAACAAAGTACTGTAGCTTGTGGCTTGTCAGCTGGTAAAAAAAATAGATTATCTTGGATTGATAATGAGAGAAATATTGATGTCTTTGATGTTAAAAAAGATGTAATTCAAACTCTAGTTGAGGCAGGGTATAGTTCTGACAAATTTTTTATAGATAATAAAACACCTAATTATTATCATCCTGGTAAATCGGGTAGATTATTTTTAAATAAAAGCAAAGATGAAGTAGCAGCTTATTTTGGTGAAATACATCCCAATATTTTAAGAAAGATAGACATAAAAACAGAGTCTTTAGTGGGATTTGAAATTTTCCTAGATAATTTAAATTTACCCAAAAAGGCCTTAAAAGATCAAAAAAAAAATTTTTTAGTTTCTGATTATCAAAAATCAGAGAGAGATTTTGCATTTATAGTTGATAAAAATCTAAGTTCACAAGATTTAATTAATGTCATTTCAAGTACTGATCAAAATTTAATAAGAAATGTAAAAGTTTTTGATGTTTATGAAGGTGACAATATACCAGAAAATAAAAAATCTATTGCAATAAGCGTAACAATTCAATCACTAGAAAAAACATTGAATGATAGTGATTTAGAAAAGATAAATAAATTGATTATTGAAACAGTAGAAAATAAAACTGGTGCTAAAATTCGATCTTAAAAAAAATGAGCACTATTGATAATATAAGAAATTTTGCAATTATTGCTCATATTGATCATGGTAAATCCACTATAGCTGATAGAATTATTCATAAGTGTGGAGGTTTGACAGAAAGAGAAATGAAAGCTCAAGTTCTTGACTCTATGGACATTGAAAGGGAGAGAGGGATTACCATAAAAGCTCAAACTGTTAAATTAAATTATAAAGCCAAAAATGGAAAAAATTATATTTTAAATATAATTGATACTCCAGGGCATGTAGACTTTAGTTATGAGGTGAGTAGATCATTATATGCTTGTGAGGGGTCTATATTAATTGTTGATAGCACTCAAGGAGTTGAAGCTCAAACTTTAGCTAACGTGTATCAAGCTTTAGATATTAATCACGAAATAATCCCAGTTTTGAATAAAATAGATTTACCTGCATCAGATTTAGAAAGAACTAAAAAGCAGATAGAAGATGTAATTGGAATTGATACTGGAAATGCAGTTCCATGCTCAGGAAAAACTGGAGAAGGTATAGATGAAATTTTAGAACAAATTATTGATAAGTTGCCTTGCCCAAAAGGAAAATTGAATGAGGAATTAAAATGTCTTTTGGTTGATAGCTGGTACGATACTTACTTAGGTGTTGTTATTTTAGTTAGAATAATAAACGGTAAAATTACTAAAAATATGAAAATCAAAATGCTTTCAACAAATCAGGATTATGTTGTTGAGAAAGTTGGAGTTTTTACTCCAAAAGCAAAAGATATTGAAGAATTAAATACTGGTGAAATAGGTTTTATTACAACTGGTATAAAAGTTTTATCGGAAACAAAAGTTGGAGACACGATTTGTGATGCATCTAAACCGATAGCTGATCCATTACCAGGATTTAAACCAAGTAAACCGGTAGTTTTTTGTGGCTTGTTTCCAGTGGATAGTTCAGAGTATCAAAAATTAAAAGATGGTCTGGCAAAGTTACAATTAAATGATGCGAGTTTTTCCTTCGAAGCCGAATCCTCTTCAGCCTTAGGATTAGGTTTTAGATGTGGCTTTTTAGGTCTTCTTCATCTTGAAATAATAACTGAAAGGTTAGAAAGAGAATTTGATGTAAACTTACTTACCACAACTCCTGGTGTTGTTTATAAAGTTAACTTAAATAAAGGTGATGTAATTGATTTACAAAACCCTTCAAACCTACCCGATCCTACATTAATAAATTCCATCGAAGAACCTTGGATAAAGGCCACAATAATAACACCAGATCAATATTTAGGTTCAATAATAAAATTATGCCAGGACAAAAGAGGTATTCAAACTAATTTGGCTTATTCAGGAAATAGAGCAGTTTTAACTTATGAATTACCATTGAATGAAGTTGTGTTTGATTTTAATGACAGAATAAAGTCGATGACAAGTGGTTATGCAAGTTTCGACTATGAAATAATCGAACACAGGGAGGGTGAGTTGGTCAAATTAGGAATACTAGTTAATGGAGAACCTGTAGATGCACTTGCAATGATGATTCATAAAGATTTCGCTCAACGCACAGGAAGAGAGGTGTGTGAAAAACTAAAAGATTTAATTCCAAGACATAATTTTATGATTCCAGTTCAAGCAGCAATTGGAGGGAAAATAATTGCAAGAGAAACGATAAAAGGTTTCAAAAAAGATGTATTAACGAAAATTCATGGTGGTGGTGCAACTGATAGAAAAAGAAAATTATTAGAAAAACAAAAAAAAGGTAAAGCTAGATCTAAACAATTTGGAAGAGTTGAAATACCCCAAGAAGCTTTTATTGGAGTTTTAAAAATTCAAAAAGAATAATCTATGAAAATAAAATTTAATTTTAAAAAAATTTTGTCTCTAATTTTCGCAATTTTGCTAATTTATATATGGAAAGATTATAAAAAGATTGATGTACACTATATAAATCAAAGTAAGGTTACTTATAGTTATGACAACTTAAATAATAATTTTTTAAAAAAGATACATAATTTTATTGATTTAAATTATCAAAATATTCTATACAAATATTCTAAAATTCATAAAGATTATTGGAAAATAGAAGATCAAAAGATAAGAAATGATCTACCAGACTATAAATATATTCAGCCAGCTGATAAATATACTTCTACTAAAATAAATTACAAAAATATTGGAGAAAACTGGTCAAGAAGTCATGGGGATAATACTTCTCATAGATTTTCTTCTCTTAAAGATATCAATTTGTCAAATATATCTAAACTCGAAATGGTTTGGACGTTTGAGGATCAAGAGGCAAAAAATGATATTCAAGCAAATCCGATAGTTTTTAATGGAATAATATATACACCAACATCAAGTGGAAGAATTACTGCAATTAATGGAGAAACAGGTAAATTAGTATGGAAATCGAAAAAATTTGGATACTTTGCAGCAAGAAGAGGGCTCTTATATTTAGAGCCAAAAAAAATAGGTTCACCTCCAAGACTTTATTTTTCAAATAGAGAAAGACTAATTTGTTTGAATGCAAAAAATGGAAAATTGATAGAGGATTTTGGTGGCGACGGTTCAATTAGAACTGGTTTAAATGTAATGACACCTGTTATTTACAAAGACAATATTGTTATAGTTACTTGGGATCATGCAGTAGAAGTTTATGATTTATATTCTGGACAAACAAAATGGAAATTAAAATATAAAAAAGATAATTTTAAAAGAGTTGGGGGTAAAAAATTTAAAAATAGTGGATATAATCCCTGGGGTGGTACTTCACTTGATGAAAATAGGGGCATTCTATATATAACTACAGGTAACCCACATTCATATTTTGATGGAACTCAAAGACCTGGAAAAAACAGCCCATCAAATAGTATTATTGCAGTTGATTTAGATGATAAAAAAATAATTTGGAGTTTTCAGGAAACTTCTCACGATATATGGAATTCAGACTTACCAGCACCTCCAATACTTACAAATTTGAATTTGAATAATAAAAAAGTTGATATTGTATTAACTCCAACTAAACGATCTAATACAATTATTTTAGATAGATTAAGTGGAAAACCAATTTTTGAGTACAGACTTAGAAAAGCTCCAATTTCAATATTACCAGGTGAAAAAACAAGCAAATATCAACCAGATTTAGAGATACCAGAGCCTTTTGGAAAGAATACATTTTCAGAAAATGATTTTTGGTTCTTTAGTAATTCTGAATTAAAAAAAATACGAAAAAAATATGAAAATTATAATTATGGTTTTTATGAAACCTATCAATTAAATAGAAAAAATTTACAATATAGTTTTAATGGTGGTGCTGAATGGATGGGTGCATCAGTAGATCATGTTAACAACATAATGTATGTGTCATCTAATAATATTCCTTGGGAAGCATACATTGAAAAAATTGATAGTAAAAAAAAAGAACCACCATCTTATTATAGTAGTTTTAAACGAGCATTAATTGAAAAAAAATATCCTATTTCCAAACCACCTTGGGGAACAATAACCGCAATTAATCTTAATAATGGAAAAAAAATATGGCAGATACCATTTGGAGAATACGATGAATTAAGATCTAAGGGTATTCAGCGAACAGGCACAGAAAATTTTGGTGGAGTTACAGGTACAGAGGGAAATTTAATTTTTGCGACAGGCACTTTAGATAAAAAGTTTTATGTTTTTAACTCAAAAACGGGTGATGAATTATTTTCGTATAAGATGCCATATATAGGGTCTGCACCCCCAACAACTTATCGAATTAATGGAAAACAGTATATAATTGTCCATTCTACAGGAGGTAAAACTTTAATGCAGGGGTATCCAAATATGGTGGAAAATGGCAATATGTTAATTGCATTTTCTATTAAAGATTAGTTAATGAAATTAAATAAATTTTTACAAAAAATTTTTAAAAGATTTTTTCAAACACTATTTAGATTTTTTAATGGAAAAATTATTCTAAACAAGAATTCAGATGATCTAAATTTATCAGTTCATGAAATCGACACAATAGAAATAGATAAAAAATTTTTTGATGTTAAAAAAAAAGTTTACGAAATTGATGATGCTAAAATTTATACTGATTTAGTTGAAAATGTAGCAATTATAAAAGATAAGGTTTTAATCAAGGAAATTTCATTTCAACAGGTTGATGGTGAACTTAAAGATGCTCAGTATAATAAAGTTTTATCAGAAGGAACTCCAAGATTTTTAAAAAAAATTAATGGAACAGTTGTTAGTTTAGTTCAAGGAGTAAGTGGTATCAATTATTTTCATTTCTTATTTGATATTATAACTAGATTAAGATTAATTTCTCATTGTATTGATTTAGAAAATGTAGATTATTTTTTTCTTCAAGGTAATGCGAAATGGCAGATTAATCTTTTAAAAAGTTTCAATATTCCTGAATCAAAATTAATTGATTGTAACAAATATAGATACATTCAAGCTAATAAGATTTTTGCAGTAGATCACCCTTGGTATAAGTCTGGATATTTTCAATATGAAGTTAAGAATATTCCAGAATGGATAATTTATTTTTTGCGAAATAAATTTATAAATACAAGCAAAAAAATCGAATGTTCGAAAAAAATATTTATTGATAGATCTGACTCAAAATTTGATCATTGCAAATTAATAAACAATGATGAAATAAAAAATTTTTTAATTGAGAAAGGTTTTGAAAGCTATGAAATAAGTAAATTGGATTTTTTTGAACAAGTTCATTTATTTAAAAATGCTGAAATAATTATAAGTCCCCATGGAGCTGCGTTAACAAATATAATTTTTTCAAATTCTAAATTAAGATTGATAGAAATAATTCCTAAACTTCATCCAAGTAGAAAGTGTGAAAGAATATCAAAAATTTTAGGTTTTAATTACTTAAGAGTAGAATTAGAAAATAAGATTTCAAAATCTGACCAAATTGGTGATATGGAAATAGGCAAAAATAGTTTAGAAAAAATATTAGATAATGAATTGTAAAATTATAGATTGTATTACTTTCTTTGATAACAATTTAATGTTTGATTTAAGATACAATATTTTAAAAGATTACGTGGATTATTTTGTGATCTGTGAATCTAAATTTGATCACAAAAATAAAGAAAAAAATATCAATTTTGAGTTTAAAAATTATTACGATAAAAAAAAAATTAGACATATAGTCATAAATGAAAAATTTCCTGATAATAACGTTTGGAAAAATCAAGCTTCACAAAGAGATTATATAATTAATAATTTATCAGAATTTGATGATGAAGACTTTATTTTTTTCTCTGACCCGGATGAAATTCCAAATCCAAATTTTCTCAAAAACTTTAATTTAAAAAAAAGATACGGTATTTTTTTTCAAAAATGTTTTAATTATAAATTCAATTTATTCAACAAATATGAAAGTCCTTGGGAAGGAACTAGAGTTTGTAAAAAAAAGAATTTGAGATCTATTGATTTTATGAGACAAAAAGTTAAATCAAAAAATTTAAAATATAAATTTTATAGATTTGATAAAGAGAAAAATATTGAAATATTTCAAAATTCTGGATGGCATTTTAATAATATTTTAAGTCCAGAGGCAATATCGTTAAAATTAAAAACCTTTGCCCACACAGAGTTTGCTTTAGATAAATTTTCAAACATAGAAATAATTAAGGATAAAATTCATAATATGATTGACCTTTTTGAAAGGGGACATAAATATGAAAAAATAGACCTAGATAAATCATTTCCTAAATATTTGGTTGAAAATTTAAATAAGTATAAGGAATATATTCTTTAACAACTATGAAATTTTCCACATTTTATAAAATTTATTATCAGCATCGAATTGATAAAGCTAATTTTTTTTTGAGGCTTTATATTTTCTTTATTATACCTTTCAAATATTTTTATAATTTATTTTTTTTCCCCCCAAAAAAAAATTTAGATTTGATTGAAATAGAGTCTCAATCATTAAATAATTTAAAATTAAGTGAACTTTTTGATTATTTTAATAGTGACAAGGGTGATTCTTTTGAAGATCAATATGTACAACCTCATAAACGAAAAAAGAAAAAAATTAAAGGACATGGATATGCACAATTTTATGAAAAATATTTTGAAAGCTTTAAAAATTTACCAATTAATATATTAGAAATTGGTTCATTTCATGGGAATGCGTCCGCTGGACTTTTTTTTTATTTTAAAAAAGCAAAAATTTATGGTGGTGATATTTTTCCTGACTTATTTAGATATAAATCGAAGAGACTGAATAATTTCTTTGTAAACTCATCTGATGAAAAATCTATTAAGGAAAATATTATAGATAGACAAATTATATTTGACATAATTATTGAAGATGCAAGCCATTCACAGAAAGATCAAATTTTAAGTCTTTTTAGTTTATTTCGTATTTTAAATAACAAAGGATTATTTATAATTGAAGAATTAGATTTTCCAGATACCAGAAAAGATATGAATTTAAAAAATGAAAAGCCTACTTTAA
>CACEIH010000003.1 GCA_902559565.1 uncultured Pelagibacteraceae bacterium
AATTTTGAATATTTTTCAGAAGGAGGAAAAAAAATTTTTTTTGAAAAAGAATTTACCATTTCAAAATTATCTGACCGAATGGGAATGAGACTTGAGGGGCTTAAAATAGAAAATATAATTGACACAAATATTAAATCAGAAGGCTTGATAAAAGGTGCAATACAAGTACCAGCTGATGGGAATCCAATCATCATGCTTTCAGATCATGGTACGATAGGGGGATATCCAAAAATTGGAGTAGTGATAAGTGCAGACTATGACAAATTGGTACAATTAGCCCCAGGTTCAAAAATAAAATTTAAAGAAGTCGAAATATCTAGTGCAGAATCTTTATTTAAATTGTATGAGTTAGAAACTCAAAATTTAATTTCTCAAATTTAAATGAATTTAATAAAGAATTTACCTGGTCCTTTTTTAGTTTTTTTGGGAGCTGTTAGTTTAAGTTTTGGTGGTTTAATTGTTAAATCTTTTGAAGGTTCGACACTTTGGCAAATTTTATTCTGGAGATCAGTATTTTTCATACTTGTTGTAAGTATTTTTCTTTTTATAAATTATAAAAAAACAGTATTTAGTGCACTATACAAATCTGGTTTACCTGGTCTAATTGGTGGGATTATTCTATCCGTAGGTTTTGCAAGTTACGTTTTTGCAATGTATGAGACCACTGTTGCTAATGCAAATTTTATCATTCAAACTCAAACTCTTTTCCTTGCAATCTTTGGATATATTTTTTTAAAAGAAAAAATTTCAAAATTAACACTCAGCTGTATAGCAATTGCAATTTTTGGTATTCTTTTAATGTTAGGCGGTTCAGTCTCACCAGGCCAGATGACAGGAAATATTGTTGCTTTCATAATGCCTATTTCTTTTGCTATTTTAATTATAATTGTAAGAAAATTTCCTGAAGTCGACATGATTCCACTTCAACTAGTTGCAGGAATATTTGCAGCTATTATTGGTTTACTTTTATCACCATCAATAATGGTTTCATCAAAGGATATTTTTTTGGGTTTCTTAGCTGGATTTTTTCAAGTTGGCTTTGGTTTTATTTTTATTACAATAGGAGCGAGATCAACGCCTTCAGCTTTCGTTGGAATAATTATGTTAACAGAAGCTGTGTTAGGACCTTTATGGGCTTGGATGTTTGTAAATGAAAATCCACCAATTTCTGTTTTAATTGGAGGATCAATAGTTATTTCAGCTGTTGTTATTCAATTTTTGAATAAATTTATCACAAAAAAAGAGACACAATAAACATTTAAGTTCATTTAGATTTATGATAATAATATCGTACGGGAGAGACTACAGAATATCGTAGCGCCGAAGGAGCAACCACCCAGGAATCTCTCAGGCAAAAAGGACCGTAACATATTAACTCTGGAAAGAGATTAAATTCTCGCCGAAGGAGTAATACTCTCAGGCAAATATACAGATGGGTAAATGAGTTAATATGGAAACAAAAAAAACATCTTTATTTCAATTGCATCAAGATAATAATGCAAAATTTGTTGAGTTTGCTGGCTATCAAATGCCTATTCAATATTCTGATGGAATAGTTGAAGAGCATAAATTTACAAGAAACCATTCTGGTATTTTTGATGTTTCACATATGGGTCAACTATTTATAAATGGCAGTGAAGATTTAGTAAGTGATCTTGAAAAAATTTTTCCGCTAGATCTTAAGAAGTTAAAATTAAATCACTCAAAGTATAGTTTTTTGATGAACAATGATGCTGGAATATATGATGATCTGATAATCACTAAAATAGAAGGTGGTTTTTTAATTATACTTAATGCGGCTTGTAAAGAAAGTGATTTTGAAATCCTGAGTAAATTATTAAAAAACAAATATAAAATGGTTTTAGATGAAAAAAGATCCTTGATTGCTATTCAAGGACCTAAATCAGTAGAGATTTTAAAAGATGTAATTGAGGGTGTTGAGGATCTTAACTTTATGACAGGTAACTGGTTTTTATTTAATGACAAAAGAGTTTATATTACTCGTTCAGGATATACTGGTGAAGACGGATTTGAAATCTCTGTCGACAATGAATTAGCAGACAAATTTACAAGAAAATTAATTGAAAAAGGAGCTAAATTGATTGGCCTCGGAGCTAGAGATACTTTGAGACTAGAAGCTGGACTATGTTTGTATGGCCATGAGCTAGACAAAGGTAAGACACCAATTGAAGCTAATTTAAAATGGGCAATTTCAAAAGAGAGAATTTCAAAAGGTGATTTTATTGGATCAGATATTATTATTAAACAACTCAACGATGGAGTTCAAAAAGTTAGAGTTGGAATTAAACCTGAGGGAAGAATTATAGCTCGAGAAAAAACTAAAATATTTAATCAATCAGATTTATATATTGGTGAGATAACTAGTGGAACTTTTGGACCAAGTGTTAATGGACCAGTAGCCATGGGGTATGTTGAAAATGAATTTTCAAAGAAGGATACAAAAGTATTTTTAGAAGTTAGGGGAAAAAAACATCCAGCAAATATTTGTGGATTGCCATTTTATAAAAAAAACTACGTAAAAGGAGTAAACTAATGAGTGAAGTTAAATATTCGAAAGAACATGAGTGGATTAAATTAGAGGGAGATACAGCTACCATTGGTATTACAAAACATGCAACAGAAATGTTAGGAGATATAGTTTTTACAGAACTTCCAGAAAAAGGTTCTAATGTAGAGAAAGATGGAACAGCAGGAGTTGTTGAGTCTACGAAGGCTGCGAGTGATGTGTATACACCAGTGAGTGGCGAGGTAGTTGATACTAATCAAGCTATTGTGGATGATCCTTCAAAAATAAATCAAGATCCTGAAAATAGTGCATGGTTCTTTAAGTTAAAGATTAAAGATAAGTCAGAAATGGACTCTTTAATGAGTAAAGATGAATATGATAAATTTGCGAAGGAGAGCTCATCATAATGTTACATAATTCCCAAAAAGATTTTTTAAAAAGACATATTGGTCCTTCTGAAGAGGACCAATCAAAGATGTTAAAAAAATTAAATTATAAATCACTGGACGACTTAATAGATAATACTGTTCCAGAAAAAATACAGTTTAGAGGTGAATTAAACATTGGGGAATCTAATTCAGAATATGAAGCATTAAGAAAATTAAAAGCAATTTCAAAACAAAATCAAGTTTACTCAAATTTTATTGGTATGGGTTATTATGGAACCTATACACCATATGTAATTTTAAGAAATATATTAGAAAATCCTGGTTGGTATACTTCCTACACACCTTATCAGCCAGAGGTAGCACAAGGAAGACTGGAAATGTTGTTAAACTTTCAACAAATGATTGTTGATTTCACGGGAATGGATATTGCAAATGCATCTTTACTAGATGAAGGTACAGCAGCAGCAGAGGCTATGGGTTTGAGTCACAGACTTAATAAAAGTGATAGTAATTTAGTTTTTGTCTCAGAAAATTGTCATCCACAAACGATTGAAGTCATACAAACAAGAGCAGAGCCTATGGGTTTAAAAGTTCTTGTTGGCAATGAGGATAAAGTTTTGGAGCAATTAAAAGAAGATATTGTTTGTGGAATTTTACAGTACCCTGGAACTTTGGGTGATATTAAAAATCCTAGTGAGGCAATAAGTAAAATTCATAAAAAAAGTGGTAAAGCAATTTTAGCATGTGATCTTCTCGCACTTGCTAAGCTAAAAACACCAAGAGAGCTAGGAGCCGATATTGCAGTTGGTAGTTCTCAAAGATTTGGTATTCCAATGGGTTATGGGGGACCTCACGCAGCATTTTTTGCAACTAAAGATGAGTATAAAAGATCAATGCCAGGAAGAATTGTTGGTGTGTCTGTTGATAGACATGGAAATAAAGCTTACAGATTATCACTACAAACTAGAGAGCAACATATTAGAAGAGATAAGGCGACTAGCAATATTTGCACTGCACAAGCTTTATTAGCAATAGTTTCAGCAGCATATGCAATTTATCATGGACCTGATGGAATTAAAAGTATCTCTGAAAGAGTTTCTCAACTAGCAAAAAACTTTGCTGATAAAATAAAACAATCTGGATACGAATTATATTCAGATTATTTTTTTGATACTGTAACAATTGTTACTAAAGAAAAAACTGATCAAATTTTCAAAAATGCTTTGGCCCAAAAAGTTAATATAAGAAAAGTAAATTCAGAAATGCTTGCTGTTTCTTTTGATGAAAAGAAAAATGTTTATAGAGTAAATCAACTATTAAAAATTTTTAATGCAGCTGAATCAATCAAAAAAGAAGATCCGACAGTAAGTTTACCTAATCTACCAAAAAATTTATTAAGAACTTCAAAATATTTAGAGCACCCTGTTTTTAATTCTTATCATTCAGAAACTGAAATGCTTAGATATCTTAAAAAGTTAGAGGATAAAGATATAGCTCTAAATAGAACTATGATTGCGCTAGGCTCATGTACCATGAAATTAAATGCTACTGCAGAAATGATACCTATTTCATGGAGAGAACTAGCAGAGCCTCATCCGTTTGTGCCTATTGAACAGATGGAAGGATACAGAACTATGTTCACAGACCTTAAAAATTGGCTAAGATCAATTACTGGTTTTTCAGGAGTTTCACTTCAGCCAAATGCAGGTGCTCAAGGTGAATATGCAGGATTAATGGTAATTAGAAAATATCATTTAGATAGAGGTGATAAAAATAGAAATATCTGTCTAATACCAAGCTCAGCACATGGAACTAATCCAGCAAGTGCTCAGATGGTTGGAATGAAAGTTGTTGTGGTTAGTTGTGATAAAGAAGGAAATGTTGATTTTGAAGATTTAAAGAAAAAAGCAGAAACTCATTCTGAAAATCTTGGAGCATTAATGGTAACTTATCCATCTACGCATGGAGTTTTTGAGGAAAAAATATCAGACATCTGCGATTTAATTCATAAACATGGAGGCCAAGTTTATATGGATGGAGCAAATTTAAATGCCTTAGTTGGAATTGCAAAACCTGGAAATTTTGGACCAGATGTCTGTCATATAAACCTACACAAAACATTTTGTATTCCCCATGGTGGAGGAGGACCTGGGATGGGACCTATTGCGTGTAAAAGACATTTACAAATATATCTACCTAATCATCCAGTTGTTAAAGACTGTGGTCCTGCAACAGGGATCGGTCCTGTCTCAGCAGCTCCTTGGGGCAGTTCAAGTATTTTATCAATTTCTTGGATGTATATTAAAATGATGGGGTCTGAAGGATTAAAACTTGCAACCCAAGTTGCAATCTTAAATGCAAATTATATTGCTAATAGACTTAAAGATCATTTTCCGATTTTATATAAAGGATCTAAAGGCAACGTTGCACACGAGTGTATAATTGATATTAGAACAATAAAATCAGAAACAGGTGTAACTGAAGAAGATATTGCCAAAAGATTAATTGATTTTGGTTTTCATGCACCAACAATGTCATGGCCAGTAGCTGGTACGATGATGATTGAACCTACTGAAAGTGAAAGTTTATCTGAACTTGATAGATTTTGTGATACATTAATTAAAATAAAACAAGAGATTGACCAAATAAAATCTGGTAAGTTTGATAAAGTTGATAATCCAATAAAGAATGCGCCTCACACTGATACTGAATTAGCATCTGATGAATGGACACATAAATATACTAGAGAAGAGGCGGCTTACCCAGCTAAATTTTTACGAGCAAATAAATTTTGGCCTCCAGTAGCAAGAGTAGACAATGTATACGGTGATAAAAATATCTTTTGCACTTGTCCAAGTATGGATGAATTTAAAGAAGATGCAGCATAAAGTTTAATGAAAATTGCTGTTGTTGGCTCAGGAATTTCAGGCTTAAGTGCTGCTTACTACTTATCAAAAAATCATCACGTAGACTTATTTGAAAAAGAAGATCATTTCGGGGGACATTCTCATACAATAGATTTAACTTTTGGAACTAAAAAAGTATCAGTAGATATTGGTTTTATTGTATTTAATTTTAAAACATATCCAAATCTAATTAGATTTTTTAATGAAAATAAAATTGAAATTGAAAAAAGTGATATGTCATTTTCGGTTTCAGTTGATGACTCACCCTTTGAATATTGTGGTAGAGGATTAAATGGAATTTTTTCTAATAGATCTAATCTTATAAATTTTAGATTTTTAAGAATGTTTTTTGACATAATAAGATTTTACAAAAAGTTTGATAAATTTAATGAGTTAGATGAAGAAATAACACTTGGTGATTATTTAAATAAAGAGAAGGTTTCAAGAGAATTTATAGATTACCACTTAATACCAATGGTTTCTGCTATTTGGTCTATGCCACCTTATGAAGCAAACCAAATGCCATTAAAATTTTTTTTAAAATTTTTTCAAAATCATGGTTTATTCAAATTAAAAAATAGACCTCAATGGTATACAGTTTCAAATCGAAGCAGAACTTATGTTGAAAATATTCTATCTAAAATAAGTGGTGAGCATTTTAAGAATTATCAAGTTAGCAAAATTAAATGCAGTACTAATGGAATCGATTTGTATTATGGTGGTGAAAATGAATTTTTTAATTATGACAAAGTTATCTTAGCTACTCATGCTGATGAAGCGCTATCATTAATTGAAGATCCCTCAGAAGATGAAAAGAAAATTCTAAATAACTTTAGTTATAAAGAGAATATTGCTTATATCCATACAGATGAAAAGGTTATGCCAAAAAATAAAAAAGCATGGTCCTCATGGAATTCTTCAATTAAAAAAAATGAAATTGAAAAGAATTCAATCACATATTGGTTAAATTTATTACAAAATTTAAAATGTGAAGAAAATATTTTTTTAACTCTGAATCCTTATTTCCAAATAGATACATCAAAGATTTTAAAAAAAGTAAAATTTACCCATCCATATTTTGACCAGTCAGCACTTACATATCAAAGTAAGCTTAAAAATTTACAAAATAAAAGAAATATTCTTTTTTGCGGTAGTTATTTTGGTTACGGTTTTCATGAAGATGGAATAAAGTCATCTATTGAAATGCTAAAAAACCTTAATGACTAGTGCAATTTATAACGGAACAGTAATTCATAAAAGATTTAAACCGAAGTTACATTTTTTTAAATATAAAGTATTTTCACTTTTAATTGACTTATCAGAACTAGATATTTTAAGTAAAAATATAAGTTTTTTTTCACACAATAGATTTAACCTAATTAGTTTTTTTGACAAAGATCATGGTGCAAGAGATGGAACATCATTAGTTGAATGGGTTAAAAAAAATTTGAATGAAAATAAAATAGATCATGAAAATATTAAGATAAAACTTTTGTGTTATCCAAGGATTTTAGGTTATGTGTTTAATCCTTTAAGTGTTTTTTATGTTTATAACAAAAAAGAAGAATTAATTTCGATATTATATGAGGTTAAAAATACATTTGGAGAACAACATACTTATATTTTTAAGGTAGAAAATGACAATCTTTTACAACATAATTGTGAAAAAAAATTTCATGTATCTCCATTTATTGAGATGAACTGCAATTATTTTTTTAGAATTTTAAAACCTGCACAAAAAATATCAGTCATAATTGATCAATATCAATTAAACGAAAAAATATTATATGCCTCTCAAGATGGAACAAGAGTAGATCTCACAAGTTCAGAATTAATCAAATCGTATCTAAAACACCCATTAATGACCTTTAAAATTATTTCAGCGATACATTTTGAAGCGTTTAAATTGTGGACTAAAGGAATAAAATTTATAAAAAAAAAATTAAAAGTTAAAAACAATATAACATTTGAAAGCTAATGAACTTACATAACCTTGCAGATAAGATTGTATTTAAGATTTTACAGGATATTGACTTTGGTTATTTGGAAATAATAAGTTTTGATGACAAGTTAATGAAATTTGGTAATCCTGAAGATTCCTTGAAAGCTAATATAAGAATAAAAAAACCCAATTTCACCTATAATTTAATTAAAGGTGGTAGCATTGGTTTCGCAGAGTCTTATATGAGAAATGAATTTGAGACAGACGATCTATCAAACCTAATTGAGATTACAGCTCGAAATATAAAGATTATCTACAAATTTTCTGGATTATTAGATTTACCATTTATAAATTTTTTAAAAAATATTTTTATTAAAAATACAAAAAGTAGAAGCAAAGAAAATATTGCTAAACATTATGATTTAGGAAATGAATTTTTTTCACTTTGGCTTGATAAAACTCTTACATATTCAAGTGCTATTTTTGAGGAAAAAAATCAAGATTTATGTGAGGCCCAAAATAATAAATATCAAAAGTTAATTAATTTAATTAAACCAAAAAATGGAGATAAAGTTTTAGAAATTGGATGTGGTTGGGGAGGATTTGCAGAATACTTAGGAAAAAAATACGATATAAAACTAGATTGTATTACAATTTCTAAAAAACAGTATGAGTATGCGAAAAAAAGAATTCATAAATGTGGTTTAAATGAAAAAGTCAATATTCAAATTAAAGATTATAGAGATTTAAAAGATAAATATAATTCAATAGCATCAATTGAAATGATAGAAGCAGTTGGACAGAATTATTTGCAAAGTTATTTTAAAACCATAAAAGAAAACTTAGCAAATAGTGGCACAGCGGCAATCCAAGCAATTACAATAGATGACAATTTATTTGATAGATATAAAAATAAACAAGATTTCATTCAAAAATATATTTTTCCTGGAGGATTTCTTCCAAGTAAAAACAGTATAAATAAACATGTTTCAGAAAATGATTTAACTATAAAGTCATATGATTCTTATGCTGATCATTATTCTAGTACATTAGCATTATGGAGAAATGAATTTAATAAAAAATGGAATTTAATTAAAAACCAAGGTTTTGACTCAACATTTAAAAGAATGTGGGAATTTTACCTTTCATACTGTGAGGCTGGCTTTAAATCAAAAAATATTGACCTAATTCAATTTTCATTACAAAATAAATAATTAAAAGGAGAGACGTGAGAAAAATAATAAACTTTAAAGCAATTTTATTGATAATTTCTTTATTCTTAATTACAAATTGTTCAAATAATAGTTCTATGAAACCAGAGGATTTTAAAGGTAAAAAACCAAGATTAATTATAGAGGAGTACTTATCAGGTAATGTCAAAGCCTGGGGAGTTCTGCAAAATAGATCTGGTAAAGTTACAAGACAGTTTTCGGCTGATCTCAATGGAAAATGGGACGGAAAACAATTGATACTTGATGAAAAATTCAATTGGGACGATGGTGAAATTCAAAATAGACAATGGCAAATAACTAAAATCGATGAAAACAATTATGAGGGTACAGCGGGAGATGTTGTTGGAAAAGCAAAAGGTTATTCTTATGGCCCAGCATTTAAATTTGAATATGTTCTTTTAGTGCCAGTTAAAGGTAAAGAAATGAAAATTACTTTTGACGATTGGATATTTAAACAAGATGACCGTGTAGCCATTAATAGAGCGACTATGACAAAGTTTGGTATAAAAGTTGCTGAACTTACAGTTGTTTTTGTTAAAGATTAACTTTTTTTTTGATATTTAGTCATTTTACCCACCAATCCAAAATAAATTTTACTTGGTAAGAAGCTTAAAATTTTAAGTATAAGTGTTAATGATTTTGGAAAATGAATTTCAAATACATTTTTATTTATTAATCCATCATAAATTTTTTCAGCTGCATATTCTGTAGTTTTCAAAAATGGCATTTTAAAATCGTTTTTATCAGTCATAGGTGTTTTTATAAATCCAGGAGATACTAAGCAAACACGTACATTAGATCTTTTAAAATCAAAATATAAACTCTCTGCCAAATTATTTAGAGCAGATTTAGATGGTCCATAACCAGTGGAATTTGGTAAACCTCTATATCCAGCTATAGATGAAACAATAGTAATAATACCTTCTTTTTTATTTTTGAAATATTCTTCTACAGCTTTAATAGTATTTACTGTGCCAAAAAAATTTACCTTGAACACATCTTCTATTTGCTCAACATCAATGTCTTTTTCCTTTTTTGGATTCCAAGTCCCAGTTGAAAAAAAACAAATATCAACACTTTGAAACTTATTCTTTATTTGGTCAAAAACTTCTTTACATTTTGACTTATCTGTTACATCTAGGGGAAATCCATGTATATTTTCATTATTATCTGAAATTTCTTTAAGTAGATTTTCGCGTCTTGCTGAAATCGCTACATTCCAATCTTTGCTAGCAAATTTTAATGCTAGTGCTTTACCAATACCAGTGCTTCCACCAGTTATCCAAATTGTTTTTTTATTCATTATATAAAGATGTATAATACTTATATGTTAAAAAATAAATTTTTTTCGTTTATACTTTTTTTTGTAATTACTTTTTCTGCCTCATTTATTGGGGGTTTGGCGTCAATAAGCTTAAAGGAACCCTGGTATTCACAACTTATAAAGTCAAATTATAATCCTCCTGATTGGATTTTTGCACCTGTATGGACAACTTTATATCTTATGATGACTTTAGCTATCTGGTTTTTTTGGCATACAAAGAATCGTGATATGAATACAGTTTATATTTATTTTATTCATATAATATTTAATACAACTTGGAGTATTGTTTTTTTTGGTTTCCATCAAATATTTTTAGCACTAATTGTTTTAATAATTCTAATTTTATTGATAATTATTCTTATTATAAGATTTAAACGTGTCAATTTTGTAAGTTATTATTTAATGATTCCCTATTTACTTTGGTGTTGCTATGCACTATTTCTCAATTTTAACCTATTAATATTAAATTAAATGGATGATGTTGTAATAGTTGGTGGTGGGATAATTGGAGCAGCAACAGCTTATTTTTTATCAAAAGAAGGTAGAAAAGTTAAAGTAATAGAAAGAGATCCAACTTATAAAACTGCTTCCTTTCCACTTTCACTTGGTGGTTTTAGGAGACAATTTTTTCAAAAAGAAAATATTTTACTTGGTAAATTTGCAAGAGAATTTATATTTCAGATTCCAGAACTACTAAAAACAGAGAAAAATCCTAAACCAACTGCAAGCATGGTTACAAATGGATATTTATTGATGTTTGGTGCAGAACATGCAGAAGAACAATATAAAGCTTTAGAGAATCATAAAGCGTGTGAAGCTGGAACAAAAAATATTAAGGGTTCCGAATTAACAAAGTTTTTTCCATATATAAATAATGAGGGAATTGAAACTGCAACATTTACAGATAATCAAAGTGAAGGTTGGATTGATCCATTTATGTTTCATAGCGCATTAAAAAGTAAAGCTACAGAACTTGGTGCAGAATTTACAAAAGGTGAAGTTAAATCTCTTTCAGAAATAAAAGCGAAAACAATTATTTCAGCAGCTGGCTGTTGGACTAAAGAGCTTTTAGAAGATATACCTGTCGAACCACAAAAACACACAGTGTTTAGAGTTAAATGTCCAAAACATATACCTGAAATGCCTTTGACAGGAGATTTAACATCAGGAGTTTACTGGCGACCTGAAGGAAAAGAATACTTGGCAGGATCACCTAAATCAGTATTTGATGCAAAAGATCTTGAACCAGCATGGGATGATTTCGAAGAACTTGTATGGCCTGCGTTAGCTCATAGAATACCTGCAATGGAAGAATTAAAACTGACTGGAGGGTGGGCAGGATACTATGATTGCAACAGATTAGATAATAATGCTGTTGTGGGAAAACATCCTAAGTTTGATAATGTTTATTTAGCAACAGGCTTTACAGGGAGAGGATTAATGCAAGCTCCTGGAATTGGTAGAGCACTCACAGAATTAATTACAACGGGTTCTTATCAATCAATTGATATATCAAATATGGCAGTTGAAAGAGTTTTAGGAAAAAAAGCTAGACCAGAACCTTATGTTCTTTAATTAAGTTCCACAAAAAGTTTTATATTTTTCATTAGAAGAAGAGGGTAACTGAAAATTTATTATATCTTTTTGTTCTGAATATGGTTTATCTAAAATTTCTAAAAATTTATTTAAGGGCTCTAAATTACCATTATTTGCCTCTTCTAAAACTTCTTCTACTTTATGATTTCTTGGTATGACGAGTGGATTAACACTTCTCATTAACTTTGTATATTTTTCAGGACCGTTATTATTAATTTTTAGTCTTTCATACCATCTTTTTTTCCAACTTTTAAAATCATTATCTTCAAAATTTTCTTTTCCTTTAATTTCAAAATTCATTAAATGACAAAAAGTATTTGTATAATCCACTTTTTTTTGATGCATCCAAGTTAATAAATCAAGAATCAAAAATTTATCTTTATCTTCAACTCCAAATAAACCCAATTTATCTCTCATCATATTAAGCCATTTTTCCTCATAATTTTTTTCAAAAGAATTAATCATTTCAGTAGCTAGTTTGATTGCTTTGTTTTGGTCTTTGTCGATTAATGGTATCAGGCATTCAGCAAATCTTGAAAGGTTCCATTTTGCAATAACAGGTTGGTTACAATAAGCATACCTTCCCATTTTATCAATCGAACTGAATACAGTTTTTGGATCATAAACATCCATAAATGCACATGGACCATAATCAATAGTTTCACCAGATATACTCATATTATCTGTATTCATAACTCCATGTATAAAACCAACTCTCATCCAATTAATTATAAGATCAATCTGTTTTTTCATAACAATTTCCAAAAGATCAATTGATTTATTTTTAGAATTTTTAATACTTGGATAATGTCTTTCAATTACATAATTTAATAAAATTTCTAATTCCTCTCTTTTTTGCCTTGCAGCAATATATTGAAAAGTTCCTACTCTAATATGACTCAAAGCCACTCTTGTAAGTATAGCACCCTGCAAAGAAGTTTCTCTAACCACTTCTTCACCTGTTTTTACAACAGCCAAACTTCTTGTTGTAGGAATACCTAAATTATGCATTGCTTCACTAATAATATATTCTCTTAACATTGGTCCTAATGCAGCTCTACCATCACCATTTCTTGAAAAAGCAGTTTTTCCTGATCCTTTAAACTGAATATCATATCTATCTTTTTTTTTGGATAAATGCTCTCCAATTAATACAGCTCTTCCATCACCCAACATTGTGAAATGTCCAAACTGATGACCTGCATAGGCTTGAGCAATACTATTACTTTCTGGTGGAAGTGAGTTTCCTGCAAATAATTCTGAGATTTCTTTATTGTTCAAGTCTGAAAAGTTTAAATCTAATTTCTTTGCAAGATCTTTATTTAACACTACTAATTCAGGCTTCTTGACTGGTAGTGGATTTATATTTTCTTTAAATATGTCTGGTAATTTAGAGTAAGTATTATCGAAACACCATCCAATGGTCATTACATCTAACTTACTTCTGCTTGGTGTTCTTTAGGTTTTACTTCAGTTTTAAATTGATTAGAAATTTTTTGAACTTGAACAGAAGAAACTTTATATTCTGCACACATTGTTTCTTCATCTTTTCCATGTCCAGTCACCATATTCACCATGTGTTCAGGGAAATGGAAGGTAGTAAAAACAATACCTTCTTTAACTTTATCAGTAACTTCTACTTTAAGAGCCACTTCACCTCTACCTGAATATAATCGTCCAATATCTCCAGTATTTAAATCTCTTTCTGCTGCATCTTTAGGATGTATTAACAACACATCTTCATCAACTATATTAATATTATTTGTTCTTCTAGTCATCGTAGCAGCATTGTAATGTTGTAAAACACGACTAGTAGTTAATATTAATGGATATTCTTTATGATTATTCTTGATTTCAGTAGATTCTTTCCAATCAAAACTTTTTAGTCGACCTTTTCCTAGTTTAAATTCTTCTGTGTGTAATATTTGTGTATCAGTTCCATCTTCTTTAACAGGCCATTGCAATCCAAATTTACCTAATCTTTCTCGGGTAATACCTTTAAAAAAAGGAACTATATCTGCTATTTCTGCTAAAACTTGATCAGCATCATAGTCTGGTTGATCAAATCCAAGTTTTTGCATCATATCTGTAACGATAACACCATCAGGTTTTGTTCCTGGCAACGGTGGAACAGCTCTATTAACTCTTTGTACTCTTCTCTCAGTGTTAGTAAATGTTCCATCTTTTTCTAAGAAGGTAGTTCCAGGCAAAACAACAGTTGCAAGTTTTGCTGTTTCACTCATAAATATTTCTTGCACTACTAATAACTCTAATGAATTCATAGCTTCCACAACGTGAGCACTATTTGGATCTGTTTGAACAATATCTTCACCAATTATCCAAACTCCTTTAATATCTTTTTTAATTGCTGCATCAAACATTTGAGGGATTTTTAATCCTGCTTTTGTAGGGTGAGTTACACCATATTTTTCCGAATAAAATTTTTGATTTTTTTTATCCGAAACTTCAAAATATCCCGCTCCTTGATGTGGTTGACAACCCATATCAGCAGCACCTTGAACATTGTTTTGACCCCTTAATGGGTTTACTCCAACACCTTTTCTTCCTATATTTCCAGTAATCATTGCAAGATCCGCAATAAGCATCACAGTTTTAGAACCTTGTTCGTGTTCTGTTACTCCTAAACCATGAAATTCCATTGAATTTTTAGCTGTTGCATAAGCTATTGCTGCTTCTTTAACTAGTTGTTTATCTACTCCGGAAACTTTTGCCAAATGATCTACATCTTGTCTTTCAATTTCTTTTAGAAAATTATCAAATCCTTCTGTTCTATCTCTTACAAAGTCAGCGTTATATAATTTTGACTTAATTATAAAATGTAACATCATATTAAGCACAGCAACGTTTGTTCCTGGTCTTAGTTTTATATGATAGTCAGCAAGCTTTGCTAATTCGGTAGTAATTGGATCTAAAACAATAAGTTTTTTCCCTTTCATAACTTGTTGTTTTATTTTTGCTCCAGTTACAGGGTGTGCATTAGTAGGATTTGCACCAATTACTAAAAATAGATCTGCATGATAAATATCCTCTGTTGAGTTTGTAGCTGCACCAGTTCCAAATGTTTGCTGCATTCCCCAAGCAGTTGGCGAATGACAAATTCTTGCACAACAGTCAACACTATTTGTTCCTACTGCTGCTCTGATCATTTTTTGAAAAACGTAATTTTCTTCATTTGTACATCTTGCAGACGAAATTCCTGCAAATGCATCTGGTCCATGATCTTTTATAATTCTTTGCATTTCTTTTTTAATGAAATCATAAGCTTCATCCCAGCTTGCTTCTTCAAATTTTCCATTCCTTTTTATCAAGGGGGTTTTTAGTCTATCCGGATGATCATAAAAACCAAAAGCATATCTACCTTTAATACAAGTGTGTCCAGCATTCACTTCTGTTTGTTTTGGAGTGTCAATCGCTACAACTTTATCATTTTTTATTGATGCTTCTAAGTTACAACCAACACCACAGTAAGAGCATGTAGTTCTTACTTTTTTATCTACAGCTGCTGATTTTGATTGAAAAACGTCTGAAATTGCATCAGTTGGACATGTGTGTGCACAAGCTCCACAGGAAACACAAGATGAGTCTCCAAACATCATGTCATTATCGGTTGTTATTTTAGACTCAAATCCTCTTCCAGACATTGTAAGGACGAATGAACCTTGAATTTCATCACAAGCTCTTACACATCTTCCACAGTTAATACAATTATCTAAATTCATTCTCATATAATCATGAGAAGTATCTCTTGGAATACCTTTATGTTGTTTAGGACTATTATATCTGTGATCTGAAATACCCAAATCATATGCAACAGTTTGTAGTTCACAGTTATTGTTTACCTCACAAGTATTACATTCCATAGGATGATCAGTTAAAACTAATTCAACAATATTTTTTCTTAAACTTTGAAGGTTTTCATTTGAAGTAAAAATATGTTGATTTTCAGCTACTGGAGTATGACATGATGCAACCACTTTTGTCGGACCATCTTTTTCTAATGCTACTTCAACAGAACAAACTCTACATGCGCCGTACGGAGCAAGATTTGGATCATCACAAAGTGTTGGAACTTTTTTTTCTCCAACATAACTTTTTACAAACTTTAAAATAGACGTGTGATTGGCACCAATTTCATATGGTTTACCATCTATATAAGCAATTTTTCTTTTTTCTGAACTCATTAATTATCTTTTACCATATCACTTTTCATTTCATCACCAAAATACTTTAAGATGTTCATAATGGGAGTTGGAATTGCACCACAAAGAGCACATAAACAGCCTTTTTGCATAGTTACCAATAATTCATTTAATAATTTTAATGGAATTTTAGCAGTCTTTCTCTTAGCCTGATCAAACATTTCCTTACCTCTATAAGATCCAAGTCTTCCAGGAAAACATTTCCCACATGATTCCTCTGCTGAAAATTCAAATAAATGATGAATATATTCAGTCATAGGGAAATCTTTTGGAATACTTACAACACTCGCATGACCTAACATAAACCCTTTTGAGGTAAATTCTTGAAAATCTAAATTTAAGTTATCAATTTCAGCTAGAGGAACAACACCACCTAAAGGACCCCCAATTTGAAATGCTTTTAATTCTTCTTTATAGCCACCACCAATTTCATTAAAAATTTTTTTCATTGGTGTACCCATGTCTATTTCATAAACACCAGGATTATTAAAAAAACTGTCTAAACAAACTAATTTAGTTCCTGCAGATTTCTTATTACCAATAGAAGAAAATTTATTAGATCCATTTATTAATATTCCAGATGCAACAGCTAAAGTTTCAACATTATTTACCACTGTAGGTTTTTTATAAAGTCCTTCAGTGACCGGGAAGGGTGGTCTAACATCTACTTCAGCTCTTCTACCCTCGATTGATGCAATTAGTGCTGTTTCTTCTCCACAGATATACGCACCTTGTCCAATACAAATTCCTAAATCAAATGAAAAATCTGTTCCTAAAATATTTTCACCTAAAAGTCCTAATTTTTTTAGTTCATTAATACTTCCATTTATAGCTTCAATAGATTTTGGATATTCACCTCTAATGTATAAAACACCTTCATTACTTCCTATAACAAATCCACATATTACCATCCCAAAAATAACTTTTAATGGTTGATCTTCTAACAAGTATCTATCAGAAAAAGCGCCCGAGTCTCCTTCATCAGCATTGCAGATAACATATTTTTTATCTCCCTTTGCTTTACTACAAAAATCCCATTTCATTCCCGTAGGAAAACCAGCACCACCTCTTCCGGTTAAATTTGAATCTAGTAATGATTTTACTATTTCTTTTTTATCTATTTTAAGAAATTTACTTAATTGATCTTTGAATTGTTCTGTAGAAGATAATTTATCATCCATCAAGAAACTTGTTGTTGCATAACTTTTTGAAAAAAATTTTTCTTGTTTAATTTCTTCACCTTTTAAAATTTGATCAATTTTTTCAATATCTTTTCCAGCATAATTTTCTCCATCATAATGAAATGCATTGTTTTCATAACAATGTCCTAGACAAAACATTTCTCCAACTTTATCGTCGCCTAATTTTTCTTTTAATTTATTTTTTAATTTTTCTTGAGTACCAGCACACATACAAGCACTTCCATTACAAACAAAAGCTTTTTTTTCTCTGTGTGAGGGTCTTAAAAATTCATAAAAACTTTCAGCACCATGAATAGTTGAAACACCTAAATTATATTCTTTCGCTATTTCTTTAATATCTCTCGGTGAGTTATTAAGAACATTTTCAGACATTTTTTTGAATAAATTGTCTTTTAAACCAATTCTTCCAGATAAATTACTTATGTTTTTAGACACCGCAATATTCCTTTTTTTTAGCTCACAATAACTTTTTGGTTATTTGTATAAATATTAAAACTGTCTTCTTTTACGAAACCTACTAAGGTCATGTCAAATCTATTCGCAAGATCAATTGCTAGGCTAGTTGGCGCACCTACCCCAATCATTAACCCAATATTAGTCATCAAAACTTTTTGAACTAATTCAAAATTTAGGCGCCCAGAGCATGTAATAAATTGGTCATTTGGCCTAAGGCGGTTATTTATCAATGAATCGCCGATTAATTTATCTAATGCATTGTGTCTACCTACGTCTTCCCTCAAAGATATCAGTTTTCCATTTGATGAGAATAATCCACTTGCATGAATACCACCGGTTTTCGTAAATTCAGATTGGTTTTTTTTAAGAACTGACGGTGAACTTATTATTACTTCTTTAGATAATTTTGGATTTGATTTTGGAGTTTTATCTTTTTTAATAATTTCTAAAGCATCAAGAGAAGATTTACCACACACACCACAAGATGAATTTGTCAAAAAATCTTTTTTAATTTTTGAAATATTTATATTTTTAGAGTTATTTAAAGTAACAAGTATTTTGTTTTGAATATTGTATTGACCTACTTTATCACCAAAACTCTCAATATTTTCAATATCTTTTAAATTTTCAATAATTTGTTCATTGAATAAAAAACCTCTAACCAAATCTTTATCATGACCAGGAGTTCTCATTGTAATTGACAAACTATTCGTCTCCCAACTATCTTGATTTTTATATTTTAGTGAAATTTCTAGTGGTTCTTCTATTGAGATTAAATCATCGAAATTCTCAAATTTATTTTTTTTAAATTTGATGACCTTATACTTTGAATTCATCAGATCATTTTAGCGGATAATTCTTTTTAAGTAAAAATTTATTAATCAGAATTGCCAGTGAAATAATTATTAAACATCCAAAAATAATTGGACTTAGTAAATAATCATATGAAACACTCCCAATAATTACCAATATTGGGTTTCCTCCCGCAGGCGGGTGAACCACATTTAAGAGTATCATAAAAAAAATTCCTACACCAACTGCTAAAGCTATATTGATGAACATTGGCAAAGGAATTAATGTTACAAAAATTACACCAACCATTGCAGTTACCAGATGTCCAAAAAAAACGTTTTTTGGTTGAGCAAAAGGACTTTCTGGAAAACCAAACAACAAAACCATTGATGACCCAAAAGACCCAGCTAAAAATAGTCCTAAGGAACTTTTATAAGTTAAAATTGTGAGCACTCCTATAGTAAATGCAGAAAATATTCCTGCAAGCAAAGCTTTTTTAAAAATTTCTTTATTTAGTTTTATCATTACAATTTTAATGCTTTTAATACAGTTCTCATAGGAAGAAGCAAACATTCTTTTCTTGATATATTTTTTTTATCAAAAAGCTCTTTAAAACTAATCCATTTTTTTTCTAAAATTATTTTTGTATTTTCAAAAATATTTTCACAAATTTTGATAAAATCTTTTACTTCATCTAAACTTTTATCTTTGATATTTTGTGAAAGAAGACTAACAGATGCTTGACAATAAACACATGACTTGCATTGATAACCCATATCTATAATTTTATTATTTTCGACTATAAGACTAATTTCCATTTCATCACCACAAATTGGATTTTTATTTTTTGATTTATGTGTATGTTTTTCGAGAATTTTATTATTCTCAGTATTTGATGCTATTTCTAAAATTCGTAAATCCATATTATCTCTTTAAATCAAATTTTAATGTTTTATATTTTGTTTGATGGATCATAACAATATTTTAGCTGTAGTACTAGCAGGAGGTAAATCAAAAAGATTTGGAAGAGATAAATCTCAAGTCAAATTAGGTAATAAAATACTTATTGATTATATCTTAACTGAAATAATAGATTTTTATAAAGATATTTTGATTGTGACAAATGAGCCAATCAAATTTTTGGACTCAAATAAAATTTCTATAGTTAATGATATTAAAAAAGGGCTTGGACCTCTTGGAGGTATATTTAGTGCAATGAAATGGGTAAGAGATAATAAAAAAGATTACAAATGGATATCAACATTTCCAATAGATACCCCATTTTTTAAAAAAAAACATCTAATCAAATTTTATAAAGAAATAAATTTAGAAAAAAGTAATTTATTTTTTATGAAATCAAAAAATAAACGACATAATATTTTTGGTTTATGGTCATTAGAATTATATGAAAAATTAGAATCTGCGTTAAATAGAGGTGATAGAAAAGTAGAACTCTGGGCAAATGAAATAGGTGTAAAAACAATTGATTTTGAACACGAAAACAATAAAGATCCTTTTTTTAATATTAATACTGAAAAAGAATTAGAAATTGCAAAAAAATTATTAAAAAATGATAAGTTACAATAAATCAAAAATTATTTTAAAGAAATCTACTATTAGACTGGGCGAAGAATTAATAAATACTAATAAATGTCTTAATAGAGTGACTTCAAAAAATATTTATGTTCATTCGTATTATCCATCGGGAAATAATGCTGCTTTCGATGGATATGCAATAAAATCTGAAGATACATATAAATTAAACAAAAAAACACATAAGAAATTTAGAATAATCGGATCGATTGCTGCAGGAAATAAACCAAATAAAAATAAAATCAGAAAATTTCAAACAGTTGAAATAATGACTGGTGCATTAATACCTAAAAATTTTGATACAATAATACCGGTCGAACAAATAAATTTCTATCCAAACAAAAAAAACGCAAAATATATAATAATAGATAAAAAAATTCCAAAATTTGAACATGTGAGGTTTAAAGGGTCTGATTATAAAAAGGGTGATTTGTTGATACCGCAAGGTACAATCTTGCAATCTAATCATATACTAGCATTTAAAACATTAGGTATTAAAAAGATTAAAGTTAAAAAAAAACCTAATATTTTATTTTTTTCAACCGGAAATGAAATTACAAATAAAGAAAAGATCTCAGACTGGGAAGTTAGAAATTCAAATTGTCATTATATAAATTCTTTAAATAAAAATTTTTTATTTAATTTCAAAGATGGTGGAATTTTGAGGGATAACCAAAGTAATTTATTTCAATCACATATAAATAAAATGCTTAAATCAAAAATTGATTTGATTATTACTTCAGGCGCTGTTTCAGCTGGAAAATTTGATTTTGTTCCAAGTGTGGTAAATAAATTCAAATTATCTAATTATTTTAAAAGTGTAGCAATAAGACCAGGTAAGCCTGTTTTGTTTGCAAAAATAAAAGGAAAACAAAAGGCTATTTTTGGTTTACCAGGGAACCCAATTTCATCAGCAGCATGTTTCAGATTTTTTGTATATCCATACTTAAGAAATTTACTTGGAATAAAAGAGGAAAACTCATTCAAAGCAACTTTGAAAAATGAATTTATAAAAAAGAAAAACTTTACTCGCTTTGTAAAAAGCAAATTAAGTACAACTAAAAATGGTAAATTAGAGGTACAAATATTAAAAGGTCAGGAATCATTTAGAATTAAGTCATTTATTCAATCAAATATTTGGGTCTTACTGCCCTCAGGTAAAGATAAATTTAAAAAAGGAGAGATTGTTGATTGTTTCTTTCCCAACCAATCAAATAAAATTTTTTTATAAAAGATCTCATTTTTGTTGTAGTTGAAATAAATAAGAATTAATAATTCGTTTATGATTGAACTTAAAAATGAAAAAATTGCTATCCCAGTTGTTTTGTTTGCCGGAATCCTTTGGTCTTTTGGTCCTTTAGTGGTTAGATATATGGACAATCCACATATGGTTCCTTGGCAATATATTTTTGGTCGTGGACTGACTATATTTATAATTTTAAATTTGTATTTATATTTTGAAGAAGGAATAAACTTTTATAAAAATTATAAAAAAATAGGAAGATCTGGAGTTATAGGTGGCTGTGGATTAGGTGTAGCAATGATTACCTTTATTTATTCGATTACAAACACAACTGCTGCAGTTACCTTATTGTGTTTAGCAGCAATGCCTTTCTTTACTGCTGTATTAGCTTATTTATTTTTAAAAGAAAAAATCTCTCTTAATGTTTGGATATCGATAGCTGTAGCTACTATTGGAATAATAATTATGGCTTTAGGAAATACTGAAAAAAATTCTTTACTAGGGTTTATTTTTGGACTTACATCTTCTATCGGTTTTTCGGTCTTTTCTGTAACACTTAGATGGAGAAAAGAGACACCAAAATTTACTACAGTGGCAGTAGCAGGCCTATTTTGTTTTATATTTGCAACTATTGTGATTTTAATTACAAAACAACCTTTTTTTACAACAAGTTATAATAGTTCAATGTTTTCATTACATGGCACTCTAGTTTGTCTTGGTTTAATTTTATACTCTATAGGTTCAAAGGCTATTCCAGCTGCAGAACTTACATTATTATCTTTGACAGAGGTAATAGGAGGAATTTTTTGGGTTTGGTTGCCACTATTTGGAATTAATGAAATTCCATCAACTAATACTATAGTTGGTGGTTTCTTTCTTTTTATGTCTTTATTTTACTACAGTCTAATCATGAAATGGAATAAAAGATATATCGGTTTGAATTGACCTTATTTTATGGAACGACCAGATTTTTTTTCTTTAAAAAATGGTGAAAAAGTTAAGCTCCCATTTTCAAACAAAGAGTATGATGAACGACTAACTAAACTTAGATCAGTTATGGATAAAAATAATCTTGATATGGTTATTCTAACATCAATGCATAATATTGCTTATTATACTGGTTTTATATATTGCTCATTTGGTAGACCTTATGGATGCATTATAACAAATAAAAAAATATCAACAATCTCAGCTAATATAGATGCTAGTCAACCCTGGAGAAGATCACATTGTAATAATATAATTTATACTGATTGGAAGAGAGATAACTTTTTAAAAGCCATAGTTTCAATTATAGGCAGAGATGAGCCTCCAAAGAATATTGGTATTGAAAGTGACCATGTCACGTTAGATATGAGAGAAAAAATAGGCTCTATTTTTAGTTTTTCAGTGTTTAGTGATATCTCAAAAGATTTAATGAAACTTCGAATGATCAAATCCAATGAAGAAATAAAGATTATTAGAAATGGTGCTAGAATTGCTGACATAGGAGGGGAGGAAATAGTAAAAAATATTCGAGAGAACAACACAGAGATAGAGATAGCAATAGCTGCTAGAGATAAAATGGAGAGAGAGATAGTGAAAACTTATCCTGATGCGGAATATATGGATACATGGGTATGGTTTCAATCAGGAATTAATACTGATGGAGCCCATAATCCAAAAACTAATAGAAAATTAATTAAAGGTGATATTTTATCTTTAAATACTTTTCCTATGATTTCAGGATATTATACAGCATTGGAAAGAACTTTGTTTTTAGATCATGTAGATGATGCATCATTAAAAGCTTGGGAAGCAAATGTAAAAGTTCATAAAAAAGGACTGGAGTTGATTAAGCCAGGTGTTAAATGTTCTGATATTTGTCACGAATTAAATGAACTTTTCGCTGAACTTGGTTATCTTCAATATCGAACTTTTGGTTATGGACACTCATTTGGGATGTTATCTCATTTTTATGGCAGAGAAGCTGGACTAGAGTTCAGAGAAGATATTGACACAGTTCTTAAAGAAAATATGGTTGTATCAATGGAACCAATGATCATGATACCAGAGGGCAATCCTGGTGCAGGTGGTTATAGAGAGCATGATATTTTGGTTATAGGTAAAGATGGAGCAGAAAATATTACAAAATTTCCGTTTGGGCCAGAGAACAATATAATAAAGAATTAATTCCCATGAGTGAAAATAAAATCATAGTTAACAGTTGGAATGAATGGGACCCATTAAAGCATGTGATTGTAGGTAGAGCTGATGGCACTTGTATACCAGCCCCAGAACCAGCATTAGACGCTAAAGTTCCAGAAGATAGTGATATGCGAGGTCAATTTGGACCAAGAACTAAAGATACGGTTGATAAAGCAAATCAACTTTTGGATGATTTTTCGAATTTGCTAATAAAAAGAGGTATTAAAGTAGATAGACCAACACCAATTAATTTTAACCAAAAAACATCTACACCAGACTGGGATGCTGAAACTATGTTTGGTTGTATGCCTCCAAGAGATGTTTTGTTGACGGTTGGAAATGAAATTTTAGAAGCAACAATGAGTTATAGATGTAGATGGTTTGAATATTTATGTTATAGACCACTTTTGAAGGAATATTATAATAATGATCCAAACATGAGACATGAGTCTGCTCCAAAACCAAGATTAACAGATGCAGATTACCGAAAAGATTATTTATCAGATAAAATTGGTATACAAAAAAGACTAAAATGGACTGAGGAAAAATTTTTTGTAACTACAGAGGAAGAACCATTATTTGATGCTGCTGATGTATTAAGATTTGGAAAAGACCTGGTAGTTCAGCATGGCTTTACAACAAATTTAAAAGGTATCAATTGGTTGAAAAGACATTACAAAGATCACAGAGTTCATGCAGTAAATTTTCCTGGAGATCCATATCCCATACATATTGATGCAACATTTACTCCTATCAAAGAAGGACTAATTATTAATAATCCTCAAAGAAGACTTCCTAAAGAACAAAGAAAGTTATTTGAGAACAATGGTTGGGAGATAATTGATGCCGCTCAACCAGCACATAATGAACCACCACCGCTTTGTTATTCATCTGTTTGGCTCTCAATGAATGTTTTAGTATTAGATCCAAAAACAGTTTGTGTAGAAAAAAGTGAAAAGTATCAAGCTGAACAACTCGACAAACTCGGCATGGAGGTTATACCGGTTGAATTACGAGATGCTTATGCATTTGGGGGTGGACTGCATTGTTGTACTGCAGATGTTTATAGAGAAGGTGAATTAAAGGATTATTTTCCAAAACAATAAATCAGCTTGGATTTTTTTTTAAAAATTCAATAAAACTGATAACTTCATTATATTTTTCATCAGGAATATCTTTATAGCTTGCATTAAATTTATCTTTCACACATAAAGCTACATGTGCATATGAATTTCTTCCTTTTGGATGATTTGGATGATCTGGTAATTGTCCTTGTAAATAATCGCCAGCTTCCTGAATAATTTTCCACAACTTACTTGCATTTTCTTTGTTCATTTATCTTTAAATATTATAGTGTTATTCATTAATAGTAAATTATGTCCAAAGTTTTTAAATTAGGTATTACTGATAAAAATAATAAAAAAATTAATGAAGTTAAATTTATTGAGGTTTTGTCAAATAAAGGTGTTGTAGGAGATAGACATTTTAATGAATATAATGATCCGTATTGTCAGCTTTCACTTATAGAGTCTGAAAATATTGATTATTATAACTTAAAGTTTGGTTTAAATATTCCTTATTTAGATTTTAGGAGAAACATAGTCACTAAAGGCATTCAGTTGAACGAATTAGTTGGCAAGATATTAAAAATTGGTGAGGTTAAAGTTGAAGGTATCGATTTATGCAGACCTTGCAGACATTTGACTGAAGTATTGGATCAAAAAAACATTCTTAAAGAATTTTTGAGAAGAGGAGGACTGCGCTGCAAAATTTTATCATCCTCTAAAATTTACATTGATGATCAAATAGAAATTTTATAATAAAATTTAATTTTCTTTAGTCTTATCAAAATCAAATTTTTCTAATCCCTTAGAAAAATTATTATCTACGATATTTTCTTTTTCTTCAAATGCTTTTAATTTTTCTAATTCTTTTGCTCTCAGTCTTTGCTCTCTTAAATTTTCTTTATGTTCTCTCTCTTTTTGTTCTCTATCAAATTTCTCTTCCCATTCTTTAATTTTGACATATTCCAGTTGCTTTTGCTTTTCTTCCTCTTGTTTAATTACTTTTAAAGCTCTTTCTCTTCTTCTTTTTTCTTTTAAGTCTAAATTTTTACGTTCTTCTTCTCTTGCACTTAAATCAATATCTTTTCTGTTTTGCTCTTCTTCTTTTATTTTGAGCTCTCTTTCTTTATTTCTTAAATCATTAGTTACTAAAATTAAGTTTTCATCTTTTTTTATCAATCTTTCATTCTCAATTTTAAGCTTTTCTTCTTTAGTTTTTAAATCTCTTTCTTTTGTTTTTAACTCATCTTCTTTTATCTTAAGTTTATTATCTTCTTTTTTTAATTTTTCTTCCCAAATTTTGATTTCTTTTTTTTCTCTAAGAAGTTCATTATTTTCTTGAAGTTTTTTTAATTTGATTTCTTTAATTTTTTTTAATTCTTGGTTCTTTTTAAAATTAACATAAGCATTACTTAAAGATTTAGTTGTTATAGTTGCTATTTTCGCTAAACCATTTTTTTTGGAATTGCTTTTTTTTCTACTTTTAGTTTTTATATTTTTTTTGTATGGCATTTTTTAAAAAATCTATTTGAACAAAGATTTAAAAAGGTTTCAATACCAAGATAAGAAAATTTTTTCTTTTGTGTTTATTTTGAGTTTCAACCTGAGAGCGATTATTATTGTGTAATTATCATGATTTATAATAATCTTTTTGCATTAAAGTCATCAAAACATTATTAAACTTTAGTGAAAAAAAATAAAAAATTAATAATTGCATGCGACGGAGAGTCCGCCTCTGGCAAAAGTACAGCTTCAAAGTTAGTTTCGCGCAAATACAATTTGATGCTTGTTAATTCAGGCTTATTTTACAGATATGCAAGTAGATTAATATTAAAACATAATCCAAAAAAAATAGTTCCATTTATAAAAAAAAAATTTAGAAATTTAACTTATAAGACCATTTCACGAGAAAACTTACATTCTGAGGAAATAAGCAATCATGTAGCTTTTTTAGCAAAAAATAAAAAAGTTAGAGAAATAGTCAATCGATTACAAAAGAGAATAATTAGATCCAACAAAAGAATTTGCGTTGAAGGAAGAGATATTGCCAGTAAAGTTTTAGCTAAGAATCCTAAATATGATTTAGCCTTTTATTTTCAATGTAATTTAAATACATCAAGTTATAGAAGATGGTTGGAACTTAAGAAAAAAGTTTCACTTAAAGAAGTTAAAAAATCTCTTAAAAAAAGAACTCAGATGGATAAAAAGAGAAAAAATAGTCCATTGATAAAAGTCAAAAATGCAATCGTAATTCGTACAGATAGATTAACAAAAAAGCAAGTTTTGTCTAAAATGAGTAATCATATAGATAAAATTGCTTAATTTATTTTATTTCCTCTTTTTTAGGTTCCTCTATAGGTTCAGTTGTAGGATTTAATTCAATTCCTGCAGGTGTTATCGTTTGAGGCATAGCCACAAACTGTGAGTCAGGATTATCAACTGTTTTTCTTACTCTCATTCTGTGGATCCCAAAAAGTCCAATTATTGAATGAAATAAAAATAAGAATATAAAAAATCCATTTGAACCGATTATATCCATTACTATTGAACATAAGAAAGGACCACTCATTGCTCCCAATCCAAATGCAAATTGAAGGCCTGCACCTGCTGCAACAAATTTTTCTTTAGGTATATAGTCGTTTGTATGAGCTAAAATTAGAGAGAACATCGGTAAACTACAAAAAGAAAATAAAATAAAAAAAATATAAAACCATGTTTTGCTAGTGGCAAGACCATCAGGCAAATACATTTGTCTAGAAACAATAATCGTTAAAATTGAAAAAATTGCAGCTCCAAATGTGCTAAAAACTATTACTTTTCTTCTATCATAAATATCTGAAATTTTTCCTATTGGAAATTGAGCAATTGCACCAGAAACTGCTAAAAGAAATGTAACGATTGATATTTCTAAAATAGAAAAATTCATTGAAGTAGCATAGACCGCAATTAAAGTGAACAAAGCAGATTGTATTGTGCCATAAAAGAGTGAGCTTACCATCCCAAATGGTGAAGCTTCGTACAAATCTTTTAAACTCATTGCCTTAATTTTTTTAAATGTTGGTGGTTTTTTTTTAGTTAATAAAATTGGGATTAGTGCAGCTGATGTAATTACTGAAATTAGTATAAATGGTTGAAAATTTTTGGGACTGCTAAAATTAAGCAAGAACATTCCAATACCCATTGCACCATAAAGTATCACCATATAAATAGAAAGAACACTTCCTCTATTTTTATTACTTGATCTATCGTTTAACCAACTTTCAGCTACCGTATAAATACAAACCATACTTATTCCGGTGAGTACTCTTAGTAAAAACCAAATAAATGGATTTATCAATATTGAGTGCACCAAGATTACTAAAGATGCCAAAGATGCAAAAGCAGCAAAAACTCTAATATGACCAACTCTTGAGATAATATTTGGAATGGTTGCGGCTCCTATAAAGTAACCAACAAAATATCCTGACATCATAAAGCCGGTAGCAGTAAGACTAAACTCTTCTTGAACAGCCCTAACACCTAAAAGTGACCCTTGAAAACCATAGGCCATCATCAGAAATCCCATTCCTAAAAATAATGCCCAAGAATTTTTTAAAACTTTATTCATAATAAACCGCTGTTACCATTTGCGGTGTATTATCAAATAAAGTCTTAATTGTGACAAGCTTAAGAATTTCTTAGTTTTAAAAATGAGTGAATTGCTATTGTAGCGATTATTATAACCCCACCCTGAAGAGTCTCTATACTTGGTTGCTCTTTAATTATCAACCAGACCCATATAGGGCCTATTATGGTTTCTAATAAAAAAAATAAATTTACTTCCGCAGCTGGAATAAACCTTGGGGCTATAGTTACTAATACAAAAGGTATAGCAACACAAAGAATACACATTAAAGGTATAATAAATAGATCTCTGTCTATAAGAGTAAAACTTTCAATAAAAAATAAAGCAAAAGTGGCAACAAATAATTTTCCAACAACAGCAGCAGGAACCAAATTTTTTGTTTTGGCAGATCTTATCGTTACGGCTCCTATTGCTAAACCTAATGCTGTGACAAATCCTAGAATATCTCCATAAAAATTACCTAATTTTATAGAGTCGAAGAAAATATAAATTATAGCTAAAAAAGTCACAATTATTGAAATCCATGTCTTTTTATCGGGTGGTTCTTTTAAAAAAATTGCCCCAAGAATAGCTGATAACATAGGAGCTGTAGCAATCATTACCAATGTGTTGGCAACATTAGTATTTTGAATAGAAACTACAAAAGTTATATTTGTTAAGCTGAATGTTCCAATGTAAATAAGCCCATGGTAACCGCTAGTAAACAGAATTTTAAAGAAATTTAATTTATAAATTAAAAGCATACCTAAAAAAACAGTAAAAAATGGAATTATACCTCTATAGAAAACTAAACCCCAGGTATCAACATTAGATAGTCTTATAAATAAAGAGTCTGGTGTAATAAACATTACAGCCACAAAAGCCATTAAAGAACCTTTTTGTTGATCAGTTAGATTTCTCATGCTCTTAATTCTTTCCAAAAAGTTTTTGCAATATTAATTTTTGATAGATCATAAAAATTTTTTAAACCTGTGGGGGATGTAACATTGATATCACCATTTAGTTTTTGATCGATAAAATCAATACCTGCAAAAAAAATGTTATCCTTTTTAAGATCTTTAGCAATTTTATTTGATATCTTTTTTTCTTTTGAAGAAAGATTTGCTTTAATAGCTTTACCACCCTTACTTAGATTGCTTAAAAAAGAGCCTTTTTTGGGTATTCTGGATATTGCTCCGACAATTTTACCATTTACTATGAATACTCTTTTATCACCTTTGCTTATATTAGGTAAAAATTTTTGACACATAATATAATTATATTTTTTGATAATCTTTTTTACTAATTTGAGATTAAATTTAGATAGTAGACTAATGTCATTTCCACCAAAGCTATGAATAGGTTTTATAATAACTTTGTTATTTTCTTTAAAAAATTTTCTAATCTCATTAATGTTTTGAGTGAAAATAGTATTTGGCATAAATTTTTTATATTTAGCAGAGTAGAGTTTTTCAGAAATATTTCTTATTGAGGTAGGGTCATTAATAATTTTTATTTTATCTTTAATAGTATCTAAAATATATGTTGTCGTGATATAATTTAGATTAAAAGGTGGATTTTGCCTTATCAAAATAAATCTACAATTAGTTAGATACATTTTTTTCTTTTTTAATATCTTAAAAAACTTTTTTTTATTATAATTAAATTTTATGAAATAACCCTCAGCAACAACATTAGAGTTAATTATTGATAAATTTTTCGGTTCATAAAAAAATATTTTATATTTTTTTCTTTGAATTTCTTTAGCCAAAAAAATACTGGTATCTGTTTTAGGATTTAGAGATGATGGATGGTCTCCTTGAATTGCGACAATTTTATTTATCATACAGCACACTTAAATCTTCATTTTTTGAAAATTTACTAATCATATGATCTGCATTTGTGGTTTTATTATCAATTACATTTTGTAAGTGATTTAAAAATAAACTTTCATTTTTATTACTTTTATTAAGTACATCTCTATTTTCTAAACCTTTTCTTGATAAATCTAATAAAGTTGATGCCCAATAAAGAAGGTCCTTACCCATTAATTGTGTATTAAACCCTTTTTGAGGAGACTCGAGGTAAGCATTCATTATTTTATTTTTATCCCATTTAGAAATTAAATCATAAACCTCATCTAAATTTCCATACAATAAACCAACATTAAAAGCTGGACCCGCACACAAACAATCCCAACCACAAGTATCCATTGATCTAAGTTCTATATATTTTTTTAATCTATTTTCGGTAAATATTGTACTAAGATGAGTGGATAAATCATTCTGAGTTGGTGATCTATTATCAATTTCATTTATTTCCTTATTCATAAAATCTTGAAATGTATATTTTTTCCCCGACATATAGTTTTCTCCATCTTGGATGAATAAAATTGGGAAGCCTATTATATAATCTGTATATTTTTCAAAATTTAGATCATCCAAAAATAATTTTGGTAATCCACCTCGAGAAGTGTTTTGCCAAACTTTTGATCTATAAGATAAATAGTTGCTTTTTTTTCTCTCAACTATTGAGGAATTCGCAAATAATGCAATTGAAACTGGAACAATCGAATTAACAACTCTAAATTTTTTTGTAAAATCTTCTTCAGAGCTATAATCAATATTTAATTGAGTTCCGCAAGTTCGATACATCATATCAAGACTCAACTTCCCACCAAGTGGCATATCTTTTGTCATTATTTTGTATCTTTTCTTTGGATTATTTGGGATTTCATTAAGTTTTGATATTGGGTCAAATCCAGCACTTACGATACTTAGATTAAGTTTTTTTGTTACTTGTTTGAGTTCAAATAAATAATCATGTGACTCCGCACATGCTTCATGAATATTGTTAAGTTTATCACCTGATAACTCTATTTGATTTCCTGGTTCAAGAGTAATATTTTTACCTCCCTTATTTAATCCAATTATATTTTTTTTTTCTAAAATTGGATTCCAGCCAAATTCTAATAAGGCTGAAAACATTTCTTTTATTGCTGAATAATCAATACGTTTATCATTCTTATTATCAAATAAAAATTTTTCATGTTCAATTCCAATCTTGAAGTTTTTTTTATCTTTGATGCCTGATTGAAAATATTCAATAATTTTTTCTTTAGTATCTACCATTAGATTTTAAATAGTAATTTATTTCATTATTTAAATTAAAGAATATGGTTTTCTTGAAAATATTCTTTTAACCATTGGAGCAAAATCTTCAAGTGTCATACTCTCGTAATTTGGATCAAATGAAGCCTGATCCCATTTTTCACAAAAGTTTACAGCATCGTTATAGTACTCGTGATCTTTATATTTTTCTCTTTGATTCTTATTTTTTCCCAAATGATGAGCATAATAATACATTTGGAACTCACCATGTTTCTCTATTATCCAGTGAGTTTTCTTACTAACATAAGGCTTGATTACTGCAGCAGCGTATTCTGAGTGATTTAAAGGTGCCAATTCATCTCCGATATCGTGCAATAGGGCTGCAACAACCATTTCTTCATCTGCTTTGTCTTTAAATGCCCTGGTTGCTGTTTGCAGTGAATGTTCAAGCCTTGAAATTTTATAACCCTCTAATGTGGAAGTAAGACCTTTCATAAAATTTAAAATTCTATCAGCTGTTCCATTGATGTAATCCTGTTCATATTTATCTAACAAAAGATATTCATCTTTAGTGCCAGATTTCATTTCTGTGAAATTTACAGTTTTCATTTAATTATTTGATGCAGTGCTCAATAAAGATAATTGAGTTATTTTATTGTCACCAAGTTCATCAATTGGTTTAACTGGATAATCTCCAGTAAAATAATGATCAGTTAATTGTGGATAAGTTTCATTTCTATTTTTAAATCCTATTGCTCTATACATACCTTCTAAAGATAAAAATTTTAAAGATTTTGCACCTATATAATCACAGATTTCATTATTAGATTTATTCGCAGCCAGCAATTCTTTTTTAGTTGGAGTGTCTACACCATAAAAATCAGGAAATCTAATTTCAGGACACGCAATCTTTACATGGACTTCTTTAGCTCCAGCATCATAAAGCATTTTTACTATTTTATGTGATGTAGTTCCTCTAACTAAAGAGTCGTCAATTAAAATTATTTTTTTTTCTTTTATTGCTGATTGATTAGCATTTAATTTTAATTTAACACCTAAACTTCTTATTTTTTGGCTTGGTTCTATAAAAGTTCTTCCTACATAGTGATTTCGAACTAACCCTAACTCAAATTTCATGCCAAGGTATTGAGCAAAACCTAATGCTGCTGCATTACCAGAATCTGGTACAGGAACAACAATATCTGCATCTATATCGTTTTCTTTAGCAAGTTCTGAACCAAGACTTTTTCGATGTTCATAAGCAGTCTTTCCATCTAGAATACTGTCTGGTCTTGCAAAATATATATATTCGAATACACAAGGCCTAACTTTTTTTGGTGGGAAAGGCTTTATACTTTTTAGTTCATCTTTTTCTATCAAAACTATTTCTCCATTCTCAACTTCTCTTATAAATTTTGCACCGATAATATCTAATGCACATGTTTCAGAAGCCAAAACATAACTATTTTTTAATTTTCCAATCACTAATGGTCTAATTCCGTAAGGATCTCTCACTCCAACCAAGGAGTTTTGAGTAAGCATAACTAAAGCATAACCACCTTGGATTTGAAAAATAGCATCAACTATTTTATCTATAGTATTACCTCTTTTTGATTTAGCTATTAATTGAACTATAGTTTCAGTATCAGAAGTAGTATAAAAAATTGCACCATCTTCTACCAACTTATTTCTTAGTGAAATTGAGTTTGTTAAATTTCCATTGTGAGCAACACCAATACCTCCTGCATTGGTATCTGCAAAGAAAGGCTGAATATTTCTTAAAGTATTTTCACCTGTAGTACTATATCTATTATGACCAATTGCAAAGTTCCCTGGAAGTTTATTTAAAACTTTTTCTTTATTAAAATTATCCCCAACTAAACCAAATCTTTTTTCGGAAAAATACTGCTCTCCATTGAAAGTAACTATTCCACAACCTTCTTGACCTCGATGTTGAAGAGCATGAAGCCCAAGAGCTGTTAATGCAGATGCATCTTTAGCATTACTAACACCAAATACACCACATTCTTCTTTTAATTTAGGATCAAAGTTCTTCAATTTTTTCTTTAGAGTCTTGATATGTTTTTTCATCAGGAAATTCTTTCAATAAATAATTACTACCTTTTTCTAAATATGGGAAGATATATGATTTGTCTAAATTTATTGGCCATTTACTGTAATTATAGACTATATGCACACCTGAAAAGATGCATACACAAATAATATAAGCTCTAATAAATCCAAAAAAGAATCCAAATAAAGTATCTAAACTCCCAATGCCAGTGTATTTAATAGCTTTGCTAATTCCTCTATTAATCATTAAAACTAAAAAAATCACAATTATGAATATTGAAATTCCAAGCCCAACATCAAGAACATATTCGTTGTCAATAATATCTTTTAAATATGGTTTAACTCTTGGAAAAATTATTAAAGTTATTATGTATGCAAGTAACCATTTAGCCATTGAAAGAATACTTAAAACAAAACCTTTTTTATAGCATTTAATCAAAGAAAGGATTGTAAAAATTAAATAGATTAAATCTATAATTGAAATCTTTTCATAAAAATCAACTATTACATCTAACATTTAATTATTTTTCAAATGGTTTGATTAATAGTATTAAGGTTGGGAGTAATGTTAAAACTGAAATCATTGCTAATAACATTGCCAGTCCGGTGAAAATACCAAAATAAATGGTTGGAATAAATTTAGATAAAACTAAAATTGAAAAACCAAAAACAATTGTAATCGAGGTGTTTAAAATTGCCCTACCAACTGTTGAATGACAGAGTTCAAGAGTTTTATTATAATCATTAGAATTATTGAATTCCTCTCTAAATCTATAAATATAGTGAATACTATTATCAACTGCAATTCCAATTGTAATAGCAGCGATAGTTATAGTCATCATATCTAATGGAATACCCAGTAAGCCGATAATTCCTAAAATAAAAAAGGCAGCAATAAAATTTGGAACCACACCAATCAAAGATAATTTTACATTTTTGAAAAGAATAAAAAACATAGCAAATATCCCAGCCATTACTAAGCCTAAGGTAAGTATTTGTGATTTAAATAAACTTTGAAGCAAATTGTTAAATAATATTAAAACACCAGCAAGTTTAAAATCTTTTTCCTCTAAGCCTAATTTATCCTTAAGATCAAAATTTATTTTTTTTATCAAATCATTTCTTCGTAAGTTTTCTTGAGAGTCGATTATTCTGACGCTAATTCTTGCTTCATTATCTTTAATTGAAATGTAAGGATTAACTATCTCTGTTTTTATACTTTCTGGTATTTTAGAATATAAAACTCCCATTTCTAATGTACCTAAGGGTTTATTATTATTTAATATTGTCGCTACATCAATTATTGATGAAAAAGATAGTACCTTTCCAACTTGAGGTAAGGCATCTAAATAATTATGTACCGATGCTATTCTATCTATTTTATCTTTTGTAAACCAATATTTTTCATCATCATTGTTATTTTCTTCTCCCCAATTTTCAAATTCTTCTTCTTCTTCATTTTTTAGTTTTTCTTTTTTTGGAAATTTCAATATTACTTCTAAAGGCGTTGTACCACCCAATTCTTCGTCTATAAGTTTCATTCCTTTATAGATTTCTGTCTTTTTATCAAAGTAGTTAATAAAACTGTTTTCTACTTCAAGACGACTTATTCCAATTAAACTCAATATAATTACCAAACCAGTAATAGCAAAAATAGATTTATGATTTTGTTGAGATATTTTTGCAAAAAATGATGTAACAAATGAGTCTTTATATTCTTTTAAAGAAATATTTTCTTGGGGCACTAAATTAATAAGAGTAGGGAGTAATGTAAAAGTAATTATAAAAGATGTGATTAATCCCAAAGTCATCATCCATCCAAAATCGATAATAGGTTTTATTCCACTAAAAATTAGAGAAAGAAATGCAATTATAGTTGTCAAAACTGTATATAAAATTGGCCAAAACATTTTATCAGTTGTCAAAGTAATTAAATCTAAAATATTTTTATTTGGTTGTTTTTCTTTTAATTGTAAAAATCTTGTACTTATATGAATGTTCATTGCCATTGTAAGAATTAGCATTAGAGCAATAAAATTAGATGAAATAACTGTGACCTTCCATCCTAACAATCCCAATATTCCCATCATTATAATTACAGAAAAAAAACAGCTACTAATAGGAACTATAATCCAAATTAATTTTCTAAAAACAAACCATAAGGTTGCAATGATGAATAAAAGAACACCTATACCAAATACAATGATATCACTTTTTATAAATGACATCATATCATCAGCAATCATAGGTATTCCACCTAAGTGAATCTTTCCTATATCTTCATAACTTTTTATAACATCTCTAATTTCAAGAATATTTTGATGGTTTTGTTTTTTAATCTGATCTCTGTAATTTTCTAATTCTTTTTTTGATTTTTCATTAATATTTTCTAATTCCTCATTCTTTTTTATGTTAACAATAATACCACTTGTCTTTCCATCTTCACTAATTACAAAATTTCTAAAAACAGGACTATTTAATATTTCATTGAAACCTCGTTCACGATCAATATCTTCATCTTTTAAAGTTTTAAAATTTTTAAGTCGTTCTTGTAATGGGGAGTCAGTACTATTCAGTAAGGGGATATCTAGCAAAGTAATAACACTATGAACCCAATCCAAGCTTTGAATTTTGTACTTTAAACTCAAAAGATTATTGATTGAAACATCAGTAACCATTCCTTCATTTGGAGTATAAGTTAAAATAAGAAATTCTTTTGAACCATATCTTTTTGAAACTTCCTTAAGATATTTAAGATCAGGATCTCCTTCGATAAGAAGTGTTTCAGAGGAGGCATCTAATCTAAAATCTTTTGAATAATAACCAAAATTGATTAGTGCTATTAATAATATAAAAAAAATAGACTTTGGATTTTTAAGTATTATGTTTTGATAAAATTGGGCAAGCATTTACTCCTTTTATATTGGAATTTAGCTCGTTTGAGTATCCTTAAATTTAGTAAACATTGCCTCAAATTCTAACATTACATTTCCTGTTGGACCGTGTCTTTGTTTACCAATAATTATCTCTGCTAAATTAGAAACCTCGTTCATTTTTGCCTGCCACTCCGCATGTTCTACTGTTGCTGGTCTTGGTTCTTTTCTTTCTAAGTAATAAGCTTCTCTATATACAAACATTACAACATCAGCATCTTGTTCAATTGAACCAGATTCTCTTAGATCTGATAATTGTGGTTTTTTATCGTCCCTTTGTTCAACTGCTCTTGAAAGTTGCGAAAGAGCAACAACAGGCACGGATAATTCTTTAGCTATAGCTTTAAGACCTTGTGTGATTTCAGAAATTTCCTGAACTCTGCCATCTTTATTATTAAAAGTGCCTTTCATTAATTGAATATAATCAACCACAATCATATCAAGTCCAAATAATCTTTTTATTCTTCTAGCTCGATTACTCATTGCTGCAATACTTATTGCTGGAGTTTCATCTATGTATAAAGGTAATTCAGAAATATTTTTTGATGTCTCAATAAACTTATCAAATTGTTCGTCTGAAATTCTACCTCTTCTAATATCATTAGATTTTATTCTAGATTGTTCTGCTAAAATTCTTGTAGATAGTTGCTCAGAAGACATTTCTAAAGAAAAAAAAGCTATTGAAGACTTCTTCCCATTGTCTTGCAACTTTTGAGCTGCATAGAACGCTATGTTTGTTGCCAGAGCAGTTTTTCCCATGGATGGTCTTCCAGCAATGATTATTAAATCAGATTGGTGTAGACCACCAAGCCTATCATCTAAATCTCTCAAACCTGTAGGCACACCTACTATTCCTTCTTCATTTTTGTATGCAGCTGAAGCCATGTCAATAGTTTGTTTCATAGCTTCATCAAATTTAATTAATGATGAGTTAAAAGAACCCTTTTCAGCTAAATCAAATAGCAGTCTCTCAGAATTTTCAATTATATTTTGACCACTTGTATTTAAATCATTAAGTTTAGCAGTATCAATTGTTTGTTCTGAAATTTTTATTAATTCTCTTCTTACAAACATATCATATATGATTTTTGAATATTCCGTCGCTTGTCTAGTTGATGTAGAAAATTTTGTTATCTTCACAAGATATTCAGGTATATTTATTTCATCTTTTTCATTTTCAAAATAATTTTTAAGAGTAATTGGGTTCGCAAGCATCCCTTTATAAATTAAATTTTCAATTGCAGCAAAAATTTTTTGATGCATCGGGTCATAAAAATTTGAACTAGCAATTATTGTATTAATTTCATCAAAAATTTCATTCGTGACTAAAATTGAACCTATTACAGATTGTTCAGCCTCAATATTATTAGGCAATTCTTTGAATTTATCTTTTACAATACTAAGATTGTTTTCCATATATTCAATTTATAATAAATATGTTTAAAAAAAATTTAAAAAAAAGGCTGGGGAAAAAATTGTATAATTAATTATTCAATACTTTCAGCTGACTCTACAACTATTAATATTTCAGCATCAACTTCAGAATGTAAGGATATTTTCGCTTTAAATTTTCCAAGAGATTTTATTTCTTGCATAGGCTGTATCATTGACGGTTTTACATCCAAATTATCTCTTTCTTGAATTAATTTTGATATTTCAGTGGGTTTTACTGATCCATATAATTCATTGTTTTCTGTACTTAGTTTTTTAACTTTATATTCTTTTTTATTAAGCTTATCGTGAATTTCTTTAGCCTCTTTTTTTTTATCATTATCTTTTTTTGAGAGATCAGATTTTATTTTCTCTACTTGTGAAATATTTTCCTTCGATGCATGTAGGGCCTTTTTATTTGCAATTAGAAAATTTCTTGCAAAACCTCTTTTTACATCAATAATTTCACCTATTGATCCTATTCTTTTCAAATTTTCTAATAAAATTACTTTCATATTATAATAAAGCTAGGTTTCGAGCTCTTTTAATTGAAACTGACAATTCTCTTTGTTTTTTTTGACTTACATTAGTAATTCTAGATGGTAAAATTTTTCCATTTTCTGAAACATATTTTCTTAAGAGTTTAACATTTTTGTAATCAACGATTGGCGCACCCTTTGCTGATAGCGGGCAATTTTTTTTAAACTTATATTTATTGGGCTGGAAAATACTTAGCTTAGCAAAATTGCTTTGTTTATTTTTTTTATTAGTATTATGTTTTTTTGGCATATTTAATTTTTATTTTTCTCTTTTTTGTCAACATCATCTTTTTTTGCAAAATAATTTGTATCAAGATCAAATTTTTTCACTCTAACTGTAAGATATCTTAATAATTTTTTATCAATAGACTCATTTTTTTCTAATTCATCTATTACGTTTCCTTTACCTTTTATTTTAAAGTGTATGTAGCTACCTTTTCTATTTTTTTTGATAAGGTAAGAAAGATTTAATAATCCCCAATTTTCAGTTTTTACTACTTCGCCATCATTTTTTTCTACAATTTTTGAATATTTTTCTGTTAATTGTTTAATTTCACTGGGTGAAGTATCCTGTCTAGCTATTATTGTATGTTCGTATAAATTCATTTAAGTTCTTTAATAAAAATTGAGGATATACTATTATAAATATTCAATTTCAATAGCAAAAAGGACAAAAAAAATAGGTTTTTTAGATGTTTTCAGTAATTTTTCCAGGTCAAGGATCACAAATAATAGGGATGGGAAAAGAATTTTTTGAAAAATATGATCTTGTTAAAAATTTATTTAAAGAAGCTGATGAAGCTTTGGATTTATCATTATCAAAAATTATTTTAGAGGGACCAAAAGAGGAATTAGATCTTACAATTAATACTCAACCAGCAATATTCTTAGTAAGTTACTCAATTTTTAATGTTATAAAAAAGGAATTTAATATTGATTTAGGTAAAGCTAAATATTTTGCTGGTCATTCATTAGGAGAATATTCAGCATTATCTTGCGCAGAGTATTTGGCTTTTTCAGATACATTGAAACTTTTACGAGCAAGAGGAGACGCTATGCAAAATGCAGTTCCTAAAGGTGAGGGAGGAATGTTAGCAGTTTTAGGGTCTACGGTTGAAAAAATTGAAAAAATTTTAAAAGAAAATGAAAACAATTTTACAGCTCAAATAGCTAACGATAATTCTGAAGGCCAAATAGTATTAAGTGGAAAAAATAATGACTTAGAAAATCTAACTGAAGTTTTAAAAAAAAATATGATCAAAAATATTAAATTACCAGTCAGTGCACCATTTCATTGTAAATTAATGAATAAAGCTACTGAGATTATGAAAAAAAAAATTGATAATACAATTTTTAATGATTCAAAAAATATATTGATTTCAAATGTAACTGCTCAAGAAATTTTGAACAAAGATGATCTAAAGAAACTTCTTATTGAACAAATTGAAAATAGGGTAAGATGGAGAGAAAGTGTAATTTATATGATTAACAAAGAAGTTGATCATTTTATAGAGATAGGACCTGGAAAAGTGTTATCAGGACTTATCAAAAGAATAAATAAAAATGTAAAAATCAATACAATTAACAATGAGAGTGATATAAAAGATTTAAATATATGAATGATTTAAAAAATAAGAATATAATCGTTACAGGAGCCTCAGGAGGAATAGGAAATTCGATTGTTAAACGATTAAATGATTGTGGAGCAAATATATTAGCCTCTGGTACTAAACTTGAAAAGTTAGAGGAATTAAAATCAAATTTTACTAATATTAAAATACTTAAATTTGATATTTCTCAAAATGATCAAATAGAAAAATTTATTGAAAATGCATCAGCTGAATTAGATGGAAATTTAGATTGTCTAGTTAATAATGCTGGAATAACGCAAGATAATTTAGCAATTAGAATGAGCCTAAATGAATGGAAAAAAGTAATTGATATTAATTTAACTTCAACTTTTCTTCTTAGTAAGTTTGCGATTAAAAAGATGCTCAAAAATAAATCTGGAAAGATTATTAATATTACTTCAATAGTTGGCCATACTGGAAATTTAGGGCAAGCTAATTATACAGCTTCTAAAGCAGGTATAGTTGCTATGTCGAAAAGTTTAGCAATTGAGTATGCTAAAAAGAATATTAATATTAATTGTATTTCCCCAGGTTTCATAAAAACAGCAATGACTGATAAAATAGATGAGAAATTTAAAGAAATTATAGTCTCAAAAATACCTTCAGCAAGGTTAGGAGAGCCTGAAGATATTGCAAATGCTGTTATTTTTTTAGCCTCTAATCTATCAGATTATATTAATGGGGAAACACTACATGTTAATGGGGGCATGTATATGGGTTGACAAAACAAGTTTTTGAACTAAGAAGAATTAAAACAGTAAAGGATCAATATGTCAGAAGATGTTTCAAGCAAAGTTAAAAAAATAGTAGCAGATCACCTTGGTATAGATGAAGCGAAGGTAACAGAGGATTCAAGCTTTATAGATGATTTGGGTGCAGATAGTTTAGATACTGTTGAATTAGTAATGGCTTTTGAAGAAGAATTTGGTTCAGAAATTTCTGATAGTGAAGCTGAGAAAATTTTAACAGTTGGTGATGCAGTAAAATTTATTGAAGGAAAAGCTAATTAATTTTTTTCATGCCCTCAGACAATGATGGGATAATGATTATTCTGTCCTCTCCATCAGGAGCAGGAAAGACAACATTGGTAAGCCTGCTGTCAAAATTAGAAAATTTTGAAGTTTCAATTTCCCATACCACTAGAAAACCCAGACAAAATGAAACTCAAGATAAAGATTATTACTTTGTAACAGAAGAAAAGTTTAATAGATTAATTAAAAACGAAGAGTTTTTAGAGTACGCAAAAGTTTTTAATAATTTTTATGGCACAACTAGAACCCCAGTCATTGACAAATTAGATAAAGGAAAAAATGTATTATTTGATATTGATTGGCAAGGAGCTGATCAAATTAAAAACAAAAGATTAGATTATAAATTAATTACTTTTTTCATTTTACCACCAAGCAAGGAAGTTTTATTTCAAAGATTATCTAACAGGGACATGAAAGATAAATTGATAGCAGAGGAAAGAATGAAACAATTTAGTCGTGATGTTCTTCATTGGATTAACTATGACTATGTGGTGATTAATGAAAATCTTGATAACTGTTATTCAAAAATATATAATTTAATTAAAGCTGAAATTAATAATGGTTCAAAAGATTATGATCCTGATTTTATAAGAGAACATGTTAAAAAATTAACTTCTTGATTTTTCATACTCCTCAGCAATTTTATAATAAGTTTCAAAATTCAAGTTTTGTGGTCTTAAATCTAAACTAATATTTAATTTATTTAGAATATCATTTTTTTTGGGAAATAATTGATTAAAAGGTTTTTTTATCATTTTTCTTCTATGATTAAAAAAAATTCTAGTAATTTTTTCAAGATTATGAGGATTTTTAAGTTTTAAAAATTTTTTTTTAGGTGAAAAAAGTAATAATGAACTATCTATCTTAGGTCTAGGTGAAAAACTATTAGGCTTTATGTCTATAATCTTTTTGATATTCAATTTCCAGTTGGCTAATATTGATAATCTTCCATAATTTGAACAGTTATATTTTGATAAAATTCTATCAGCCACTTCTTTTTGAAACATTAAAACTAGATTGCTGAACCATAAATTCTCATCATTAAAATTCAAAATCCATTTACACAAAATTTCTGTAGATATATTGTAAGGTAAATTTCCAAAAACTAATAATGGTTCGTCACAGATTAGATTTTCATTTAAGTTAAGTATATCATCATTAATGATATCAATTTTATTTCCAAATTCTTTGTCTAACAGGGGTATAAGATTATTATCTTTTTCAATTACAAAAAATTTTTTTGGTTTTTTTTTTAATAAAGATATTGTCAAGTTTCCAGTTCCTGGCCCAACTTCTAAAATTGATTTATTTTCAATTTTGGCAATTTCAGAAATTTTGTTAATTATATTCTTATCAATTAAAAAATTTTGTCCTAAACTTTTTTTTGCTTTAATCACCTTTTATCTAAAAATTGAATTGCTTTAATCAAACTAATAGGTGTTGATAAATTTTTGTTAAACATTTTTTCATTTGGGCCATGATCTGGTGATATTCTATAAAAAGGTAATCCAAGTGTAATATTAATTGCATCATATTCCTTTAATGTCTTTAAAGGTGTTAGAACTTGATCATGATACATACCTAAAATAACATCATATTTTATTCTATTTTGTTTTAAAAATAATGTATCAGTTGGAAATGGACCATAAATTTGAAATCCTTTTTTTCTTAAATTTTTAATTGCAGGAGAAACAATTTTAATATCTTCATTAAGTTTTAAAATACTTTCACAATGTGGATTTAATCCAGCTACACCGATTTTTGGTACAAAACCCATATTTTTCTTATAAAAGTTATTAATCAACATTACTTTTTCTTTTATCAATTTTTGACTTATCTTTTTCGAGACTAATTTGAGTGGTAGATGGGTAGTGATAGGACAAACTGATAAATTTTTATTGTAAATTAACATTGCATTTTTTTTTATTTTAAATTTTTTTGAAATATATTCAGTCATTCCTAAATATTTTTTGTTTAAAAATTTAGATTTATTGATAGGACCATTTATAAACTTATCGGTCAAATTTGAGTTTATTATTTTAAAAGCAATATCAAAACATTTTTTTAAAAAGATATGTGTTTTTTTAATATCTAAATCTATATCAATTAAATTAATTACATTATTGTTCAATCGAAACTTTTCTAGATTTTTATAATCAATTAAATTTAACCTTTTTTTAAATTTAAATTTTTTCATTTGAGATTTAAGTATTTTTTTTGAAGAAATTAAAACTAGAGGACTTTTAGATTTGTATAATTTTTGTGATTTAAAAAAAATTTCAAAAAAAACACTTTTAGGTTCGCCTGTGACTATAATTATGGGTTTAATTTTCATTAATAATATAATTAATTTTTGATTTGTTAAAATAAATCTTTGAAAATTGATTCAATTGTCTGTTTGTTTCAAACTCTATAAGTTTTTTAAGTTCTTCATCCTTATCAATTTTGATTTTTGTAAATTTAATATCATCTATCATTAAAATTAAAAAATTATTTCCTACTTGAATAACGTCAGTAAATTCATTTATATTTTTATTTTGAAGATTTTGATTAATTATATTTGATAAACTAGTTTCATTTACCCAACCTATTTTACCTCCAAATTTAGAAGTATCTGAAATACTGTAAATATTTGCAGTATTACCGAATCCAATTTCTTTTATACTAGACTGAATTTTTTTGATTAATTCGTTTAAATTTTGATTAACATCTTTCTCAAAAATAATTTCTGATAATAAATATTCTTTTTTATCTTTTTCAGCTGCGTCCTCGATTTTTGCTAGTAATTTACTTTTATCAATCTTTATTTGATCTTTAAATTTGAAATATATTAAATCATTCCATAAAATATCAATCATTAATTTTCTTTTAATTTCATCTAAGGTATAATTTTTTTTCTGTATTAACAAATTTTCAAATTCTGGTTTACTTAAATTTAATTTTGTATAAAGATTTTTTAAAAGATTTTCTTTAAGTTCATTATTTTCATTACTTACTAAAAGTTTATTTATTTCATTATTCTTTATTATTTCTGTTATTAGCGATTTTTTAGCGATTTGATTTATTTTTTTTTCACCAAGAGTTGAGAGATTTGGATTTAAAATTTCTAAATAATCACTTTCTTTTTTAATATCAACATTAGTTATAATTTCTTTATCTACAGATATTTGTATGAATGCTTTTTCAGTTGAAAAAACTGAAGTACTAAATAAAATTAAAAAAAATAAAAAGAAATAATTTTTTTTATTTAACATTAATCTTTTAAGTTAGGTGTACTTGCAATTTGACCGAATGGCATTATAGTAAGTTTAAGGTAGATGTTTTCTTGAGGCTTTATGTCTCTATCTTCGTAATAACTTTTGTTGTATTCGATCGATGCTGCCAAACAATCAATTTTATATTGATAAATCAAATTGTAATATTCAGTTAAATCTTTTTCTATATTTTCTCTGGTAGAAAAAGAGATATTGTTAGTATCATTAAAATTATATTTTAATTCACTTTTTAAATATGAAACTTTATCTTCTTTATCATTTTCATTAATATAGTCAAAAGAGGTTTCAAATTTGTCTAAATTCAAGTTTGCTGTAAAATTTTCGTAACTTATGTCATTAAAATTATTTTTTGTTGAGAAATTATATTTCGTTGTAAAAAATTCGTTAGGATCAAAAGAAATTTCTCCAAAAAAATTAGATGTTTTTTGACCCATTTGGTTGTTAGTGGGTAAGTTTTTATTCTCATCTAATCTTGTATTATTTGCAATTTTAAATACTAAATTTTCTCTAGAATTTACTTTGTTAATTCTCTTAAATTCACTACCGTAGGTTAAAGATAGGCCTCCTTCCAATGAATCATTCGATGCCAGTCTATTCATACCATATACATTATTAACATCTAATCTTGTAAAATTACTACTTTGATTCTTAGTATGATCTGGGCTCATCTTAATTGAAATTTTTGGATTTATAATATTTTGAAAATTTTCATTTTCTTTAATTAGAGGTAAGGATGAATTAAATTGAAGTAAACCTCCTAAATAATAATTTTCACCCTTTTTATATGAACTAGAATTTTGAGTATCAGAATTAGAATTTTTCAAAATAAATTCATAATTATTAAAGAATCCATTTTTTGTTACTTTAGGGTAAGAGCTAAAAATTAAATCATTTATATTTATTTTTTCAAATATATTTGTTTGATAATTTTTAATTATATTTTCGGAATAAAAAGTAAAGTCACCATTGAGATTAGTTCTATTTTCAAGTTTTTTTGCTAAATTAATTTGTGGTAAAATAAATTCATATCTATCTGACTTATCCTTATCAAGATCTTCAAGCACTGTTACGTTAGCATCTATAGAAAAATTTTCAGAGTACATATCTAAATTTAAAGAATTTTCTAAAACGGTTGAGCTTTTAATGATTTCAGATTTTAAATTATTTAATCTTAAATATGTATCATTAGAAGTTTTTTCTATTCTTAAATCTAAATTTGTTTCTTCAAAATAGTCAAAATCTAAATCTTTTTTCAAGTTATAAAAAAAATGATTTTTTGAACTTTTATCTTTTTCAGCAAAAAAACTAAAATCAGCTATTGATTCACTGCTTTCTGTAACTTGTCTATATTCAGTTTGTAGTAAAATTTTATCAGATGCATAAAGTCGAGGCGTGAATGTAAAGTCTTTACTCTCACTAATCACTTTAAAATAAGGAAGGCTTAAGTAATTTCCTGAATTAGATGACTCCGTGAGAGTTGGTATCAAAAAACCAGACTTTCTATCTACAGTTGGATCAGGGTGAAAAAATTTTGGAAAATAAAAAACTGGTACATCATAAACTTTTAAAAATGCGTTTTTATAATTAATAATTTGTTTTTTTTTATCATGCTGAATTTGTTCAGCAGATAATTGCCAAGGTGGACATTTATCATTTCTCTTACAGGTTGTAAAAATCCCTTTTTTAATTTCTGTAAAATTAACATCATTAGCAACTGAACGTCCTTTAAGTCGTGGTTCATTCTCTTTATTAAATGATTTATTATTTAAATTAATCTCTATGTCTTTACCAAACAACTTTTTAGTTTTAGTGTTTATATAAGCCAGATCTGTTTTAAAATTATTTTTCTCAAAATCATTTAATTCAAGACCTTTTATCTTTAAAATACTTTTATTTTTATTAAAATTAAATGACTCCATTAAAAATGTATTATTTAAATTGTCTTTTAAAACTGAATTATAGTTTGAGGATAAAATTTTTTTAACTACATCATAAATAACAAACTCTGTTTCAAGAGTTATTTTTTCATCAATATCTATTATCCTCGTTTTATTTTTTGTAGAAATTAATGATCTATTTTGATCAATATTTATTTCATCAAATTCAAGTTTAATATTATCTGACTTAATAAAAGCTAATCCATTAAATGCTTTAAGAACATTTAATTTTTTATCATATTCAAATCTTGCCGCTTCAATTTCAATATCCTCACTAGATGATATTGCCTTGCCATTAGTCGCTTTAATCAACTCACCATTTTCAAGTACTTGGATTTCTGAAGTTTTAAAAGTAAATTCTTTTGCATATGAATTCGCACATAGAATTATAAAAAAAAAAACAAATATGATTATGTTATTTTTCATTTATTCTTATTAGACCCATAATTGAAATAATAGACAAACATATAATTGGTATTAAGGTTGATGCCATAGCTGGTATTTTTCCATTATTTCCTAAAGAGTTAAAAATGAAATTTATATAGTAAATTATTACAGACATTAAAACCCCAAAAATTATGTGAAAAAAAAGTGATCTGTTTTTGCTTATATTGAACATAATAATACATGATAAAACAGTTAAAATTCCATAAAAAACTGGTGTTGTGAAAAGATTTAATAAATGTATTTGAATTTCTTTTGAGGAATATCCCAAATTTTCATAGTCTTTTTTAAGATTGAACAATTCTAATAAATTTAAAGTAGAAATATTTGAAAAAAGGCTATTTATTTTTTCTGTATTAAAGCTGGTTTGTAAATCATAACTTTTTATATTTGTATTTGAAATATTTTCTTTAGTAATTATTGGTTCATTTATAATCCATAAATTTTTACTTATATTAATTTTATTAGCTTGAATAGTTTGCTCTAATTCAAAATTTTTATCAAATTGATTAATTACAACATCAATTAAATAATTTTCTTTTATATATTTTGCTTTGACAATTAAAATAGATTGATTGATTTCATCTTTTAACCATAACCCACTTTCATTTACTACAGCTAAATATTTATTATCTTTAGAATAGTCATTTTTAATATCAGTATAAAAAAATTTTAATTTTGATGCTGCGTTATAAAAAATGAATACTGTAAAGACACCAATAAGAAAAGATGAAAAAAATAAAATTTTTATAATTTTTATATTACTTAAACCATTTGTTTTAAGTAAATTTAATTCATCTTTTTTAAAGAGATCGTAAAATAAAAATTGAGTAGACAATAAAAAAATAAATGGAAAAACTTCAAATAGTGTAATTGGTGCACCGAGAAAAGTAATTAGATATGGAATCATGAAATTTACATTTAAATTTTTAAAAAAAGAAATTTCTTCGAGAACACTTAAAATAATTATTAGGCTGAAGAATATTATACTTATAAGAATTATTTTTTTTGTAAAATTACTTACAATATATTTTTCGTATGTTTTAAGCATTTTTTACACTCCTATAAAAAAGCATATAGATAATGAAGAAGCTTGAAATTGGTAATATCAAATATAAGTAAGTTGCAAATTCAGAAGATGTTGAATATCTTAATGATGCTTCAGATATGACCAATATAAAAAAAGTTATTAAAAAAATTAGTTTTTTATTTCTTTCATATCTAAAATTATTTTTAGGAAAAATTATTAAGAAACAACTTAGGATTGCAATTATTGGAATATATAAAGGCTTATAAAAGCGTTTAAACAATTCTTGTTTGATTTCATCATTTATTGACTCATTACAATTATTAGAATTTTTTTTTGAAAATATTTTTTTATCAAAAAATTTAAAATTTAAACAACTTAAAAGTTCTTTTGATGGCATCTCCTGTACTTTTGGAACTAATATTGTACTAGAAGTATAGTCTGCTAAATTAAAATCTATTTGTTCAAACTCAAATACATTAACTTTTTTTTTATCTTGGTTTATTACTTTTCCACCAAAAAGTTTAAAAATTTTTACATTATCATTATCAATTATCGTACCGTTTTTGGCATAGATCATTCTAGTTTGACCTTTAGTTGAATCATCTATAAAAATATTAGAATAGTTATCATTATCATAATTTTTCCTATCTATAAAAATTGTTAAACCATCAACTGCATTTATGAATTTTCCCTCTTTTAAAAGTGATGTAAAAAAATCTATATTTGAATTTTTTAATAACTCTCTTCCTTTAAATTGAGTTAATGGAGAAAGATAACTCCCAAATAATATTTGGATTATTGTTAAAATAATTGAAAGATAAATAATTTTATTTGCAAAATCAATTTTAGTAATACCAAAAGTCCAAAAAATTTGTAATTCATTTTTATACTCATACTCATTAATAATGTAGAATAATGAAATAAAAAAAATAAATGGAATAATCCTGTGAATTATTTTCGGAAAATTGAGAATTATATAAGAAAAATAGGTTTTTAGTCCGTGCCCGTCTTGACTTACAAAATCGAAATAATTCACTGCTTGCAAGGTCCAAACAATTACTCCTACACTAAGACACATAATAATGAAGAAATTTAAAGTATCTTTAGCAAAATTTCGAAAAATTAATTTTTTCATTGAAAATAATAAATTTCTAAATATATACCATTCATTTATAACTCTTTGTATTTAAAAATATGTCTATTAAAATAAACC
>CACEIH010000004.1 GCA_902559565.1 uncultured Pelagibacteraceae bacterium
ATAAATATTATATCTTAATTTTTTTTTTATTAACTGGATGTTCTTCTATACCAGCAAATACTGCTAATAGTTGTTTAATATTTGATGAGAGATATCTCTGGTACAAACATGTCAAAAAGGTTGAACAAAAATGGGGAACACCAATTTATCTTCAGTTGGCAATAATAAAAATGGAGTCAGATTTTGACTGGCTTGCAAAACCTCCAAGACAAAAAATTTTTAAAATAATTCCATTTAAAAGACCATCAAGTTCATTTGGTTATTCACAAGCAGTCAAAGGCACTTGGGAGCAATATAAAAAAGAGACAGGTAACAAACTAGCAACAAGGGTAAGATTTAAAGATAGCGTCGACTTTATTGGTTGGTACACAAACAAAACAGAGTCTATTCTAAAAGTTTCAAAGAAAGATGTTTTCAAACAATATATAGCTTATCATGAAGGTTGGGGAAATTTTAAATATTATAAAAAAAATAAAAAAGTAATTGGTCTAGCAAAAAAAGTCGAAAAACAATCTAATATTTATAAAGAACAACTATTTAAATGTAAAAAATCACTTAACAAAAATAAGTATATTATTTTTTAGATAACTCTTTTTTTAATTCCAAATCTACTTCATCAATTCTTTTAGTATTTTTCGCTAATGCTAAATACATTGATGGAGTAACATAAAGTGTGAAAAAAGTTGAGATAATCATGCCCCCTAAGATAGTGGAACCAACAGCCAATCTAGAACCTTCACCAGCACCAGGACCAATATTTCCTATTATCAAAGGAAGCATTGCAATCATTGTGCTAAGCGAAGTCATTATGATTGGTCTGAATCTTACTGCGCAGGCTTCTTTGACAGCTAGTTCAATATTTTTTCCTGTAGTTCTAATTTGATTAGCATAATCTACGATTAAAATACTATTTTTTGTTGAAATACCTATCAGTATAATTAGAGCAATTTGAGAAAAAATATTTACTGAACTATTAAGAAATAAAATAAATACTAAACCACCAAAAATAGCCAGCGGCACAGTCAAAACAATTATAAATGGGTGAACAAAAGAATTGAATGTTGCTGCCATTACTAAATATGCAGTAAGTAAAGCTAATGCAAAAATTATAAATAATTCATTGCTAGTTTCTTTAATCTCCTCAGATTTTCCTTTCCAAGTAATTTGATTTTCTGGAGCTAAATTGCTCATTACTTCTTCAAAGTATTTTATTGCTTCAGTTAAAGTGTAGCCCTCATTAACATTTGCAGATATAGTAATCGCTCTTTGTCTATTATATCTTGAAAGTTCTTTTGCTGCACCTTCTTCTTTAAAACTAACTAGGTTAGCTAAAGAAATTAACCTTCCATTGGTCTCAGAACGAACGAATATTTTTGATACTCCTTCTTTGTTTCTTCTATCTGATAAATATTGTTGAACAATTATTGGGTATTCTTTACCAAGTTTGTTGAAAGTTGTTACTCTTTTACCTCCATAAAGGGTTTCAAGGGTTTCACCTATCGATTTTGTTGAAACACCTAAATCTTTTGCTTTATTTTTATTAATTAATAATTTTACTTCTGGTTTATTTCGATTGTAATCAGACTCTACTCTTGAAAGGTTTTTATTTGATCTAAGTTTTTGAATTATCTTTTTTTGTATTTCTTCAAGCTCTTCATAGGTCCTTCCATAAACAACCATTTGCACAGGTTTATTATAATTAGATACTCTTATTGATTGAGGAGAAATAGGAAAGGCTACCGCTTGAGGTAAAGTTACTATCTTTCCTATTGCTTCCCTTAAAACAGTTTGTTGTCCTTTTTTTCGATTTTTCCAATCATCTAGTAAAGCGATTATAATAAAACTATTATACGAATTGGCTGAATTTCCAAATCCAGGTACTCTCATAATGAATCTTGCATATGGACTATCCTTAGCTTGCAGAAGCGGAATTAATCTTGCCTCTACTTTTTGAGCTTGTTCTTGGGTATATTCGAAAGAGGTTCCTTCATCTGTGAATCCAATAATTAAGTATGCTCCACGATCTTCCATGGGTAACAACTCTTTTTTTGAAAAGTTAAATAATAGTACTGATGCTATAACTATTAAAATTATAAAAAAACTTACAGTTTTTGTTTTATTTACAATTATATCTAAAGTTTCCTTATAAAAATTAGCAAAACTTAAGAAAAAATTTTCAAATTTTTTAATAAAGAGTTTTTTTGATGTTTTTTTATATAAAAATTTACTAGCAAGCATTGGGGACAATGTTAATGCAACAAAAGAAGATATAACTATTGAAAAGGATAATGCTATTGCAGTTTCTCTGAATAAAGTTCCAGAAATTCCTTCAATAAAAATTAATGGTAAAAAAACTGCAACTAAAATTAACGTTGTAGCTATAATTGCAAAAGAAATTTGTTTTGAGCCCTTATAAGCCGCAACTAATGGTGTCTCACCATTTTCTATCCTTCTATATATTGCATCAGTCATTATAACAGAGTCATCTGTTATTATTCCTATAGCTAAAATAAAACTCAAAAGAACGAAAATATTTATTGATAGTCCAAATAAATATAAACCTAAAAAGGATGCTATTAAGCTCACTGGTAGTGCTATAGCAGGCACAATTACAGCCTTTAAATTACCTAAAAATAGATAAATGATTAAGACAACTAAAACAAATGCTATTAATAAAGTTTTGTAAACCTCCTCAATTGCAGCCTCTACATAGTTCGCTCTGTTAAAAGAGACTCTTAAATCTAATTCTTCTGGCAAAGTTTTTTTAACTTGAATAATTTTTTTTTTAATATCTTTTGAGAGCTCGACTGTTGACGCACCACTTCTTGCATAAATACCAATTCCAACAGTTTTTAAATTTATTTGATCTTTGGTCTGGGCCTTAAAGAGAGTTTTTTCTGAAACAGGACCAAACTCTATGTTAGCAACATCAGATAATAAAATAATTTTATTCTCAGTTTTTTTAATTGGCAATTGTTTGATAGAATTAATATCATTATATGATTTATCTAAATTAAGTGTTAAATCAATATTGTCTGCTTCAAGAGTACCAGCTGGCAGACTTATATTTTCTCCTCGCATAGCAGTTTCAACTTCTTTAATAGTTAAATCATTGGCGGCAAGTCTAATCGGATCTACCCAAACTCTGATACTTAACTCTCTTAATCCACCAACTCTAATTCTTCCAACATTTTTTACACTTGAAAATTGATCTACCAAATATCTTTCTGCATAATCTCCTAATTCAAGGTCACTCCACGTTGATGAAGAAAGGGATAGCCACATGGTTGTAGTAAAACCAGCTGCTCTCTTAAGTATTTGTGGAGGATCAGATTCTGAAGGCAAGTTATCAACAACTCTAGCAACTCTTTCTCTTATATCGTTAGCAGCATTATCCAAATTTATGCTTGTATCAAATTCTACATTGATTGTACTTCTTCCATTTTCGGATTTGGAGTCTATATTTTTTATTCCTTCGGCTCCTCCGATAACATCCTCAACAACTTGTGTTACTTCTTGATCTACAATTGAAGCTGAAGCAGATTTATAGTCTACTTGAATCTGTACAACAGGTGGCTGTATCCCATCTGGTAATTCTCTTACTGGCAATTTCCAAAAAACAAATAAACCAAAAACGATTAAAATAAGAGACATAACCCAAGATACTGTTGGTCTTTTTATGCTTAATTCTGTAATAAACATTTATTTATTAATAGGTTTTATTTTTCCGCTTGGTCTAACTTTTTTTAATCCCTCAGCTACAATAATATCCCCTTCAGTTAACCCTGAGATTATTTCTATGTTTTTATCACTTCTTAGACCTGTTTTTACTTCAGTTTTATTAGCAATATTTTCATCATTAATTTTATAAACATAAGACTTGTCTCCCTCAACCATTACACTTGTGTCGGGGACGCTTAAAGAATTTCTTAAGTCAAATTTGACTGCAACTTCTAACAATGATCCAGAAATTAACTCTAAGTCCTTGTTATCTATTTTTATTCTAGATAATAAACTTCTTGTATCAGCATTAATTCTACTTGAAACAAAATTCACCTCACCTTTGAATACTTTATTTTTATAGCTAGTTATTTTTACGTCTACTGGAAGTCCTTTTTTTATATAAGTTGAATAATTTTCAGGAATTTTTATGTCAGAATAAATAATTGAATTATCATCAAGCGTAATAATAATTATGTTATTTGAAACAAGTATGTCTTCAGTTAGACCTGTATAGCCCAATACTCCACTGAATGGGGCTATTATATTACCACTTTTTAATTTTATCAAAGTTTCACCTTTTTTAACAAAATTTTTTAATTTTAAATCTCCAAAAAGATCATCTCTCTTTATCTTAAAAGTTTTTGATTTTTTTGAAATCGCAGTACCAAATGTTTCTATCTTTTCAGAAAATTCTTTTTCAACAACTTCAGTTACTATTATTCCTGGAGGAGGTCTTTTGCTAAATTTTTTTTGGAAGTGATTTCCAATCATTGTTCTTCCAATAATTACCGTTGCAATTATTAAAAAAAATATAATTATTATTAAAATGGTTTTTGTTGATCTTTTCATATTAAATTTAAATTAAACCGTATTCAGCCCATGAGCCATCATAAATACATGGAAGATATTTATCATTAATTAAAGAATAAGCTAGTGCCAAAACACACGCAGTAACTCCAGAACCACAAGAAAAAACTATATTTTGTTCATAAATATTTTTTAAAGAAGTTTCAAATATAGTTCTAAGTTCATTTGGAGTTTTAAATGTTTTATTTTTATTCAAACATTGATTAAACGGAATACAGAATGAATTTTTGATATTACCGCTTCTTAAACCTGCTCTTGGCTCTGGAACTTTTCCATCAAACCTATCTTTGTTTCTAGCATCAATTACTTTAAATTTTTGATCATTAATATTCTGATCTATTAATTTTTTATCTTTTACTAACTCTTTTTTTTCAAAACTTCGGTATTTTGAGAGTTGAATATTTGTTTCATTGTTAGTTATATTTCTTTTTTCATCAATCCATTTTTGTAGTCCACCATTTAATACATGTACCAATCGAGGATCATGTCCAAAATAAATAAAATTGAACCAGCAACGACAAGAGCTAATTACATCTGAGTTATCATAGATAACAATTTTATCATTAATTGAGATACCCATTTTGGATACTATTTTTTCCCAACTATCCGCATCAACAAGCATATGTGGTAAATCAGTATCTTTTTTTGAATTATTGTCTAAATCAAAAAAAATTGCGTTATTAATGTGATGTTTTTTATATTCTTTTAATCCGCTTCTTTTAGTTTGAGGCATATGCCATGAGCAATCAATAATTTTTACTTTATTAATATTTTTTTCTAACCAATCTGTCTCTACTAACGACATTCTTATCTTTTTTCTAAATATTTTTGGTGATATTCCTCTGCGGGGCAATAATTTTTTAATAAAGAAATTTTTGTTACAACTTTTCCTGATAATCTTTCATTTATATCTTTAAGCACTTTTTCAGCTATCTTTTTTTGGTTATCATTTAGATAAAATATTTCACTTCTATACTGAGTTCCAAAATCTGGCCCTTGAGAATTTAAAGTAGTGGGATCATGAATTTGAAAAAAGATTTTTAGAATCTTTTCGTATGTTATAGTTTTTTCATCAAAGTCTAGTTTCACTACTTCAGCATGATTTGTGTTGCCCGTACAAACCTCTTTATATGTAGTTGTAGGACTATTACCTCCACAATAACCAACTTCTGTTTTAATAATTCCCTCAATTTTACTAAATTTAATTTCTGGTCCCCAAAAACATCCAAGTGCTAAAACTGCTATTTCCATTGATTATGATTTAAATTAATTTACAAATTATTCTTATGCTAAGTAAAAATCAATTAGGTTTTTTGTACATGTTCATATCTATATGTGCTTTTTCACTCATGGATGTTCTTGTTAAATGGTCAGTAGATTATCCAATAGGACAAGTATTGTTTTTTAGAGGGTTTTTTGGAATTATTTTTTATTTTTTCATAATACCTAAAAATCGACTTCATGATTTTTACCAAACTAAAAGACCCGGTTTACACGCTTTAAGATGTACTTCAGGATTAATTGCATTAGTTGCAATTTTTATTGCCTTAAGACAACTCCCCTTAGCAACAGTTGTAAGTATATCTTTTGCAGCTCCAATATTCACAACTATTTTTTCAATTTTTTTATTAAGTGAAAAAGTTGGAATTTATAGATGGTTAGCTGTGTTAATTGGTTTTATTGGTATTTTAATTATTACTGAACCAGGCATAAGTGAGTTAAATATTTACTATATTTTTCCTATAATTTTTTGTTTAGGTCTTTCTTACGTTGCTATAACTATAAGGCAACTATCAACTACTGAACCAGTGTGGTTAATTTCATTTTACTTTTCTTTATCAATTACTCTTTTAAGTCTTATTACAATTCCACAAGGTTGGGTAATGCCTGATTTTAATGATTTCATATTATTATCTTTAATTGGTATCTTTGGTGGAGTTGCAAATTTATGGTTAAGTCAATCTTATAAATATTCGGAGGTTTCACTTGTTACTCCTTTGAAATATTTAGCCTTAGTGTTTGCAATAATTTTTGGCTATTTTATTTGGGAGGAAATACCAACTATCAAAACTCTTATAGGTGCTTTATTAGTAATAGCGTCGACGTTGATAATCTTTAGAAGAGAAATTTATAAAAAAAAAATCTTGAGTTCAAAAACTGTCAATGACTAAGAAACCAAGATATTGGAATGGAGCAAAAAAATACTTATCAAAAAAAGATAAAATTATGTCTAAATTAATTAAAAATTATGCAGGTCCAGATGAAGTAATTTTAACTACAAGAAAAGATGTATTTTTTTCTTTATGCAAAAGCATTATAGGACAACAAATAAGTGTTGCTGCTGCAAACTCTGTATTTTTAAAATTTAAAAAAAAATGCAAAAATAAAATAAGTGCGAAGACAGTATCAAAGTTAACAATCTCTCAATTAAGAAGTTGTGGCCTTAGCAGACAAAAAATCTCTGGAATTAAAGATTTATCAAAAAAAATATTAAACAATTCATTTAATTTTAGATTAATAAATAAAATGAATGATGAAGATGCAATTATTTACTTATCCAATTTGAAACAAATAGGGAGATGGTCAGCTGAAATGATCTTATTATTTACTTATAATAGACCTAATATCTGGCCGATCCAAGATATTGGACTTTTAAGAGCAATTTCAAAAAATTATAAAAAAAAATATTTACCATCTGAAAAATTTATAAAAATTTTAAAAAAAAGATTTTCTCCCTATTGTTCTGTGGCTACATGGTACTTATGGCGCAGTATAGATCCTGAACCAATACAGTATTAAATACCCTCAACTATCTGATGATGTCTGACAACAGTATCTTTTAATATATTGTGAGCAGCCTGATATTCTTTAGAATAGAAAAAATTTTTTGCAATTTCAAAAGAGGAGAATTCTATTATGGCAGTTCTCAAAAATTTTTTCCCCTCAGTTTTTATATTTTTTCCACCTCTGATTAAAAATTCACCATTATATTTTTTTACTGCTTCATGCGCTTTTACTGCATAATCTTTTAGAACTTCGTTATCACTAATACTTTCATAAACACAAACAATGTATCCTTTACTCATTTTTCTATCCAATCTTCAAACTTATCCATGTTTTCTAAAATATAAGAAGGTAATAGATTATTATCAATTTTAATTAATTCATTTTGAGCGTTAAATTTACTTTGTCTTTGATCTGCTTTAAGATCATAAATAGCTTTTTTATCCTCAACAATTTTTTTAATTCTGTTAATTCCAATAGGATCAATATCGTAATCAATGTGATGAAGATAAGATTTTAATTTTTTTTCTATTGCTTCTGGGGTTTTTAGATATGAGAAGTGCCATCCACCATTGTTGATAATCTTTAGGTTTTGATATTTTCTTTTTGAAAATAAAGCATCAATTCTCCACCATTTAAATTTTCTATTTTTTATATCTCTTAACCATTGTGGAGATTTTAAAAATTTAAATTTACAAGCTTTGCTGCCAATCCATCTGAAGTTATCAAGCTTTAAATTAAATTTGTAATACATCATGTCTTGCTGGAATAAAACTATTCTATCTTTAATATTTTTTAAATTTACTTTTTCTAAATTTGGAATTTCATCTAAATCTGAAATAATCACCCAATCATTTTGATTTATATCTTTTAAACCGTCTAGAATATTATTTCTTTGTAAGTTTTCTCGTTTGCCAGCATTCAAAATTGATTTTCTGTAAACTTCTTTATGATCATCTGATTTTTCTATTTTTTCAATACCTTCAGGAATATCATCCTTAAGAATATAGATAATTTTGTCTTTAAATTTAGAATATTTACTTATATTGAACTGTGGTTTTCTCTTCTCACCTTTATGGTTAAAAATTGATTCAACTATTACAAATTTATCTACATAGTTGTTAAGAAAATTTAGTCTAACATCCAGGACAATATCTTCATCAAAATACATGAAGCAATCAAATATTTTCATATAGCACTTTTGTTTTATTTTTTTATTTAATATAACCCGAAAAATATTTATATTTAATTTAAATGAAAATAAGAATTATTATTTTGATTATCCTTGTATTTTCATTTTTTTCACCTTTAAAAAGTGATGAAATTTTTGTTAAAGGGAAAGAAATCTTTTTAAATGCTGGAAATTGTGCAACTTGTCATTCTTTAAAAGACGCAGGATCAGTTACAAATATTGGGCCAAATTTAAATGAAATAAGACCTGACATGGGAAGAATAAAGAATGCAGTCGTTAATGGTATAGGTGTCATGCCTTCAGCTTTAGGAATTCTTACTGAGGAAGAGATAGATGCAGTGTCTTATTATGTTTCTATTAGTTCTAATGAATAGTTAGTTTTCTAAAATTTCATTTAAACGAAATAAAGCTATTTTTTTTACTTGTGTTTTTGCTTCAGTAAATTCTTTTTGATAATCATTATTAATTCTTTCTCTAAAATTATTTAGAATATCTTCTTTATTTTTTCCTTTTACAGCTATTATAAATGGAAAATTAAATTTTTTTTCATAATCAAAATTTAGTTTTTCGAATTCTATTAATTCATCTTTGGTGCAAGTATTTAATTTGGCATCAGATTGTTCTTTTGAAGAAAAATTAGTAAGCCTTTTTTCAATTGCTAATTTTGGATGTAAATTAAAAATTTTAAGAATTTTTTCATTAGAAGTATTACTGTATGTATTGATCATCTTATCCATTAGATCTTTTGAATTTTTGAATGGTTTTTTTTTAAAGGTGTCGCTAGCTATCCATTCAGATTTTTCAAATACACTTCCAAAAATTGATATAAATTCATTTTCAGATAAAGAGTTTAGATTTTTTGTAAATTTCATTATGTCTTTAACTTGATGTTTTAATATATTTATTATTGAATTTTTGTATAGTATATAAGTATTATATGACCAAATTAACAACTCATGTTTTAGATCTTTACTCTGGTAAACCAGGCAAAGGAATAAAAATAGATTTATTTTTTTTAAACGGTAATAACAAAGAAAAAATTAATACAGTAATTTTGAATAATGATGGAAGATCAGATCGGCCATTAGTTGAAAAAGAAAAATTCAAGCCAGGTAAATATGAGTTAATTTTTTATATCGGTGATTACTTTGAAAAAATTACTGGTAGTAAGGATTTACCATTTTTAGATGATGTAATTATTAGGTTTGGTATTTCAAACAATAAAGAAAGCTATCATGTACCTTTATTGGTTTCACCTTGGAGTTATTCAACTTATAGAGGAAGCTAATGGTTTCCAGCACTATTCAATTTGTTTATAACAATCAAATTTGTAATATAAAAAATCCAGATCCAAATAAAACAATTTTAGAATACATAAGAAATGATTTAAAAAAAAATGGAACTAAAGAGGGATGTGCCGAAGGTGGATGTGGTGCTTGTACTATAGTTCTTGGAGAATTAAAAAACTCTAAAATAATTTATAGATCAATAAATTCCTGTATAAGTTTTCTTCCTACAATAAATGGAAAACATCTAATTTTGGTTGAAAATTTAATTTCCAAAAATAATGATTTGCATCCCATTCAAAAAGCAATGGTAAAATTTCATGGTTCACAATGTGGTTTTTGTACACCTGGATTTATCATGTCATTATTCGCAATGTATAAAAATTATAAAAAATTTGATAAAGAAATTATTGAAGAAACACTCTCTGGTAATTTATGTAGATGCACTGGATATAGACCAATAGTTGATGCTGCTAAGAGTTTAAATAATAAGAAAGATAATGATCATTTTAAAAAAGATCAAAAAAATATCATTAAATTATTAAAAAAAATTAATAATCAAGAAATAGAAATCTCTTATAAAAATAAAAAATATTTTTCTCCAAAATCTTTAATTAGTTTAAAAAAAATTATTAAAAAAAATCCAAATTCTTATTTTTTAAGTGGAGGAACCGACTTGTCCCTAGAAGTTACAAAGCTAAGAGGTGAAATTAAGAATATGATTTCACTTAATTCAGTTAAAGAATTAAAATTTATAAAAAAAAACAAAAACTTTATAGAAGTAGGTGCAGGAGTTTCCTTATATGACTTTCAAAATGTCATTAAATCTTACTATTTAGATTTTTATAATATATTAAAAAGATATGGTTCAGTTCAAATAAGAAATGTTGGAACAATATCTGGAAATATTGCTACAGCATCTCCAATCGGTGATACTTTACCTTTATTGTTAAGCTTAGATGCAATAGTAAAAATACAAACAAAAAATTTTTTAAAAAGTATACCTTTAAATGAATTCTTCATTTCGTATAGAAAAACAAAGCTTAAAAAAGGTGATTTTGTTTATTCAATAACGATACCTATATACAAAAAAAATTATTTTAAAGCTTACAAAATATCAAAAAGATTTGATGACGATATCTCAACTGTATGTGCTTCATTCAATTTATCAATAAAAGATAACAAAATAGTTAAAGCAAGAGTAGCTTATGGGGGAATGTCTGAGACACCTAAGCGTGCAATATCTATTGAAAAGAAACTTAACAATTCAATTTTTTCTGAAGAAATTTTTTTAAAAGCACAAAATATGATTAAAAATGATTTTTCACCAATTGATGACATGAGAGCAAGCAAGGATTATAGATTTGAAATAGCAAAAAATCTTTTAATGAAATTTTTTTATGAAATAAGTACTAAAAAAAATATTAGGGTAAATTAATGAAAGATAATAATTTATTATTTAATAAAAGCATAGCGCATGATAGTGGAGCAAAACACGTTTCTGGATTAGCTCAATACACCGATGATATTAGTGAACCATTAAATACACTTTATGGAGCTATAGGGTGGAGTAAAAATGCTCATGCTAAAATAAAAAAAATTGATTTAAGTTCCGTGAAAACCAGTGAAGGAGTTGTATCTGTTGTAACTTATTCAGATATACCAGGTCGTAATGATGTTGGTCCTGTATTTGATGGTGATCCCATTTTTCCAGAAAAAAAAGTTGAATATTATGGACAACCAATATTTGCCGTTGCCGCGACTTCAATGGAACTAGCTAGAAGAGCTGTATTAAAAGCAAAAGTTTATTATCAAAATTTAAAACCAATAGTTACAATTGACGAGGCTTTAAAACAAAATAACTTATTATTTAAACCAAGAATTATTAAAAGAGGCAATCCAAATAAAAAAATAGATAAATCCAAAAATAAAATTAAAGGAAATTTTACAACTGGAAGTCAGGAACATTTTTATTTAGAGGGGCAAGTCGCTTTAGTGATCCCGAAAGAAGATAATAATTATACAGTTTATAGTTCAACTCAGCATCCGTCTGAAACCCAACAAATTATTGCAAAAATGTTAAATCAAAAAAGTAATTCAATTAGTGTTTTGGTCAGAAGAATTGGTGGTGGTTTCGGTGGTAAGGAGACCAATTTTATGACCTCGGCTATTTGTGCACTTTTATCTCATAAAACAAAAAAACCAATTAAGCTTAGGTTAGATAGAGATGATGACATGATCATTACTGGAAAGAGACACGATTTCTACTCTAATTATGAGGTAGGTTTTGATGATGACGGAAGAATTAACGGTTTGAAATTGAAACTTTCATCTAGATGTGGAATGTCCCCAGATCTTTCACTAGCAATAAATGAGAGGGCTCTATTACATATTGATAACGCATATTACTTATCAGACTTAGAGATAAAGAATTATTTATGTAAAACTAATACTGCTTCTTCAACAGCTTTCAGAGGTTTTGGAGGTAATCAAGGGATGATGGCTATTGAAAATATAATTGACAATATATCTCGTCATTTAAAAAAAGACCCATCAGAAGTCAGAAAAATTAATTTTTACGGAAAAAAAAATAAAAATATAACTCATTATGGAATGAAAATTAATGATAATGTTATTAATGAGATATTTGATGATCTAAAAAATAAATCAAATTATAAAAGAAGATATATTGAAATAAAAAGATTTAATCAAAATAATAAATTTAAAAAAAAAGGTATTGCCATTACACCAGTTAAATTTGGGATATCATTTACTACGATACATCTTAATCAAGCAGGTGCGTTAGTCCATATTTATACTGATGGCAGTGTGCATATGAATCATGGTGGCATAGAAATGGGTCAAGGTACACATACAAAGATTGCACAATTGGTTGCTAACTCTTTAGGTTTATCTTATGAGAAAGTAAAAATTTCATCTACCAATACTTCAAAAGTTCCTAATACTTCAGCTAGCGCGGCTTCTTCTACAACTGATTTAAACGGAGCGGCAACACTTAATGCAGTATCTAAAATCAAATTTAATTTGAACAATTTTATTAAAAAAAAATACAAAATTTTTTCCAAAATTGAACCCTCTTATAAAAACGGAAAGATCTTTATTGGAAATAGAATTTTTAATTTTGAACAAATAATCAAAGATGCTTATTTGAATAGAATATCTCTTTCTTCTTCAGGTTTCTATTCAACGCCAAAGATTAATTTTAACAAAAAAATCTTTAGAGGAAGACCGTTTTATTATTTTTGTTATGGTGCGGCAGTATCTGAGGTAACTATTGATACCTTCACTGGAGAAAGTGTTTTAGACAGAGTTGATATTTTACATGATACTGGAAATGCAATTAACCCTGCTCTTGAATATGGACAAATAGAGGGTGGATTTGTGCAGGGTCAAGGATGGCTAACAATGGAGGAAGTTGTTTGGGATAAAGCAGGAAAGATAAAAACCTTTTCACCGTCTACTTATAAGATACCTGCGATAACTGATATACCAAAGAAGTTCAATGTTGAAATTTTTAAACAAGGTTTAAATGTTGAAAAAGTTGTCAATAAAGCTAAAACTACTGGAGAACCACCTCTTATGCTTGCAATGAGTGTTTTTTTTGCAATTAAAGACGCAATTGCATCAATATCAAATTATAAAAAAATACCTAAAATTGATGCACCAGCAACATCTGAAAAGATTTTATTGAGTATAAAAAAATTAAAAAATACAATTTAAATATGGATAAGAATTCAAAATTTATGTTACGAGCCATAGAATTATCAATACAAAGTGCAAAATCTAAAGGAGGTCCATTTGGCTGTGTAATTGTTAAGGATAATAAAATAATTGCTGAAGGTCATAATCAAGTTACATCAAATAATGACCCAACTGCACATGCAGAGATAGTTGCAATTCGAAATGCATGTAAAACATTGAATAATTTTTTTCTTAAAGGCTGTGATCTTTACACCAGTTGTGAACCATGTCCTATGTGTCTATCGGCAATATATTGGTCACATATTGATAATATTTATTATGGAAATACTAGAATGGACGCAAAGAATATAGATTTTGATGACTCTTTAATTTATTCAGAAATTAAAAAAGAAATAAGTGATAGAAAAATTAAAATGAGTCAAATGAACAGAGAAGAGGCATTAGAAGCATTCAAAATTTGGCAAAATAAAGAAGATAAAATTAAATATTAGATGGAAGTTTTAACATATACACTCAAGTGGTCAGAAGCAATATTAAGATGGGGACACGTCCTGTTTGCAATTTTGTGGGTTGGAAATAGTTTTTTATTTAATTATTTAGACAATAAATTAAATAAAGATATTAGTTCAAAGGATATTGATGGAGAAGGATATCTAATGCACTCAGGTTTCTTTTATAAACTTTCAAGATTAAAAACTTCACCAAATATCAGTTATTTAAATCATCTAGTTATTTTTAAATGGCAAAGTTATTTAACATTCATTACAGGAATACTTTTGTTAATAGTAATTTATTATTATAATTCTGGAGTGTTAATGGTTGATAAAAGAGTTTTAGTTATATCCCCATTAGCTGCAATATCATACTCAGTTTTATCAATGATTATATCCTGGATTATATATGATTTTTTGTGCAAATCGAGACTCATAAGAAATAATTTTTTATTTATAACTACAATATTTTTTTTACTAGCAGCCTTATCTTTTGGATTGACAAAAATTTTTGGAGCAAAATTTGCATTTTTAAGCGTAGGTTTAATTATTGGAACGAATATGTTTGCTAATGTTTTTACAGTAATAATTCCAAATCAAATGAATATAATTAATAGTAGCAAAAATAACGAAGAAATTGATATGAGCTTATCTTTAGCTGCAAAACAAAGATCGATACATAACAATTATTCTACATTTTTGGTTTTATTTATAATGCTTTCAGGTCATTATAGTTTTTTGGTTTATCACAAATACAATTGGTTGATTTTATGCTTAATTGCGATTATTTCAGCGTTAGGAAGACACTACTTTAACTTAAGGGGTAGAAATATTGATAAACCAAGTATTTTATTTACTTCAATTATCGCTTTGATATTACTGGCTATAGTAATATTTATATTCAAAAATTAAAATTAAATGTCAGATAAATTAATTGTTAACTGGGATGATTATAATAATACTGTTGAAAAATTAGCAATTCAAATAGAAGAAAGTAATTACAAACCAACAATATTGATAGGAATTATGAGAGGCGCTGCGCCTATGATTGACGTATTAAGCAGAATTTTTAAATTGAAATGTGCTTATCTTGCTGTGGAGTCTTATAGTGGAAAGGGTGTAGAAGATGAACAGGGAGATATAGTATTTTCAAGAGAAATGAGCTCTATAGCACCGAATATGGGTGGAAGAATTTTGCTATGTGATGATTTATCTGACACTGGAATTACTTTTAACAAAAGTATTGATTGGTTGAAAAAATATGAGCCTATAAAAGGAAAAATTGAAGATATTAAAACAGCGACTTTATGGAAAAAAAAGAAATCTAAATTTGAACCTGATTTTTGTGCTATTAGATTAGATGCTGACCCTTGGATTGTGCAACCTTTTGAAATTTACGAAGAAATAAGAATAGAAGAAATTAAAAAAAAACATAATAAATGAAAAAAAAGGGCGACTTTAAAGTCGCCCTAATTTTTAATTTTACTTTTTAAGCTACTAAGAAACTTACAATACTAAGTGCAGCGATTACCCAAATTGCTGGACTAGTACTATCAAATTTACCAGTACATAACTTGACAGCTGCATAAGCAACAAACGCTAAAGCTATTCCATTAGAAATAGAATATGTAAATGGCATAGCAATCATAGCAAGCACCGCTGGACCAGATTCTGCAATATCATCCCACTCAATGTCTGTGATATTTCTAACAAACAAAGTTGCAATGTATATCAGAGCTGCTCCATCAATTTCTTTTGGCAGTGATGTAGCCAGTGGACTAAAGAATAGACATGCTAAGAATAATATTCCAATTACCAGCGATGTCATTCCAGTTCTTCCACCTGCTTTTACTCCTGCTGCACTTTCAACATAAGTTGTAACAGTAGAAGTTCCTAATACAGATCCAACAACTGTAGAAGCACTGTCTGACAACATTGCTTTATTTATGTCTTTTATTTTTCCATCAGGACCTATTTTACCTGATACATTGGCAACACTAGTTAGTGTTCCTGCTGTATCAAAAAAGTCGATGAAGAATAAAGTGAAAATTACAGTCACCATAGATGCACTTAAAGCAGCTCCTAAGTCAAAAGTCATTAAGTGTGTCATTGGTGGTGGCGATGAAACAACTCCATTAAATTTGCCTAACCCAGTTACCCATGCGATGGCACTAAAAACAATTATTCCAATAATTATGTTTCCTTTAATTTTCATTTTTTCCATAACTATCATTGAAATAAATGCACCAGCACCTAAAAGTAAAAGTGGATTAGAAAGATCACCCATCTGCACAAGAACAACTGGATTATCTGCAGTTAGTCCCATAATCTGAAAACCAATAATTGCCAAAAACAATCCTATTCCAGCTCCAATTCCTAGTTTCAAACTTTTTGGTATAGAGTTAATCAACCATGCTCTTAATGGTGTTAATGAAATTATTAAGAAGACTACACCGGCAACTAAAACAGCACCAAGCGCTTCAGCAGGGGTATATTCCATTCCTAAACAAACACCATAGGCGATAAAAGCATTAATCCCCATTCCTGGTGCGAGTCCAACTGGCCAAGTTTTAGCGTAAAATGCAGCAATAAAACAAGCTAATGCTGCTGCAAGAGCTGTTGCTGTAAAAACACCACCAAAATCAAAACCACCGTCGGCAAGTATGACAGGATTTAAAAACATTATGTAAGCCATTGTCAAAAAGGTCGATACACCTGCAATGACTTCAGTTTTAAAATCTGTCCTATGTTTTTTATAGTTAAAGTAGTTATCTAACATTAGACCTCCATTTTTTAGGTAGAGTAGTTGATTCGATTCAAAAAATCTTTTTGTAGTTTGTTAATTTACAAGCAATTATTACTATTTTAATTAAATTTACAACTCTCAGGTTAATTATACATTTCGATTCTGTGATACATTAGAAAAATGAATTTTAAAAATTTATTAATCATTTTTTCAATTTTTTTTATTTTGTCTGGTTGTCAAACAATAAAAGAAAAATCAAATTCTATAGCAGAAAAAGAAAACAAAAAGTATGGAAAATTAGTTGGAAAAGGTATCAATGATTTAAAAATTGAATTAGGAAATCCAACTGAATATTTTATGAATGATGAGGGAAATAGAGTGTTTTTATATAAAACAAAAAAATACGGAATACCTTGTGAGAGGAAATTTGAAATAAATAAAAATAATGTTATTCAAAGTTTTACATCAAGTGGATGTATTTAGATTTGAACTTGTGGGGAGAAATCCCCACAAGCAAGGTTAAAACTTATTTGATTTCAATAAGTCTTTTTTTCTTATGATCTGGTAAAACTCTCTCACAAGCTACAGTTAAAAGACCATCTTTTAACTCAGCACCATTTACTTTTACATCATCTGCAATTGTAAATGATCTAGCAAATTGTCTTTGAGAAATACCTCTGTGAATTACTTCACCATCTTCATTTTTGTTTGTAGATTTATCAACTTGTTTAGTTCTTACAGTCAATAAGTTATCTTCAAACTCAACTTCAACATCATCTTTATTAAAACCAGCAAGAGCAACTTCAATTGCATAGTTATCTTTACCAGTCTTTCTTATGTTGTATGGTGGATAGTTAGACTGCATTGTCAAACCCCCATTACCCAACATACTCTCAAATTGGTCAAACATGTCGTCAAAACCAATTGAAAAAGGTCTTAATGAGTTGAATATAGATAGATCCTTACTTGTCATATATATCCTCCTTTATTAAGCAAGTTTATTTTATAAGTCCCAAAAGGCGACCTACTAGATATAGTTAGGAATTATTTATGTATTTTCAAGATGCAAAAATTAAATTTTTTTTGAAATTTTTAAAACAAAAGCGTAATCAATTGAAATTTCCTCAATAGCACCGTCTCGACCAGATTTACCTCCATGACCAGCATTCATTTCTGTTTTTAAAAGAAGTAAATTATTATCAGTTTTTAAATCTCTTAGTTTTGCAGTAAATTTTAATGGCTCATCAAATAAAACTCTATTATCACTCAAACTAGTTGTAATTAATATATGAGGATAATCCATTTTTTTTATATTATTATATGGGGCGTAAGAAAGTATATAATTAAAATGTTCTTCATTATCTTTTGCATTTCCAAATTCATCAAATTCGCCAACCGTTAGTGGTAAAGAATGATCAAGATTGGTTGTTAAAGAATCGACAAATGGTACAGCCATAATAATTCCTAAAAACAATTCTGGAGCTTGGTTAACTACAGCTCCCATTAATAAACCACCAGCAGACCCACCCATTCCAATTATTTTTCCTTTTGAAGAATATTTTTTCTCAATTAAAAATTTTGCAACATAAATGTAATCTTCAAAAGTATTTTTTTTATTAAGAAGTTTTCCTTCTTTCCACCATTTCATGCCTCTTTCCATTCCTCCTCTGATATGTGCAGTGACCCAAATTATATCTCTATTAACCAAACTAAATTTAGTTGAAGAAAAATCTGGTGTCATTGAACTTCCATATGAGCCATAACCATATAAAAGCAAATTGGCTGAGCCATCAATTTTTGTTTTTTTATGTCGTGTGATAGTTATTGGAACTAATCTACCATCATGAGAAGCGCATTCTAATCTTTCAACCACATAATCATCAGGGTTGTGTCCAGATGGAATTTCTTGTTCTTTAACTAATTTTTTTTCTTTTGTTTTAAGATTGTATAAATAGGTTTTACTTGGTGTTTTTGGAGATGAATATGACAAGTAAACTAAGTCAGTATTTCTATCTCTTTGTATTAATGAAATACCTGGTACAATTACTTTTTCATCAGTAAATTTAAGTTCTTCTTCAACACCAGTTTTGTTATTTTTTATGAATAATTTCCCTAAAGCATTTGATTTTTCACCTCTAATAACCCAATCATTTAAAAATATCAATCCACCTATAAGAACTTCGTTTTTTGGTTGAACATAAATCTCCCAATTTTGTTTAGATAAATTTTTACATTTTTCAATTTTAAAATCTTCTGCATTTTCATTGGTATGACAATAAAAATAATCATTCCAAGAATTTACAGAATAAATTATCCCTTTTTTTCTTTTTTTAATTAATTTTGGTTCTGGCTTACTTTCATTAACATTGAAATAATACTGTTCAGATGTGTTATGATCTGAAGTTGTAATAAAGAAAAACTTTTCATCTGAACTTAAACTTATCCCAACTGTAAAAGCATCACTTTTTTCCTCAAAAATTAGCTCATCATCTTTACAGGAAGTTCCTATTTTATGTCTGAAAATTTTTCTTGGCCTATGAAACTCATCGAGCTTTGAGTAAAAAACGTATTTATCGTCTAAGCTAAAAGAAATGCTTCCACTAGTATCTTTAATTTTTTCAGAAATTAATTCTTTAGATGAAATATCTCTTAAATATATAGTAAAATATTCAGAGCCTTTCAAATCAAGTGAATAAGCCAAATATTTGTCGTTATAGCTAACCTCCAAATCACCCACACCAAAATATTCAGTATTTAATTTTTCTTTTTCTTTATCTCCATTCCATATCTCTTCAATTTTACTAGAACCAATTTTTTTTCTTAGCTTGATGGAATAGTTTCCTTTAGTTGTTGTTTTAGTCCAATATTCATATTGATTATCTTTAAACTTTAAAGATTCATCGTCTAATTTTATTCTACCCTTAATTTCATCAAATAATTTTTTTTGATATTTTTTAGTATCTTTTAAATTTAATTCTGTATAATCATTTTCCTGTTCAAGATATTCTCTTACTTCGGGAAGTAGTTTTGAGCTATCTTTTAAAACTTCAAGAATATCTTTTTGGTGTACCCAGCTATAATTATCTTCCCAAGTAACATTGTGACAAGATTTTAACTCCGGTTTTTTTTTAAGTTGTGGTATTTTCATTAGGTACAAATATATGAATATAATAATTTATACAGTAATAATATTAACCATCTTATATTTCTTGTTAAGATTTATCAGTAGTATTTCATCTAAAAAAATATCGAAAACTTTGAGAATCTTATTAATAATTGGTTTAATAGTTTTAGCAATTCTATTTGCAATTGGTGGTAGATTTTTGTTAACTTTACCGCTAACTTTAGCAAGTCTTGCTTTACTTAAATTAAAAGGGCTATCTATCTTTCAATTAATATCACTCTTTAGATTAATACAAACATTGAGAAGGTCAGGTAGATTTTCATTTAATCAAAAAAATTTTAATAATCAATCGTCCATCTCTGTTTCAGAGGCATATAAAATTTTGAATTTAGATATGAATAAAAAAATCTCTAAAGAAGATGTTAATAAGGCGTATATCAAAATTCAAAAAAAAATTCATCCTGACGTTTCTCCAGAAACTTCAAGATTATCTTCAATTGTAAATGAAGCTAAAGATATTGTATTAAATGATATATCTTAATTATTAATTTCAATTATTTTATCAAAAATTTTTTCAGGATTTATTTTTTCTTTACCCAGAGTATTATGAGTTACTGTATCTTCACCATCAGGCAAAATTGGAAACATATTTGAACTATAATTTCCATATATTAAGGGAGTGTCTGCCATTAAAGTAATCGTTTTGATACCCAAAGCTGCTGATAAATGACTAAAACTGGTGTCATTACATATAGATAAATTACAACATTTTATAATTGGCAAAGTTTCTTTGATTGAAAGGTTATCCAAAGGTATACAAAAATTTTTAAATTTAGTTTCTAATATTTCATTTAATATTATTTGTTCTTCATTATTTTTACCTGTAGCAAGAAAAAATTTACATTTTTTAATCTTTAAAATTCTATCAATAACATTTAAAAAAGTTTTAGAAGGAATTCTTTTTGTGGGTCCAGATCCACCTATACCTAAAAGAATGTTAAGTTCTTTTTTATCTATTTGAAATTTTTTGATAGCTTCTAATATCAATTCATTATTAATTTGAATATTGGGATCTTCATTGACTTCTATATTTAATTTATCTTTTAAAAATTTTTTTGGTGTGTTTGTTATGTGTTGTTTATTTTTATTAAACAATTGATATTGATAAATTTTTGGAATTTTTGAAAATCTTGCAATTAAATTAAACCTTAATGAAGAATTGAAAATGAAGATTTTATCAAAATTATATTTTTTTAAATCTTGTATTAAGTTAAAGCTTCCGAAAAAACCATCATGTCTATTTTTATTATTAATATCTCTTTCTAGAATAAGTATTTTGTCAATATAATCGGTTTGGAATAAATATTGATCTGCTTTAGAACTTTCTTTGATAAGTAAACTTATAGGTGAATTAAACTTTTTAGATAAAGCCTTAATAAAAGGTAAAAAAATTACAGTATCACCAATGCCCATTCTATTCTGAATCGCTAATATTTTCATATAGTATTTATAATCTTTACTAGGTATATTTTTTATATAAATTTTTATTATGACAAAAATAAGTGGAATTTTTGCAGCCTCAATGTCAGTTCTTAATTCTGATTTAAGCCTGAATATTGAAAAAACTATAGATCATGCTGAAAAGTTAATAGATCAAGGCTGTCATGGTACAGCTATATTTGGAAGCACAGGACAGGCTCAATTAATACCAGTTTCTGAGAAGATAAAACTACTTAATCAACTCTCAAAGAGCAAATATAAAGATAAGCATTTGATTGGGACAGGTTTAAATTCATTAAATGAAACTATTAATTTTATGAAGATAGCAATTTCACTCAATTTAAAAAAATTTTTAATAATGCCACCGGCTTATTATAATTATAGTGATGTAGAAGTAATAGAATTCTATTCAAGGATTATAAGTTCTGTTCCAGAATGTAAAATTATTTTATATAATTTTGAAAAACTTTGTGGTTATAAATTCAGTATTGATTGTGTTAATAAATTAGTTAAAAAATTTCCTTCTCAAATTGTAGGAGTAAAAGATAGTTCATATAATTTATTTGATAAATTGAAATTAGAAAATTTTTCAATTTTTCCTGGCTCAGAATTAAAATTACTTAAAGGTTTGCAATTAGGTTGCTCAGGAATTATTACTGCAACCTGTAATGTTACTGCAAAACTTTCTAGAAAAGTCTATGATGATTTTCTTTCAGGATCAAAAGAAATTGATGATCAAAAATTATGCGATGTGAGAAAAGTTTTTGATAAATATAATTTAATTTCAGGATTACATACTTTTTGTTCAGAAGAAAATGAAATATTTTTAAATATTTTACCACCCCTAAGACTTTTAAATGAAATGGAGAAAAGAGATTTATTAAATAATCTGAAAAATTTAAATTTTAATCCACAATCAAAAAAGGCAGCCTAAATGCAGTTAGCAAGATTTCTAAATAAAGTTTTTAAGAAGGGTGGATTTATTTTAACAGATGCAAATTCTAAAGATTATATAATTGGCAATCCAGGAAACAGTCCAATAAAATTAAAGATATTAAATCGTAATCTCCATTATAAACTTCTGTTTCATCCTGATCTTTATTTTGGTGAGGCTTATACAGACGGAGAAATAGTTATTGAAAATGGAACACTTACAGATTTTTTAGACTTAGCTTTGATGAATATTGGACGTAATGAATTAAATTTTTTTAGTTATTTATTAAATAGATTAAGAGGATCATATAGATATTTGACAAATTTTAATTTTATAAAAAAATCGAAAATGAACGTATCACATCATTATGATATCAAAGATGATTTATATGATTTATTTTTAGATCCAAAAAGACAATATTCATGTGCTTATTTTAAAAATGATAATGATAATCTTGAGACTGCTCAAAATAATAAAATTCAACACATAATTAAAAAACTTAATATAAAGCCTAATCAAAAAGTTTTAGATATTGGTTGCGGATGGGGTTCCTTAGCAATAGATATCGCCAAAAGTGCTAAGTGTGAGGTTACCGGAATAACTTTGTCAGAAAACCAATTTAATTACTGTAATCAAAAAGCAAAAGAAATGAACCTTGAAAACCAGGTTAAATTTAGGTTAATGGATTATCGAGAGTTAGATGAAAAATTTGATAGAATAGTAAGTGTTGGAATGTTTGAACACGTTGGAAGAAAGTTTTATAAAAAATTTTTTAATCAGGTTGAAAAATTATTAAAAGATGATGGTGTTTCACTTATACATACAATTGGATCTGTTAATCCGCCAAGAGATCCACACCCGTGGATAACTAAATATATTTTTCCAGGCGGATATACACCTAGTTTGAGTGAAGTTACAACACCAATAGAAAATGCTGGTTTGATAGTTACTGATATTGAGGTTTTAAGACTTCATTACTCTCATACATTGAGACACTGGAAAGAAAATTGCATAAAAAATAAAGATAAAATTGTAAAAATGTTCGATGAAAAGTTTTTTAGAATGTGGGAGTTTTATCTTGCTGGTTGTGAAATGGCCTTTAAGTGGGGTGATCAAGTTGTTTATCAGTTTCAACTTACAAAAAATTATAAATCAACTCCTGTGACTAGAGACTATATTTATCAATAAATTATTGATAGAATTAAGCTTCTTCAATAATGAAAAAAAAACATAAAAAGCCCAAAAAAAGAAAGAAAATTAACAAGAAAGTATCGGTTAATAATAATATAAAAAAACCAAGAAAATCTAGAAAACTTATAAAATCAAAGAAATCAAAAAGAAAGAATAAAAGATCCTCTAGAAAAAAAATCAAATCAATTGGGATAAAAAGATTAAAAATAAAAACAAAAACACTTAACACAAGTAAAATCAAAAAAGACAGTATAGCTTTAAAATTAGTCAGATTACAATTATCTTTGAGACCACAATTTAATCTAAATTTAAATTTTAATTTAGAAAAATATATTCAAAGTTTTTTTGATAAAATTTCCGAAACAATCTCAAATTATAAAATTTTAAAATTTGATGAAAAAAGAAGATTAAGACTAGAAAAAATCGAGGAAGAAAGAAAAGAAAAAATATTTTTAGAGGAACAAAAAAGAGAAGAGGAGGCGTTAAAGACTAAACTCAAAGAGCAAGCTTTAAAAGATGAAGCTCAATTAGAAAAACAAAGGACAAAAGATATAAAATTATTTTTAAGAAAAGAACAAGCTATTTTAAGAATTGAACAAGCTGAGAAACAAAAACAATTTTTGAGACAGTTAAGATTAGATAAACAGATAGAAAAATTTAGAATTAGAGAAGTTAAAGAGCTAGAGCGTCTTGAAAAAATTTCATTAAAGGAAAAAAGAGAAGATTATAGCGGATTACAAGAGAGAATTGATAAACTTAAAGAAAAATATCGAGTTATTAGAGATCAGAAAATAAGAGAGAGAGTTGAAGCTCTAGGAGTAAAACTTCAAGGAGATGAAGACAGAGAAACATTATTATTAAAAGAGAAAGAATATACTTTAGCTAGACAAAAAGTAGAATTTGCTTTGGAAAGTTTTTATAGAAGTGCAAGTAGTTTAGTATTTCAACTAAACAAGAGACATATCACTAGAGACATGTCAATTTTTAGATGTATAGATAGAAGATTTGAAACCGGTGAGGTATTTATTAAATGGGATGAGTCTGAAGATGAGGAATGGTTATTACTCATTTATATAAAGAATAATTCACCAGACGATGGGATTGTAATTGAAGATAAAACTAACCCAGAAAAAAATATTTTCCATGAATTTAGAAATGTCGATATATTTAAAGCATCAGATACAATGGTCGATTCTTTAACCCAACTAATAGCAAGAAAAAGAGATAAAAATATTAATTAAAAAAATAATTTTAATTATGTATTATTTTAAATGATTTTAGGAACACTATTTTTAATTATTCTATATTTAATATTAAGATATATCATTGCATGGATCTCATATTATAATAATTTAGATTCCAGACTAGGTGATAGCACTTGGCGATTTACTTATGATTATCCTGTTGTTGGAGAACGAGATATTTCTGATTTAGATGATAAAAATTTTGTAAGGTTGAGAAGAAAAAAAAATAAAGTTGTTTTGCTGATGTATTCTATCGTACTTGTGATGTTCATTGCCTCAATGTCACTATTAAGTAAATTTTTGATATTTTTTACTAGTTAGTTTTTTAATTGTTTTTTATTTTTTAGATAAAGAAAGAAAGCAACTATCTCATAAATAAATGAAAAAATGTTAAAGATTATTGGTAATTTAAAAAAATTATATAAAAATTTATATTTAGGTATTTTTTTCCAAAGCAATAAAAAAGCCTCTGCACCTTCTAAAATTTTTTCTCCTTCTTTTACATGGAGTCTTCGAAGCAGCTCTTTACTATTTTTTGAAGTTTCTTGTGTAGCTAATTTATTATCTGTAATGTCAACCCAATCAATTTCTTGAATTTTTTCTTTTTTATATAAATCAATTTCAGCCTTACATATTTTACAAGAATTATTGAAATAAACTTTCATAAAATTAATTAATTACAAAAAATTTACTGTATGTATATGCGTAAAATGTACATGTTGAAAATTTTTTTAAACAAACTAAGTATTGTTGAATATGAGTAATTTTTTCGAAAAATCAGACTTATCTAGGAATGATGCAGAAACTATAATATCAGATACGTTACAGAAATGTGATGATGGAGAACTTTATTTAGAAAACTCTAAATCAGAGTCAATTTTATTAGATGATAATAAAATCAAAAATTCTAGTTATAGCTCTGATTTAGGTTTTGGATTTAGAGCTATATCTAACGAAATTGTTGCTTATTCACATTCTAATGAGATATCAAAAAATTCACTTAAACAATCTTCTGAAAATCTTAAATCAACATTAAAATCTGTTAAGGGCGTTTACAATCACGAAATACCTAAATCTAATAAAAAATATTATGAAAATATCAACCCAATTGAACAAAAAACTCTCAATGAAAAAATTGAGATTTTAAATAAAGTAAATAAATATCTTCGATCAAAAGACAATAATATTAAACAAGTAACAGCAAATTTTCTTGGAGAACAAAAATCTATAGAAATAATTAGATCTGGTGGAGAAACATTAACTGATATCCGTCCTTTAGTTAGATTTAACGTAACAGTTATGCTTGAAAAAAATGGAAGAAAAGAGTCTGGTGTGTATGGCATAGGTGGAAGAAAATCATATGATGCGTACTTAAAAGAAGATAATTGGAAGAATGTTTGCGATGAAGCCCTAAGAATTGCTTCGGTAAATTTAGAAAGCAAACCAGCCCCAGCGGGCGAGATGAAAGTTGTGCTAGGTCCAGGTTGGCCAGCTATTTTAATACACGAGGCGGTAGGACATGGCTTAGAGGGAGATTTTAATAGAAAAAAGACTTCTGCTTTTCATAACTTAATGGGCCAGAAGGTGGCAAGTGAAGGTGTTACTATAGTTGATGACGGTACTATTGATAATAGAAGAGGAAGTCTTACGATAGATGATGAGGGAACTCCAACAGAAAAAACTGTATTAATTGAAAATGGAATATTAAAAAATTTCATGCAAGATAGATTGAATGCCCGATTAATGAAAACTAGATCGACTGGTAGTGGTAGGAGAGAAAACTATAGGCACATAGTTCTTCCAAGAATGAGAAATACCATGATGTTAAATGGTAATCATACACAAGAGGAAATGATAAAGTCAGTTGATAAAGGTATTTTTGCGGTCAGTTTTGGTGGTGGACAAGTTGATATTACTTCAGGAAAATTTGTGTTTAATTGCACAGAAGCATATGAAATTATTAATGGTAAAATTGGATCACCCATCAAAGGAGCTACACTTATAGGTGATGGTCCTTCAATATTAAAAGAAGTTTCTATGGTTGGAAATGATATGATGTTAGACCCAGGTATTGGAACTTGTGGTAAAGCAGGTCAAGGTGTTCCAGTTGGAGTTGCTCAACCTTCAATATTAATTAATAAGATGACAGTGGGTGGTACAAAACTCTAATGATTAAGGATCAGGAATATTTATCTAAAAAAGCATTTTATTGTTTAGACCTTGCAAAAAAATTAGGAGCAACTGACTGTAGTGTTGTAGTAAATAATTCAATTTCTGAAACAGTAAATTTTAGGAATAAAAAATTAGACGAGTCAAACAGATCTGATAATCTTGCTATAGGCATTACAACTTATATCGGTAAGAAAAAATCATCCATATCATCGTCAAATTTGTTAAAAGAAAATTTAGACACCCTAATTGAAAAATGTATTGAAACCACAAAGAATACCCCAGAGGATGAATTTAACTCACTTCCGGATAAAGATTTATTAGCTAAAGAAGTAAAAGATTTAAATTTATATGATGATACCCACATAAAAAATGAGGATAAGATTGAATATTTAAAAAGATTAGAAGTTTCAGCATCTAGCAATAAAAAAATTATTAATACTGAGTCTAGTTTTACCGAAGATAAATCAAATTTTATTTTAGCTAATAGTGATGGGTTTTGTGCAGGGTATAAGGATTCATCCTTTATAGCTTCAAGTGTTACTGTTGCAAAAGATGAAAAAAGTATGGAGCGTGACTATGAATATACTAGTAAATGCCATTTAAAAGATATCAAAGATGCAGAAGTGTTGGGAAAATTAGCTGCTGAACAAACTATTAAAAAACTAAGTCCAAAAAAAATCAGCAGTGAAAAGATTGCTTTAATTTTTGATAAAAGAATTGCAAAAGGAATCCTAAACACTTTTGCAAGCGCAATTTACTCATCTGCTATTTCAAGAGGGACTTCGTTTTTAAAAGATAAAATTAATCAAAAAATATTTTCAGATGAAATAAACATCTTTGATAAACCAGATATATTGAAAGGCATCGGTTCTAGAACTTTTGATTCTGAAGGAGTTAAAACGGATACTTTAAAGTTAGTTAATCAAGGTGCTCTCAACCACTATTTAGTAGACACTTATAATGGCAAAAAGTTAAATCTCAAATCAAATGGTCGATGTGGTGGAACAACTAATCTTTATTTTGATAAAGGTAAAATTTCTTTTAAGGATCTTTTGAGTTTAAATTCAAGATGTCTTTATATAACTGAAACTATAGGCCATGGAAGTAATATTGTTACAGGAGACTATTCAGTTGGCGCAACAGGTTTTTTAATAGAAAAGGGTGAATTTAAATATCCTATTAATGAAATTACAATAGCAGGAAATTTTAAAGATATGTTTAAAAATATAACTCTAGCTGATGATCTTGAATTTGAGTATGCAACTAATTCTCCAACTATGATGATTGAGGGTATGGTTGTTGCAGGCAAATAATCAGATTTACTCAAAATTTTTTAAACGATATTCCCAATTACCCATTCGTGAATAGGAGACTTTAACAATACTTGCATTTTTTGGATCATACCAAATATTAAAATCTAATCTTTTATCTTTTGGTAAAGTCATATCTTTAGATTTTAAAGTAAAATGATCAACAGTATAAATTTTTCCATATTGATTAATTTTTTCTTTACCAATGAATGTAACTACCTGTTCTTTTATACTCCCGGAAATGGGGCTAATTTGAGTATTGGTCTGTAAAATTTTATGATTCCACCAATTTCCAATAATATTTTGAACTGATGCTTCTCCATTGTATGAGGATCCTTTTATTTGAAATTTATTTTCATCTTTTACGAAATTAATATTCACATATTTTTTGATATCATTTTGAAGGGTTTTTGAATTGTAAGAAATTAATTGATCATTAATATATTTTTCTTCAGCATATCCTTCTACTTTAAAGATTGTTAACCCTAAAATTTTGACAGAGAATTTTGTCTGGTTCTTAATTATAGTTTCATCACCTTTTCTAGTAAAAAAATAATTACTATAGCCAATTGACTTTCCATTTCTAAAAATCTCCATTTCGATTTTGTTGTAATTGTTATAGTGAGCCATGTGAGCTGAGGAAATTGTAGAAAAAAGTGTAAATAATAAAAGAACTATAAATTTTTTCATTTGGCAATTACATTATTAAACTTTATCAATAATAGAAATAATAAATATAAAAATGTTTTTAAAAATTAAAAATATCCCAAAGGTAAACTGGAGTTCAGAAAAAACATATAATTTTAAACCAAGATTTTCGACATTATTTTTTTGTTGTTTCGGTTTAATGTTGTTTGGTTTAGGTGAAGGGTTATTAATTGTTTCCATTACAGGAGCTTCTCCTTGGAGTGTCTTAGCTCAAGGTATTTCTTTAAATGTAAACTTAAGTATTGGAATGATTACATTTTTAATAAGTGTTTCCGTTTTAATTTTATGGATACCACTTGGTCAAAAACCTGGAATGGCGACTATTCTAAATGCTTTAATAATTGCATTAATGATTGATCTTTGTATTAAGTTTGTGCCAACTCCCTCAAATTATTATAACCAATTAATCTTAGCTATAGTTTCAGTCATTATAGTTGGAATTGGTGGTGGAATTTATTTAGTTTCTAATTTAGGAGCAGGTCCAAGAGATGGTTTGATGGTAGGTCTACAAAAAAAAACTAATTTACCTATAGCTTTGGTTAGAGGAACTCTTGAAATTACAGTTGTTACTATCGGTTGGTATTTAGGAGGTACAGTAGGAATTGGAACTTTATTATTTGCATTTGGAATAGGCCCCTGTGTTGCCTTAGGTTTGTATTTAGTTGATAAGCTATTTGATTAGGCAGCAGCGCCTGATTTTTCATTTCTTTTTCTCTCATGAGGATCAAGAATAGCCTTTCTTAATCTACATGACTCTGGTGTAATTTCTAAAGCTTCATCTGTATTTAACATACTTAATTGCTCCGCAATTGACATTTTTCTTACTGGAGTTAACACAACATTTTCATCTGTACCTTGAGTTCTCATATTAGTTAATTTTTTCCCTTTCATAACATTGATAATCATGTCACCTGGTTTAGGTGATAATCCAACTATCATACCTGGGTATACTGGATCATTGTGTGTTACAAACATCTCACCTCTTGCCTGTAAATTAAATATTGCAAATGCAACTGCTTTACCTTTTTCCATTGAAATTAGTGCACCATTTCTTCTTCCTTCCATATCGCCCTCGAATGGACCATAAGCATGAAATATTCTGTTTATTACACCATTACCTTTTGTAAGAGTTAAAAATCTGCTTGTGTAACCCATCAAGCCTCTTGTTGGTGCATGAAATATAAGTCGCTTTTTATTTTTTCCTGTATCTTTTAGTTCTATCAATTTACCTTTTCTTCTATTCATAGAGTCAATTATCTTTGATGAATGCTCCTCATCTAAGTCCATAGTAATTTCCTCTATTGGTTCAAGCTTTTTTCCATTTTCATCTTTTTTGTATAAAACTTTTGGAGGAGTTACTGTCATTTCAAATCCTTCTCTTCTCATTTGAGTAAGTAAAATTTCTAACATTAATTCACCTCTCCCGCTTACAACAAAAGAATCTTTTCCTTCATTTTCAGAAAATGTAATTCCAACATTGTTTTGTGCCTCTTGAATTAATCTATTTCTTATTTGCGTACTAGTAAGCTTTTTTCCTTCAGTACCAGCTAAAGGAGAAGTATTTACAGTTATTGTTATAGACATTGTAGGAGGGTCAATTGGAGTTGCTTCAATCGGATTGTTTACTTCAAGGTCACATATAGTGTCTGCAACATTCGCTTTTTCTAAACCAGCGACAACTACAATATCTCCAGCTTCACCAACTTCAATAGGAACTTTTTTTGTACCCTCATATCTAAAAATTTTAGTTAATCTACCTTCATCAACTTTTTCACCTTTTAAGTTAATCGCTTTAATTGCTTGATTTGCCTTTGCTGTTCCTTGGGAAATTCTGCCTACCAAGCTTCTTCCTAAAAAACTATCTGCATAAAGAAGTGTAGATAACATAGCAAATGGCTTTGATTTATCTAATTTTGCAGGTTTAACATGTTCAACAATTTTATCTAAAAGAGAATTTAAATTTTCTCTTGGGCCATCCACTTCAATATCAGCCCATCCTGATCTACCACTTGCATATAAAACTGGGAAATCTAGTTGTTCTTCATTAGCATCTAAGCTTACAAATAAATCAAAAGTTTCATCTAAAACTTCATTAGCTCTTTGATCGGTTTTATCAAGTTTATTTATAACTACTATTGGTTTTAAACCTTGTTTTAGTGCCTTTGATAATACAAATTTTGTTTGAGGCATAACACCCTCAGCAGAGTCTATTAGCAATAATGCTCCATCAGCCATACTAAGAACTCTCTCAACTTCTGCTGCAAAGTCTCTGTGGCCTGGAGTATCAATGATGTTTATTCTTGAATTTTTCCAATTAATCGAAGCAGGTTTTGCTAAGATTGTTATTCCTCTTTCTTTTTCTAATTCTCCAGAGTCCATTAACCTTTCATCAACAACCTCATTTTCTCTAAATGAACCACTTTGCTTCATTAAGTTATCAATTAAAGTTGTT
>CACEIH010000005.1 GCA_902559565.1 uncultured Pelagibacteraceae bacterium
ATTACTATCTTTCTCGTAAGTTTTAATCCTTTAGCTGCTACCATTCGGTCATGATCAGTTGAAAGATAATTCATCTTTATTTTAGCGTAAGTTCTAGAATCTTTATTTGTTATACTTACATGACCTCTACTAGTAGGTCTAATGTTTGAAACAGTTGGAGTAAAGGCATGAAAGTCATGATTTTTAGTTGCTCCTAATGTATCCATACTCATAGGCTGAACATGCCATTGAAGATCTGGTAATTCTAAAGATGGATCACTTTTTGCAAACATACACATTTGACTTGCACCCATAGTCATTGGACCACTACGATTAAAGATATATTCTAAACCAATCATCAAATTTCCAAATAAACTATTAATTTTTTTATTGAGTGATTTAAGTCCATGAACTTTATAAATCGGTCTAAACATAAGATGATCTTGTAAATTTTCACCCACACCTTTTAATTCATGAATCATCTCAATTCCCAAATTTTTTAATTTTTGAGAGCTTCCTATTCCAGATGTTTGTAAAATCTGAGGAGAGCCAATAGCACCTGAAGAAAGGATTATTTCTTTATTAGAAGTAATTTTTTTTAGCTCATTATCTTGCCAATACTCAACTTCTTTTGCTGTTTTGTTTTCAAAATTAATTTTTTTAACATGTGCATTGGTAATAATTGATAAATTTTTTCTGCTTTTAATAGGATTCAAATATCCAACTGCAGTACTACATCTAAATCCATCTTTTTCAGTTACTTGAAAATAACCACACCCATGATTATCGCCTGTATTGAAATCTTTTGTTTTGGGAATACCAAATTCTTCAGCGGCTTTTTGAAATTCATTTAATAAAGGTAGTTGAATTCTTTGATCTGAAACTGAAAGTGGCCCATCTACACCGTGAAAATCATCTTTACCTCTTTCTTGATTTTCTGCTTTTATAAAATAGGGCAAAACATCATCCCAACCCCAACCAGTATTTCCTAATTGTCGCCAAATATCATAATCTCTACTTTGTCCTCTTATATAAAGTAAACCATTTATTGACGAACTTCCCCCAAGTGTTTTACCTCTAGGATAGCGAATAGATCTATTATTCATTGTTTTATCTGGTTCTGTTTTGTAACACCAGTCAACAGATGGATTATGCATAGTTTTAAAGTATCCAACTGGAATATGAATCCATGGATAATTGTCTTTTCCACCAGCTTCAATTAGTAAAACTTTGTTACTTGGATTTTCTGAAAGTCTATTAGCAAGTACACATCCTGCAGAGCCTGCTCCAATTATGATATAATCAAAATTTTCCATTAGAAGTTGAATTTTTTTTTACTTTATTTTTTTTATAGTTTTTACACTCATATTTATCAATTGTCACTTGTGTCTACATTGTTTTTCTGATTGTATGCGTCACGTTAAATTTAACTAACAAGAGGAAATATAATGAAAAAAATCATTTCAATGTTATTTGCAACTGTTTTGGTGCTTGGATTTACTTCTAGCGCTAACGCTGCAAAAACACTTAAATGTCAAACTGTTCTTAACACTAAGGCTGATGAAGTTAAAATGTTAAAGGACTTTACTGATACAGTTACAGAACTTACAGCTGGTTCGTTAAAATTTGAAATTTTACCTGCGGGCGCTGTTGTTGGAGTTAAAGAAACTCTTGATGCTGTTGATAAAGGTTTGATCGATTGTGGATTCGCATGGACTCACTATTGGTCAGGTGATCACCCTGCTGCTATGTTATTTGGTTCGCCAGTAGCTGGTGGTGGAGTAGGTATCGACAACATAGCCTTCTTATCTTGGTTCCAATATGGTGGTGGTAAAGAGTTATACGACCAACTTTGGAAAGAAATGGGAAGAGACATAAAAGGATTTATGATTCAACCAGTTGGTCCTGAAGCTTTAGGTTGGTTTCCAAAACCAATTAAAGATATGGCTGACTTTAGAAAATATAAATTCAGAACTCCTCCAGGAATTCCAGGACAAACTTATAAAGATATTGGTATAGCATCTGTTGCAATGGGTGGTGGAGATATTCTACCAGCTCTTGAAGCAGGAACTATCGATGCTGCTGAATGGTGTTGTCCAAAACCAGATTTAACATTTGGTTTTCAAAAAGTATTAAAGCACTATTACCTACAAGGTTTACACCAAGTAGTAGTAAATGCTGACTTTTATATTACTGGAAAAACTTATAAAGCTATGAGTGCTCATGAGAAAAAGTCTCTTGAAGTTGCTGCTAATGCTTCATTAGCTAAATCTTTAAGTTACAGAATCTATGAAAACGGAAAAGCTTTACAAGAGCTTACTACTAAACATGGAGTAATCTTAGAAGATACACCTTCTGATTATTTCACAGAATATATGGCTGCTGCAAAAGCTTCTTTAAACAAGAACGCTGCAGAGAACAAATTTTTCAATGAAGTTTATAATTCAATGAAAACATTTGCTGATATAGCTGTTCCTTTCTGGAGTGGTGCTCAAATGTCTAATGCGAAGCTAGGAATGGCTCACGCAGCAACATTAAAGTAATTAGTAATTAATCTTGATTTAATTAGAGCGGACTTTTACAGTCCGCTCTAATTTTTTATACTAGAATTTTATGTCAGACGAACCAGGTAAATTAGATATATCAGATGAAATGATTGCCGAAAGGCGCGGTGGTTCGGGAAAAATGCCTGATGAAATGCCATTATGGATGGCTAAATCTATAACAAGTATTGATAAATTTAGTAAGTGGATTGGTAATATTGTTTGTTGGATATTGATACCACTAATTTTTGCAATGACTTATGAAGTTCTTGCAAGAAAATTATTTTTAGCTCCTACGATTTGGGCATATGATATAAGTCGTTTTTTATATGGAGCACTTTTTATGTTGGGTGCTGGCTATGCTCTTTCAAGAGGAGTACATATAAGAGCAGATTTTTTATACAGAAATTTTAAAACTAAAAACCAAGGTTTAATAGATTTTTGGTTATATTTACTATTTTATTTTCCTGGTCTAATTGTTTTTCTTTATATGACAATAGGATTTGTTGGAGAGTCTATTCAAAGAGGGGAGAGAGGCATGGATACTACATGGATGCCTTATATGTGGCCAATAAAAACATGTTTACTTATTGGAATAATATTTTTACTGATCCAAGGAGTTTCTGAACTACTCAAAAGTTATTGGGCAGCTAAAAAAGGTGAGTGGCCTGGAGAAACTAAATGATAGCTGAATTTATAGATCCAGCAATTTTAGGTTTTATTCTTGTTGGTGTAATGCTTTTTGCAATATTTGTAGGGTTTCCAATTTCATTTACATTAATCTTTTTAGGTTTCGTATTTGGCTATTTAGGATTTGGAAAATTAGTTTTTTATTTAATGACACTTCAATTTTCTATGGTTATGACGGAACAGACACTCGCCGCCGTACCACTCTTTGTTTTTATGGGAATTATGATGGAACAAGCTGGCCTGATGGAGAGATTGTTTTCAGCTTTCCAAATGATGTTGGCGAAAGTCAAGGGATCTTTATATTATGCAGTTTTATTTGTTTCTGTAATTTTTGCAGCAGCAACAGGAATTGTTGGTGCTTCAGTAACAATTCTTGGAATTATGGCTGCAAAATCTATGAATAGATCAGGTTATGATGTGAGACTTGCAGCTGGTACCATCACTGCTGGAGGAACTTTAGGAATATTAATTCCACCAAGCATTATGTTAGTTGTTATGGGACCTATAATGGAAATTCCAGTAATAGATTTATTTGCAGCTGCAATACTTCCTGGAATTCTTCTTGCAAGTTTATATGCAGGTTACACAACAATTAGATGTATGATTAATCCTAAGCTCGGACCAGTTATACCTGAAGACATGAGAGCAGCGAGCATGAAGGATGTGTGGATTGAATTTTTTTTAGGGTTAGTGCCACCAGCTGCCTTAGTATTTGCAGCATTAGGAAGTATTTTATTTGGTTTTGCAACTCCAACTGAAGCTGCAGGATGTGGAGCTATGGGTGCTTTACTTTTATCATTAGCCTATAAAAAATTAACTCTTCCTAAACTACAAGAAGCTTTGGTTAAAACTTTAGAAATTACAGCTTTAATTATGGTTCTTGTTGCGGCTTCTAATTTTTTTGGTGCAGTTTTTGCAAGATTAGGAACACCAACTTTATTAACTGAATTTTTATTAGGTCTTGAAATGAACAAATATTTAATTCTAGCAATGGTTATGGTTATGATCTTTTTATTAGGATGGCCTTTAGAATGGGTACCCATAGTAATGATTATCGTTCCAATAATCTTACCATTGATTGAAGCATTAGGATTTAATTTAACTTGGTTTGCTATATTAGTTGCTGTTAATTTGCAAACCGCCTGGCTCTCTCCACCGGTAGCTTTATCAGCGTATTTCTTAAAAGGGGTAGTGCCTGAGTGGGATTTAAAAGATATCTATTATGGAATGATGCAATTCATGGTGCTCCAAGTTATTGGATTAATTTTAATTATTATATTTCCTAAAATTGCTCTTTGGTTACCAACTCTCTTGTATGGACAGTAGAATATTTAAGCTTTATATTGTTTAGGTGAGTCAACTAAAATCAAAAAAAACACTTATTAATTGGGATTTAGTTTCAGTTAATCCAAATGATAAAAATTGGAATTGGAAAGATTTATTTTGTTTTTGGGGAGTAAACATTCAAAGCATTATTGGTTTTTCTCTTATTGTATCATTATATTTAATTTATAATCTAAACACTTTTGTGGTATTTTTTGGAACTATTATAGGCTCAATCTTAGTTTATTTTTTTTCAAATTTAATTGGAACACCCTCTCAAAAATTTGGGCTGCCATTTGTCGTTTTGCTGAGATCTTCTTTAGGTTTTAGAGGAGCAAAATATTTTGGATTAATTAGATGTTTAGTTGGAATTTTTTTATTTGGTATTCAAACATATTTTTTATCAAAAGCCTTTGGATATTTAATTAGAATAGGTATTTTTTATTTTAATAGTTCATTATTAGATCAAGAACTTTTCACAATATTCTTGCTTGGTTTGAATATAATCGATTGGGTTTCATTTATTATTGCAGTTCTTTTACAGGTATTTTTATTCAGCAATGGAATGAATTTTAATAAAAAATTAATAAATATTTCAGCAATAACTGTTTATTCTGGAATGATACTTTTCTTTTTTTCAGTTCTTTTAAGTGATGTTAAATTTACCTCTGGTGCTTTTCTAAATATATTAGATTTGAGTAATTTTATTAATATGAATAATTTGGGTCCATTAGCAACAGTAGCAGGTACCATTTTCGCTTATTTTGTTATTATCATTTTATGTTTTGGAGATTTCTCTCGATATGTAAAAAATCAGAGTGAATTAAAAAAAGGTAATTTTAGTTTGATTTTAAATTTAATTATTTTTTCAAGTTTTGCTTTATTCATTGTTTCTGGTGTTGACGCTTTTTTAAAGCAAGATCCAGAAAATTTGTCTAGAATTTTAACTAATCCAATGGATATTATTGGAAAATTAGATGACTTATTAATTACGGTATTAGCTTTATGTTTCATTGTAGTAGCATCAGCATCAACAAATTTAATAGCTAATTTTATTCCATCACAATATACTTTAATTAACTTTGCCCCTTCATTCCTTTCTTTAAAATCAGCAAGTTATGTAATTGCTTTTTTTGGATTTTTCATTGGAATTTTTTGGTTAACTTATTTAAGTCAAATTGGAATTTTATCTTTTATAGATACTTTTGGAGCTTTTTTTGGACCTTTGTTTGGAGTTATGATTTCTGATTACTACTTTATTAAAAAAGGTAAATTAAATAATAAAGATATTTATTCGCTAGAGGATAATGGTGAATATTATTATTCTGCAGGTTGGCATTTAAAAGGAGTTTATTCTTTAATAATTGGTTTTATTTTTTCATCTTCTACAATCTGGAATAGCAATTTAATGTTTTTAAATTCATATTCTTGGATAATTGGTGCATTTGTTGCTTCATTTACCTACTATCTATTGGCAAAAAAATAATTAGATGGATAAGATAAAATATAATTTTAAAAATAGAACTGCACTTATCACAGGGGGAGCTCAAGGGTTTGGATTTGATATTGCAAAAAGATTTTTAGAGTCTGGAGCTAAAGTTATAATTTGGGATATTGATCCAAAAATGACTGAAAAAGCAATTAAAGATTTAGATAATTCCAATTTAAGTTCAAATATAGTTGATGTCTCTAATTTTGAAGAAGTAGAAAGTTCAGTTAATGAGATTATTAAAAATTCCAATATTGATATTTTAGTCAATAATGCAGGTATTACAGGGCCAACAGCTCCTTTGTGGGAATACGATTTAGAAATGTGGAAAAAAGTAGTAGAAATCAATTTAATGGGAACTTTTCATTGCTGCAAAGCCATAGTTCCAAATATGATTAAAAATAATTATGGAAGAATTGTAAATGTTGCTTCTGTTGCAGGAAAAGACGGGAATGCAAACGCCAGTGCATATAGTGTAGGAAAGGCTGGGGCAATTGGATTAACAAAATCTTTAGGTAAAGAACTTGCAGACAAAAATATTGCTGTAAATGCTGTAACCCCAGCAGGTGCAAAAACACGAATTTTGGATCAAATGACAAAAGAACACGTTCAAAGAATGCTTTCTAAAGTGCCAAGAGGTAGATTTCTTGAAGTTGAGGAGTTTACTTCTTTAATTTGTTGGCTTTCTTCAGAGGAAAATACTTTCTCTACAGCAGCAGTTTTTGATATTAGTGGTGGTCGTTCTACTTATTAGCTTTTAGGTTTTTGCTCAATTACTTTGTATTGATTACCTTTAGCCCTGCTCATTTTGACATCTTTAGACATGACAGGGGCAAAAATCATGATTGACCAATAAATTAATAAGATAAAAATTGAAATTGTCTTCATGATTTAGATTTAGACACAAAAGTTGATTTTTGAATGTTTAAATTTTGTCAAAATGATGTAATAACAATTTTTTTTTAAAAAATTAAAATGAAATTTATTTTTAATATCTTAATTGGTGTCCTGATAATTTTCGAATTTAGTAATGCAAATGAAGTTAAAATATTTGAATTTACTGAGTTAGAATTGTCTCAATTAGAGGTCCGTAAAGTAAGAGGAGCTGATAATAATACTCTTTATGAAGTTGGATCAAATGAAAAGGGTAATTTTTTTAAGGCAATAGCTGATAATGCTGCATCTGGATTAGGAAAAGAAGTGAAAATTGACTTAAACAAAACTCCTTTTATCAACATAACATGGAAAATCGAGAAAGATTTACCTGGTATAAATGAAAACACAAAAAAAGGACATGATTTTGCAGCAAGAGTATTTGCAGTTAAAAAAACAGGTGCCACACCTCTTTCAAATAGAGCTATAAATTATGTATTTTCTAGTAATAATGAAATAGGTTTTAACGCACCTAGTCCTTATACCAAAAAATCAATAGATAACGTCTTAGCAAGCACTAAAAATAACTTTAATGAATGGGTTACAGTAAAAGCAAATGTTAAAGAAGATTTTAAAAAGTTTCATAATTTGGATGTGAAAGAATTAGATGGACTAGCCATAATGTCAGATACTGATAACTCAAAAATGAAAGCTATAGCTTATTATCAAAATATATATTTTTCAGAAAATTAATTATTTGATATAATTTATTTATGCATGAAAATTTTTTTCATAAAATAAAGGTGTATTATGAAGATACTGACTCTGGTGGTGTTGTTTATTATGCCAATTATTTAAAGTATTTGGAAAGAGCTAGAACTGAGGCTTTATTTTCAATTGGATTTAGCAACAAGAAAGTTCAAGAACAATTTAATTCATTGATAATAGTAAAATCATGTAACATTGAATATAAAAAATCAGCTCATTTAGAAGATGAATTGACAGTAAGGTCTTTTGTTAAATCAATCACAAAAACTTCTTTTTTTATGAATCAAATAATTACAAAAAATGAAGAAACAATTGTTGAGGCACAAGTCCATTTAGTTTTTATAAATAAAGAAGGTAAACCAGTAAAAATTCCTGATGAAATATACTCAAAATTTAAACCTTATTTTTGTGATACTATTAAAACTTAGCTATTTTTTTTGCTTTTCTAAATAGTTGATTAATCATTCTTGTGGTAACAACCTTGGTATTAACATTTCTAGGGCTCGGGTGATAACTAGCAATTAATGTTTTATTATCAGGTAATAAATATTTTTTACCGTGTTTAAACTCAAATTTTTTATTAATCTTAAATTTTTTTTTATAAATTTTTAAACAATTATCAAAAGCAACTTTTCCTAAAGCAACTATTACTGAAAGATTTTCTAAATAATCTAACTCTTTAATAAAATAATCTGAACATTTTATTAACTCATTGTTTTTTGGTTTGTCACCTGGAGGAACACATTTCAAAATATTAGTTATATATGTAGAATCTAATTTTAATCCATCATTATTTTTTTTAGAGTAATCCTGATTAGATATTTTAACTGAATAAAGACTTTTAAAAAGAAAATCACCCGATTTATCACCGGTAAAAGCTCTACCTGTTCTTGTGCCGCCGTGAGCAGCTGGCGCTAAGCCGATTATCATTAATTTTGCTTTAAGATCTCCAAAACCAGTCACAGGTTTACCCCAATATTTCTCATTAATATTTTGTTTTCTTTTTTCTAATGAAATTTTTTTTATAAAGTTAGTTAATCGAGGACATTTTTTACAATTAACTATTGTTTTATTTAATTTTTTAAATTTAATATTCATTAATGAGATTATTTAATATTATTTTAGTTATATTTTTTATTTTAACAAATGGAATTAAAGCAGATACTGACATTCAAGTTTTAGAAAATCTTAAAAAAGGTGGAAATTTAATTTTTATTAGACATGCTTATGCACCAGGTGGAGGAGACCCAGATAATTTCAATATAAACGACTGTTCAACACAAAGAAATTTAAGTGACAAAGGGAGAGAACAAGCAAAAAACATTGGAATCTTTTTTAAAAATAATCAAATTCCAATAGATAAAGTTATTTCAAGTGAATGGTGTAGATGTAAAGAAACAGCTCAAATATCGTTTAGTAAATACGACACAAAAAATTTCCTTAATTCATTTTTTAGTCAAAAATTTTCAAAAAATAGATCAAAACAAATTAAAGATCTTAAAAAATTTATAAAAAAATGGGATAGGAATAAGAATTTAGTTCTTGTGACTCATTATGTGGTGATTTCAGAAGTGTTAAATTATGCTCCTCAATCTGGAGAAATTGTTATTTCTAACACAAATTATAAAAAAATAGGTAATATAGAAATAAAATATTAAAAATTATGTCATCAAAGAGAGCAATGAAACAGGCACAAAAGCAAGCTTATGCTAAACATAGAAGTAATATTACTAATAATAGATTTGGGAAAATAAAAAGAAACTTATTTAAAAATAAAAAAAAAGGCTAACTTTCTTTTTCAAATTTTTCTATTTTTTCACAAGTTGAAATCTTAGAAATACCTTCTTCATCATTCAAAACTGTCTTCATAAAAATGTCTTTTTTTCCTTTTTCAAATAATATTTGTGTATAAAATTTAGGATATCCATGTTTTAGAGTTAGAATTTTTTCATCTTCCACATAGATATTTCTAACGTATGTATTAGATTTTTTTACACTCAAGTCTGTTAGTCTATATTTTTGATATGTTTTTTCTTTATATACATAATTTCTAGTCATTATTAATTCATCTAAATTAAAGATATATTCATTTTTTAAAAATTCATCTTGTTTGTCGTTACAAGCACTTAATATTATTATTTCTGACTTAAGATTTTGAAAAGGTAAAATTATTAGAAAAAAAAAAATTAAAAATCTAATTTCTTTCATGTTTTTCTGCAAAAAATATTCCTATTAAAAGTAAAGCAGTCCAACCTAATCCCAAAAGACCTTTTAAAATATTAGTTTCTGCACTCCATATTTCAAGAACTAAAGCTCCAAATATAAGACCTAAAATATAGATAATAATTACTAGTGTTGTTTTACTCATTCTTTAAATTTTTTTTAAATAAAGAAATACCATTTTCAATTTTATATGTATAGGATTCTTCAAAACTTTCTAACTGCCAACCCGTTAATCTTTGTTTAATAATATGGAGGTTCTCTTTTTTCCATTCTTCAGTAGTTTCTTCAAGTTTCCAAATCTTTTTTTCTTCATTATTTCTTCCACAACCATAGCAATACCCAGTGCTAGGATCAGTTTTGCAAATGCTTATGCAAGGTGAAACAATCATATTTTATATTATAAAGGAAAACATATATATATTTCAACAATTGTCGTTGGACAAATAGTTTCAATAATATATAAAACCACTAAATTTGTGGGGCGATGGCGGAATTGGTAGACGCGTCGGTCTTAGGAACCGATAGAGCAATCTGTGAAGGTTCGAGTCCTTTTCGCCCTACCACTTTAATTTATGAAAGTTACGATAGAAAATAAAAAAGGTTTAAATAAAGATTTAAAGGTGTTCATAGATAAAAAAACTATGAGTTCCTATATGGACGAAAAGTACGAGGAAATAAAGGGTACAGTTAATTTAAAAGGATTTAGACCAGGAAAGGTTCCACGAGAAATTTTAAAAAGGCAATTCGGTAAAGCTGTTTTTAGTGAAGTGTTAGATAAAGTTTTAAAAGATACAACAACAAAAGCTTTAGAAGAAAATAAAATTAAACCTGCAGGCCAACCGAAGTTAGATCTTAAAACTTATGGTGAAGACAAAGAGTTAGAATATATAATATCAGTAACCGAATTACCAAAAGTTGAGGTCAAACCAATAGAAAATATAAAATTTGATGATTACATAGTCAAAATCGATGACAAAGAAACAGATAAAAGAATTAAAGAAATTGCAAAAAATCAACCAAACTTTAAAGATGCTGGAGATAGTAAAGCTAAAGATGGTGATCTTGTAGTTTTTGATTACACAGCAACCGTTGATGAGAAACCTTTTAAAGGAAGTGAAGGAAAAAATACACAGATTACATTGGGAAAAGATTTATTTTTAAAAGGTTTTGATAAGCAATTGATAGGAATTAAAAAAGGAGAAGAAAAAACTGTAGAGGCCACATTGCCAGAAAATTTTCCTGAAAAAGATTTGATAAATAAAAAAGCAAAATTTAAATGTAAAATTACAGCTGTTAAAAATCCAGAAGAAGCTAAAATTGATGATGAGTTTGCAAAAAATTTAGGTGCTAAGGATTTAAATGATTTAAAATTATTGGTATCAAAACAAATTAATGATGAATATAAAAATTCACTAGATAGACTTTCTAAAAATCAAATTTTAAAGGAATTAGAAAAATTCAAGGTAGATGAAATACCAGAAAATTTGATAGATGAGGAAGTAAAAGTTCTTTCGCAAGGTATGTCAGAAGAAGATATGAAGAAAAGTAGAAAAAACTTTGAGGATATAGCAAAAAAAAGAATTAAAGTTGGTCTTATTTTAAATGAATTTGGTGAAAAAAATAATATTAAAGTTACAGAACAAGAATTACAAGCAGAGGTCCAAAAACAAATTAGAATGATGCCTGGACAAGAAAAAATGGTGATGGATTTTTATCAAAAAAACCAATCAGCATTAGCAAGCTTAAGAGGGACAGTTTATGAGGAAAAGATCATGAACCTTATAAAAGAAAAGGCTAAACCGAATAAAAAAGAAATCTCAAAGGATGAAGCGGAAAAAATTCTTAAACAATCTCAAAATCAAGATACAAAACATGATGATGAAAAAAAAGATAAAGTGGAAAAGAAGCCAATAAAAAAGGCAGAGATCAAAAAAACACCTATCAAAAAAGCCAAATCAAAGCCATTAGCTAAAAAAACAAAAAAAGTTAGCAAAAAGTAATCTCAAGTTGTATAAGTAAGACGAATCAACATATGACAAATAAAATATCTGAACACATGAATAATTTAGTGCCTATGGTTGTAGAACAATCAAACAAAGGTGAGCGAGCATATGATATTTATTCAAGATTATTAAAAGAACGAATTATTTTTTTAACTGGTCAAATCAATGATAGTGTCGCTTCATTGGTTACAGCACAACTTTTATTTTTAGAGGCAGAAGATCCTAAAAAAGAAATTTATTTATACATTAACAGCCCTGGAGGTTTAGTTACTGCTGGATTAGGAATTTATGACACAATGCAATATATCAAACCAGATATATCAACACTATGTATTGGACAAGCTGCATCAATGGGATCTTTTTTGTTAGCTGCTGGAACGAAAGGAAAGAGATTTTCATTACCTAATTCTAGAATTATGGTTCATCAACCATCTGCGGGTTTTCAAGGTCAAGCAACAGATATTGAAATTCATGCTAATGAAGTTTTGTCTTTAAAAAAAAGGTTAAATGAAATTTATTCAAGACACACAGGAAAATCAGTTGAAGAAATTAAATCCGCTTTGGAAAGAGATAATTTTATGACTGCAGATACGGCAAAATCATTTGGCTTAATAGATGAAGTTGTAGAAAAAAGAACTTAAGACACAATATATTGAATTAAATCTATTCAAAACTTGATTAGTAGGAGTCATCTATAATAAAGTATGTAAATTGATTCGTTTTAAATTTTATGAATACTAATAACAAAAATATACTTTACTGCTCTTTTTGTGGAAAAAGTCAACATGAGGTCAGAAAACTTATTGCTGGTCCTACAGTATTTATATGTGATGAATGTGTTGAACTTTGCATGGATATTATCAAGGAAGAGAGCAAAGATACATTTGTAAAACATCAGGATGGTTTACCATCACCAAAAGAAATTTGCACAGTTTTGGATGATTATGTAATTGGTCAAAGTCATGCAAAAAAAGTTTTATCAGTTGCAGTACACAATCATTACAAGAGATTGAATTACGAGAGTAAAACAAGCAAAAATGTAGAACTTGCAAAATCAAATATTCTTTTAGTAGGTCCAACTGGTTGTGGAAAAACTTTGCTAGCTCAAACTCTAGCTAGAATTTTAGATGTTCCTTTTACAATGGCAGATGCGACAACTCTTACTGAAGCTGGATATGTCGGAGAAGATGTAGAAAATATTATACTTAAGCTGTTACAAGCTGCAGACTATAATGTAGAAAAAGCTCAACGAGGAATTGTTTACATTGATGAAGTTGATAAGATTAGTAGAAAATCAGAAAACCCATCAATAACTAGAGATGTTTCAGGTGAAGGAGTTCAACAAGCTTTGTTAAAAATTATGGAGGGAACTGTTGCTAGTGTACCGCCACAAGGTGGAAGAAAACATCCACAACAAGAATTTTTACAAGTTGATACAACAAATATCTTATTTATTTGTGGTGGGGCTTTTGCAGGTTTAGATAAAATTATATCTCAAAGAGATAAGGGTACTTCAATTGGTTTTGGAGCTGATGTTAAAAATACAAAAGATAAGAAAACTGGTGAATGGATGAAAGGATTAGAACCTGAGGATTTGTTAAAATATGGTTTAATACCTGAATTTATAGGTCGATTACCTATGATAGCTACATTAGAAGATTTAGATGAAAAATCTTTAATAAAGATTCTTCAGGAACCAAAAAATTCTTTAATAAAGCAATATCAAGAACTATTTAAACTTGATGGAGCAAAACTTACCTTTAAGGAAGCAGCATTAAAAGAAATAGCACAAAAAGCTATCAGAAAAAAAACTGGAGCTAGAGGTTTAAGGTCAATATTAGAAAATATTTTATTAAAAACAATGTATGATTTGCCAAGTCAAGATAATATAGAAGAAGTTATTATCGACTCATCTGCAGCAAAAGGGCAATCTCAACCTGTAATAGTTCACTCAAAAACTGACAATAAAACTAAGTCTGATAAGACATCAGCGGCTTAATATCCTTAATAAATCATAAAAAGGTATTGCAATATAAATTATAATATCCATATTTAGTGTATGGACGTTAAAATATCATTACCATTGCTTCCACTAAGAGACATTGTGGTATTTCCAAATATGGTTATTCCTCTTTTTGTAGGTAGGGATAAATCTATATTGGCTTTAAATGAAGTAATGAAAAAAGATAAAAAAATTATCTTAGTTACTCAAAAGAACTCGGAAATAGATGATCCAAAAAAAACAGATATATTTATGTATGGCTGTGAAGGAAGCATCCTTCAATTACTGAAACTTCCAGATGGAACTGTAAAAATATTAGTTGAAGGGGTTAAAAGGGTTAAGATTTTAGATTTTAAAGACAATGAAAAATTTATAACTTGTGAGTATACACCTTACAACGATGTAATAGCAAAAAATGAAGATCTCTATCCATTAGCTGTAACTGCTGTAAGAAGGTTAGAAAAACTTACTTCAATTAATAAAAAAGTTTCAAGTGAAACAATTAATAGTATTAAACAATTAAAAGACCCGTCTCAAATTGCTGACAATATTGCTTCACATATAACTGCTACGATTTCTGAAAAACAACAAATTTTTGAAACTGTAGATGTTAAAAGGAGACTTAATTCCATTATTAAGATAATGGAAAATGAAACTAGCATTATAGGTGTTGAAAAAAGAATAAGAGGCAGAGTTAAAACTCAAATGGAAAAAACTCAAAGAGAATATTATTTAAATGAGCAACTAAAGGCAATTCAAAAAGAACTAGGTGAAATTGAAGACGGCAAAGATGAGAGCACTAGTCTTAATAAAGCAATTATTAAAGCAAAAATGCCAAAAGAAGTTGAGAAAAAATGTTTACAAGAATTGAAAAAATTAAAAAATATGAGTCCAATGTCAGCAGAGGCAACAGTTGTAAGAAATTATTTAGATTGGATGGTAGATTTACCGTGGCATAAAAAAAGTGAAGTCGATATAGATTTAACAAAAGCCTTGAGTATCTTGGACAAAGATCATTTTGGATTAGAAAAAGTCAAAGAAAGAATTATTGAATTTTTGGCAGTTCAAAAAAGAATGGAAAAAATCAAAGGTCCCATTTTATGTTTAGTTGGACCTCCAGGAGTAGGAAAAACTTCACTAGGTAAATCAATAGCAAAAGCTACGAATAGAGAATTTGTGAGAATGTCTGTTGGTGGCATGAGAGATGAAGCTGAAATTAGAGGTCATAGAAGAACTTATATAGGATCTCTACCTGGAAAAATTATTCAAATGATGAAAAAAGCAGGAACAAAAAATCCACTTATACTTTTGGATGAAATCGACAAGATTGGAAATGATTATAGAGGTGATCCTTCATCTGCATTACTTGAAGCTTTAGATCCAGAGCAAAATACAACTTTCAATGATCATTATCTAGAAGTGGATTATGATCTGTCAGACGTAATGTTTGTTACTACAGCAAACACTCTCAATATACTTCCGCCATTACTGGATAGAATGGAAGTAATTAGATTAGCTGGGTACACAGAAGACGAAAAAATTAATATAGCAAACAAATATCTACTACCAAAACAAATAAAAGATAACGGTGTAAAAGAAAAAGAAATGAAGTTGGGTAATGATATAATTAAAGAAATAATTAGAAGTTATACTAAAGAGTCAGGAGTTAGAAACCTTGAAAGAGAAATTTCTAAAGTTGCAAGAAAAGTCGTTAAAAAAGTAGTAGCAGGTGAAGAAAATGAGGTGAATATAGATACAAAAAATTTATCTGAATTCTTAGGAGTACCTAAATATAAATTTGGTGAATTAGAGAGTGAGAACAGAGTTGGAATAGTGACTGGTTTAGCCTGGACAGAATATGGTGGAGAAATTTTGAAAATTGAAACAGTAACAATGCCTGGAAAAGGAAGAATGCAAATTACTGGAAAATTAGGTGATGTGATGCAGGAGTCTGTTAAAGCTGCAAAATCATTTGTAAGATCAAAATGTTTAGAATATGGAATTATACCTCCTCTTTTTGAAAAAAAAGATTTTCATATTCATGTACCAGAAGGAGCGACACCAAAAGATGGCCCTTCTGCTGGTATAGGAATGGTTACATCAATAGTTTCATCAATTACAAATATCCCGGTAAGAAGAGATGTGGCAATGACAGGTGAGGTTACTTTAACAGGACAGGTACTGCCTATAGGTGGATTGAAAGAAAAATTATTAGCCGCTCACAGAGCAGGCATTAAAGAAGTTTTAATTCCCAAAGAGAATGAGAAAGATTTGGTAGATATGCCTAAAAAAATAGTTGATGAAATTAAAATAACACCGGTTGAATTTGCTGATGAAGTTTTAAAAATTGCACTAACTAAAGAACTTAAAAAGACCGAATGGGTTGAAGTGGATATATCTAAAAAAGACGATAAATCTCAAGCTAGTATTCAATAAAATTTATTAATAAATTTTTTATTATTATTTTTCTAGACTATATGAAATAACTATACATTGTGAAAAATGTATATTTATTATTGGTATTGTTAACAATAAGTGTAATTTTTTTAAATTATTATTTTTATATATTATTAAAAAGATTTAAGTTTTTGAGTAAATTAAAGAATATACTAACTTTGTTTGCTTCCTCGATTGTAATTATTATTTTTTTTGATTTTTACATATTTAAATTATTTGGTCATGGATTCCCATCTAGCATAAGTGAAGATAAGCTTGAAAGAGCCCCTACACCTTTTGATATGTTTTCTGGTAAAGATTTTTATAATGACCATAATTCGTTAGGATTTAGAGGTAAAGAATTTACAAATTCAAATAAAGAAACATTCCAAATAGCTTTTTTTGGAGGTTCAACTGGATATAATGGTAATCCACCAATCATTGAACTTATACATAAAAATTTAAAAAATTCAGATATTAAGAATAGAGCTTTTAATTTTTCATCAGTTTCATCTAATCATAACCAGCATCTTCATAGATTATTAAAATATTCTTATTTAAAATTTGATCTAGTAATTTTTTATGGGGGATTTAATGAAACTTTACAAACTTTTCTTTACGATCCAAGACCAGGTTATCCATTTAATTTTTTTATTAGAAATGAATTAGGTCCATTTAAATATTTACTTTTAAAACATTCTTCAATTTTAGCTGAGTATGAAAAAAAAACTGGTAATATATCTGGTATTTCTAAGATCAAAGAAGATATAAATTTTCAAACTAACGATTGGCTCAATTTATTATTAAAAAATTATTCTAAAACTTTAATTGATTCAAAAAATTTGTCTGAAAAATTTATCAAAAGCAATAAATGCTCAAGCACAAAATTTATCGCATTTTATCAACCAATTTCTCTTAATCGATCTAATGAATATTCAAAAAAAATAATTACAGAAACAAAAAAATTTATATCTAATAAAAATTTAATAATAGACATTTCAGAAATTGTTGATGAAAATGAGTTTACTGACTCAGTACATGTTTCACAAAAAGCAAAAGAAATTATTGCAGAAAATATTACAAGTTATATTGTTAATAATAATCTAAATAGATGTATATAAAAAATATAAAATTTATTTGTAAAAAAATAACATTGTTAGTGTTTTTTATAATTTTCTATTCAACAAATACTCAAGCTTTTGTTTTTACTGATTATACAATTGGAGATCGGATTGAAAATGAAGTTACGCTTGATAAAAGAATAACATTACCATTGAGCAATGGGGAATGGGAAATAGTAGAAAAAGAAAATTGGTGTTATTATGCTTTCTGTGGAAAATATTTATGGTTAGCTAAATTAGTTGGAAATGAAATAGCTGAAAGTTATAGATTGGCTTATTTGGACACAGCTGGAAAAAGAATTTCAGATGTAAATATATGGCTTCATAAAATCCTATTTACAAATAAACATGATGGTTGTTACAAAAGACCAGAATATTATCGATTAGAATTATATCATAAAGGCTCAACTGTAAACTGTATGATTTTAGGCCATCTTGATGTTAATAAAGAATTATATAATCCTGATGATAAGAAATTCGCTTATCTTGATGCTAAATTGATTAGATGGATTGAGGATAACTCTATTGAAATCCCAAAAATTGTTTTGAATTCGAGTCATATATTTTTTTCAAGGCTAGTTACACCAAGATATTATTCAATAGGACATTCTATTAATCCAAAGTTTTTTAATGGACCTAATATAAAATTTTTTACTGAAGATAGTAGTGAGTACCATCCATTGAATATTAATAAATTTGCTAAACATAAAAAGTTTATGGATGAGTTCGTATCAAATCAATCCTTATTTCATAAAATGTTAGAAGATAAAATCAAAGTTAAACAAAGGCAAAAACTTGATCTATCAAAAAATATTATTGGAAGTAATACCAATCTTTCAAATAATAATGATACAATCGATAAATTAAACAAATTAAATGATTTATATAAATCTGGCGTCCTTACCGAAGAAGAATTTAAAAAAGCAAAAAAGAAAATATTAAATTAAATTATTTTTTAGCCATTTTTTAAGAGTAATTAATCTTGACGTTATTGAACTAAAAGATATAAAACACTGTATTTTTGGTTGAGGGCGGTTAGCTCAGTTGGTAGAGCATCTCGTTTACACCGAGGGGGTCAAAGGTTCGAGTCCTTTACTGCCCACCAAAATGAATCATAAGTGGGGGTGTAGCTCAGTTGGTTAGAGCGATCGCCTGTCACGCGATAGGTCGAGGGTTCGAGTCCCTTCACTCCCGCCACTTTTAAAATTTAATCATTAAATATATTTAATAACGTTGATAATCATTATCAAATCTACTGTATATTTTGAATAATGTGACCTAACATCACTTCATCTAACTATAAAAAATGATATATATTCTGCATGGTAGCGGAATTTTTAAAAGATTATTTACCAATAATTTTATTTTTAATAATTGCACTAGGTCTTAGTTGTGCATTTATTTTAATAAATTTTATCTTATCACCAAAAAATCCAGATCCAGAAAAATTATCAGCATATGAATGTGGTTTTGAACCTTTTAATGACTCTAGAATGGAATTTGATGTGAGGTTTTACTTAGTAGCAATTTTATTCATAATTTTTGATTTGGAAATTGCTTTCCTATTTCCTTGGGCAATATCACTGGGGAACATTGGAATTCTTGGATTTGTCTCAATGATGATTTTTTTATTCATACTTACAGTTGGTTTTATTTATGAATGGAAAAAGGGAGCTTTGGACTGGGAATAACTCAACTTAGATGAATAATAAAATAGATCAAGTTCCAGATGAATTTAAAAAACTTGCTGAAGACTTCAGCAAGAATGGTTTTATTACAACTTCACTAGATAATTTAATCAATTGGTCAAGAGCTGGATCTTTACATTGGATGACTTTTGGTCTTGCTTGTTGTGCAGTTGAAATGATGCAAACAGCCATGCCTAGATATGATCTTGAAAGATTTGGTGCCGCCCCAAGAGGGTCACCAAGACAATCTGATGTTATGATTGTAGCAGGCACTTTAACTAACAAAATGGCTCCAGCATTAAGAAAAGTTTATGATCAAATGCCCGAACCAAGATACGTTATATCTATGGGAAGCTGTGCAAATGGAGGTGGATATTATCATTACTCATATTCAGTAGTAAGAGGATGTGATCGAATTGTTCCTGTGGATATTTACGTTCCAGGATGTCCCCCATCTGCTGAAGCTTTACTATATGGTATAATGCAACTCCAAAAAAAAATTAGAAATAAAGGTTCATTAAACAGGTAACATAATGCTTTTAACAGATTTAGAAAAAAAAATTAATTCAGAACTTGCTACTAAAATAAAAAAGACTGAAATCAAGCATAATCAATTATATATTGAAATTGATAAAGATGATTTAATAGAGGTAACTTTATTTATTAAATCAAATAAAAATACAAAATTTAGACAACTCATAGATATTACAGTAGTTGATTATCCTGAGGAAACCCAGAGATTTAAAGTTGTATATTTATTTTTAAGTCATGAATTTAATCATAGAATAATATTAAGTTATTTTATTAGCGAAAATGAAGTTATCTCATCACTTACTTCAATCTTTCCGGCTGCTAATTGGATGGAAAGAGAAGTTTTTGATATGTATGGAGTAAATTTTAAAGATCATCCCGATCTTAGAAGAATTTTAACAGATTATGGATTTGAAGGTCATCCATTAAGAAAAGATTTTCCTTTAACAGGTCACTCAGAGGTTAGATACAGCGAAGATAAAAAAAAAGTTATCAATGAACCAGTGAAATTAGAGCAAAATTATAGAAATTTTGATTATGAGAGTCCTTGGGAAGGAACTAAATACATTAGTGAACAAACTAAGAGCAATGACAAAAAAAATTAAAAATTTAAATTTGAATTTTGGACCTCAACATCCAGCTGCTCATGGTGTTTTAAGACTTATACTTGAATTAGATGGTGAAGTTGTAGAAAAAGCAGACCCACATATAGGTTTACTACATCGTGGAACTGAAAAATTGATTGAAAATAAGACATACATGCAGGCTGTACCATATTTTGATCGTCTTGACTATGTAGCTCCAATGAATCAAGAACATGCTTTTGCTTTAGCAATTGAAAAAATTTTAAAAAATCGAAGTACCGATAAGAGCTCAGTTTATAAGAGTAATGTTTTGTGAAATAGGTAGAATTTTAAGTCATATTTTGAATGTAACTACTCAAGCTTTAGATGTGGGAGCATTAACACCTTCTTTATGGGGTTTTGAGGAAAGAGAAACATTAATGACATTTTACGAGAGAGCATCTGGATCAAGATTGCATGCTAATTATTTTAGAGCTGGAGGAGTTCATCAAGATCTGCCAGCTAATTTGGAAGATGATATAGCTAAATTTTGCAAAACGTTTCCAAAAATTATAAATGATTTAGAGGATTTATTGACTGAGAATAGAATTTTTAAACAAAGAAATGTAGATATAGGGTTAGTATCAAAAGAAGATGCTCTTAACTATTCATTTAGTGGTGTAATGTTAAGAGGATCTGGAGTTCCATGGGATCTAAGAAAATCTCAACCTTATGATTGTTATGAACAGATAGAATTTAAAATTCCTGTTGGTAAAAATGGTGACTGTTACGATCGTTATTTATGTAGAATTGAAGAAATGAAAGAAAGCGTATCAATTATTAAACAATGTTTGAGTAAAATGGAAAAAGGTCCAGTAAAGACTTTTGATGGAAAAATTACACCACCTTCAAAAAAAGAAATTAAACAATCAATGGAGGCTTTAATACATCATTTTAAATTATTTACTGAAGGTTATAGAGTACCAAAAGATGAAATATATACTGCTGTTGAAGCTCCAAAAGGTGAATTCGGAGTTTATCTTATTTCGGATGGTTCAAGTAAACCTTATAAATGTAAAATAAGAGCGCCAGGTTTTTCTCACTTACAATCTATGGATTATTTAATTAAAGGCCATATGTTGGCTGATGTTCCTGCTGTTTTAGGATCACTTGATATTGTTTTTGGAGAGGTAGATAGATGACGTTAAGAAAAATTTCTAAAAATCAACCTGAAAATTTTCAATTTACAAAGGAAAGTTTAGAGGAAGTAAATGATATTATTAAGAAATATCCAACAGGACGAGAACAAAGTGCAGTGATGCCGATATTATATATCGCACAAAAACAAAATGATAATTGGATACCTCTTTCAGCAATGAAGTGCATAGCTAAAATTTTGAAGATGCCATACATAAAGGTCTATGAGGTTGCAACATTTTATACGATGTATAATTTAACACCAGTTGGTAATAATTTTATTCAAGTTTGTACAACAACACCATGTATGATTAGAGGAGCAGGAAAAATTGTAGAAGCATGTAAGGAAAAAATATCTAAAAATGAAAATGAATTATCAAAAGAAAATAATTGTTCATGGATGGAAGTAGAATGCCTGGGCGCATGTATAAATGCACCAATGATGCAAATTAATGATGATTATTATGAAGATTTAGATAAAGAAAAAGCTTTAGAAATTTTAGATCAGATTATTCAAGGAAAAAAACCAAAACCAGGTTCTTATAAAGGTAGATTAAATTCTGAACCTGAAAATAATAGAAAAACTTTATTGGATTTAAAAAATGCTTCAAGATAAAGATAGAATTTTTCAAAATTTATATAACGATCTAGGATCTGATGTAGCATCTTCACAAAAAAGAGGTGACTGGGTAAATACGAATGAAATTACAAAAAAAGGAAGAGACTGGATAATTAATGAAATTAAAGAGTCTCAACTTAGAGGAAGGGGTGGTGCAGGTTTCCCAACTGGTTTAAAATGGTCTTTTGCCCCAAAAGAAGTTGGATCAAGACCTCATTATTTAGTAATTAACGCTGACGAGTCTGAACCAGGCACATGTAAAGATAGAGATATATTGAGGTTTGAACCGCATAAACTAATTGAGGGATGCTTAATAGCTTCTTATGCAGTTCAAGCTCATGTTTGTTATATTTATATAAGAGGTGAATACTTTAATGAAGGACAAAAACTTCAAATAGCAATCAATGAAGCTTATGAAAAAAAATTAATTGGTAAAAATGCGGCGGGGACTGGATGGGATTTAGATATTTATATTCATTATGGTGCAGGAGCTTATATTTGTGGTGAAGAAACAGCCTTACTTGAAAGTTTAGAAGGAAAAAAAGGACAACCAAGATTAAAACCTCCTTTTCCAGCATTAATTGGTCTTTATGGATGTCCAACAATATTAAATAATGTTGAAACTATAGCTGTAGTTCCAACAATACTCAGAAGAGGAGGGAAATGGTTTGCATCTTTGGGAAGAGAAAAAAATACTGGTACTAAGATTTTCTGCATATCTGGAAATGTAAACAATCCGTGTAATGTTGAAGAAGAAATGAGCATCCCTCTAAAAGAATTAATTGAAGTTCATGCAGGGGGTGTAATTGGAGGTTGGGATAATTTACAAGCGGTAATTCCTGGTGGATCTTCAATGCCATTAATACCTAAAGAAAAATGTGAAACACTAACGATGGACTTTGACTCATTAGTGTCTGAAAAAAGTGGATTTGGTACAGCTGGTGTAGTTGTAATAAATAAGGATCAGGACATCATTAAATGTATGGCTAGAATTGCGAGATTTTATAAACATGAGAGTTGTGGACAGTGTACACCATGTAGAGAAGGATCAGGTTGGATGTGGAGAATGCTTGAGAGAATGGCGAGAGGTGAAGCTTCAAAAGATGAGATTGAAATGTTAGGAGATGTAACAAAACAAATTGAAGGTCATACTATATGTGCTTTTGGTGAAGGAGCAGCTTGGCCGGTACAAGGTTTATTAAGACATTTTAAAGATGAAATTAAAAAAAGAAATAATTTTAATCCGATTGTTAGAGAAAATAAGAATATTCCTTACTTAGTAGATCAACACCTATTGGATAAAAATGCTTAAATTAAAAGTTAATAATATAGATGTAGAAGTTGAAGAAGGTTTAACCGTTCTCCAAGCTTGTGAAAAAGTTGGAGTTGAAATTCCTAGATTTTGTTATCATGAAAAATTATCTATAGCTGGTAATTGTAGAATGTGTTTGGTTGAGATGGAAAAATCTCCAAAACCAATAGCTTCCTGTGCCATGCCAGCAGCAGATGGAATGGTGATAAAAACAAATACTCCAAAAATTGAAAAGTCTAGAAAGGGTGTAATGGAATTTTTATTAGCCAACCATCCTCTAGACTGTCCTGTTTGTGATCAAGGTGGAGAATGTGATCTTCAAGATCAATCAATGTTTTATGGAATAGATAAATCAAGATTCAAAGAAAATAAAAGATTTGTACCAGATAAAAATATGGGTCCATTAATTAAAACTCAAATGACAAGATGTATTCATTGTACGAGATGTGTAAGGTTTGCAACAGAAATAGCTGGAGTACCCGAGCTAGGGGCTATTGGAAGAGGTGAAGATATGCAAATAACCACTTACCTAGAACAATCAATTCAATCAGAATTGTCAGGTAATGTTATTGATTTATGTCCTGTGGGAGCATTGACATCAAAACCTTATGTATTTGAGGCAAGGCCTTGGGAATTGAAAAAAACAGAAACCATAGATGTTATGGATGCCGTTGGTTCTAATATTAGAGTTGATACATATGATTGGGAAGTAAAGAGAATTCTACCTATTATCAATGAAGATATTAATGAAGAATGGATTTCAGACAAAACTAGATATGCATGTGATGGTTTATTAAATCAAAGACTTGATAACCCTTTTATTAAATATAACAATAAATTTGAAAAGGCCTCTTGGGATGAGGCTTATAAAATTATTAAATCAAAAATTGAAAATACTAAAAAAGATGAAATTTGTGGTTTTGTTGGTGATTTAATTAATATGGAAACGAGCTTCATTTTTAGAGAATTTTTTGAAAGAGTTATTGATTCAAAAAAATATGAGAGTAGAAATTCGCAAAGTTTTATAGACACCTCTAATAGAGAAAATTATTTATTCAATTCAACAATTAATGGAATAGAAGAGTCAGATTTAATTTTATTAATAGGTACTAATCCTCGTTTTGAAGCAACTATGCTCAATGCTAGAATTAGAAAAAGTTATTTAAATAATAAAACTAAAATAATTTCAGTAAATGATGTTGGAGATTTGACTTATCCTTATCAAATTTTAAATGGAACAACTCAAACAATTAAAGATATTTTTGAAAATAAAAATGAAGTATCTAAAGAAATAATTAATTCAAAAAAACCAATGATAATATTAGGTAATTCTTTTCTTGACACTAAATCAGCTAATTATTTGTTCTATTTAATAAAGGAATTTTTGCTTAATAATAACAAATTCTCTCAAGACTGGAATCCATTTAACATACTATCAGTTGATGCTTCAACAGTTGGAAATTTTGATCTGGATATTGTCAATAATCATGATGAATTAATAAAAAACTTAAACGAAAATAAATTTAGGCTAATCTATCTTCTTGGCCAAGATAATTTGAGATTTAAGAAAAAAGATGAATTTATAATTTATCAAGGTAGCCACGGAGATAAAGGCGCTGAAATAGCAGATGTAATACTTCCAGGTGCTGCTTATACAGAACAAAATGGATATTTTACAAACTTAGAGGGTAAAATCCAAAAAGCATTTAAAGCATCTTACCCACCAGGTGAAGCAAAAGAAGATTGGCAAATAATAAATGACCTTACTGAAGTCATCAATAGTAGAAAACTTTTTAACGATAAAGAAGAACTTGAAAGTAGTATGTTTAATTATTTAAAATTAAAAAAAGAAAAACAAAACTCTGATTTAACTAAATTAATCAAACAAAATAATTTTGAAAATGAGAATTTAAATATAAAATTTAAAGATTATTATTTTTCTAATGTAATAGCACGTTCATCCAAAACAATGTTGGATTGCAATAATTCAAAAATTGATATTAAAAAAACAGGCACAGAAGGTTAAATTATGGAATATCTAAATATTATTTTTCAAGAAGTTTATAAAATTTTGTTTCTCTTGGTTCCAGTTTTAGTTACTGTAGCAATGATTGTTTGGTTAGATAGAAGAGTGTGGGCTTTTGTACAAAAAAGGCAAGGTCCTAATGTTGTTGGTCCATTTGGATTATTACAATCATTAGCCGATGCTTTAAAATATATTTTTAAAGAAGTAATAATACCTGCAAGCTCAAATAAAATAATTTTTATTTTAGCACCCATAATTACAATGACCTTGGCTTTAATAGCTTGGGCAGTTATTCCATTTAGTGAAGATCAAGTTTTAGCAAATATAAATGTTGGAATTTTATATATTTTTGCAGTTTCATCATTAGGTGTTTATGGAATAATCATGGGTGGATGGGCATCAAATTCAAAATATCCATTTCTAGGAGCAATTAGATCTGCTGCTCAAATGGTATCTTATGAAGTTTCAATTGGTATTATTATTATTAATGTGTTGTTGTGTGTGGGATCATTAAATTTGAATGATATCGTGATTGCTCAAAAAAATATGTGGTTTGTAATACCACTATTTCCAATGTTTGTAGTTTTTTTTATATCGGCATTAGCAGAAACAAATAGACCACCTTTTGATTTACCTGAGGCAGAAGCTGAACTCGTAGCGGGATATCAAACAGAATATTCAGGAATGATGTATGCAATGTTTTGGCTAGGAGAATATGCAAATATTTTGTTAATGTGTGCCCTTGGTTCAATACTTTTTTTAGGTGGGTGGTTGTCGCCAATTGATTTATATCCTTTTAATATGGTTCCAGGCGCAATCTGGCTTATATTCAAAATTTTATTATTATTCATTCTTTTTGCATTAGTTAAAGCAATTGTTCCAAGATATAGATATGACCAGCTTATGAGATTAGGTTGGAAAATATTTTTACCACTATCTCTAACTTATGTTGTTTTAACAGCAAGTTATCTATTTTATTTTAACCTTTTACCTACGACTTAAATGAAAATAACTAGATTTTTTAAAACAATATTAATGACCGATTTTATTGGTGGATTACTTATTGCTGTGAAAGAACTTTTTAAATCTAAAAAGACTATAAATTATCCATTTGAAAAAGGTAAAATCAGTCCAAGATATAGAGGAGAACATGCATTAAGAAGATATCCTAATGGAGAAGAAAGATGTATAGCATGTAAATTGTGTGAAGCGGTTTGTCCTGCGCAAGCAATCACAATTGAGTCAAACGAAAGATCTGATGGGAGTCGAAAAACTACACGTTACGATATAGATATGATGAAATGTATTTATTGTGGTTTATGCGAAGAGTCTTGTCCTGTAGACGCAATAGTGCAAGGACCTAATTTTGAATTTTCTACAGAGACTCGTGAAGAACTTTATTATACTAAAGAAAAACTTCTTGATAATGGAGACAGATGGGAAAATATTTTAGCGGCAAACATTAAAACTGACAATCCCTATAGATAATTTATGATAGCACATGCAATATTTTTTTATGTATTCTCAATAATTGCTGTTATTTCAGCAATTATGGTTACAGTTTCAAAAAACACAGTTCATTCTGTTTTTTTTTTAATTCTTGATTTTATAAGCATATCTTGTCTATTCATCATGGTCGGTGCAGAATTTTTAGGCATGATAATGTTAATAGTTTATGTTGGTGCTGTAGCTGTATTATTTTTATTTGTTGTAATGATGCTGAACGTTGCGCAACAAAAGAACCAATGGTTTATTTCGGAGGAAAATTCAGGACATATACCTGTGGGATTATTAATTAGTGCAATTATTTTTTTTGAATTAATCATTGTTATTGGTGGATGGAAATATAAACCTGATTTATTTGAAACTACCAACCTAATTACAAATGAAATTAGTAATACACATTCTCTAGGACAGGTTTTATACACTGACTACATTCATATATTTCAAATTAGTGGAATGATTTTGTTAATTGCAATGATAGGAGCAATTGTACTTACATTTAGACAAAGAGAAGGTGTTAAAAAACAAAGTTACTTAAAACAAATTTCAAGAGAAAGATCTGAAGGAGTAGAAGTATTAGAAGTTGCTTCTAACAAGGGAGTAAAAATTGATGACTGAGATAGGTTTGGGACATTATTTAACTCTAGGTGCTGTTATTTTTAGTATTGGAATAATAGGAATTTTTTTAAATCGAAAAAATATCATTGTAATTTTAATGAGCATAGAACTAATATTGTTAGCAGTTAATATTAATTTGGTTTCTTTTTCTATTTATTTAGGTGATTTATCTGGTCAAGTATTTACATTGTTTATTTTAACCGTTGCTGCTGCTGAAGCTGCCATAGGTTTAGCAATTATAGTTGTCTATTACAGGAATTCAGGAACTATTCGAGTTGAGGAAATAGATAAATTAAAAGGATAAAATGGAAATTTCAATTATAGCATTACCTTTAATAGCATCTATTATTTCAGGATTTTTTGGTAAATTTATAGGTGACAGAACTTCAGAAATTTTAACAAGTCTTTTAGTTTCAATATCAGCTGTTTTTTCAGCTATTGTTTTATATGAGGTAATTCAAAATCAATATGAAGACAACATATTAATTGCTACTTGGATCAATTCTGGTTCGCTGAATGTTAACTGGTCAATGAAAATTGATGCTTTATCAGCTGTTATGTTAGTAGTTGTTACGTCAGTTTCAGCTTTAGTTCACATCTACTCAATTGGTTACATGTCACATGATCCACATAAGCCAAGATTTATGGCTTATTTATCTCTTTTTACTTTTGCTATGTTAATGTTAGTAACATCAGATAATTTTATTCAATTATTTTTTGGATGGGAAGGTGTAGGCCTTTGTTCATATTTTTTAATTGGCTTTTGGTTTAAAAAAGACGCAGCAAACGCTGCTGCTATTAAAGCTTTTGTTGTAAATAGAGTTGGTGACTTTGGATTTGCACTGGGCATATTTTTAATTTTTTATCTCTTTGGAACAGTAAATTATTCAGAGGTTTTTGAACAAATTCCAACAATAGTAGATAAAAATCTTGTTTTTTTAGGTATTGATTTAAATGCTATAGATTTAATTTGTTTACTTCTTTTTATTGGTGCAATGGGAAAATCAGCTCAAATTTTTCTGCATACTTGGTTACCAGATGCAATGGAAGGACCCACCCCTGTTTCAGCTTTAATTCATGCTGCTACAATGGTTACAGCAGGTGTCTTTTTAGTTGTAAGATGTTCTCCTATCTATGAGTTTTCAGAGTTAGCATTAAATATAATCACTATTGTAGGAATGAGTACAGCTTTTTTTGCTGCAACAGTAGCACTTGTTCAAACTGATATTAAAAAAATTATAGCATATTCAACATGTAGTCAGTTAGGTTATATGTTTTTTGCAGCAGGTGTAGGTGCATATAACGTTGCAATGTTTCATTTATTTACTCATGCTTTTTTTAAAGCTTTGTTATTTTTAGGATCTGGGTCAGTAATACATGCATTTAAAGATGAACAGAATATTAACAACATGGGTGGTGTATGGAAAAAACTTCCATACACTTATGTATTAATGATTATAGGAACATTGGCATTAACTGGTTTTCCATTTTTATCAGGTTTTTATTCAAAGGATGCAATTATAGAGTTTGCTTACTTAAAAGGAAATACAACAGGGTATTATGCGGCAGGAATAGGTATTCTAACCGCATTCTTAACATCTATTTACTCATGGAGATTAATATTTAAAACATTTCACGGTGAATATAATAATACAAAAATAAAAATTGAAGACACACATGAGTCACCATTAGTTATGTTAGTACCACTAATATTTTTATCAATAGGCTCAATATTTGCAGGCTACGCTTTTAAAGGATTATTTATAGGCTATGATGGATTAAATTATTTTTGGCAAGATTCAATCTTTTTTTTAAAACCCTTAAGTAATGAACACCCTCCATTTTGGTTTTTAATTTTAACACCAACTTTGGTAATTACATCGATTCCTATTGCATATTATCTATTTCTTAAAAATAAAAATTTACCCAAACAAATCGCTGATGTTAATAAACCGTTATATCAATTCTTAATTAATAAATGGTATTTTGATGAGCTGTATGAAGTTTTATTTGTGAAACCGTCAAAAAAATTAGGTTTATTTTTATGGAAATTTTTTGATTTAAAA
>CACEIH010000006.1 GCA_902559565.1 uncultured Pelagibacteraceae bacterium
TTTATAAATTTCATTAAAATTACCGACATTAGGGCCATGTAATATATTACACCCAAATCTTGCAGCCTCTAAAGGATTTTGGCCGCCACGATTAATTAATGACCCACCTAAGAATACAATTTTACAGAAGTTATAAAAAGATTTTGTTTCTCCATACGTATTAACAAGGTAAATATCCACGTCATTTATGTTTTTTATTTTTGGATCATGAATTTGAACTTTCAAATTGATTTTATTTAGTTCGGATACAATTTCATCTACTCTTTCTACATGTCTTGGAATAATTATAGTTAACAAGTTTTTGTATTTTTTTTTAAGTTCATTATGAATTTTTCCACAAAAAATTTCTTCTGAAGGATGAGTACTAGAGGCGCACCATATTTTTTTTGAATTAAAATATTTTTTAAGATTATTATTTACCTCTAATTTTTCATTCTCAGTTTCAGAAAATTTTAAATTTCCTAAAAATTTAACTTTTTTGACACCAAGCTTATTCAAAAATTTTTTTGATTCATTGCTTGATGACAAACATAAATTAAATTTACTAAAAATATTTTTTGAAAAACTTGGTACCAAACTCCATTTAGAATAAGTTTTTCTAGTAATTCTTCCATTGAGTAGATTGATGGGAATTTCTTTTTTTTCTAAATTCGAATACATATTTGGCCAAATTTCTGAATCTATAAAAAATACAACTGAGGGTTTCCAATAATCTAAAAATTTTTTTGAGTGATAATTTGTATCTATAGGAAAAAATTGGTGAATTACTTTTTTGAAATTAAGTTTTTGAATAACTTTAGAAGAACTCAATGTATTTGAAGTTAGCAAAATTTTATTAATTTTTTTATTTTTTTCCAATTTTTCTATAATTGGTATTACACTTTTGATTTCACCAACACTCGCTCCATGAAACCAGATAAGTTTTCCATTTCCTCTTTCTTTTGAAAAAAAGCACAATTTTTCTTTAAACCTTTTTGGATCTTCTTTTTTTTTTAATAATCTGATAATAAAAATTATTGGTGTGAGGATTAGTATTAGATTAATTACAATTCTGTAAATACTTAACATTATGCTTTTTTAATCTGTTTTTCATAAAAGTTTTTGTAAACCTCAGATGAATCTAATAATTCTTTATGGTTTCCTTCTCCAACAACTTTGCCCATATCTATAACATAAATTTTATCAGAATTTAAAATTGTAGAAAGTCTATGGGCAATAACAATTGTAGTTCTGCCCTTTGTAAGATATGAGATTGCTTTTTGTATTTTACTTTCAGTTTCTGCATCTAATGAAGAAGTTGCCTCATCTAGAAGTATTATTGGACTTTTCTTAAGTATTGCTCGAGCTATTGATAATCTTTGTTTTTCTCCACCTGAAAGCCTCACTCCATTTTCGCCAATTAGTGTATCATACTGTTTTGGTAGTTTATTAATAAATTCGTCTGCAAATGACAACTTAGCTGCTTCTTCTATTTCTTTTTGAGAAGCATCTAAATTAGCATAGGCAATATTATTCTTAATTGTATCATCAAATAAAGTAGTGTCCTGACTTACTAAAGAAATATTTTTTCTTAAAGAGTATAAAGTTGCGCCATATATGGATTGATCATCAATTTTAATTTCTCCACTATTAACATTATAAAATCTAGGAATTAAGTTTAGAATTGTTGATTTTCCTGCACCACTATGTCCTACTAATGCAGTCATTTTTTCTCCAGGGATTTCTAAATTTATATTATTTAAAATTTTTCTTTCATCAATCGAATATCCAAACTCAACATTATCAAATATTATTTGTCCATTATTTATTTTGAGGTCACTAGATCCCTGTTCATCTTTAATTTCATTCACATTATCAATTATTGGTAAAACTTTTTTTGCACCCGCCAATCCTTGCTGAATTGAGAGGTTTAAAGTAGCTAGAGATCTTACAGGTTGATATGCTAACATCATGGCAGCCAAGAATGAAAAGAAGTTACCCACTTGAAGTTCATTACCCATTATAAGTTTAGCAGAAACAAAAATGATAAATGCTATCATTATCCCAGTAAGTGACTCCATTATTGGAGAAGCTCTAACAAAAACTATGTTAATTTTTCTAGAGGACTCTTTTAAAGTATCTATCAAATTATTAGCTCTTTTTTTTTCATAATTTTCTTTTTGAAAAATTTTAATTAATTTATGGTTTTTAAATATTTCAATTAAATATGAGGTAAGAACTCCCGCTCTCTGCATTTGTTCATTTACAACTTTACCCATTCTTTTACCTAAAACTTTTGCTGCGAAACTTGCTAATGGTATCATTATTATTGCTATTAAAGACAGTTTCCAGTTTTGATAAAACATTACGGATAACAGTCCTATTAAAGTTAAGCTATCTTTAAATAAATTTAAGATTGCAGTACTAATTAGATTAACAATCATATTTACATCATTCATTAAATTTCCCACAAATTTTCCAGAATGTTTGTTATCTACTAATTGAGTGTCAGCTTTTATTAAAGATGAAAACATATCTGTTTGAATATCTTTTTTAACTTCTTCAGAAACGTTTATCATTATTACTTTGGCTAAATAGAGTGAACCACCTTTTACAATAAACGCTATAACTATAAAAAAGGGTATTATATAAAGTAAAGTTTCAGATTTATTTATAAAAAGTTCATTAATAGCAGGATCTAATAAATAAGCTACTGCTGATGTACTAGCTGCTAACGTGATTGAGAAAAAAGCAGCTAAAATAATTTTGTTTAAGTATTTATTGGTATAATCTTTATAAAGTCGTTTTAAAATTTCTTTATTTGTCATTTTTATAATTTTCCTATCAACAAATTTAAATAAACTAAAAGTCCCAAAAAGTTATTAGATTTAAAAATTTTCAAACAATTTGATGATGATTTAATTACTAGTTTTTTTAATTGTAAATAAAACATTTGAAAAGAAATAATAATTAAAAATAAAAAATAAAGATTATTTAATTCCATTAGAAAACCAATTAAAAACAAGATTATTGTAAATGTTAAGTAGCATAAGAATAAAAATATATATGGATTATTTTTAAATTTTATTGATGTTGATTTTAGTCCTATTATTTCATCATCTTTAATATCTTGAAACCCGTATATAGTGTCGTAACCTAGTGTCCAAAATATGGCTCCAAGATAGAAAATAACTGGTGTTAGACTAATTTCAGGATTAATCGATGTCCAACCTAGAATAAGTCCATAATTAAAAGTGACTCCTAAAAAAAGTTGTGGCCAATAAGTAAATCTTTTCATTAATGGATATGTAAAAGCTAAAGGCATTGAAGCTAAAGCAATAACGATGGTAAAAATGTTGAAATTTAATAGAACAAAAAAAGCTAACAAGCAAAGAAGTACAGAATAAAACAAAGCTTTAGTCACAGAAATTTTGCCTGAAGCAATTGGTCTATTTTTAGTTCGATAAACTTTTTTATCAAATTTTCTATCTAATATATCGTTTACTATGCAGCCTGCTGATCTCATAAGAACAGAGCCAAGAAAAAAAAGAAATAAATAAAAAAAATATATATTTAGATTATTAGAAAAATCATAAACGAGAGTGAGTCCCCATGCACATGGCCAAAAAAGTAGCATATAGCCAATAGGTTTTTTTAACCTTGTAAGTTCAATAAATAAGTTTATTTGCTGCATAGAATTTACTTGTAAATAACAAAGCCAGGATTGATAATCAAACTGATTCGTATGAATATAGATTACACTGTCACAGCTTTAATGTTTCCGGCAATTCCTCTTTTAATGAGTGTTTATAGCAACAGGTTTCACACTTTAAGTAAATTAATCAGAGAATTGCATGATGAACATGTTTATGAAAAACATATACCTCCGGAGTGGAAAAAACAGTTTATTAATTTAAGTGGAAGAATAACATTATTGAGATGGACAATATTGTTTGCCGCTTTTGGCTTCTTGTTTAATATGTTGACTGTGCTTGGGCTTTACTTAAACGAACTTTTTGTTGCTAGGCTAATTTTTGGTTCTTGTTGTTTATCAATGATTATATCTATTCTTTTTTTTATAAGAGAAATTCATTTATCTACAAATGCTCTTAAACTCCACATGTCAGACATGGATGTAGATGTTGATTAAGGAATAATTACAGCAGGACCTAAAATTTTTCTATTTTCTAAATCTTGGTGCGCTTTAACAATTTCATTTAAAGAATATTTCTTAAAGATATTTAAAGTAAATTTTTTATTGATAAACATTTCAAAAACCTTTTTGGCTGCCTCATCAAGCTCTTCTCTTGTAGTTGTGTAATGAGCTATACTAGGTCTTGTAAGATATAAACCTTTAGGTGCTAAAGATTTTGTTACATTGCATGGATCTAATGGTCCAGATGCATTTCCAAAAGAGACCATCATTCCTCTTATTTTTAAACATTCAATTGATCTATCAAATGTTTTTTTTCCAACTCCATCATAAACAACAGAAACACCTTCTCCATTAGTTATTTCTTTTACTTTTTCTGCAAAATTTTCTTTAGAATAATTAATTACATGAGCACAACCATTTGTTTTTGCTATTTCTATTTTTTCATCTGAACCTACAGTTCCAATTACAGTGCAACCCAAGCTTTTTGCCCATTGACAAAATATTTGACCAACACCTCCAGCAGCAGCATGAAATAATATAGTTTCACCAGATTTTACAGGATATGTTTTGTGTAAAAGATAGAAAACTGTGAAACCTTTAGTCATTAAAGTAACGACATTTTCTAATTCTATTTCATTTGGAACTTTTACTAATTTCTTAGTTGGAAAAATTCTATGCGTTGCATAAGAACCAATTGGCATTGATGCATAAGCAACTTTATCTCCAACATTAAAGTCTTTTACATCTGGACCAATTTTTTCAATTATGCCTGCACCTTCAATTCCAATGTTTGATGGTAGTTCAACTGGGTAAAGACCAGATCTATGATAAGTATCAATATAGTTGAGCCCAATAGCTTCGTTCTTAATTAAAACTTCACCAGATTTAGGATCTCCCAATTTAATATCTTTAAGTTCTAAAACTTCTGGACCACCATTTTTTGAAATTGTTACTGCTTTCATTTTACAAATGTACCATTATGATAATCTTGAACAGCTTGCAAGATCTCAGCTTTAGTATTCATCACAAATGGTCCACCTCTCGCAATTTCTTCATTAATAGGTTTTCCTGAAATAACCAAGAATTTTGCATTAGTCTGTGCTGTAACTTTCAAATTTTCGCCTTTTGATAGTAAGATTAGTTTACTATCTTTAATTTTCTCGTGGTTCTTTTCACCAATTTTTATTTCACCATTAATTAAATAGATAAAAGTATTGTGAGTAGAAGGTAAGCTGTAATTAAATTTTTTTTCTTTTTTCAATTCAACATCAAAATAAGTAGGTTCAACATTATGTCCCTTAACTGGACCCTCAGCTTTTTCAAATTTACCAGCTATAACTTTTACTTGCTTATCATCATCTTTATGAATACTCATTTTATTTGCATCAATATAAATATATTCTGGTTTACTCATTTTTAATTTAGCAGGCATATTGATCCATAATTGAAAACCATGAAGTTTACCTTCTTTCATTGCTGGCATCTCTGAATGAATAATACCACTTCCAGTTTTCATCCACTGAACATCACCAGCAGTCATTCGTCCTTCACCACCAGTGCTATCTTTGTGTTCAAAATCTCCTGCAAGCATATATGTTACAGTTTCAATACCTCTATGAGGGTGGGGTGGAAAACCAGCAATATAATCTTTGCTATTTTCCGATCCAAATTCATCTAACATTAAAAAAGGATCAAAATAATTTGGTTCTACACCAATGCTTCTTTTTAATTTTACTCCTGCACCATCAGATGCTGGAATTGGATCGATAATTTTATCTACTTCAATTGTCATATGTCTTTAGAGTAATTGTTAAATCTAAATTTTCAATGTTACTTTTTGTTATGTGAACCGTCACAAAAGGGTTGATTGTTAGTTTGTTTACAAGCGCAAAAAAACATTTTTTTTGTTGCTTCAGCCTTATATGCAAAAGGATTAAATTCAGAACCTTTGTGAGAGCCGTCACAAAAAGGTTGTTTTAAACTTTTACCACAACTACACCAATAATAAGATTTTCCTTCTTCAACATCTACTGAAATTGCACTTTCTCCTGCTCTTTGTCCTTTGGCCATGTTCACCCTTTTTAAAATTATCTAAAATAAATTAATAAGTTCACTAAGATTCTTTATTTGATTATTAGGTTTATAATCAAGATTGTCAAAGATATTATTATTTCGGTTAACCCAAATAGATTGATAACCATAATTTCCTGCTCCAGACACATCCCATGTATTTGCACTTAAAAAAGCGACTTCATTTTTTTTTATTTTGTATCTTTCAATAGGAAGATCGTAGACTTTCGAGTGAGGTTTATAAATTCCAGCTTCCTCAATAGAAAATAAATCATCAAATAAATTATCTAAGTTATTACTCTTTACTAACTCATTTAAGAGAGAAGGGGTTCCATTTGAAAGTATGGATAATTTGAAATTCTTTTCTTTTAATAATTTTAAAGTTTTTGGAACTTCTTGAAAGGGTGAGAGCACTTTATATAAATTCAATAATTCATCTTTCATTTTAGAGTTTATATTAAAAGCTTTCATAGATTTATCTAAGCTATCCTCAGTAATTTGCCAAAAATCTTTATGTCTTTTCATTAAACTTCTCAGCCAGGTATATTCTAATTGAGTAGTTCTCCAAAAATTTGCAAAAGGCTCCCACTTATTTCCAATTTTATCTTTACATTTTTCCGCAGCAGAATTTACATCAAACAATGTGCCATAAGCATCGAAAATTATTGCTTTAATATTTTTCATAAACTAACTTAACACAAATGAGTAATATTAGATTATTTTTTTCAAATATATTATCAGCCAACTTGACTGATAAATTAGATAAATCTCAATCACATTATTTGACAAAGGTAATGAGAGTTAAAGAAAACGAAGTTTTTTCTTTATTTAATAAAGAGGGAGAATGGGAAGCAAAAATTTTAGGAATATCAAAAAATATTGTTAAGTTTAAGACTACAAAGCAATTAAGACATAAAGAAAATACTAAAGAATTATGGTTAGCATTTTCTCCAATAAAATCGAACTATCAGAATTTTATGATACAAAAGGCAACTGAACTGGGAGTGACTAAGTTTTTACCAATTATTTTTGATAGAACAGTTGTAAGAAAAATTAACAAAGAACGCTTAGAAAAAATAGCTATTGAAGCAAGTGAACAATCAAATCGACTTAATGTGCCTGAAATTGAGAAAGTGCAAAATTTAAAAAATTTTTTAAACTCAAATTCAATGGATTTAATTTTTACTGATTTAAACTCAGATAATAAAAAAATTGATAAATCAAAGTTAACAGATAAGCCTATTTGTATTATAATAGGTCCAGAGGGTGATTTTTCAGAGGCTGAGAGAGAGGAGATTCTCTCTTTTAAAGGTGTTCAGTCTCTTAAAATTAATGAGAATATTTTAAGATCAGAAACAGCAGTGATATCAGCTATTTCGATCATGAATTATGTTATTAATTGATAAATTGTCGCGAAAACTAAAGTGTAATTTTTATAAAAGGGCTTTATATAGCTATTAAAAATGAAAAAAATTTTTTACATATTTTTAGGAATTTTTACATCGCAAAATGCTTTTGCTAATCAGCCTGTTGACTGGCAGTTAGGTTTTCAAAAAGCTGCATCAGAGTCTATGAGAGAAATAGTTGCTTTTCATGACAAACTTTTATTACCAATTATTATTGCAATAAGTGTATTCGTTTTATTTTTAATGCTATATGCATGTGTAAGATTTAGAGCATCTGCAAATCCCAATCCTTCAAAAAGAACACACAATGTAACAGTAGAAGTTTTGTGGACATTAATTCCTTGTTTAATTTTAATTGTAATGGCAGTCCCTTCATTTAAAATTTTATATAAACAAGATACAATACCAAAAGCAGATTTAACAATCAAAGCTATTGGTTATCAGTGGTACTGGGGATACGAGTATCCAGATGAAAATATAATCTTTGACTCTTATATGATTGAAGAAAAAGATTTAAAAGCAAACCAACCAAGATTATTAGCAGTAGATAATGAAGTGGTAGTTCCAGTTGATAAAGTTGTAAAAGTTTTAATTACTGCAAATGATGTTTTGCATGCTTGGGCTTTACCATCATTTGGAGTAAAAAGAGATGCAGTTCCTGGAAGAATTAATGAAACTTGGTTTAAAGCAGAAAAAGTTGGAACTTATTATGGTCAGTGCTCAGAACTTTGTGGAATTAAACATGCATTTATGCCGATCACAGTTAGAGTAGTAAGTGATGAAGAGTATGAAGAGTGGCTATCGGAGGCAAAAGTGAAATTTGCAAAAGAAGAAATTGAAAATGATAAACTTAAACTAGCGAGTAAATAAAATGTATACACAAACAGCAGCATCACACGAAGATCATCATACTCCCACAGGTTGGAAACGTTGGGCATATTCTACAAACCACAAAGATATAGGTACAATGTATTTAATTTTTGCAATTGTTGCAGGAGTTATTGGTACGGCATTTTCAGTTTTAATGAGAATGGAATTGATGCATCCAGGCGATGGTATTTTAGGTGGCAATTATCATTTGTATAACGTTTTAGTTACTGGTCATGGTCTGATAATGATTTTCTTTATGGTTATGCCAGCTATGATTGGTGGTTTTGGTAACTGGTTTGTACCAATAATGATTGGTGCACCTGACATGGCATTTCCTAGAATGAATAATATTTCTTTCTGGTTGTTACCAGTATCATTAACTTTGTTAATTTTATCAATTTTTGCTGATGGCCCTCCAGGACAAACAGGAGTTGGTGGAGGATGGACTATTTATCCGCCATTATCATCTAAGGCAGGTCAACCCGGCCCGGCTATGGATTTAGCTATTTTAAGTTTACACTTAGCAGGTGCTTCTTCAATTTTAGGAGCAGTAAATTTTATTACTACAATTTTAAACATGAGAACTCCAGGTATGACATTACATAAGATGCCTTTATTTGCATGGTCAATCTTAGTAACAGCATTCTTATTGTTGTTGTCTTTACCAGTTTTAGCTGGAGCAATTACAATGTTATTAACTGATAGAAATTTTGGAACCGCATTTTTTGAAGCTCAAACTGGGGGAGATCCAGTTTTATTTCAACACTTATTTTGGTTCTTTGGTCATCCAGAAGTTTATATTTTAATTCTACCAGGCTTTGGAATGATTAGTCATATTGTTTCAACATTTTCTAGAAAACCAGTTTTTGGTTACTTAGGAATGGCTTATGCTATGGTAGCAATTGGAATAGTTGGCTTTGTTGTATGGGCCCATCATATGTACACAGTTGGATTAAGTACAGACACTAAAGCTTATTTCTTAGCTGCCACGATGATTATTGCTGTACCAACAGGGATTAAAATTTTCTCATGGATTGCAACTATGTGGGGTGGATCTATTTCATTCAAAACACCTATGATGTGGGCATTAGGTTTTATATTTATGTTTACTGTTGGAGGTGTAACAGGTGTAGTTTTAGCAAATGCAGGTGTGGATACCGCAATGCACGATACTTATTATGTTGTCGCTCACTTCCATTACGTGTTGTCACTAGGCGCGGTTTTTGCGATTTTTGCAGGTTTTTATTATTGGTTTTCAAAAATGTCAGGTTATGAATATTCTGAATGGATGGGACAATTGCATTTTTGGTTAACATTTATAGGTGTTAACTTAATTTTCTTCCCTCAACATTTCTTAGGTTTAGCTGGAATGCCAAGAAGATACGCAGATTATCCAGATGCGTTTGCAGGATGGAATTATATTTCTTCAATAGGCTCTTATGTTGCCGTTGCTGGGTTAGCAGTATTTTTTGCAAATCTTATTTACGCATTTGCAAAGAAGAAAGCAGCTGAACAAAATCCTTGGGGAGAAGGGGCTACAACTTTAGAATGGACTGTACCATCTCCGCCAAATTTCCATACATTTGAGGAATTGCCAAAGTTTGTTGATGATCAAGAAACAGAAAAATCACACAGCTAAAATAAAAGCTAATAAAATTGATGGATAATTCAAAGTTAAAAAAAAGAAGTTTATCTCAAGAAGATTTGTTTAACTTATCAGAGTTATTTAAATTGATGAAGCCAAGAGTAATGTCTTTGGTAATTTTTACGTGTGCGGTTGGTTTATTAACTGCACCAAATCTTGTTTCAACAAAAGACGCAATAATTGGAATTTTATTAGTTTCATTAGGAGCTGGTGCTGCTGGAGCATTGAATATGTGGTACGAGTCTGATCTTGATGCTTTGATGACCAGAACTTGTTTAAGACCTATTCCAACAGGAAAAGTTAATAGAAATCAGGCTTTAATATTTGGAGTAACTCTATCGATTGTTTCAGTGGTAGCATTAGATTATTTTACAAATAGAATTTCAGCCGCAATATTACTTTTAACAATTTTATTTTATGTTTTTGTTTATACAATCTGGCTAAAAAGAAGAACACCGCAAAATATTGTCATTGGCGGAGCTGCTGGGGCATTTCCTCCTGTGATTGGATGGACGATTGCAACTGGCTCGATTTCAATTGAACCATTAGCCTTTTTCTTAATTATATTTTTTTGGACTCCTTCGCATTTTTGGGCTTTGAGTTTATATAAATCTGATGATTATAAAAAAGCTAATATACCAATGCTTCCTTTGACAAATGGAGTTGAGAGCACAAAAATAAATATATTTGTTTATTCTTTGTTAATGCTTCCAGTTATAATTTTTCCATATTTAATAAATTTTGTTGGATTTACCTTTTTAGTCCCATCATTATTATTAACGTTTTATTATAACTTTTTATGCTACGAACTATACAATTATAAGAAAAATAAGTTTAACCCGAAAAAGGCCAAATCAATATTCGGATATTCAATACTTTATTTGTTTTTAATTTTTGTCCTTTTTCTGATAGATAAAATATTATGATAACACCAGATAAAAAAACAAAAAAAAAAAATATTATTACGGCAATTGCAATTATTGCTTTTATGATTTTTCTTTTCTTTTTTACTTTATATAATACAGGAGTATTTGATAGAGATTTATGATTGAAAGAAAGAAATTAACCCCAATAGTCTTAGCTGGTATTTTTGTTTTAATGTTAGGATTGTCTTATGCCGCAGTCCCATTATATGATCTATTTTGTAGAGTCACTGGCTTTGGAGGAACTACTCAAGTTTCAAATAATGCACCAAAAATAGTGTTAGATAAGGTTGTAAGTGTTAGATTTGATACTAATGTAAACAACTTACCATGGGATTTTAAAGCTAGATCGAATGTTATTGATGTAAAAGTAGGTCAAGTTAATAAAATAGAGTTTGAAGTAACAAATTACAGTGATGAGCCAACAGCTGGAGTTGCAAGCTTTAATGTCTCTCCTGCTAACTTTGGTAAATATTATAGTAAATTAGGTTGTTTTTGTTTTGAAAAACAGGAGTTAAAAGCTGGAGAAAAAGCAACTTACGTAATGACTTTTTATTTGGACCCCGAAATGGTCAATGACCCTACTGTAAAAAACTTAGAAGATGTAACTATGTCGTATACTTTTTTCTCGACAGATTACTATAAACAATCATAATCCAAAAAAATGTCAGCTGAAAAAAAACATGATTATCACCTTGTAGATCCAAGTCCATGGCCAATCTATACTTCTTTCTCATGCTTAGTTTTAGCTTTGGGTGCAGTTTATTATATGCACTCAGATGTATCATGGGGAATGTATTTAGGTTTAGCTCTATTAATTTATGGAGCTTACATGTGGTTTAGAGATGTTGTGATTGAAGCTGAGCATCAAGGACATCATACACCAGTGGTACAAATTCACCATCGTTATGGAATGACATTATTTATTGCTTCAGAGGTTATGTTTTTTGTTGCATGGTTTTGGGCTTATTTTGACGTGAGTCTTTTTCCAAATGAATTTGTAGGTAATGTTTGGCCCCCGAAAGATATCGAAACTTTTGACCCTTGGGATATTCCATTAATCAATACATTGATATTATTGTTGTCAGGAACAACTGTTACTTGGTCTCATCACGCTCTTTTAGAAGATGACAGGAAGGGCTTTATTAATGGTTTAATCTTAACAGTAATACTTGGTGTTTGTTTTACGGCTCTACAAGCATATGAATATCATCATGCAACATTTGCTTTTTCAGACCATATTTATGGATCAGTGTTTTATATGGCAACAGGATTTCATGGTTTTCACGTAATAGTAGGAACTATATTTTTAGCAGTATGTTTATGGCGTGGAAAATTAGGTCACTTTAATAAAGATCATCACTTTGGTTTTGAAGCTGCAGCTTGGTATTGGCATTTTGTTGATGTGGTTTGGTTGTTTTTATTTGCTGCAATTTACATTTGGGGAAGTTAATTTGATCCTTGAAAAATAAGTTTTTATTTTCAGTTTTTGTATTTTTTTTTATTTCAGTTTTTATTGCTTTGGGCTCATGGCAAATAATTCGTCTTAACTGGAAAAATAATCTTATTTTAGAAATTGAAGAGTCCCTTAAAAAACCACCTATAGAGTTATCTAAATCTAATAAAGAAAATTATTTAAAGATTAAAACTTCAGGATCTATAGATTTTGAAAAACAAATTTATTTATATAATTTAAATGAGAGTGGAGACCCAGGGTTTGAAGTTGTAAACCCTTTTTCTGTAGATAATGAAAATTATTTAATTAATAGGGGATGGATACCTTTTGAAAAAAAAGATACAGATGAAATTATTAAATTTGATGGAAAAAATATAGTCGGAACCTTAAAAAAACAAGGTAGAAAAAATATTTTCAAACCCGATAATGACTTAAAAAAGAATTATTGGTTTAGCTTAGATAGAGAAGACGTTTTAAGTTTTACTGGAAAAGAGTTCTCTGAATATATTATTTATTTAAATGGCAATTATACTCTTCCAAAACCAAAAAAAATTACCGCAAATATTTCTAATAATCATAAAAAATATGCTATTACTTGGTTTTCATTAGCGATTTCAATTCTTTTGTTATATTTATATTTTAGAAAAAAGAATTATTAAATGGACTACGTAAGCACTAGAAATAGCTCAAACAATTTTAAATTTAAAGATGTATTTATTAAGGGTTTGGCAGATGATGGAGGATTATATATTCCAAAATCTCTTCACAAATATAATCAAAAAGATTTAGATAGTTTAAAAGACTTAGAATATTCAGATCTAGCTAAAAAAATCATCTACCCATTTATTGGTGATTTTTTAAGTGAAAATGATTTAGGTAAATTAGTCGATAAATCTTACTCAGTTTTTAGAGAAAAAAATGTTGTCAATTTAATTAAGATTGGTGATCGATCTGTTCTAGAATTGTTTCATGGACCAACTTTAGCTTTTAAAGACATTGCAATGCAACTTTTAGGAAATTTTTATGAATATTATCTAGATAGCACTAATGAAAAAATAAATATAGTTGTTGCTACCTCAGGAGATACTGGGGCAGCTGCAATAGATGCGATAAAAGGAAAAAAAAATTTGAATATTTTTGTACTCCATCCAAATAATCGAATTTCGCCTGTACAAAGAAAATTAATGACAACAGGAAGTGAAAAAAATGTTTTTAATATCGCTGTAAATGGAAATTTTGATGATTGTCAAAATTTAGTAAAAGCAATGTTTGCTGATAAATCTTTTTCAAGTTCAATAAAGATGTCTGGAGTTAATTCTATAAATTGGGCAAGAATAATTGCTCAAAGTGTATATTATTTTTATAGTTATTTTTCGATTGAGGATAAATCTCAACCAATTAATTTTTCAGTTCCAACAGGCAATTTTGGTGATGTATATGCAGGTTATTTAGCTAAGAAAATGGGACTACCAATTGGTAAGCTTATAGTTGCAACTAATCAAAATGATATATTGCATAGAGCAATATCGAAAGGCGAATACAATATTGAGAAAGTTCTAGAAACTATTTCACCCAGCATGGATATACAACTTGCAAGTAATTTTGAGAGACTTTTGTACGATATTAATAATTATGATGACATTAAAACAGTTTCTGCAATGAAAGATATTAAAGAAAAAGGAAGATATAAAATTGATAAAGATAAATTAGGTAAGATAAATCTTGATTTTCTATCTTCAAGAATTAGTGAAGATGAGATTTTGAAAGTTATTAAAAATATTTATGAAAAATTTGAAATAATTTTAGATCCACATACAGCTATTGGCTATGGTGCTTTTGATAAAGTAAATATTAAAGGGAATAATATTGTTTTAGCGACAGCCCATCCTTGTAAGTTTCCAGATGCAATAAAAAAATCTATAAAAATTAAAGCTGATTTGCCTAAAGATTTGATGTTTATTTTGGATGAGAAAGAAAATTATGATATTATTGACAATAACCTAAATAAAATCAAAAAATATATTACTGAGAGAATTTAATGAAAATAAAAGAAAACGAAACAATTCCTAGTTCAGAAGTATTTATTCTTGAAAATGGTGAACCGATTCAAAAAGATATTCAGAGTTTTTTGAAAAATAAGAAATCGGTTATATTTGGTTTGCCAGGAGCATACACATCTGTTTGCTCTGCAAAACATTTACCAGGATATGTAAAAAATAGTGAAAAATACAAAGAGAAAGGTATTGATCAAATTATATGTATGTCTGTCAATGATCCATTCGTTATGAATGCGTGGGGTAAGGAAAATAATGTAGGTGATAAAATTATAATGATGGGAGATCCTTTTTTGAATTTTACTAAAGCAATAGGTGCTGAGGTTGATAAGAGTGGTAGAGGATTAGGAATTAGATCTAATAGATATACGATGTTAGTAGATAATCTAAAAATTATAAAGATAAAGGAGGAAAAAGATACTGGTTCGTGTGAAATATCCTCTGCAGAAAATTTTTTAGAATTAGTCTAGTCCAGCTGCTTTTTTAGCCAACAAATCAACCTCTTCATTTAATGGATTACCTGCATGGGCTTTAATCCAATTCCATTTAACATTTAAAGCTTTATTTAGATTATAAAGCTCAGCCCAAAGATCTTTGTTTTTTACCTCTTCTTTTTTGGAAGTTTTCCAATTATTTTTGACCCAATTATTTATCCATTCAGTTATCCCGAGTTTTACATATTGGGAATCTGTGTAAATATTAATTTCTTCATTAGAATTAATACTTTTTAAAGCATTGATGGGAGCCATTAATTCCATTCTATTATTCGTAGTATTTTTTTCACTACCAGTAATTTTTTTTATACTTCCATTCATATTGATGATAGCCGCCCAACCACCATTTCCTGGATTTTCTAAGCATGAGCCATCAGTATAAATTTCAATCATTAATCTAAATAATCTTTATAATTTCTTAAATTATTATGTATTACTAACTTTTGATAGTATTCCCTGGGATCTTTGATCTTAATTAGTGCTGTTTTTGGAGTATTTGTGTAGTCATAAAGTCTAGTTAAAAAATATCTCATTGCTGCACCACGACACAAAATATTTAATGAATTTTTTTCTTTGATAGAAATTTTTCTAATATTTTCGTAACCTTTAATAATATTTCTAACTTTCTTTTTGTTTAAAACAAATTTATTTTCATATTTATCAAAACATAATGCGTTTATACAAATTGCAATTTCATACATAAAATAATCATTTGCTGCAAAATAAAAATCTATAATTCCAGATAGTTTATTATTTTTAAAAAAGATATTATCTATAAATAAATCTCCATGAATTATTCCACTGGGTAATTTTTTTGGCCATCTCTTTTTAATATCTATGAAATTTGTTTTTAAAAACTTTTCGATATTTATAAATTTTTTTGATTTAAACTTAATACTATTAAACAATGGACTTAAATTTTTAATGCCCATTGAATTTTTTCTATAAAGCTTTATTTTTTTCGTAGAGGAATGCATTTCAGCAATCATTCTACCTATTTCATGACAATTCTTTAAATTGAGATTTTTTTTATCTTTTCCTTTAAGGAAAGTTACAATACATGCAGTTTTATTTTTTATATTTATGAGATATTTTCCATTGATATTTCTTAATGGTTTTGGACAATTAATATTTGAAGCATGTAATTTATCCATTAATTTCATGAAAAAGGGTATTTCCTTTTTAGAAACTCTTTTTTCAAAAATAGTTAAAATATATTTTTTATTTTTAGACTTTAATAAATAATTAGTATTTTCAATCCCTTTTTTAATGCCTTTAAAACTGATAAATTTTTTATCTTCAAATTTTTTATTAATACGAGAAAGATCTTTTTTATTTATTTTAGTGTAAACAGCCATTTAATTTAATTTTTTTGGAATTTTGAAAACCACGTTTTCTTTTATTGCTTCTACTTCATCTATATTGACTGTAAATCTTTTTTTTAAATTATTAATAAAACTATCTACTAAAATCTCTGGAGCAGAGGCGCCTGATGAAATTCCTATAGTCTTAGATTTTTCAATCAGTTCATATGGAATTTCACTTTGAGAATGGATTAATTGAGAATTTGGACATCCAGATTTTTTAGCAACCTCAACAAGTCTAACCGAATTAGATGAATTCCTACTTCCAATAACAAAAAATAGATCACATTTTTTTGCTATATTCTTTACTGCCAATTGTCTATTTGTTGTTGCATAACAAATATCTTCTTTCAGTGGTTCTTTTATATTAGGAAACCTCTCTTTCAAAATGTTTATAATTTCTTCTGTATCATCCACAGATAAAGTTGTTTGAGTCACATATGCAATTTGATTATGATTTTTAAAATCATATTTTTTAGCCTCGTCTTCATTTTGAATAAGATCTATGGACCCATTGGGTAATTGACCCATTGTACCAATAACCTCTGGATGATTTTGGTGACCTATTAAGATTAAATGATAGCCAGCTTTATGAAGATTTTCTGCTTCTCTATGTACCTTTGAAACTAAAGGACAAGTAGCATCAACATAAGTCATATTATAATTTTTGGCATCCTCAGGAATTTTTTTGGGAACTCCATGAGCAGAAAAAATAACTGGTCTTGATTTATCATCTATTTCCTCAAGTTCCTCTACAAAAATAGCCCCTTTATTTTTTAAATCATCAACAACATATTTATTATGAACTATTTCGTGCCTTACATAGACTGGAGCTCCATATTTTTGAATTGATTTTTCAACTATTTCAATAGCTCTTTCAACACCGGCACAGAAACCTCTTGGTGCAGATAACAATATTTTAATTTCTTTATTTTTCATTTTTTTCTAAAAAATATTCAAGTAATATATGTGGAAAGGTTAAAGACGCCAAACCTATAAATATAATTTTTAAAATTGATGAGTTAAAACTGTAAGAATTATTTAAAAAATAAAGAGCAATTAAACAAAAAACAATTATTAAAACTGTTAAAGGTAAAGCTTTTTTTATGAATAATCTAAAGCCTATATTTAAGTCAGTTTTATCTAATTCAAGCATCAAAGTAATACTGTGTCTAATTGAATGTAAAAAACAAAAATATAAAGTAAATGCAATTAATGGTGAAAAGTAATAATTGATAATTAAAATTGAAAAATAATCCAAAAAAATAGTGAATTTTTTAAATTCATAATTTTTAGTAAATAATAAGATATTAGAAAAGGTTGCTAAAATAATTCCAAAAAGTAAAATATTATAATTTTCTATAAAATTTAAATATTCATAAAAAAACCTCATTTTCAACAAGTATTAACTTAAATATGAAAACAGTTTCATTAAAATTGAAGTACATAGGTGCCAATATAATTAAGGAACCTTTTATTAGAAATAATAATTGATTAAAGTATGAACTTTCAATTATTAAAAATTGAGTATCTTCTTTGCCAAAATGATATGAAGCTACAATTAAGAAAATTGTTAATGATAGAACAGGTATGATTATCCATAAGATTATTATCGTGATTGCAATCACAATATATGACAAATAAAAAATAATAGAATTATTAATACCAAATATTTTGAAAAGTTTTTTCCCTTTAATATTATCAAGTGAACCATGAGATATACCAATACTTAAAATCAATAATAAACAAATCAATGGTGAGATTGTAAAATCATTGATAATAAAAGTTATTAAAGAAAAAACGTTACAAAATAAAAAAAAAATAAAAGAGTGATTGAGATTAATTTTTTTAATTCTATTGTTCATTTTTAATAAAATAATGCTTTTATAAAAATCCATTTAGGCATCTTAAAAATTATACTTAAATCCTCTAAAAAATTACTTTTATTAGATAAAAATTTTATAACAGTCTTAGGTGATGTCCTAAACATATTAAAGAATATATCTGACATTTTTTCGGGATGTTTATTAAGAACCCGTAGAAAAATATCATCTAAAAATTGATATTTTTTACTTATTTCAAATTTTTTAGAATTTGAAATATTTTCAAAATTTTCTCTTATATATTTACTATGTTCTTGAATACTTAAAAAGGTGTAGCCAGTACTTAATCTTGTCATTCCTCCAGCAGTTCCAATATTTATTTTGTTTTTTTCTTTTTCGTTTAAAGGATAAAAAAGAGGAATAGCACCCTCTTCTTTGTAAGTAATTTCGTAATTTTTTATCTTTAGATGTTTTTCAATATATTCTTTAATTTGATTGTCATAATCTTTTTGTGAATTATCATTCATTCTTGATAACCAGGTAGTTTCTACTAAAGCTTTATTTTTTGAGTAGGGGAGCGTATAAAAGAAATGAACACTCTCTCTTTGTTCACAGTCAAAGTCCATTAAATTGAAAATTTTTTCATCAAAAAAATTATTTTTAGTTTCAATTTCTACACCACAAAAATGCTGCCAAAGATTTAGGTGATTTTTTTTTATTTCAGGAACACTATTAAAAATGAATGAGTTTTTTGTATTGATTTCTGCACTATCTTTAAAGAAAGAAATATTTTCATTTTCTTTTAATCTATTATTTATTTTTTGGTAAAATAATCCACTATCAATGCTTTGGTATGGATAATTTTTACATTCAAGATAATTTGTTTTCCCAGGTATATTTATTGAAAAATTTTCCCAACTTTTTTTTACACAATCATCAAAGTTATGAGATATTACTTTCCAAAAAGACCATGTTTTATCTTTTTTATAATCTAGTCTAGGTTCAATAATTGCTAAAGTTTTATCTTTTAATTTTTCATGAATCTCTAATTCATAAGCAAGCGATAGACCTGCACACCCACCCCCAATAATTACATAATCAAATTCTTTCATCTAGATCTATTTCCTGACTAATGATAGCATGTTCTTTTACTCTTTGATGAGTTTCTATTTCTTTTAAATACAGTAAAATTAAATCAAATATAGAAATAATTGTATGGTAAATTTTTTCAAAATTATTCACATATATTTTTCCTGATTTTTCATAATTTTTCATACTACCTTTTTGAAAAATTTTCCTTCCAATTTGTCTGTAAATTCTTCTAGCAACAATTATTGAAAATTTATATCTAAATGGGATCTTTTGAATAGAGCTAAATGAACTTTTATAGAACATTTCTGCAAGATTTAAAGTTGCTTTAATATTTTCAAAGTCTGGTTTGATATACTCTCTGTTCATTTTTTTGTCTTCAACTACATCTCTTGCAATATTAGTTAATTGCATTGCTATGCCCAAATCAATTGCTCCTCTTAAAGCTCTTCTATCATTTACATTCAATATTTTTGACATCATTAATCCAACAGTTCCAGCAACTCTATATGAATAAACCAATAAGTCTTTTACTGATCTCATATGGACTCTTTTTTTTAAATCTGACGCAACACCATTAACCAAGTCCTCTAAAATTACTTTTTTTATATTGTTATTTTTTACAAGTTTGATTACATCATGAACAACTTTTTCATTTTCATCAGATGAATATATTTCTTTATTATCTGCATCATAAGATTTTTTAAGAAAATTTCTCATTTCATCAAATCTTTTAATTTTAGTATCTAGATCAGTCTTTTCGTCCGCTATGTCATCTAGAACTCTGCAAAATGCATAAAGTTTAGCAGAATCTTCATAAATTTTTTTTGGTAAAAAAAAACCTGCCCAATTAAATGATTTAGCAAAAATAGCTAGATAGTTTTTTTTATTCATTAAATTATTTTATCTAATACTTTAGCTGACGACAAAACTCCTGGTACACCGGCACCAGGGTGTGTTCCTGCTCCAACAAAATATAGACCATCATAAATTTCTGATTTATTGTGAAATCTAAAATAAGCAGATTGTGAAAATTTTGGTTGAATAGAAAAACCTGAACCATGTTTAGTATTTAAATCTTTTTCAAAGTAATCTGGAGTTAAATAGAAATCCTGCACAATATTTTCTTTAAGATTAGGCATTAAATCGTTTTGCATTTTATCAATCACTAAATTTTTCATTTTTTCTCCCTCTGAAGACCAATTAATATTCGATTGATTATTTGGGACAGGCACAAGAACATAAAAACAATCGTTCCCATCAGGAGCCATAGATTTGTCTGTTGAGGATGGTCTGTGAAGATAATAGCTAATATCATTATTTAACTTTTTGTGATTGAATATATCATCTAAATGTTTTTTATATTTATTACCAAACTTAATTGTATGATGTTCCACATTTTCGTATTTTTTCTTTGTACCAAAATAATAAACAAATAATCCCATTGAATATTCCATTCGATTTTTTTTCCATTTAAATAGAAATGAATCATTTGTATTTCCATTTAACATTTTTTCATAAACAGCAGGTGGATCTGCATTACAAATAACATTATTAGAGTTAATGATAGTTTTATCATTAAGTTGAACACCAGTAATCTTTTTTTTATCTGAAATGATTTTTGTAACTTCGTGATTCTTAATTACTTTAATTCCTTCTTCATTCATAAGTTTCTCAAATCCTTTTATTATATTTCCTGTCCCTCCCATTGAATAATGAATACCCCATTTTTTTTCTAAGTATAAAATGAGTCCATAAATTGAAGTTGTAGTGAAAGGATTGCCGCCAACTAGTAATGGGTGCATACTGAACATTCTTCTTAATTTTTCATTTTTTATATAGGATGAAACTAACGAATAAACTGATTTATAACTTTTAAGCTTTAAAAGAGCTGGCAATTGTTGCATCATTACAAATGGTTTATCAAATGGTACATCAGCCAATTCAGTAAAACCTTTATCAAATATTTTTTTTGTGAAATTTACTAATTTTTTGTAGCCCTCTACATCATCTTTATTTATTTTCTCAATTTGTCTTTCCATTTCGTTCTCATCCCCTGAGTAATTAAATTTCGTTTTATCTTCAAATACAAATTGATACCAAATCTTAAGAGGAGAAAGTTCTATGTAATTTTTTGGATCTTTTTTAAATAATTCGAATAACTCATTAATTAAGTAGGGCGCAGTAATTACAGTTGGTCCACCATCATAAATAAAACCATTTTTTTTAAATACTCTAGCTCTACCTCCGAGATCTGGATGTTTTTCGATTAATATAACATTATGACCTTTTGCTTTGAGACGGAGAGCAGCAGCTATGCCTCCAAAACCAGAGCCAATTACAACAGAATTCATTATGATAATTTATAGCTTTTTAGAAAAATTGTAAGAGGATTATGAATTAATTTTTTTTAACTCTTGTTTAGTTTCTTCTAAATTTTTTTGAAACAAGGTATCTAATTTAGATTTATCTACAGATGTAGAGATAATCTTTTTAACAGAATCTACTGCAATTTTAACTGATGCAATTTTTATCTCTTTTATAGCTGTATCTTTCATTTGGGCTATTTTATTTTCAACTGAATTTTTTTTAATTTCAGATGATTTGTGAAACTTATCATTTAATTCTATGATTAATTTATCACTATCTTTTTTTGCTTGTTCTAAAATTTCATTGCTTGTTAATTGTGCTGTATCAAGTTTTTTTTGAGCATTATCTAATAGTGTCTTAGCCTCGGTTCTCAATTTCTCACTCTCATCTATTTCATTTTTTATATCTAAAATAAGTTTATTAAGTATTTCATTTACTTTTTGAGGTACTTTTAAATATACCAAACCTCCAAAAAATATGAAAAATGAAACTGCTACCCAAAATGTTGAATCAAGAGCCATAATATTTCTCTCTCTCCCTTTTTGCAAGATCATCAACGATTGCTGATATACTACTATTATTAACTTCAGCACCAATCAATTTTTTTAAAAGCTCTGTAGATGTCTCTATTGCTATTTTATTGATCTTTTTGGGAGCACTTTTTCTTAATGTTTCTATTTCTTTTTCGGCATTGTTGATTTCTTCATCAATTTGTTTATCTAAAATTTCTTTTTTAGAATTAATATCTTTAAGTGCTTTTTCTCTAGCATCTTTAAAAATATTTTTAGCTTTTAATTTACTTTTAAGAATAATTTCCTCATATTCTTTAAGTTTAGACTCACTACTTTCTCTTTGTTTTTCCGCCGCCTCAATATTTTCTTGTATTTGAGATTTCCTTAACTCTAAATTTGCACTTATTTTTGGTAGTATAAGTTTAGACAATACAATATACATAATACCAAAAGTTAATGTAAGCCAGAATATTTGTGAAATCCAAAACTCAGGATTTAATTGAGGCATTCCACCACTTTCAGCAGCAAAAACTTCTTTAACGAATAAGAAATTAAAAAATATAAACTGAAAAAATATTTTTTTAATCATCAATTTAAAATGCAAAAAGAATGATTAACGCAACTACCAATCCAAATAATCCTGTTGCTTCTGCAAGTGCAAATCCTAAAAGCAAATTAGGAAACTGTTTTTGTGCTGCAGAGGGATTTCTCATCGCTCCTGATAAATAGTTTCCAAAGATTATTCCTATACCAACACCGGCACCAGCTAAGGCTATCGCTGCCAATCCTGCTCCGATCATTTTTGCTGCTTCTAATTCCATTATGTCCTCCTTTGTTATTTAATGGTGTAAGTTTAATGCATCATTTAAGTAGATGCAGGTTAAGATTGCAAAAACGTATGCTTGAAGAAAAGCAACTAAGATCTCCAAACCTGTTAAAGCAACCGAAAAACTCAGTGGAAGCCATCCACCGACTATTCCAAGGCTTACTACGAAGCCTCCGAAAACTTTCATCATAGTATGACCGGCCATCATATTTGCAAAAAGTCTGACTGATAAACTTACTGGTCGACTTAAATATGAAATAATTTCTATGACCACTATTAATGGCAGTAATACTAAAGGGACTCCGCTAGGTACAAAAAGTTTTAGATAACCAAAACCATGTTTTAAAAATCCAATTATTGTTACCCCGATAAAAATAAATCCCGCCAAAACAAAAGTTACTATGATATGACTGGTTACCGTAAATGTGTATGGAATCATCCCAAACATATTACAAAAAAGTACAAACATAAATAATGAGAATATAAATGAAAAATAAGGTTTTGCTTTTGTTCCAGCCGTATCACTAATCATTTTTGAGACGAAAGAATAACTTAACTCTGCTAAAAGCTGTAGCTTATCTGGTAATAATGAATTTTTTTTTGAGCCTAAATTAAAGACGACTAAAATAGCTAAAGAGCTAATAACCATAAATAAACTTGCATTCGTGAATGAAATATCGAATGTACCAATCTTTATTTCTGGACCAATTCTATAAACCTCGAATTGTGTCATTGGGTTTGCTGCCATAAATTATTTCTATTTTTGCATATTTTTTGCAGATTTAATCACATTTGTTATCCCAGCAACTACACCTACAAAAAAAAATATTAAAATTAACCAGGGTTTAGTACCAAAGGTCTTGTCTAAAATAAACCCAATAATTGTCCCAACAACAACGGCAGATACAAGCTCCGTACTTAGCTTAAAAGCATTGCCAATTGCGGATGGATTGTCTTTTTTTCCGTTAACATTATTTTTAGAAATCTTTTTTTTTGCAATTTCTAAGCGAGTTTTAAATGGATCTTTGGGCATTTTAGTCTATTAGGCAACCATACTCTCTGCTTTTTGAAGATCTACAGCAACTAACTGGCTAATACCTTTTTCTGGCATTGTGACACCGTAAAGTCTATTCATTTTAGACATAGTTAATGCGTGGTGAGTAACAATTACAAATTTAGTATTGGTGATTTTTGTGAGTTCTTCAAGTAAGTTACAAAATCTTGTTACATTCGCATCATCTAATGGAGCGTCAACTTCATCAAGTACACAAATCGGTGATGGATTAGTTAAAAAAACTGCAAAAATTAAAGATAATGCCGTTAAAGCTTGTTCGCCTCCAGATAACAAAGTTATAGATTGTAATCTTTTACCAGGGGGACTGACCAACATTTCTAAACCTGCTTCCAGAGGATCATCTGAGTCAACTAATTCAAGCCTAGCATTTCCTCCATTAAATAATTTTGTATAGACTTCATTAAATTTTCTATTAACTTTTTCAAACGCCTCCACTAATCTCTCTCTTCCTTTTTGATTAAGCTCATTAATACTATCTTTTAGTTTTATTATTGCTGTAACAAGGTCTGAACGATCTTGCTCCATTTTTTTTATTTCAGACTCATATTTGTTTGTTTCTTCATCAGCTTTTAAATTCACTGAACCGAGTTTTTCTCTTTCTTGCTTTTTCTTATCTAATAAGTCTTCTTGATTAATTGCATCTGGAAGTTCTTCTTTTCCAAATAGATTAGAATTTTCTAAAATATTTTCTTCAGTTAAATCGAGTTCAGAGCTTATTCTATCAACTAAATCCATTTTTCGCTTTTTAAGACCTTCTATTGTTGCACCTGAACTTGCTTTACGTTCTCTAATTTGAATAGATTGTTCTTGAATTTCGTTTAATTGAGATCTTAGAGTTTCAATTTTTTCATCTGTAGAATTTATAATAGTATCATTTTCATTTTTTTCTTCCTCAGAAATTCTCAGATTTTCTGAAATTTGTCCTTTTTTCTCTGCTTGTAATTTTGGTTGATTATCTAATTTTTCTAATTGTAAATTTAGTTTACTTTTTCTTTCAGTAAGTTCATTTAACATTTTTTCGGAGTTAGATAATAAATTTTTCCAACTTTCAATTTCAGTTTCTATAATATTTATTCGCTCATTTCTTTTAATAGATTCTTTTTTGATATTCTGGTTTTTACTATAGCTATCAGCATATTCTTCAATAATTATTTTACATTCATCTAGAACTCTTATTGCTTCCTCATTTTTTTTTGAATTAATTAATTCTTTAACTTTGTCTATTTCTAATTTTAGTTTCTTCTTGGCGTTGTTCAAATCTTCATTTGATTGTTTTTCAGTTTCATAGTATTTTGAGTCTATCTCAATAAGCTCATTTTTTTCTTCCTTTAGTCTTTTTTCATTTGAGTTTGCATCAATTACTATTCCTTTTTCTCTATTGATGTCATCATCAAAAGTTTGTAAAGAATTTTTAATATTCCTTATTTCCTCTTGAATTCTAGTATCTTCCTCATCGAGACTCTGAAGTTCTAAATTAAGCCTTTGTATTTTTGAGAGGTTTTCAATATTTTTTTCTCTTAATGGTGTAACTTTATCTGTTTCAGATTTTATCAAGTTCTCTATTTCAGATATTTTATTATTGTAACCACTAACTTCTCCTTCTGCTTCTACATTTATTTCATTTTCAACCCTGATTTCTTTGTCTATTTCTAATAATTTTAAGTAATACAATCCTGCTTCTATCTTTTTTATTTCATCGGATATATTTCTATATTTGGATGCTTCTTCAGCTTGCTTTTGTAAATTTGCTAACTGTTTTTCTTGTTGTCTTCTTAATTCATCTGCTCTTTTTAAATTATTTTCTGCAGCGCTTAATCTAAGTTCAGCCTCATGTCTTCTAACATGTAAACCTGAAATACCAGCCGCTTCCTCTAAAATTGCTCTACGATCCGTTGGTTTTGCCGTAACAAGTGCACCAATTCTACCCTGGCTAATTAACGATGGTGAATGAGCGCCCGTAGATAGATCTGCGAAGAACATTTGAGCATCTCTAGCCCTAACCTCTTTATTGTTGATGTAAAATTTTGATCCTTTGTCTTTCTCAATTTTTCTTCTGACATTTACCTCATTTAATTCTCTAAATTGAATTGGGCCTTCATTATTTTTATTTTCTACTGTTACTGAAACCTCAGCTATATTTTTAGAAGGTTTATTTGAAGTACCAGAAAATATAACATCTTCCATTCCAGAACCTCGCATGCTTTTCGCAGAAGTTTCTCCCATTACCCACCTTAGAGACTCAACAATGTTAGATTTTCCACAACCATTAGGTCCTACTATGCCAGTTAACCCATCTTCAATTAAGAAGTTAGTTTTATCTGCAAAAGATTTAAACCCATTAAGTTGGATTTTTTTAAACTCCATGAGTAAACTTATATCAGTTTTTCTAAGGATT
>CACEIH010000007.1 GCA_902559565.1 uncultured Pelagibacteraceae bacterium
TGGAATTCTAACTAAGCCATCAGTCAAAGCTTTAAAGTATAAACCAGTACCCCCAACTAGAATTGGAACTTTTTTTCTTTTCTTAATATCAGAGATATTTTTGTAAGCTAATTTTAACCAACTACCTGTTGAAAATTTTTTTTTTACATTTTGAAATCCATATAGATGATGTCTTATCTTTTTATAATCCTTTTGATTAGGTCTAGCTGATAAAATCTTTAATTCTTTATAAACTTGCATGCTATCTGCATTAATAATTTCACCATTTATTTTTTTTGCTAGATTAACTGCAAATTTAGATTTTCCTGAAGCTGTTGGACCATAAATTAAAATAATTTTGGATTTTAAATCCATACATTAGTCTAATTTAATACCAATATATCTTCTTTGATTTTGGCTATTATAGATTACTAACAGAATAGTTTTTTGATTACTTTTTAATACTTTCTTAACTTCTTGATTCAAATCTTCTGGATTTCTAATTTTTTTCTTTTGTGCCTCTAAGATTATACTATTAACTTCAATTGAACTAGCTAAAGGACTATTGTTGTCAATTTGAGTAATAACTAAACCAGAAGTTTGATTTGGTAAATTTCTTGTCTTAATATCCTCTTTTGAAAGTTCTCTTACCGTTATTTTTAAACTTTCAATTTTTTGTTCTTTAAGAGGAGTATTTTTCTCTGCAACTTTAAAATCTTCTGAAGTTTCAAGTCTTCCAAGTGTAATATTCTTAGTGATTTCTTTTTTATTTCTCCAAATTTTAACTTTTACTTTTTTTCCAACTTCAGTTCGTGCTACTATAATTGGAAGTTCTTTCATTTCTTGAATTCTTTCTCCATTAAATTCAAGAATAATATCACCTGCTTTTACTCCTGCTTTTTCTGAAGGACTATTTGGTGCCACACTTGCAACAAGAGCTCCTCTTGGTTCATCTAAATTTTCAATTTCAGCAATCTCTTTTGTAACATCTTGAATTCTAACACCAAGCCATCCTCGTTTAGTTTCACCAAACTCAATTAACTGATCAATGACAATCTTTGCACTATTAGATGGTATTGAAAAACCAATTCCAACATTTCCGCTTCTACCTAAAATAGCAGTGTTAATTCCAATGACATCTCCACTCATATCAAATAAGGGTCCTCCAGAATTTCCAGAATTAATTGAAGCATCTGTTTGGATGTAATCTTCATATCTTGATAATCCAATTGATCTATTTCTTGCAGAAATTATTCCAGAAGTTACTGTTCCACCTAAACCAAATGGATTTCCTATAGCTATTACCCAATCACCAATCCGAGCTTTATCTGAGTCTCCAAATTTAACAGGAATAAATTTTTCTTTAGTGTCTAATTGTAAAACAGCGATATCTGACAATGGATCTGCACCAATAACTTTTGCATTGAATTTTTTTTCACCATTTACTTGTACTACAATATCTTCAGCACCATCAATTACATGATTATTTGTTACAACGATACCTTTCTCATCAATAATAAAGCCTGAGCCTAAAGCTGAGGATTGTCTTTCTTGTGGTGTCCCAAATTCTTTAAACATATCACCGAAAGGTGATCCTGGAGGAAATTCGAAACCAGGAAATGGATTGCTTCTTGTCACTACTGTTTGGGTCGTAGAAATATTAACAACAGATGGCATTAATCTTTCTGCTAAATCGGCAAATGATCCTGGAACACTCTGAGAGTTAGAATTTAGGTTAAAACTAAAAATGAATAAGAAGGATAAAAGGAATATTTTAACTTTTGTCATGATTAGTTCATTTTAAAGTAAATTATGATAAATCCTATAATCATAAAAATTAATCCACCTATTCTTAATTGACTATCACTTATTAATTCTAATTTTTTTAACATACTTTTCATTTTTGATGGAAATATGGCATATAGAATACCCTCAATAAATAAGAATAGACCAAACGCAATGATCAATTCTTTCATAAATATTATTGTGATTTTGGTTTTATATTTCCAAAAAATTTGAAAAACTCACTATCAGGAGATAATATTAAAGATGTTTCTCCACCTATTAATGCTTTTTCATAAGCTTGCATCGCTCTATAAAATGCAAAGAATTCTGGATCTTGTCCAAAAGCACTAGCAAAAATGTTATTTCTCTTACCATCACCTTCACCCTTCATTATCTCTGATTTTTTTTGTGCATCAGCTAAAATTACTGTAACTTCTTTATCGGCAGTTGAAGTGATTGTTACCGCCATCTCTGCACCTCTTGCTCTAAATTCTTTAGCTTCTCGTTCCCTTTCTGTCTGCATTCTTCTGAAAATTGCATCACTATTTGCTTGAGGAAGATCTGCTCTTTTAATTCTTACATCATTAATTTTAATTCCAAAGTTTTCAGCTTCATTATTTACACCTTCTTGAATTAAAGCCATTTGTTTTGTTCTATCTTCTGATAAAAGTGTTTGAAGTTCTTGTTGACCTAAAACATTTCTAATTCTTGAATTTATAATTGTTGCTAATCTTGATCTTGCAACTCTCTCATTTCCAACTGAAATATAAAATTTCAAAGGATCAACAATTTGAAACCTAGCAAAAGCGTCTACAATTAATCTTTTTTGATCTGAAGCAATTACTTCTTCTGGTGGAGTATCTAAATTTAAAATTCGTTTATCCAAAAACACTACGTTTTGAATAAATGGAATCTTAAAATTTAAACCTGGTTTTGTAATTATTCTTTTAGGATCACCAAATTGAAGAACAATTGCTTGATTTACTTCTTTTACTATAAAGATTGAAAAAAATGCTACTGCAGCAAGTGCAACTATTATTCCAGTTATTACTTTACCCATATTCATATTAGTTGGTCGCTTTCTTTTTGCTTAATTCTGGTAATGGAAGATAAGGAACTACACCTGAGCCCGCATTCTTTTCAATAATTACCTTGTCTATATCTGCTAAAACTTTTTCCATTGTTTCTAAATACATTCTTTCTTGTGTAACTGATTTTGCATTTTTATATTCATTATAGATTGCTAAAAATCTACTAGCTTCACCTTCTGCTTTAGCAACAACCTCTTTTTTGTATGCTTCTGCAGCTTGTAAAATTTTTGCCGCTTCTCCTCGTGCTCTTGGTATTACATCATTTGCGTAAGCTTCAGCTTCATTCTTTGATCTTTCCATATCAGCTCTTGCAGCCTGTACATCCCTAAAGGCATCAATCACCTGATCAGGTGGGTCGGCTTTTTGTGTTTGAACTTGTGTAATTTGAATACCACTAGTGTATTCATCTAAAATTTTTTGAATAATTTCTTGTGTATCAGTTTCAATAACTGATCTACCCTCTGTCAAAATTGGTTGAATATTTGATCTTGCAATTACTTCCCTCATTGCTGTTTCAGCTGCAGCTTTTACTGTTCCCTCAGGATCTTGTATTTTAAATAAAAAATTTCCTGCATCTTTAATTACCCAAAATACTGAAAAATCTATATTAACAATATTTTCATCCCCTGTTAACATTAAGCTCTCTTGTGGAACATCCGCTACACCACCTGAAGAAGAAAACCCACTATCTCTCTCTGATCTAAAACCAATATCAATCCTATTTACTTTTGTTACCTTTGGAGTAAGCACTGACTCTACAGGAAAAGGTATATGGTAATTTAATCCTGGTTGAGTTGTTTTCACAAATTTTCCAAATCTTAATACTACACCTTGTTCATCTGGTAACACTCTATATAATCCACTGGCTAACCAAACGAAACCAAGAATAATTAAAACTAAAATTGCTTGTTTACCCCCAGAAGAACTTCCACCTGGCAAAAATTTTTTTATTTTTTCTTGAAATTCTCTTATTATTTTATCTATATCTGGAGGAGTAGGTCCTCTTCCAGAACCATTTCCACTTCCACCACCAGGAGGTGATCCCCATGGGCTTCCACCTCTTTGTTGAAAATCATCAGACATACACTATCTATATAGTGTCTAATTCAACAAAAACAAGTTAAGATCAAATTATGACTGATAAAAAGCCCGAACTTAGTGCCGCAATGAAAAGCAAGGCGGAGCCTAAGGTTTTCAAAAAAAATCCAATTATTGGAACAAAATATACTATTGCAATCTCTAGTGCCAAAGGAGGGGTTGGGAAATCAACTTTTGCAACAAACTTAGCTTTAGCACTTAAGAATATTGGATGTAAGGTAGGATTATTGGATGCGGATATTTATGGTCCATCAATACCTAAGATGTTTGGTATAAATGATAAACCTAAAAGTGATGGTCAAAAATTAGAGCCTGTTAAAAAATATGATATTCAGTGTATGTCCATAGGTTTTTTGACAGATCAACAAACACCAATGATTTGGCGTGGTCCAATGGTAACAAGTGCAATTAAAACTTTTACTCAAAAAGTAAATTGGAAGGATTTAGATTTCATAATCGTAGACATGCCTCCAGGAACAGGTGATACACAATTAACTTTTTCTCAAGAAATTAAAATGGATGGAGCAATAATAGTATCAACTCCACAAGAGGTTGCTCTATTAGATGTAAAAAGAGGAATAAAAATGTTTGATAAATTGGGTGTTAAAATTTTAGGTTTGGTTGATAATATGAGCTTTTTTATTGGAGATGATAAAAAAAAATATCATATTTTTGGAAACGGTGGAGTCCAAAAAACAGCAGAAGAATTTAACAAAGATTTTTTAGGTGAGATACCAATTAATTCTGACATTGGAATGTCCGGAGATAATGGAAAACCTTTAGTTGAAGAAAACCCTGAACATGAAATCTCAAAAATTTATTTGAACCTTGCAAATAAGATAAAATCAAATTTTTTATAATTTGAATTAAGATAATAATGAAAATTACTTTTATAATACCATGTTATAATGCAGAAAATATAATAATTAAAAATTATAAAAGATTAAGTCGATTTACTGAAAAAAATAAAATAAAAAAAAAAATAATCTACATTAATGATGGTAGTAATGACAGTACTATTAAAGAATTAAAAAAAATTAAAGATAGAGATGTTAATATTTTAGATAACAAAAAAAATCTTGGGAAATCTAAGTCAATAATAAATTGTTTGAATAAAGTGAAAACAAAAAATGTAATTTTAATAGATTGCGACTTATCATATTTTGAATATCTAAATGAAATAATCATTAGTTTAAAAAAAAATGATCTAGTATCTGTAAATAGAAAATTAAAAAAAAGTAAAAATATCAATACAAGTTTTAATTTATATCAATTCTCAAGAAATTTGATTAGTAACTTTTTAAGCTACTTAATTGAAAAAAAACTTAAACTTGGAGTAAAAGGAGATACACAAGCTGGCTTAAAAGCATTTAAACTAAGTCAAAGCCTTAAAAAAACTAGATTTATTTCAAAATATTATTTTTTTGATATTGAGCTAATTAATTTTTTTAGAAAGAAAAATCTTAAAATAAAATTGATTCCAGTAAAATTTAGAATATCTAAACGATCTACTATTAAATTTTTTTCTATAAAAAATTTTAATATTCTGTCAGAATTTATAAAAGTCTTGTCCCATAAATAAACTTTAATTTAACTTCATTGATTTGTTTGGATATGGCCATATTTTCAAATCATAATTATTATCAGCTTCAAATTTTTTTACTTCAATTGGCCAATCAGGACAATTAATACAATCAAGATTTTTTAAAGTGTGATGATTGTGAACTAATTTTTTTGCTATCGGCCTAAATTCGCTAAAACCAACAATGTTTGAACTAATTATCAAAATAATCATTAAAAACTTTGTTATATTATTTTTTAAAATTGGAATTAAAAAAAATATAAAACATAATATAAAAAAACTTGGTAAAACTGCATATCTTCCACCTACGTATTCGGAAACCCCTCCAATCAAAACAACTAAAGACGTAGCAAAAAAAGAATAAATTAAAGAAACTAATATAAATTTATCTGTAGGATGCATATACAAAAAATCTTTAAAAAATGTGTATAAAAAAAATATTAAGAATAAAAAACAAATAAATGAAAAAATTAAAATAATACCTAAGTTAAAATCTATACTTAAATAAAGAAAATTTATTATTTTTGATCCAAAAAAAACTTTTAAAATTACATTATAAAAAAAATTATAAATTAGCTCTAAATTTATTGAATGTAATTTTCCTTGATACAAAATACCAGAAAATTTTGAATAAATTACGATTGATAATTGGACTATCGCACAAAATAAAATCGTAATAAAGTTTAGTAAATCTTGGGTTTTTTTAAAAATAAAATATTTGAAAAAAAAAATTGGGGTAAAAATACATGAATAAACTCCAGATAAACCTGAAACAAGTATTAAGAATAAATTAAAATAGTTAATTCTATTATATTGATAATTTATGAATGATAAAATGAAAGCTAGAATTGCAAAAAATATTTGAGAATTTATTGAATTCATCCATATTTCAGAAACATTTTGTGGACAAATGAATACTATTAGACAAAATAAAATTTTCTGCCAAGAATCTTTTGTAATTAAAAAATTTGAATACAGAACAAAATATATTATTAAAATTTTTGGTAATAACGAAAGATAATTACTAATTAAGGGTGCAACTTCTAAATCAAAAAAATTGGAAATAATTCCTGAAATATTTGCCCAAAAATTTAAGTAACCAGAGACAAAATCTACAAAAAATAGTGAATAAAAAAAATTATATCTGTAAGCATTGGCAAAAAAAATCTCTCCCTCTTCTGCCATAAATCTACCATTTAGGAAAATAAATGGACTTCTGTAAAAAAATAATATCAAAAGAAATAGAATAAAAATTTCTTTTTTTCTTTTGTCCAACAATTCAATCAACATTAAAAATTTTAAATTATAAAATATTTTCTTTGAGGTCGAAAGCCTCCATCAATTCATTCCATTCTCTTTTTGATAAACCAGAATTTTCCATTGATATTTTTTCACCTTTAATCATTTTTTGTATTACTAATTTACCTTTTGCAGAAACCTCTGTACCACCAACTCTATAATCCATAAATGCTTCGAAAGTTATTGGTACCCACTTTTTCAAAGTATCTAGCATTATATCTGCATAAACTCTTATTTCATATTGCGCATGATGATCAGCTCTCAATCTTAAAAAATTCATAAGATTTAATAGATCTGTTTTCCAATACCATTGAGTATAAGTATTTAAAGTCAAATTCATTCTCGCAAGTTCTCTTGCTAAACCTTTTTTGTTTTTATCAATAGTAGATCCATCATATCTTTCATTTAGCATAGTTTCATAATTTTCATATGTTCTTTCAGCATCTCTTTTCAAAAGTTCTAAAACTTCTTTTGCCTGATCTCCCTCTAAAACATCCCCTCTTCCTTGCCGGTTGCTTGTAGATTGTGCTGCAAGATTTTCTAATGAAGGAAGATAAAATTCTTTATCTAAAATTGAATATCTTGCAGAATATTCATTAACATTTGCAGTTCTATGTCTAATCCATTGACGTGCGATAAAAATAGGTAATTTGACATGATATTTGATTTCACACATTTCGAAAGGAGTGCTGTGCCAATGACGCATTAAATATTTTATTAATCCAGCGTCTGTTGAGACTTGTTTTGTGCCCTTTCCATATGAAACTCTTGCAGATTGCACTATTGAGGTGTCGTCTCCCATATAATCTACAACTCTAACAAAGCCATGATCAAGTGCTGGAATTGCTTCATAAAGAATTTTTTCTAGCTCAGGTACTGTAACTCTTTTTGTAGGATTGCTTTGTGACTGTTGATTTTTTATCTCTTCTGCTTGTTCTTTTGTTAATTTCATGATTGTTATTGAATCTCTTGTAATTCCTTTTATATTAATAAGGTTGGTTTTCCAACTATGACGATAAATGAATTTCGTAATAACCATTGCGGACGTGGGGGCAGTACCCACCACCTCCACCATTTACAACTTATGGGGGTGAATCAGATTCGACGGGTGACTAAAGGCTATTCTTTCGTTCGGAATTGTTCCTCCGTAAAGGGCTAATTTATAATTGCTAACGAAAGTTACGCACTTGCTGCTTAATTAACTTTGTTAATTAGGTAAACGGGGTTTGGGGCACCTGGCAACAGAACGCCCCTACTTTATTCTTGAAAAGATAATCCTATCAATCGTTTTAGAACAATTAAGCAAAACTGCTCGGCCTGTGCTCGGCATTTTTATTTAACCAAAAATTCCAGCTTTTATATTCATGTTTTTTCTTAATTTTTTATTTCCAGAAGCAATAACAGCAATGTCATGCAGATGAATTGTGAATAGTGCATCTAAACTTTTTTTATCCATTTTTCTTTTTAGTTTTAAATTCTTTGCCAAAGTTGCTTTAAATCCTTTGTAGTGTTGTTCCATTTTAATAACTGATATAATTGGTTTTCCTTTGTCTTTTCCTGCCGCAATGGGCATCTGTAACATTTGAAGTTCATAATCATTTATGTCCTGTATTAACTTTTGATCACGAAATTGTGGATCTAAGTCTAAAGCTTGAGATTGAATAAATGATATAATCTCTTCTTTCGATGTCATTTTAATAATATCTTCAACAACATCAGCAAATCTTCTCTTGGCGTCTTTTTTAAAACTTTTATGCATTATTTCTTATTTGGACCCCATATTTTCGCTCCCCAAAGATACGATAAAAACGTCCAGCTCGCAATTAACAATAGCACAGAAACAATTGCAGAGTATTGCCAAACAAATACTGCTCCAATTAAACAAATTATGGCCCAAACTACCATCATCCATTTTGGATATGTTCCTCTCAAATCTTCATTACTAATTTTCATTTATGTTTATCTCTAAACTTCTGATTTATATTATCCATATAAACTCTAATCTTTTCTCTCTCAGTAACTTCTCTTCCTTCTTTTAATTGCTGAGCTAATTTCTTCTTTTTATATGAATAATAAATTGGCATAACGATTGATAGACCAACTATAATTATTGCTAATATTATTTGCCAAGTTTCCATTTAATTATCAATCAAAAGTTTATAAGTTAAATAAGTTAATTCTAACATTATAATAATCTCTAATATAGTCATTAAAATCCTCTTTTCTGAATTGCTGTAATAAATTTTTCTATTGCATCTAATAGCTTTAAAGTTTCTTTTTGCATAAATTGTGGGCTTATACCGACTCCGACTCCTAATTGACTAATTTTAGATGCAATTACTGGCAATTTTGAGTCTGTATATTCATCGCTTTCTTCTTTGGTCATTATTTTTAATTTCTTTAACCCCTCGATAATCCACTCTACACCTCCCCTAGGGTCTTCTCCAAGTTCTTCTAATGCGCTTAAAATCTTAAATGTTTTATTTTTGATTTTATATTCTTCTCTCATCCTTTTAATTATGTATGCATATAGTTCTTTCGTTATTTTTTCCTCTTTTAAAATTTTTTTTCGGTAAATAGCAGATCCAAAAGTTTTTTTCCATTTATTGGCTTTTTTTTCTAAAGTTTTTTGATTGTTTAATAATTTTTTCTTCAAAGCTTTTGTATATAATATAATTGCTTTCTCTAATTGAGCTTCTTCTTTCTCGCAAAAAAATCCTACTTTAAATTTATCCCAAGTTTTCTTTGCATAGTGTGCTCCTCCAAGTCCGCCAACTAGTGCACCAATTGGGTCTATTGTTGAACCTATGGATGCTCCCAAAGTTAGACCAGCCCAAATAACTCCTGTATCTGAAGCAACGTTTTGCACTGCCGTAACAACATCAGTTTTTTCTTTTGCAAGATAAGAAAGATTTTTAACTGTTGGAATAATTGCTGCAATCCCTAAGGTTTCAGGGAGTCCTGTTTCAAACAATTCTTCATTTTCGAAAACCTCTATACTAGCTTCTCTACCCTCAGTAACTAAACCCTGAGTTAAGCTTTTTGGTGTTGTACCAAATACCACCCCAATATCTTCTGGATATTTTAAGTTATAAGCTTCAGCAGTTTCAATATCTGTTCTTACTTTAATTTCAGGATATTCTAATCTATGTTTTCTAACTGCATCAACGCTATCAAATTTAATTTGGTATTTTTCACCATTATATATTGCGTCATAACCTTTTTGATTAAATTTTTCAGGGATTATAACTTCTTCTCCTCTGTTTCTTGCATACTGGTGAGTTACAAATTCATGTGTGTATCCAGAATAATTTCTTTCATGAAGAACATTTAAATAATCCCCGCCTCTTGAAGCTTGATCTGAGATGTTTTGTTCACCAATTTTAAATACACTGGTTAAATCTTTGCTTGGTCTCGAGAAATCAACACCATCTAAATATCTTTGATCAACTCTAACAGTATCATAAATAAGATCTCCAAAAGACAGAGCGGCAATACCACTTGTTTCAAACTTTGCTTTTGAAATTTTTCGAGTTAAAAATTGGGATAATTTTGTCTGCTTAGTTTGCATTAAATTAGACTATCAAAATAAGTCTTCTTGGCCGAGTCGATTTTGACTCGGAATCTATTCGGCATTATTCTATAATTTGTGTGATTTGATTATTGCTGATTGTTGCAATATAAGGATTATTGAAACAAAGTTCGGGGCACCTGGCAACAGAACGCCCCTTAAAACAAAATGAAAACATACGATTTATTTATTCAAAGTGAAAAATATTCAACAAAATGGGAAAAATATTTTGATGTTTATGACAGTATTTTTGAAAAATATAGAGATAAAAAAATTACATTTGTTGAGGTTGGTATATTTAATGGTGGTTCATTAGAAATTTGGAAAAAATTTTTTCATCCAGAGTCAAGAATTATAGGTATCGATTTAAATCCTGAATGTAAAAAATTTGAAAAAAAAGGTATTGAAATTTTTATAGGGGATCAATCAAACGAAAATTTTTGGGATGATTTTTACAAGAAAGTAGGAAAAATAGATATATTATTAGATGATGGTGGTCATACAAATATGCAACAGATAATAACCTCAATAAAATCAGTACCAAATATAAATGATGATGGTGTTTTATTAATTGAAGATACACATGCAAGTTATAAGAATGAATTTGGAAATCCCAGTAAGTATAGCTTTATAAATTTTACAAAAAAATTGATTGATGATGTAAATTTTAAATATCCAAATTTAGGAAGGTTTAGGAAATCTCTAAATAATTATATATATTCAATACAATACTATGAGAGTTTTGTAGCGTTTCATATCAATTCAAAAAAAACATTTACTAATAAATCAATCAACAATAGATCTGCAAACAAAGAGATGATCGATGATTTTAGACACGAAAACCTAATAAAAAAAAAGATGTTAAAAAATAAATTGGTTAAAAATTTTAAATTTCTTTATAAATATAGATTTTTTAAATGGTGTTATAATTTTATTTTAAATAAAATTATTTACTTCAAATATATTTCTGACACTATTAAATGTTTAAAATTCTTCAAATAAAATAATATTGAATTATTTATAGTTTCTTTATTAATTCAGCCTGAGCAGCAGCAAGTCTTGCTACTGGAACTCTATAAGGAGAACAAGAAACATAGTTTAATCCTATTTTTGAACAAAAAAGAATACTTTTTGGATCGCCTCCATGTTCACCACATATTCCAAGTTTAATTTTCTTGTTTTGTTTTTTTCCTTTTAATACTGCTATCTCAATTAAATCCTCAACACCCTCATCAATTGAAACAAACGGATCAACAGAAAATATTTTATTATCAATATAATCATTTAAGAATTTACCACTATCATCACGACTAATTCCAAAAGTAGTTTGGGTAAGATCATTAGTTCCAAAACTAAAAAATTCAGCATGTTTTGCAATATCTTTTGCTTTAATTGCAGCTCTAGGCAATTCGATCATTGTTCCAACTAAATAATCTACTTTTATTTTATTTTCTTTTTCAACTTTTCCTGCAATCCTTATTACTAAATCTTTCATTATCTTTATTTCAGCTTCTGTTGAAACTAATGGAATCATTATTTCAGGAAATGCAAATTTTTGTTTATTTTTTTTAAGTTCAGATAATGCTTCAAAAATTGCACGACATTGCATTTCATAAATCTCAGGAAAAGAAATTCCAAGTCTACAACCTCTATGGCCTAACATTGGATTTTGTTCATGTAATTCCTCAATTCTTGACTCCACTTCTCTTACATCTGCACTTACAACTTGTGCAACTTCAGAAATTTCTTTTTGAGACCTTGGTAAAAATTCATGTAATGGTGGATCTAGCAATCTTACTGTAACTGGAAGACCGTGCATAATTTTAAATATTTCCATAAAATCTTTTTTTTGATGTGGTAAAAGCTTTTTTAAAGCCTTAGCTCTATCTTCTTGAGTTTTTGATAAAATCATTTCTCGAACCGATAAAATTCGCTCTTCATCAAAAAACATATGTTCTGTTCTGCAAAGACCTATACCCTCTGCGCCGAAGTCTCTTGCTGTCTTAGTATCTATTGGAGTTTCAGAATTAGTTCTTACTTTTAATTTTCTAATATTATCTGCCCAACTCATTAATTTAGAAAAATCACCTGAAATCTCTGGTTTAACTGTTGGTACAGTTCCTAAAATAATTCTTCCAGTAGATCCATCAATTGTAATTGTATCTCCCTCTTTTACTTCAATTGAGGATGTTTTAAAAATTTTTTGATCATAATTAATATCTATTTCACTAGAACCTGACACACAAGGCCTACCCATACCTCTAGCTACTACAGCTGCATGACTTGTCATTCCCCCTCTGGCTGTTAAGATTCCCTTTGCAGCATGCATCCCTTGGATGTCTTCTGGAGATGTTTCAACTCTAACTAAAATTGTATCTTGCATCATATCATTCAGTCTTTCAGCTTCTTCAGAAGTGAAAACTACTTTTCCACTTGCAGCACCTGGAGATGCAGGAAGTCCGTTAGCTATTACTTGAATTGAGCTTTTTTCATCCAAAGTGGGATGTAATAAAGTATCTAAAGAATTAGGATCTATTCTTAAAACCGCATCATTTTTGGAAATTAATTTTTCTTTAACCATGTCGACCGCAATTTTGACTGCCGACTTTGATGTCCTTTTTCCTGAACGAGTTTGCAATATCCAAAGTCTATTATTTTCTACTGTAAACTCTACATCTTGCATATCCTTGTAGTGTTTTTCTAGCTTCTTTAAAATTTTGAATAATTGCGAGTATACCTCAGGCATCGACTCTTCCATTGATGCCTCTTTAACTTTTGCCTCATTTTTAGCTTTTTTAGTTATATATTGTGGCGTTCTAGTTCCTGCAACAACATCCTCTCCTTGAGCATTAATCAAATATTCTCCATAGATATCATTTAATCCATTAGATGGATTTCTTGTAAATACAACTCCTGTCGCACAATCATTTCCCATATTTCCAAAAACCATTGATTGAACATTAACAGCAGTTCCCCATTCAGATGGTATTTGATTTAATTTTCTGTAAACTTTAGCTCTATTACTTTCCCAGGATAAAAACACAGCACTAATAGCACCAAATAATTGTTGATAGACATCTTGGGGAAAGTCTTTTTTTGTTTTTTCTCTAACTGTATTTTTAAAATCTTTAATTAAACCATCCCAATCCTCTTCATCAAGTTCAGTATCTAATAAAACACCTTTAGTTAATTTATAATTTTCGATTAGTTCTTCAAAATGATAACTCTCAACACCCATCACAACATTTCCGTACATTTGAATAAATCTTCTATAACTATCTTTAGCAAATCTGCCATTAGATGTTTTGTTTGCTAAAGCAATAACAGTTTTATCATTTAATCCAAGATTAAGAATTGTATCCATCATACCAGGCATTGAAACTCTTGCACCAGATCTTACAGACAAAAGAAGAGGATTTTTCAAATCTCCGAATTTTTTAGATACATCTTTTTCTATAACTTTAAGTTCATTTTTAATCTGTTTTATTAATTTAGAATTTAATTTCTTTTTATGTTTATAGAAGATTTCACAAACTTTTGTTGAAATGGTAAATCCTGGAGGTACTGGTAGGCCCATTCTACCCATTTCTGATAGATTAGCACCTTTACCACCTAAAAAGTTTTTAGGATTTTTTATTTTTTTTGAGTCTTTTGACTTAAAATTTAAAATTAATTTATTCATTACTCGTTTTTAGAAGTTGAAAATTTATAAAATTTTGAAAGGTTTTACATAACATATTAATAAGTTCCAATCGATTTTTTCTCAAAGTTTCATTTTCTTCATTTACTTTTACATTGTCAAAAAACTCAAAAACTTCTTTTCTTGCTTCAGCTAAAATTGTCAGTGATTTTTCATAATTTTCATCATTATTGATTGTAGAATAGTACTTTTTAATTTCATTGACTTTTTTATATAAGTTTTTTTCAAAATCACTTTTAAAAATTCCAGGATCAGTTGTATTGTCTATTTCAACTTTATTATTTTTCATCTCATTTTCTAAAATATTTGAAGCTCTTTTAAAACTTGCAGTAATATCTATACCAGTTTGGTTATTTATAATTTTATTAAGACATCGTGCTTTTTCAAAAGATGAAAATAGTTTATTTAAAGAAAATGATGAAATTATTGCTTCAATTATATCGTAACGTATTTCTTTTTCTTTTAAATAATGCTTAAATCTATCTTTGAGAAAATCATCTAGTTCTTTTTTCAAATTTTTATTAGTAAGATTATAACCTTGATCTTCATAGAGACTCGAAGTATATGTCAATAAATTGCTTATTTTAAAGTTCTTTTTATTTTCTATTGCAGTTCTAATTATACCAAGAGCAGTTCTTCTTAACGCTAATGGATCTTTTGAGCTAGATGGTTTTTCATCAATACCAAAAAAACCAACCAAGGTGTCTATTTTATCTGTTATTGATAAAGCAACACTGAGTGGTTTTTTGGAAACCTTAGAGTTTAATCCAATCGGCAAATATTGTTCTGTTAACGCTAATGAAATATCTTTATCAAATCCTTGATAAGTTGAAAAGTATCCACCCATCACCCCTTGAAGTTCAGGAAATTCACCAACTAACTGAGAGGTTAAGTCTGTTTTGCAAATCGATGCTGATAACTCAACTTTTTCTTTGCTTATTAATAATTCATCTGAAATCATACCACCAAGTTTTCTCATTCGTTGCACTTTATCAAAATAGTTACCGAGACCTTTGAAAAAATTCATAGATTTTAAGTCTGATACTTTTTTGACCAAGTTTTGAGCTTTATCTTTATTCCAGAAAAATTCTGCATCATTTAATCTTGCCTCAACTACTCTTTCATTTCCTACTTTAATAAAGCCTTTATGATCTTTTCTATTTGTTACAATTAAAAATTCATTGGTAATTTCATTTTTATCATTAAAAGTTGGGAAATATTTCTGATGGGTCTCCATTGTTAAAATTAAAATCTCTTTAGGAATAGATAAAAATTTTTTATCAAAATTACATAATAATATATTTGGGCTATCCACTAAATTTACAACTTCATCAAGTAATTTAGGATTATCATTAATTCTTAGCCCTTTTTTACTTAAAATTTTAAAAAAATTTTGATTTATTATTTTAAGTCTTTTATTTTGATCAATATATATTCCTTCTTTTTCAAAAAAATTTTCATAAGTTTTAAAATTATCAAAAGTTTTTTTCTTTTCTTCAGCATCTTTATCTAAAAAAGTTGAGTTAGAAGAGATAAGATGATGAAAATCAAAATTAATTATTCTTTTATCAAATACTGCCAAAATTGATTTTAATGGTCTGCCCCAATTTAAATCAAAATCTCCCCATTTCATCGACTTTTTCCATTGATAGTTTTCAAGAATTTTTGGAATAAAATTGATTAAAAGATCGTGGGTCTTTAACGATTTTGATTTTGTTTTATAGAAATAAAATTGACCTTTTTCTATTTTTTTTTTATATAAATTTTTTTTTTCTATCTTATTTGATCTTATAAAACCTTCGAGTGCTTGCTCTGGCGCTTCGACTTTTGGTCCTCTAATTTCTTCAGATTTAATCTGAATTATTTTATCCAATCCTTCAAAAACTATAACTAATCTATTAGGAGAAGATAGTGAAAAACTTTTTTTATATTTTATTAATTTTTCATCAAACAAATTTTTGAAATCATCTAAAATTTTTTCCCTTAAATTTTTTTGAAGTCCAGCTGGAATTTCCTCGCTAAAAAGCTCTAAAAAAAATTCTGACATTTTATATTTGCGTATCAATCCAAATCGCTGCTACAGATTTTGTTATTTCTCTTATTCTACCAATGTATTCAGCTCTTTGTGCGACACTGATTACACCTCTTGCATCTAATACATTAAATATGTGACTTGCTTTTAAACACTGATCATATGCTGGTAAAGATATTTTTTTTTCAACTAATGACTTTGCTTCACTTTCTAGCATATCAAAAATCTTAAAAAGATTTTCTGTATTCGCATGTTCAAAATTATAAGCAGAAAATTCTTTTTCAGCTTGGTGAAAAACTTCTCTATACTCCACCCCATCATTGTTCCAAATTAAATCATAAACATTTTTTTTCTGTTGAGTGAACATGCAAATTCTCTCTAAACCATAAGTTATTTCAACTGAAACAGGTTTACATTCAAAGCCAGCCATTTGTTGAAAATATGTGAACTGAGTAATTTCCATTCCATCACACCATACTTCCCATCCAAGTCCTGCAGCACCAAGAGTTGGGCTTTCCCAATCATCCTCAACAAACCTAATATCATGATCTTTGTGATTAATCCCAATCACTGATAAACTATTTAAATAAAGTTTTTTAATATTTAAAGGAGATGGTTTTATTATCACTTGAAATTGATAATAATGCTGAAGTCTATTAGGATTATCTCCATACCTACCATCAGTTGGTCTTCTTGAGGGCTGTACATAAGCAGCTTTCCATGGCTTGGGTCCAAGAGACCTTAGAGTAGTGGCTGGATGGAATGTTCCCGCTCCAACCTCCATATCATAAGGTTGCAAAATCACACAACCATGTTTACTCCAATACTTTTGTAAATTTAAAATTGTATCTTGAAAAGTTTGAATCTTAGTTTTTTTTTTATTTTTTTTAGAGGCCATATCTTTGCCAAACAGATTTTTCATCCAATATATTTGCAAGCTGATCTATATGATCATTTGATGACGATAGTTTTTTACTTAACCAACTTTTTGATTTTTCAAATTTTTTAATTACAACATCATCTCCAAATTTTTCTCTTAATATTTGATTGGCATCTCCAACTCCATCAATTAAACCAAGATCTTTTGCTTTTCTACCAGACCAGAACTCTCCCGAAAATAATTCTACCTCAGTTTTTTTTAATTTTGACCCTCTGCTCTTCTCAACAACTTCTATAAAATCTTTATGCAAATCTAGCTGAATATTTTTTAGTCTTTCTATATCCTCTTTTTTTTCTTCTTGAAAAGGGTCTAGCGTACTTTTGTTTTTACCTGCGGTATGGACTCTTCTTTCAACACCAATCTTTTTTATCAACTCAGTAAACCCAAATGAAGAATAAATAACTCCAATAGAACCAATAATAGAACTTGAATTTGCATACACTTCATCTCCTGCGCATGCAATTAGATACCCGCCTGAAGCCGCTACATCTTCGGCAAAAACTATCACTTTTTTCTTATTTTTTTTAGCTTGCTGTCTTATAAAATTATAAATCAAATGAGACTGAACCGGAGATCCTCCTGGTGAATTAATTGTAATTGCAACACATGATGTTTTTTTTAATGCAAAAGCTTTAGAAATAATCTCTTCTTGACCTGAAAAATCTATTCCTTGCTTAAACTTTCCTACATTTCCAATAACTCCACTTAATTTAATATGTGGAACAATTTTTTTCTTTTTAAAAAAAGAGAACATTTTTAATATCTATAGAATTTTTAATTGAATATAAAGACACCTTATAATTGAAGTTTTAGGTGCGTCAATTGATAAGTAATAAATATAAACTTATTATACTAGTTTGTTCACATATATGGGAACTGTAATACAGCTAAAAAATCAAATTAATAATTCTTATTTTCAACTAAAAGATTCTGTTGAAAACAGATTATTATTAGTTGAGGAAAAAATTAAATTAAAATTATCAAGTGATGTTGAATTAGTTAAAAAAATGACTGACTACCATCTTGAAACTGGTGGTAAAAGATTAAGAGCATTACTCACTTTGGGTTCTGCAAAATTATGTAATTACTCGAAAGGAACAAGAGACATAAATTTGGCAGCTTGCGTTGAATTAATCCATTCAGCAACTTTAATGCACGATGATGTAATAGATGATGGTATCATAAGAAGAGGAAAAAAAACTTTAAATAAAGTTTGGGATAATCATTCATCTGTACTAGTTGGAGATTATTTACTAAGTAGATGTTTTGAAATGATGGTAGAAGATGGAAATTTAGAAGTTTTAAAATTACTATCATCGACATCATCAAAGATAGCTCAAGGGGAAGTGTTACAACTTCAACACCAAGGTGAAGTTGATATGTTAGAGGAAACATACCTTAAAATTATATCCGCTAAGACTGCAGAATTATTTGCAGCATCTACAAAAGTTGGAGCAATTTTATCAGATATGAATAATAAAGAGAAAGAAGCTTTAGAGTTTTATGGTAGAAACCTTGGTTTAACTTTTCAAATTGCTGATGATACTTTAGATTATAATTCAGAATTAAAATTATTTGGAAAAAAAATTGGAAAAGATTTTTATGAGGGTAAAGTTACACTTCCAACAATATTGTTATTTCAGAAAGCCAATATTGAAGAAAAAGATAAATTAAAATATATTTTTTCAAAAAATAATAGAGATGAAAAAGATTTAAATTATTCTTTAACATTAATAAAAAAATATAATGTAATTAATGCATGTTATCTAAAAGCCCAACACTATATTAATCTGGCCTCTAACGCTTTGTCAGTTTTTAATGATTGTGAAGAAAAAAATATTCTAGAAAATTTAACATCTTTTAGTTTATCAAGAAATTTTTAAGGACTTAGAAGATTTTTAACCCAATTATTATTTTCATTTAACGTATATTTTAATCTTTCATGTATTCTATTATCTCCATCTAACCAAAATTCAATACTTGATGGTTTTAAATTCCAACCAGACCAGTGATCAGGTCTTGGTACACTATCCTTGTCATTATATTTTTTCTTAAAACTTTCTAAAGAGTCTAAAAGTTCTTCTCTATTTTTCAAAATACTACTTTGTTTAGATGCCCATGCTCCTATTCTACTTTCATAAGCTCTAGTATTATAATAATCATCTGCCGTTTTATTATCTACCAACTTTAAAGTTCCAACAATTCTTATTTGTCTTAATAAACTTTTCCAATGAAAACACATCGTTGCGTTTGGATTATCTTTTAATTCATTTCCTTTTTGGCTATTTAAATTGGTATAAAAAACAAATCCATTCTTATCAAAACCTTTTAAAAGAACCATTCTTACAGATGGAATACCATTCTTACTAGCTGTTCCTAAGGCCAAAGCATTTGGATCATTTATTTCTTTCTTTTTAGCCTCTTCAAACCACTCATGAAATAATTCAAAAGGATTATCTAGATCTAAAAAGCATTTATTAAGCCCAAGTGAGTTTTTTTGATTCATAATTTAAACAAAATAATCTATACAATATAAATAATGTCATTTAATACTTTTGGAAAGGTTTTTCGTTTCACAACTTGGGGAGAATCTCATGGTCCTGCTATTGGTTGTATAATTGATGGTTGTCCGCCCTTAATTCAATTAAAAGAGGCAGATATTCAAAAAGAACTAAATAAGAGAAAGCCTGGACAATCTAAATTTACTACTCAGAGAAAAGAAAGTGATAAAGTTCAAATTCTTTCAGGAGTTTTTGAGGGTAAAACAACTGGAACTCCCATATCATTAATAATCTATAACGAAGACATGCGTTCTAAAGATTACAATGAAATTAAAGATAAATTTAGACCTGGGCATGCTGATTTCACTTATTTTAAAAAATATGGAATTAGAGACTATAGAGGTGGAGGTAGATCATCTGCCAGAGAAACCGCTGCTAGAGTTGCCGCGGGAGCTGTGGCAAAAAAAGTTTTAGAAAAAAAAATAGGAAAAAAATTTAAAATCTCTGGAGCTGTAACTCAATTGGGTATTATAGGATGTGATACATCAAAATGGAATGATAAGATTATTTCTAAAAATCCATTTTTTTGCCCAGATAAATCGATGATAAAAATTTGGGAAAAATATTTATTAAGTATTAGAAAAGCTGGTTCATCATGTGGAGCAGTAATTGAAGTAAGAGTAAATGGTATTCCAGCAGGATTGGGAGCTCCTATATATTCTAAATTAGACTCTGACATCGCGTCAGCTTTAATGAGCATTAACGCTGTAAAAGGCGTAAATATTGGCTCAGGAATGAACTCAGCACAGTTATCAGGAGAAGAAAATTCAGATGAAATTTCACAAAATAAAAAAATAACTAAATTTAAATCAAACAATGCAGGGGGGATCCTTGGTGGTATTTCTTCAGGTCAAGAAATAATTGTATCTTTTGCTGTAAAGCCTACATCATCGATTTTAAAAAGTAGAAAGACTATTAACAAATTTGGAAAAAATACGAGTATTTCAGTAAAAGGAAGGCATGACCCATGTGTAGGTATCAGAGCTGTACCAGTCGGAGAAGCAATGCTTTCATGTGTTTTGTTAGACCATTATCTAATGAATAAAGCACAATGCAGTTAATCTAATTATTTTTGTTTTTGAAGAACTATATTTGAATTGAGTAAATCTAAAACTTTTTCTTCAATAGATTTAGAGTCAAGATTAGCAGTTTTATACATATTTTCTGGTGTATCTTGATCAATAAAAATATCTGGTAATGTCAATGATCTAAATTTTAAATTTGAGTCTATTAAACCTTTTTTTGTTAAAAAGTCTACAACGTGAGATCCAAAACCTCCAATTGATCCTTCCTCAATAGTCATAATTGCTTCATGAGTAGTGGCTAGTTGCCAAATTAAATTTTCATCCAAAGGTTTTGCAAATCTTGCGTCTACAACTGTAATGTTAATACCTTTTTTGATTAAATTTTCTGCTGCTTTCAATGTTTCATTCAATCTTGCTCCAAAATTTAAAATTGCTAATTTTTTTCCTTCTTTGATAATTTTGGATTTTCCTATATCAATTTTTTCATTTATAGATGGCAAAACAGAACCAATTCCAGTACCCCTAGGATATCTAAATGCACATGGTCTATCGTTTATCTCTGTTGATGTATTTATCATTCTTACAAGTTCAGCCTCATCACTTGCAGCCATAACAATAAAATTTGGTAAAGTTGATAAATAAGTAGTGTCAAAACTTCCAGCATGTGTAGGCCCATCTGCCCCAACTAGTCCCGCTCTATCTATTGCAAACCTTACAGGTAAACTTTGAATAGCTACATCATGTACTACTTGATCGTAAGCTCTTTGAAGAAATGTAGAATAAATGGCAGCATACGGTTTAAAGTTTTCAGTAGCTAGTCCAGCTGCAAATGTAACAGCATGCTGCTCTGCAATACCTACATCAAAAGCTCTCTCTGGAAATTCTTTTCGAAAGATATCCAAACCAGTTCCATCAGGCATAGCTGCAGTAATTGCAACAATTTTACTATCTTTTTTAGCATGCTGAACCAATGTGCTAGCAAAAACTTTAGTATATGAAGGTAATTTACTTGTACTTTTTAATTGTTCACCTGTTTTAACATTAAATTTAGATACTCCATGGTAATTGTCTTTTGCTTCTTCTGCAAAAGTATAACCTTTTCCTTTTTTTGTTTTAATATGTATTAAAATTGGTCCTTCATGCTTAGAATCTCTTGCATTTTTTAATATTGGAATTAAAGAATTTAAATCATGTCCATCTATAGGACCAATATAATAAAAACCAAGAGAACTAAATAGAGTTCCTCCAGTGACTGCAGATCTAAATAAATCCTCAGCTTTACCAGCTTTAGCACTAAATCTTTTTGAAAATGCAGAAGTAATTAATTTAATTGTTTCTCTCAAACTAAAATAAATTTTACCTGAAAAAATTTTTGCTAAATAAGTACTCATAGCTCCAACGGGTCTAGCAATCGACATGTCATTATCATTTAAAATAACAATCATTTTCGTCTTGGAAGCACCAGCATTATTCATGGCCTCGTAAGCCATCCCTGCGCTAATAGCTCCATCACCAATCACAGATATTACATTGTCAGATTTATTAGAAAGTTTATTGGCCTCTGCAATACCTAAAGCTGAAGAAATTGAAGTCGAGCTATGCGCGGCACCAAAAGGATCATATTCACTCTCAGATCTTTTTGTAAAACCAGATAGACCACTTCCTTGTCTCAATGATCTAATCTTATCTTTTCTTCCAG
>CACEIH010000008.1 GCA_902559565.1 uncultured Pelagibacteraceae bacterium
AAAGAAGTATTTTTTGTTTATGATGTTTTTCATAAGTACATAATTGGTAATCTTCAGCCATAAAAAATAGGTGGTCTTTTTTGAAGCGGTCCAAGTATTTTAATGGAAATAATTGATTACCCAGTATAAAAAATAACTTCATAGTTAAATATAACTAATAAAATTTTTTATGTCAGAAAAATATCTTATTTTCGGTGCGACAGGTTCAATCGGATCTAGCTTAGCTGAACAATTAGTAAACTCAGGAAATACAGTTCATTTAGTTGGCAGAAATGAAAATGAAACAAAAAGTATTTCTGAAAAACTTGGTTGTACTTTTACAATAGCTGACGTTTTACAAGATGGATTCATAGAAAAAGTTAAAAATGACATTTCAGATATAAAAGGTGTTGCTTATTGTGTTGGTTCAATAGATTTAAAACCTTTGAGAATGGTTAATGAACAGGATTTTAACAAATGTATGAAATTAAATCTTTATTCAGCAGTTGATGTTATTAAAGGATATCAAGAAAGTTTAAAAAAAAATAAAGGATCAGTAGTTTTATTCTCAACTGTTGCAGCACAAAGAGGATTTACCAATCACGCAATAATTGCTTCGACAAAAGCTGCCGTTGAGGGATTGACTGTTTCATTGGCAGCCGAATTTGCTCCTAACATTAGGGTAAACTGCATAGCACCTAGTTTAACTAATTCAAAAATTGCAGAACCAATGTTAAAAAACAAAGCATTGGCAGATGGGATAGCAAAAGCTCACCCCTTGAAAAGATTAGGTGAAGGAAAAGACTCAGCTTCTCTTGCAAAATTTCTCATTACTGATGACAGCTCTTGGATAACTGGGCAGGTTATTGCTGTTGATGGTGGTAGATCAAAATTATCTTGAAGTGAAAAAATTTTTTATTTCAATCTTCATTTTTTTTATTTCAATAAATATTTCTTTTGCAGAAAATTTAAATTTTGAAAAAATTGTAAATTTAAATGGTCCATGGGGTTCTACATTTATTAATAATAATGAAATATTAATCACAGAAAAAAGTGGAAAAATTAAATTTATTAATCTTAATTCAAAAAATATTTCTGAAATAAATCATAATCTAAATTATCTAGAGCATGGCCAAGGAGGTCTGTTAGATATTCTATTTAAAGATAATTTTGTTTATATTTCATATTCAGAAAATAGAGGAGATGGAAAAACTAGTACTTCAATAGCTAAAGCAGAATTCAATAAAAAAGATTTGCTTTTTAAAAATATTTTTCAAGCGAACCCTCCAATCGACTCTGGGTATCACTTTGGATCAAGGTTAACAATTAAAGATAATTTCTTATTTGCTTCAGCTGGTGAAAGAGGAGAAGGTATGATCGCACAAGATCCAACTAAACATCCTGGGAGTATCATCAGAATTAATATTGATGGAAGTATTCCAAAAGATAACCCAAAATTTGAAGGCAAGCCAGATTGGTTACCAGAAATTTACCAAATAGGAATCAGAAATCCTCAAGGTTTAACTTTGTCTCCATTTGATGAAAAAATTTATTTAAGTAACCACGGTGCAAGAGGTGGTGATTGGTTTGGTGAGGCAAAAAAGGGTGAAAATTATGGATGGAAAATTTTAGGATGGGGAGGAACAAATTATTCTGGTATTCCAATTGGACCAAAATGGAAACCAGGCTTTACAAAAGCAATACATTATTGGGTTCCTTCAATCGCAACAAGTGCAATATCTATTTATAAAGGTAAAGAATTCAGTGAATGGAATGGACATGCATTAATTACTTCACTTAAAGATAAATCACTAAGAAAGTTAATATTCGATGACTTTTCAAATGTAAAGGAAGATATCATTTTTGAAAATAAAATTGGAAGAATAAGAGATATACAAATACATCCAAGTAATGGAAAAATTTACTTCTTAGGAGAAAATGCTTTATGGCTTATGGAAAAAAACTAATTAAAATTTTATATTTTTTAATTGGAATTATTTTTTATAATTGTATTAATTTAGCAATGGCAGAAAGACCCTATCATCACTTACCAGATGGCACTTTTAGAAATCCTGAGGGATCTCCAGTAAGATCGAAGGATGTGAAGTTTTCCTATAAAACATTTAATGAAGAAAAAAAGAAAATTGATATCACAGTTCCAAAAGATCACGTAATAGATAAAAAAATTGTAAAAGAAAATTTAGAGAAATTTAAAGATGATGATTATATCGCCTGGATAGGTCATGCTACATTTTTAATTAAACTTGGAGAAACAACAATAATTACTGATCCTGTATTTTCTAAAAATGCTGGACCTTTAATTTTTGGACCAAAGAGATATGTTGAGCCGGCACTTAATTTAAAGGAAATTCCTAAAACAGATGTCTTTTTACTTACTCATAATCATTATGATCATCAAGACATGTCAACTATTAGAGGATTCCCATTTAAAGAAGCTAAAGTTTTATTGCCACTTAAACTTGGTAAATATTTTCAAAGATATAAAGATGTTAATGAAATGGATTGGTATGATAAAATAAAAGTTAATGATGATTTAAAAATTACATTATTGCCTGCAGTTCATTGGTCAAAAAGAAGTTTAACTGATACAAACAAAACACTCTGGGGTAATTTCTTAATAGAATACAAGAATAAAAAAATATTATTTGCATGTGATACAGGATACGGAAATATTTATAAAGAACTTGGAGAAAAATATGGCCCAATTGATCTTACAATGATTAACATTGGAGCATATGATTTTAGGCCGATGTTTGAAAAATCTATTTATCACACAACCCCAGAAGAGGCGCTTAAAATTGCTCAAGATTTAAAAAGTAAAAAAGTATTAGGAACACACTGGGGTACATTTGTTTTATCTTTGGAACCTATAATGGAACCACCGATAAGGTTTAAAGATAATGCTGAAAAATATGGATTTAAAAAAGAGGATGCAATTATCTTTAAAATTGGAGAGATAAACTCACTAAAAAAGTTGTTATATTACAATTAAAATTTATGCAAAAAAACTCTGAAGTTTTGTTCCAAAAAGGAATTGAAAATTTCAGAAATAAAAATTTTTTAGAAGCTGAAAAATGCTTTGAGGAATTAAAAAATATTCATCCAACAAATAAAGACATACTTAAAAATTTATCTATCTGTTATTTCCAAAATAAAAAATACGAAAATAGCGAAAAAATAATAGAGACAATGTTTGCCTTGGGTCACAAAGAAAATAAATTTATTGAACTGTTATTATTAATATTAAAACAACAAGATAAGGCAGAAAAAATCCTAGATATAATATCTAAGGAAAAAAATAATATAAATCCTAAATATGAACTCTTAGAAAAATTTGAGAGACCAGCTATAGCTACGTCTAATCAAGAACTAGAGCATTTTAGAAAAAATACATATGAAAAAATCAATTTGGCAATAACAGAAAATAACTTAAGCCTGAGAGTTGATGATCATTATTTAGATCCACCATTATTTTATTATTCCTATGAAAATAAAAATAATTTAAATCTTTCAAAAAAAATGAATGAATTATTTAGAAAATCATATCCCGAACTTCAACAAAAATTCCAATTAAAAAATATAGAAAATAAGAAAATTAAAATTGGATTTATTTCTGAATTTTTTAATAAACATACAATTTCAAAACTTTTTAAAGGATTAATAATTAATCTTGATAAATCATTATTCGATGTAAATATATTTTATTTAGATAATGGTAAGGGATTAGACCAAGAATTTTTAAATAATGAAAAAGAAAGTAATTTAAAATCCTTTAAACTGCCTAAACCATTCAATGACAAAACAAATATAATTTTAGATCAAAATTTAGATATAATTTTTTATCCAGATATTGGTTTTTCAACACAACTTTATTATCTCACTTTTTTAAGGTTGGCTAAAATACAAATTACTTCTTGGGGACATCCAGAGACAACTGGTAATACAAATATAGATTACTTTTTATCCTCAAAACTTTTGGAGGAAAATTTTGAGATAGCTCAAAAGCATTATTCAGAAAAATTATTAATGTGTGATTATTTACCTATGTATTATTCAAAACCTAAAATAAATAGAATTGATGATACAGAGCTACAATCTAATAACAATTATTCTTGTCCCCAATCACTTTTTAAACTTCATCCAGATTTCGACGACATAATTTTAAAAATTTTACAAAACGATAAAAAAGCAAAAATTTATTTAATAAAATCTAAAGAAGTAATTTTTTCAAAAAAAATTTATGATCGTTTGAATAAAAAAATGCCAAATTTTATTGATAAGATAATATTTATAAACAATCTTTCTGAAGAAGAATATATTAATCATTGTGGAAAAGCCTCTGTTCTATTAGATCCTCTCTATTTTGGTGCTGGAAATAGTTTTCATGAATCGATGTTTTATGGGACTCCAACTATTACTCTTCCTACAAACTTTTTAAGAAGCAAAATTGTTGAAGGTGCTTATAAACAATTAGAAATTAAAGATGCGCCTGTAGTCAAAAATGTTGATGACTATGTATCTTCAGCAGTTGAAACAGCAAACTTAAATCCAAAAAAAACTTTAGAAATCAAAAAGTACTATGCCGAATGTGCTGATAAAAATTTATTTGAAAATAAAAATGCACTCCAGTCTTTTCAAAAAATTCTTTTAGAAGTAGTGAAAAAATAAAAACTTTTATTTATCTAAGATTTTTTTTTTTGCTTTTTCAAATTCCTCTTTTGTTAAAACACCATCATTATAAAGCTTATTTAGTTTACTAAGCTCATCACTCAAATTATCATTTTCATCTATAAAATTTTGTTTTTCTTGGTAATTGTAATCATCATTATCATTTGATTTATTTGCGTTCTTAGCACTAAAACCTTTCATAATCGCTGTAGCACCTAAATATAAAACAAATGCTAAAATAGGTATAGTCAGACCAAGAAAAATAATTTTTTCCATAAATTAATCTTCGTCCTCCTCTCTCCATTTTTTTTCATACATTAGCCAGGCTGCAAATATAACTGAGAATGTACCAACAATCATTCCATAATCAAATCCAGTTTGTTGATCATAAAGATACCAACCTATTTGTGTTGCTCCAATCGGTGGAATCGTAAGTATAGCCATGAGAATTACAATTCTTAAATGATATTTTGGTTTTTTCATACCTTAACTTATCAATTATCTTGTGTTGATTTAAATACTAAATTTGCGATCTTTTGAAACAGTCAATTGTATTTTTAAGTAAACATGCAATTGTCATCGGGCCAACACCACCTGGAACTGGTGTTAAGGCTTTTGCATTCTTTGAAACTTCGTCAAAGGCAACATCACCCACTATGCCTTTCTCAGTTTTATTAATTCCAACATCTATTACAATAGTATCTTTTTTAACCCAATCTCCTTTAACCAACTCAGGTATACCAACTGCCGCGACTATAATATCAGCTTCTAGACATTCGGCTTTTAAATCCTTTGTTTTAGAATGCGTAATTGTTACAGTACAATTTTCTTTTAAAAGAAGTTGCGTCATCGGTTTACCATTTAGATTTGATCTACCAACCACAACTGCTTTTTTTCCACTCAAATTAGGCTCAATTTTTTTTATCAAAAGATAACATCCTAATGGAGTACACGGAACTGAACTCTCATATCCAGATGATAGATTACCCACATTCATCGGATGAAATCCGTCTACATCTTTTGAGGGATTAATTGTCTCTATAACTTTTTGTTTATCAATGTGTTTTGGTAGTGGTAACTGAACCAGAATTCCAGAGACTGTTTCATCTTTATTTAACTCTTCTATTTTATCTAAAACAACTTTTTCTTCTACACTATCAGGATATTTAATAACTTCTGATTTAAGACCTACTTCGTTTGCTGATTTTTCTTTATTTCGAACATAAATCTGGCTTGGAGTTAGATCCCCTATCAAAATTACGGTCAACCCAGGAACTTTATTATATTTTAATTTTAAACTTGAAACTTCTTTTTTTAGTTCTTCTCTTAAAAGTGCTGCCTCTTTTTTTCCATCAATTAAAATCATAAAATTTAAAATATTATTGGTGCAATGTAGAGCTTCATACACATTTCTATGAACCAAATCAATAGAAGTAAAATTATTGGTGATATATCTAAGGCACCTAAATTTGGTAAAAATCGTCTAATTCTATTTAAAAAAGGATCAGTTAATCGATAGGTTAATTCTAAAATTGAGTAAACAAATCTGTTTTGTGTATTTAAAATATTAAAGGCTATCAACCAACTGACAATAACATTTGCTATTACCACATAAGAATAAAGTTTTAAAATTTGTAAAACTAAGTAGAAAATAGCAATCATTTTTTTTCGATATAGATTGACTGACTTGGAAAAGCAAAGGAAGCTTTATTACTTTCTACAATTTGTTTAATTTCTATTGCTAAACGTTCTTTGACCGATAACCACTCATTCCAACTATCTGTTTTTGTAAAACAACGAACATACATATCGATTGAACTATCTGAAAACTTATCTACTCTGACCGCAACTCCAATACTTGTATTAAAATCATCACTCTTATTAATATGATCTTCAATCTGATTTCTTATAGTTTTTAATTGATCAACTGTAGTGTCATACTGAAGAGTAATTATCCAACTAATTAACCAATTAGAAGTTTCACTAATATTAATAACTGCATTTTCTGCAAATTGAAAATTTGGAATTATCGCTAAAGATTTATCAAATTTTCTAATCGTAGTAGATCTAAAACCAATTTTTTCAACGATACCCTCTATTATTTGATCAACTAAAATCCAATCACCAATTTTAAATCTTTTTTCTACAAGAACTAAAATTCCTGATATTAAATTTTTAAATAAATCCTGTGCACCTAGAGCTACTGCAACTCCAAACAAACCAAGTCCAGCAATAATTGGCCCAATCTTAATTCCCCATAATTCCAAAACAGCAGCTAATCCTAAAATAAAAATAAGAATTTTTAATGATTTTATTATCCAACCAATTAATTCTCTGGTTAAAAGTTTATCAAGACCACTCAAGATATAAGATACAGGTTCAATAATTTGGTAAATTATCCAAAAAATTAAAATTGTAATTAAAGTTCTATTGATAGTATCAACAACTTCTCTTCCATCTATTGAAAATGTCATATAATAACTCGCAATAAAAAAACCTAAAACGATTGGTAAAAATCTTGCTGGTCCGGTTAATGCATTAACAAATGTATCATCTAATTTATTTGTGGTTCTTTTTGATATAATTTCTAATTTTTTAATTATGAGTTTACTTATTAAACCTCTGAAAATTAAAAAAACTAGAAAAATTCCTATACCAATCAATATTTGAAAAATATCTACACCAAGAATTCCTTTGTTCCATACTGATAAGAATATTTCTGAAAAATTATTTATCAATTCCATAATCAAATTTTATATAACAAAAACTCCTCTTCTCCAGGATTAAAAAGAAAAATTTTTTTCCATTTAATTTCGTTTAATATAGACGAAGTTTTTTCCCCAATACACATTAAATTTGTATTCATCCATATATTTTCTGTTTGATAAATTTTTATAAAATTCAAAAAACTTGAAGCACTATTTTGAGAATAAACGTAGACTATATCTGGTATATTTACTTTTAATTCTTTGATGAAATTTTCATTAAATTTTTCATTATGGTTTACCTTATAATTTATAATTCTTTTGACACTATAGCCCTCATCAATTAGCTGCTGATCTAAATCGGTTGAAATTATTTCACCACTTATGTAAAGGAGAGGTCTGTCTTTAGACATATAGTTCTGTAAGATTAATTCTTTTAAATTTAAAACATTTCCCTCAGCAGCAATTGTGTTTTGAAAACCAGCACTTCTAGCTTTTTTTTCAGTAACATTGCCAACACAAAAACAATTAATATTTTTATTTAATTTATTATTATCTAAATATTTTACTGCATTTGCACTTGTAAAAATAATACCACCATAATCAGAAAAATTTATTTCCTCATAATTTATTTTTTCCATATTTAATAATGGAAGATGAGAAACTTGATGACCTAATGATTTAAACTTTAAAATCATTTCTGAACAATCTTCTAAAGGTCTAGTTAATAAAATATGCATATTATCTTTTATATGAATTATTTGATTTAGTTTTTAAAATTTGACCAATTTGATTTCCGATTTCTCTAAATTTCTCAATTTTTTCTGTTTTTTTTTCATAAAATCTTTTTGAACCATCTAAGGAAAAAAGTTCTGCCTCTAGTATAATATTTTCTTCATTAATTATAGAATGTGCTCCTATAGCTGTTTCACAATCCCCCTCTAAAACTTTTAAAATATTTCTCTCTGCATGTGCTCTTTTATAGGTTTCATCATGATTAATTTTTTTGAGAAGAGAATTTATCTCTTTATCATCTTTTCTACATTGGAGTGCAATAATACCCTGTCCAGCACTTGGAATTATTTCTTCTATTCCAAATATTTCAGTAATTTCATTTTCGAGTTTTAAATATTTTACTCCCGCCAAGGACAAAACTATAGCATCATACTGGCCCTCTTTTAATTTCTTTATTCTAGTATCAACATTACCCCTTATAAGTTTACAATTTATATCAGGTCTTATTTTTTTAATTTGAAATTCTCTTCTGTATGAAGATGTTCCCACAACCGATTTTAAGTCTAAATCCTTTAATTTTTTTTTATCTCTTGAAATTAAAATTTCTTTTGGATCATTTCTCTCTAAAAAATTGTCAGTTATTAAACCGTCTGTTTCTATAGCTGGTAAATCTTTTAGAGCATGAACTGCTATATCGATACTTTTATTTTTAAGTTCTTTTTCTATGTTACTTGAAAATAAGCCCTTACCTCCGAATTCAGAAAGCCTTGTATCTTTTACTTGATCACCTTTAGTAGTAATCTTTTTAATCACAATGTCATTATCACTTAAGTTTGTATTTTGAATAATAGTTTCTTTAGCTTTTTGTGCATAGAGTAATGCTAAATTACTACCTCTAGATCCAATTGTAATTTTTTTTTCCATTAATAAATTTATTTCTTTTTTTTATTGAGATTGTACAATTATTAAAAACTATTTGAATGAGTAAAAAACCCTTAATTCTCGGAATAGAGTCTAGTTGTGATGAAACAGCTGCTTCAATAATATCAGAAAATGATCAAGGAAACCCTGTTGTCCTATCTAATATTATATCAAGCCAGGTTGATGTTCATAAAGAATTTGGTGGGGTTGTCCCTGAACTTGCTGCTAGATCCCATTTAGAAAAAATTGACTTGATAGTAAAAAAAGCAATCGAAGATAGTGGAATAAATATTGAAGAGATTGACGCTGTAGCATCAACAGCTGGACCAGGTTTAATAGTTTGTCTTTCAGTTGGATTAAGTTTTGGAAAAGCTTTTGCTGTTTCTTTAAATAGACCTTTTATAGCAGTAAATCATTTAGAAGGTCATGCTTTAAGTCCTAAATTAAATTCAGAATTAGATTATCCATATTTACTTTTACTTATTTCTGGTGGTCATTCACAATATTTAAGTGTTAAGAATTTAAGTGAACACATAAGGCTTGGAACAACTATTGATGATGCTATAGGAGAAGCATTTGATAAGACTGCAAAACTTTTGGGTATAGAATTTCCTGGTGGTCCAAAAATAGAAATTTTAGCCAAAAATGGGGATCCAAATAAATATGATTTACCGAAACCAATTTTTAATAAAGGTGGATGTAATTTATCATTCGCAGGTCTTAAAACAGCAATATTAAAAATCACCAAACAAATTAAAACTGATCAAGAAAAATTTGATCTTGCAGCATCTTTTCAAAAAACAGTTATAGAAATTTTATATAAAAAAACAAAAATAGCTTTTTCTCAATTTGAAAAACAGATTAAGCCAAATAAAAAAAAATTTGTTGTTGCTGGTGGTGTGGCAGCTAATAGAGAAATAAGACAAATGTTGATCAAACTTTGTAAAGAAGAAAATTATGAACCTATTTTTCCTCCTATTGAATTATGTGGAGATAATGCAGCAATGATTGCAATGGTAGGATTGGAGAAATTTAAATCAAAAAATTTTGATAGCTTAGATTATCCTGCAAAACCAAGATGGCCTTTAGATGAAAAAGCCAAGTTTTTGAAAGGTGCTGGAGTTAAATTGTGAGTAGAAATTTTTGGTTAATGAAGTCTGAACCAGATGTCTGGTCTATCGATCAACAAAAAAAAGCTGGAACCAAAGGAGCTGCATGGGATGGTGTTAGAAATTATCAGGCTGCAAAAAATTTGAAGACAATGAAAAAAGGTGATCAATGTTTTTTTTACCATTCGAATATTGGCAAAGAGATAGTTGGAGTTGTGGAGGTTATAAAAGAGGCTTACGTAGACAAAACTGACCAATCTGGTCGGTTTGTTGCAGTTACAGTAAAATTTATAAGAAAACTTGAAAAGCCAATAACACTTGAAAATATTAAGAAAAATAAGGAATTGAGCCATTTATCATTAATCAAACAAAGTAGATTATCTGTAATGCCAATAGACTCTAAAAGCTGGAAAATTTTAAATAAGATGGGTAAGATTTAATAAATAAACTTTTATGCCAAAAAAAAAGAAAAAATTTAAAACAAAAAAAAGACCCATTAAAAAAAGAAGGGTAAAAGTTAAAAGAAAAAAATTAAAAAAAAGAAAAATAAAAAAAAGAAAAAATTTAAAAAGAGGAAAAATAGTAAAAAGGAAGGCTGATAATAAAAAAGCCCAAAAAAACTCGTCTTCTGAGTTAGTTTTTAAAACAAAACAAGAGTGGATTAAAAATAGTCTGGCGAATAAATCTCAGTACCAAACTAAATATAGTGAATCTATTAAAAATAATAATACTTTTTGGAAAAAAGAAGGAAAAAGAATTTCTTGGATTAAACCATACAAAAAAATTAAAGATGTAAAATATAGTAAAGAAGAAGTTAGAATAAAATGGTATGAAGATGGAACATTAAACGCTTCAGCAAATTGCATCGATAGACATTTAAAAGATAAAAAAGATAAAACTGCAATTATTTGGGTTGGTGATGATCCAAAAGATAATCAAAAAATATCGTACAAGCAATTACACCAAAAAGTTTCAAAAGCAGCTAATGGACTTAAAAAACTTGGAATTAAAAAAGGTGATCGAGTAACGATTTATCTTACGATGATACCAGAATTGGCTATTCTTATGTTAGCTTGTGCAAGAATTGGTGCAATTCATTCGATAATTTTTGGAGGTTTTTCTGCAGAGTCTATTTCTGGAAGAGTTAATGATTGTGAGTCTGAGTATATAATTACGGCAGACGAAGGTGTTAGAGGAGGAAAAACTATTCCTTTAAAAGCAACAACTGATGAAGCTTTAACAAATTGTCCAAATGTAAAAAAATGTATCGTTGTTAAAAGAACAGGAAATTATGTGTATTGGAATGATGAAAGAGATGTTTGGTACCATGAACTAATTAAAGATGTCTCTAACTATTGTGAACCTGAAGAAATGAATGCTGAAGACCCATTATTTATTCTCTATACCTCTGGATCAACGGGTAAACCAAAGGGTGTTTTACATACAACAGGTGGATATATGGTTTATGCATCGATGACACATCAATATATATTTAATTATAAACCTAAAGATATTTATTGGTGTACTGCTGACATTGGTTGGGTAACAGGTCATAGCTATATAATTTATGGACCACTATCAAATGGAGCAACAACAATTATGTTTGAAGGTGTTCCAAATTATCCAGATAGTTCAAGATGGTGGCAAATTGTTGATAAATTTAAAGTTAATACTTTTTACACTGCGCCAACTGCGATTAGAGCGCTAATGAGAGAAGGTGAAGATCCAGTAAAAAAAACATCAAGAAAATCTCTTAAATTATTAGGTACTGTAGGTGAGCCAATAAATCCTGAAGCATGGATGTGGTATTACAAAACTGTTGGTAATTCCAAATGTCCTATAGTTGACACATGGTGGCAAACAGAAACTGGTGGTATTCTGATAGCTCCTCAAACAGGAGCTATAGCCTTAAAACCTGGCTCTGCTACAAAACCATTTTACGGAATTAAACCAGCAATTATTGATAAAGATGGAAATGAAATAAAAGGAGCAGGTGAAGGAAGACTTTGCATTTCACAATCTTGGCCTGGACAAATGAGAACTGTTTATGGTGATCATCAAAGATTTATAGACACATATTTTTCTCAATTTGACGGTAAATATTTTACAGGTGATGGATGTAGAAGAGATAAAGATGGATACTATTGGATTACGGGTAGAGTCGATGACGTTATAATAGTTTCTGGTCATAATTTGGGAACTGCTGAAATTGAAAGTGCTTTTGTAGCCCATCCAAAAGTAGCTGAAGCAGCTGTTGTAGGATATCCACACGATATTAAAGGTAATGGATTATATTGTTATGTTACTCTTAATGCAGGAGAGTCTGGAACAGGAGATTTAGAGAGAGAATTAAAACTTTGGGTAAGAAAACAAATAGGGCCCTTAGCAACACCTGATTTAATTCATTTTTCTCCTGGTCTTCCTAAAACAAGATCTGGAAAAATTATGAGAAGAATATTAAGAAAAATTGCTGCAAATGAACATGATCAATTAGGTGATACAACAACTTTGGCTGATCCTACTGTTGTTGATAGTTTAGTTGAAAATAGAAAAAATATTTAAAACTTTATTCTCTCATTAAATTCTTTTTGAACAACACCCCATTTTAAAATTACTGAGTTAAGAACTATTTTACGATCTAAACTTTTTAAATCTTCTGCGATAGGTGCCCACTTATATAGCGACAAAGCACTGGGATTAAATGGTAGATCATTATGATAATTGTCCCAATTGATATTTTGTAATCTTTCATCGAAACTTTCTTTTGCATTTTCTATAATATCAATCGGCATTTTATTTGAAATTTCATCATCTAAAATTTTTAAAAAAATTTCTTTTGCCTTTTCAATATCTTTATAATTAAAATTTGCTTTCAATTTTGAAAATGTAAAAAGAGTTAAATCTTGAAGAGCAACAGCATAAATATTCCACTTAGCTAAGTTTACTGATTCCATAAATGCATCATTCTCAAAATGGAGAACATACCTTGTTCCCATTCTCGTTTTAAGGTATCCATAAAGAGTCACTTGACTTACCCAGGCAGATTTTGTTTGAATAAAAGTTTCAAGTTCATCTAAATTGCTAATTTTCCCCTTAGGGACGAAAGCTTTAAACATAGCAAATAGATAAGTCTTAAAATCATTCCAAGTTAGATCTTTCCAAGTAAGTTTATATTTTCCCATAAAATCGCTATTTCTTAGATTTATACCCTAAAAACACATGTATTATGAACAATTTTAACACTTTAAATCTATTTCATTTTAGGTATGGTTTTGGCCAGTTATAACTAAAAAGAGAGAGGTATAAATGTCAAAACAATCACAACACTGGGAAAAAACCAGAGGATTGCTAATTATGACTTTAGCGATTTGGTTTGTATTCTCAATTGGCATCTTCCTATTCGGGGCTGAAATGAACGAAGTTACTGGACCGTTTGGTTATCCATTAACTTATTGGTTCACGTGTCAAGGTTCTCTTGGAATTTTCGTAATCCTAATTTTCTGGTTTGCGAATAGACAAGAAAAAATTGATGAAGAGTTCGGCTTTAGTGAAAGAGGAGATGACTAATGATTAAAGGTAATTTTATAGACAATTTACCTAAGGTTTATGGAATCTACACAGGTGGATTTTTAGGTTTCATAATCATTATGTCAATTGCAGAGCAGATGGGTATGACAGCGAAAACTATTGGTATATGTTTCGTTGCCTTCACAGTAGCCATCTATGCTATAATTGGTTATCTATCACGAACAGCTCAAGCTGATGCGTATTACGTAGCTGGAAGACAAGTACCAACCGTATTCAATGGAATGGCAACTGCAGCAGACTGGATGTCTGGTGCATCATTCGTTGCAATGGCTGGTGGTATTTACTTTAAAGGTTACGGGTACATGGCGTTACTTGTAGGTTGGACTGGTGGATATGTGTTAGTTGCATCATTATTAGCACCATACTTAAGAAAATTTGGCTGTTATACAGTTCCAGATTTTATTGGTACAAGATACGGTGGTAATTTAACAAGGTTTCTTGCAGTAGTAGTATTAACTGTTGCTTCATTTACCTATGTGACTGCACAAATTAACGCTACAGGTACTATTGCATCTGTTGCACTTGATATTCCATTCCAATACGCTGTATACGTTGGATTAGTAAGTATATTACTTTGTTCAATGTTAGGTGGTATGAGAGGAGTAACTTGGACACAGGTAGCACAATATATCGTACTAATCATAGCTTACTTACTTCCAGTATTCTGGATCAGTAACAAAATGGGAGCGGGTTTCTTCCCTCACTTTATGTTAGCTGATGAAGTTTCTAGAATAGCTGAATTAGAGGCTCAGTTTGGTTTTGTAAAAAACTCAGCTGAAAATCTAAAAGAGGTGCCAAAAGGTTTGGCTGGAATAACTAAAGCTCACTCAGCGGTGAACGCTACACCTTGGGCATTTATTTCATTAGCACTTGCAATGATGATGGGAACAGCTTCATTGCCTCACGTGATGATGAGATATTTCACTACACCAAGTGTTAAAGCAGCTAGAAAATCAGTAGGTTGGTCATTATTCTTTATCTTCCTACTTTATTCTTCTGCTCCAATGTTAGCGACACTATCTAAATTGTCATTGATAGACCCATCATTACCAACTGGTATTATCGGTAAATCAATAACTGATGTTCAAGCGATAGATTGGTATCAAAACTGGAACCAAGCAAACTTAATGTTTGTAAGCGACTTTAACGGAAATGGAACTCTAGAGTTAAATGAGTTTTTCATGGGTGGTAAAGCCGTTGTGTTAGCAACTCCAGAAATAGCTGGATTACCATATGTAATCTCAGGTCTAGTTGCTGCTGGAGGTATGGCTGCTGCCATGTCAACAGCTGATGGTTTGATTCTAGCAATTGCAAATGCAATCTCACACGATGTTTACTATAAAATCATCGATCCAAAAGCTGAGACTGCTAAGAGACTAGTTGTTGCAAGGGTACTACTTGTAGTAATTGGTTTTGCTGGAGCAACTATTGCAGCAATGGAGATCCAAGGTATCTTAGGTTCAGTAATCTGGGCTTTTGACTTTGCGATGTCTGGATTGTTCTTCCCACTTGTACTTGGAGTATGGTGGAAGAGAGCTAACAGAGAAGGTGCTATAGCTGGTATGGCTTTAGGATTAATTTCTGGTGCTGGTTACCTAATTTGGGTAAGAACTGGTGGAAGTGGATTCCTAGGTATTACACAGTTAACTTTTGGTATCTTTGGTTCAGCAGTGAGTTTAGTAGCAATGGTTGTTGTAAGTTTAATTACTTCAGAGCCTAGTGCTGCAACTCAAAGAATGGTTGATGAAGTTCGAATACCTTCTGGTAGATCGATCATCGGCAAACAATAAAAAATCTTATATTAGGGGCGATTAATTTCGCCCCTTTTAATTTCTAACTTTTTCCAATATAAATTTTAAATGTCAGCAAACTTTCATCCTTTGGTATACATAATTGATTATATCCTTGGTGTAATCATGTGGACATTGATTGGAAGAGTTGCCATGAATATTTTTCAAAGAGAAGACTCTCAATTTTTTTTTATGAGAGTATTTGTTAAATTTACTAATCCGCTTATAAACTTATTTAAACCTATAACTCCATCATTTATAATCCAGCCAATTGTACCTCTTTATGTAGCTTGGTTTTTCTTTATGATTAGGTTTTACTTTATGCCCTGGGTTTTGGGATACTCGGTCATGGGTATGCTATCTTTTCCTTTAGAAAGTGAAATTTCAAGACAAATTTATCAATTTTTTAATTAAATTAAATTTTAAAATTTGGTACTAGTAAATTTAATTATTAATGAAAAAAATACAAATTTCACCTTCAATCTTATCTGCTGACTTTAGTCAACTAGGTAACGAAATTAAGAGACTGGAAGATGCAGGAGCAGACATGATACATGTTGATGTCATGGATGGTCATTTTGTTCCAAATTTAACTATCGGACCACCTGTAATTGAAGCTCTTAAAAAAAAAACAAAAATTCCCTTTGATGTACACTTAATGATATCACCAGTTCATAAATATATAGAAGCTTATTCAAAAGCAGGTGCTGACATTATTACAATTCATCCAGAAGCAACTGAAGATTTAAAAACTTCAATTTTAAAAATTAAAGAATTAAAAAAAAAGGTTGGTGTATCTCTTAATCCTGAAACAAATATAGATATTATTTTAAAATTTTTAAATGAAATAGATTTAGTCTTGATTATGAGTGTAAATCCAGGCTTCGGGGGACAAAAATTTATGCCTGAAGTTTTAACGAAAGTAAAAGAACTAAAAAAAATCCAAGAAGAAAAAAAATTAA
>CACEIH010000009.1 GCA_902559565.1 uncultured Pelagibacteraceae bacterium
AATGGTTCAAAAATACCAAATCAAAATATGAACAAAGGGATTTTTATAAAATCTACATTGATTTTCCAAGGGATGAGTTAATTGAGCAAATTAACTCGAGAATTAGTGAAATGATTGATAGAGGAGCAATTCTAGAGGTGAAGAAATTTATTAAGCTCAAAGTTCCAAAAAACAAAACCGCATCAAAAGCCATTGGAGTAAGTGAGATAAAGGAATTTCTTAACAAAAAAATTCAAATTTCAGAATTAATCGATAAAATATCAATAAAGACAAGGCAATATGCTAAAAGACAGGTGACATGGAGTAGGGGCCACATGTCAGACTGGAACAAGATAAAGTCAAATAACCTGAATCAATTTTTAAAAAAAATTTAGAAATCTTCGACTTAGTCTTGACCAATTAGCACAACTTCAGCTAGATTGCATGAATGTCTAAATTATATTCTGGAGCTGAAATTGTATTTAAATGTCTTGAAGATCAAGACGTTGAATTTATTTTTGGTTATCCAGGAGGTGCTGTTTTACCAATATATGATGAATTAAAAAATCATTCTTCAATAAAACATATTTTAGTTAGACATGAACAAGGAGCAGGACATGCAGCAGAAGGTTATGCAAGATCATCTGGAAAACCAGGAGTAGTTTTGGTAACTTCAGGACCAGGTGCCACTAATGTTGTAACAGCTTTGACTGATGCGTACATGGACTCTGTTCCACTGGTTTGTATTTCAGGACAAGTGCCAACACATTTGATTGGTACTGATGCATTTCAAGAATGTGATACAACGGGAATAACAAGACCATGTACAAAACATAACTGGTTAGTAAAAGATATAAAAAATTTATCTAAAACTCTTCATGAAGCTTTTAAAGTTGCAACAACAGGAAGACCAGGACCAGTATTAGTAGATATACCAAAAGATGTTCAATTTGCTAAAATAAGTTATTCAAAACCAAAAATTGAAAAAAAATTAAATGGAAAGTCATCAAATAACTTTTCACAAAAAGATATTGATAATTTAATTGATTTAATGAACAAATCAAAAAAACCAATCTTCTATACTGGTGGTGGTGTGATTAATTCTGGTCCAGAGGCAAGTGATTCATTAAGAGAGTTAGTACAAGTAACTGGTTTTCCAATAACTTCAACTTTACAGGGTCTAGGTGCGTACCCAGGAGATGATAATCAATTTTTAGGAATGCTTGGTATGCACGGAACATATGAAGCTAATAATGCTATGCATGATTGTGATTTGTTAATAAATATTGGAGCAAGATTTGATGACAGGATAACAGGTAAGATTGATGAATTTTCACCGAATTCAAAAAAAATACATATAGATATCGACCCATCATCGATAAATAAAATTATTAAAGTTGATTTAGCATTAGTAGGAGATGTTAATGATGTGCTTAAAAGTATTAACAAAACATTAAAAAGCAAAAAGATTGATCTAAAAAAATCAAATAAACAAAAAATTTCTAATTGGTGGGAGCAAATTCAAAAATGGAGAACAAAAAATTCTCTTAATTTTAAAAATAGCGATGAAAATATTAAACCACAACATGCTGTTCAAAGACTTTATGAGCTTACTAAAGATAAGGACACATTTATTACAACTGAAGTGGGACAGCATCAAATGTGGGCGGCTCAACATTATAAATTTAATAAACCTAATCGTTGGATGACTTCTGGAGGACTAGGTACGATGGGATATGGTTTACCAGCTGCAGTAGGGGTTCAAATAGCACATCCAAAAAAACTAGTTATTGATATTGCTGGAGAGGCCTCAGTTTTGATGACAATGCAAGAAATGTCAACTGCTGTTCAATATAATTTGCCTATTAAAATTTTCATTTTGAATAATCAGTACATGGGAATGGTAAGACAATGGCAAGAATTACTTCATGAAAAAAATTATTCTGAAAGTTATTCAGAGGCTTTACCTGATTTTATAAAATTAGCAGAAGCTTATGGTTGCAAAGGAATTATGGCGGATAAACCAAGTGAACTTGATGAAAAAATTCAAGAAATGGTTCAATATAATGGTCCAGTTATTTTTGATTGTCGGGTAGATCCAAATGAAAATTGTTTTCCCATGATACCATCTGGTAAACCACATAACCAAATGATACTAGGACCTAGTGAAAAAGAAGAAAATAAAATTACTGGTAAAGGCAAAGCATTAGTTTAATTATGTCAAATCCAAAATCAGCATACAGTGTTTCTACAAAAAAAGAAAAATCTGACACTCATATTATTGTTGTTTGGGTTGATAATGAAGCAGGTGTTTTAGCGAGAGTTGTAGGATTATTTTCTGGAAGAGGGTACAATATTGAGTCTTTAGCCGTAGCTGAAGTTGATGCGAAAAAGAATATTTCAAGAATTACTATTGTGACTACAGGAACACCCCAAGTAATTGACCAAATAAAACTACAATTAAAGAAATTAGTTCCAGTTCATAAAGTTGCTGATTTTAAAAGAAATGATAAAAGTGTGATTTTTAAAGAAATGGCTTTATTTAAAGTAGTTGGAAATACAAATAAAATAAAAAAAGCTATTAATGCTTGTAAAAAATACAATGCTGTAATATTGGATAAAACAAAAAAATCTAATGTTATACAAATAACAGCATTAAGAAGAGAAATTGATAAAATGTCTAAAAATTTAAAAAAATTTGGGTTAGTCAGTGTTTCAAGAACTGGTGCAGTTGCAATGACAAGAGGAGACAAAGTATTTAATTAATTATTTAGGAGAAAATTATGAAAATGTTTTATGAAAAAGACACAGATGTAAATCTTATCAAAGATAAAAAAATCGCTATTTTTGGTTACGGAAGTCAAGGACATGCTCATGCTTTAAATTTGAAAGATAGTGGAGTAAAAGAGGTTGTTGTCGCTCTAAGAGAAGGGTCTTCAAGCAAACCTAAAGCAGAGTCAAAAGGTTTAAAAGTAATGAATTTGTCTGATGCTGCAGAGTGGGCAGATGTTGTCATGATTCTAACTCCAGATGAATTACAGGCGTCTATATATAAGAACCATATTGAGCAAAGAGTGAGAAAAGGAACATCTTTAGCATTTGCGCATGGATTAAATGTCCATTACGATTTAATTAAAGCAAGAGAAGATTTAGATGTTTTTATGGTTGCACCAAAAGGACCAGGCCATTTAGTTAGAAGTGAATATGTTAAAGGAGGTGGAGTACCTTGTTTATTTGCTGTACACCAAAACGGCTCAGGTAAAGCTAGAGATCTTGCAATGTCTTATGCATCTGCAGTTGGAGGTGGAAGATCAGGAATTATTGAGACCACTTTTAAAGATGAAGTTGAAACTGATTTATTTGGAGAACAAACTGTTTTATGTGGTGGATTAGTTGAGTTAATTAAAAATGGATATGAGACATTAGTTGAGGCCGGTTATGAACCTGAGATGGCATATTTTGAAACTGTTCACGAAGTAAAGTTGATTGTAGATTTAATTTATGAAGGTGGAATTGCTAATATGAATTATTCTATTTCTAACACAGCTGAGTATGGTGAATATGAGTCTGGACCTAGAGTTGTTAACAAACAAGAAACAAAAAAAAGAATGAAAGAAGTTTTAGCTGATATTCAATCAGGAAAATTTACTAAGCAGTGGATGGATGAATGTAAAAACGGTCAAAAAAACTTTTTGGCAACCCGAGCTAAACTTGCAGAACATCCTGTTGAAAAAGTTGGTGCAAATTTAAGGGCAATGATGCCTTGGATTGGTAAAAAGAAACTAGTAGATAGCGATAAGAGTTAGTTTTAAGATTTATTCTCATAAACATTTTGCAATTTCTAATAGAGATTGTATTATAGAATTTCAAATTTTTTAGTTATGGCAGATAAAAATAGAATAATTATATTTGATACAACGATGCGAGATGGTGAACAATCACCAGGAGCATCAATGAGTCTTGAAGAAAAAATTCAAATTTCAAGAGTGTTTGATGAATTGGGAGTTGATATTATTGAGGCAGGCTTCCCTATTGCTTCACCAGGTGATTTTGAAGCAGTATCAGCAATTAGTAAAGTTTTAAAAAAATCTATTCCATGTGGATTATCAAGACACTCAAAAAAAGATATTGATAGATGTTATGAAGCATTAAAACATGCACCTAGATTTAGAATTCATACTTTTATATCAACAAGTCCACTTCACATGAAGCATAAACTTAATAAGACACCAGATCAAGTTTACGACTCAATCAAAGAGCATGTTACATATGCAAGAAATTTAACAGATGATGTTGAATGGTCTTGCGAAGATGGAACAAGAACTGATATGGACTATATGTGTAAAACTGTAGAACTTGCAATTAAATCTGGAGCTTCAACTATAAATATTCCAGATACAGTTGGCTATACAGTTCCCTCAGAGTTTACAAAAATTATTGAAACTTTATTAAATAAAGTTCCAAACATTGATAAAGCTATTTTATCTACACATTGTCACAACGACTTAGGATTAGCAGTTGCAAATTCTTTAGCTGGAGTGCAAGCTGGAGCAAGACAAATCGAATGTACAATCAATGGAATAGGTGAAAGAGCAGGAAATGCTGCTTTAGAAGAAGTTGTTATGGCAATACGAACTAGAAATGATCTTATGCCATACAAAACTGGAATTAATACTCAATTATTAAGTAAGGCATCTAAATTAGTTTCGAATGTTACTGGTTTTCCAGTTCAATTTAATAAAGCTATAGTCGGTAAAAATGCCTTTGCACATGAGTCAGGCATTCATCAAGATGGAATGTTAAAAAATAGAAATACTTACGAGATAATGACACCTGAAAGTGTTGGAGTGAAACAAACTTCATTAGTTATGGGAAAACATTCAGGTAGACACGCTTTTAAGGATAAGTTGATTAGTCTTGGATATGCTGACTTAACTGATGATGTTATTGAAAATGCATTTGGAAAATTTAAAATTTTGGCAGATAAGAAAAAACACATCTATGATGAAGACATTATAGCACTAGTTGATGATAGCTTAGTGATAGACAATAAAGCCAATACAATTGTTTTAAAATCTTTGAAAGTCTTTGCTGGAACTGGTGAACCACAAAAAGCTGAGATGAAATTAGAGGTAAATGGACAAATTAAATCTGCTTCTGAGACTGGTGACGGACCTGTAGATGCTATTTTTAAATGTATAAAGATTTTGTATCCACATGATGTTAAGCTTCAACTATATCAAGTACATGCTGTGACAGAAGGTACTGACGCTCAAGCAACAGTAAGTGTTCGAATTGAGGAAAATGGCAAAACAACTGTTGGTCAAGCAGCAGATACGGATACATTGGTTGCCTCAGCAAATGCATATATTGCTGCTCTTAATAAAATGATTATTAAGAGAGAAAAAACTGCACCTGAAATGGTACAAGAAGAAAAAGTAAGAGGAATTTAGATGGGTTTATTTGATAAAATAAAAAAAGTTTGGAGCCAAGATATGGCAATAGATTTAGGTACAGCGAATACACTTGTTGTTGTGAAAGGACAAGGCGTAGTATTGAATGAACCTTCAGTTGTTGCAATAGTTGATCAAGCAGGAAAAAAACAAGTTTTAGCAGTTGGTGATGAAGCAAAAACGATGCTTGGAAGAACTCCAGGTAACATTCAAGCCATTAGGCCATTAAGAGATGGTGTAATTGCAGATTTTATCGTTACTGAGGAAATGATTAAACATTTTATCAAAAAAGTTCATAAAGGAAGTACATTTGCTAACCCAAGAATTTTAATATGTGTGCCAACAGGATCTACTCCAGTTGAAAGAAAAGCAATTCAAGATAGTGCATTAGCTGCAGGTGCAAGAAGAGTTCAGTTGATTGAAGAACCAATTGCTGCTGCTATTGGGGCAAATCTTCCAATATCTGAAGCTACAGGCTCTATGGTAGTAGATATAGGTGGCGGTACAAGTGAAATAGCTGTCATGTCTTTAGGTGGTTTGGTTTATTCAAAATCACTAAGAGTTGCAGGTGATGCAATGGATGGTGCTATGGTTAATTACATGAGAAAAGAATACAATCTAATGATCGGTGACAGTACTGCAGAAAAAATTAAAAAAGAAATTGGAACAGCAATACCAACTAATAATAACACTTATGCTGTTAAAGGAAGAGACCTAAGGTCTGGAACTCCAAAAGAAGTAAATATCACTGAGGAAGATACATCAGAGGCGCTAAACGACATAATCAAAGATATGGTGAATGGAATAAAAGATGCACTTGAGAGCACGCCACCAGAATTATCTGCTGATTTAGTTGATATGGGACTAACTTTAACAGGAGGAGGTGCTCTTTTAAAAAACATTGATAAAAGATTTTCTAAAGAAACTGGATTACCAGTTCATATTGCAGACGACCCTTTGTCATGTGTGGCTATAGGGACCGGAAAGGCTTTAGATCAGGAGCAAACATTCTCGACTATGTTGACTGAATATTAAGAGAAATGGCATCAAGCAGAGATGATTTCATCATAGCTATTCGATCTGCTTTTTTAAAAAAAAGCACTCAACAAAAATTTTCGTTATTAACACTTGTATCAGCTTCTATATTTGTAGTTTTATTATCAAGTTTAGACTTTAGAGCTGTAAGATTGTTAAAAATGGGTATCAATGAATTTATTTATAGATCTTCTTTTGTAATTTCAATTCCAGAAAATTTTATAAAACAAACATTTATTGATGTGGTTGAATATACAACTTTTCATAAAAAATATAAAAAAGATAAAGAAGAATTAAACGAATTAAGATCAAGTAATATTTCAAGTGAAATTATACAATACGAAAATAAAGAATTGAAAGAATTAATTAACGATTACGTTTCAAGTTCGGATAAGATATTAGCAAAAATAATAGTAGATCATGATAGTCCATTTTTAAAAAGTATTATTATAAATAAAGGAAGTAAAGATAATATTAAAATAGGTACAAATGTTTATGATCAAGCTTATTTGGTTGGTCGTGTTATCGAAGTTAATTATAAAACATCAAGAGTTTTACTATTATCAGATTTAAATTCTAATGTTCCTGTCACTATTGCTCCTCAAAATATTCAGGCAATAATTACAGGTAGTGGTGATAATTTTGGCCAAGTTAAATATATTAAAGATGGTCTTTCACAAAAATTTTCTGAGAAAAGTATTGTTTATACATCAGGAACTGGGGCAATATTTAAAAGTGGCATTCCAATAGGAATACTTAAGGCTGCAGATAAAGATGCAGAAAACAAAGTTTATGTTGAATTCTATAGTGATTTTTCACAATTGAAATATGTGTTTGCTGAAGTTGTGACAAAAAAAGAAATTCAAAATTCTGACAATAATTCATCAGTGGATGCTGAAAATAAAAATCCTATGGATGCCAAATTAAAGATTTTAGAGGATGAAATTAAGATTATTGAGGATTCTAATTCAAGATTTAAACAAGAAAATGAGAATTTAAAATCAGAGATTAATGACTTAAATAATGAGATATCAAAAATTGAAGGTCAAATTCTAAGCCAAAAAAATATAATAAATCAATTCAATATTGATAAACAGGAACTAAAGTTTTTAAGATTAAATTTAATACATGGTCACAAGTGTCGAAAAACTTTTTTAAATACAAAAGGTTATATTGTGGGTACTTCTGATTATAAAGATTGTGTTTTAAGCAAAGAATGAAAAATTAATGACTAAATTAAAAAGCAGAGGATCAATCTTAAAATTTTATTCATGGATACCATTATTTGTTCTTTTTATATCCGTAATGAATGAATTTGATTTTAATTATTTAAATCTTAAATATTTTTCATTTAATTTCCCATTTATTCTTATTTTTTTCTTCACGTTGAAAGATTTCAAAAATTTTGATTATATTTTAGTTTTTATAGCAGGACTCATTAACGATACAGTAGTTGGTTTACCTTTAGGTATAAGTAGTTTATCGTATTTATTAATTTGTATTGCCACGTCATACTTTAGAAACATAACTATAAGGCCTAATCCAATTAAAGATTGGTTTTATTTCTTATTCATTATAAGTTTAATAAATTCAATTAATTATTCAATTTTAACTTTATTCTTTTCTTTTAGCTTGGTGTTGATGAACTATATAGTGAATACTTTTTTTACGTTTTTATTTTATATTATTTTCGTATCAATTTTTAAATATTACTTAAAAGGTTTAAATGATTAATTCTTCAAGTGACAATGTAAGAAAACTCAATTCTATTAATAGAAGGATGTTTATAACTAATTCTTTAAAGTTTTTTGTAATGATAGGGTTGGTTAGTAGATTATTTTTTTTACAAGTAAAAGAAAATAAAAAATATTTAACCTTATCTGATAAAAACAGAATTAGAGAATGGAAGTTGGCTCCAGTGAGAGGAGAATTTCATGATTATTTTGGTAATGTAATTGCAGGAAATTTTGAGGCTTATCAACTTCATATTATTCCAGAACAAGTAGAGGATTTTAGATATGTTATTTATAGGGTAAAAGATCTATTAGAGTTATCAGATAAACAATTAAAGAAAATATTAAAGAAAAAAAATGAAATTAAACCATGGGAAACTTTAATAGTTTCAGATAATTTAAGCTGGAAAAATTTCTCAAAAATAAATAATTTTCTTTACGATTTAAATGGTGTAAAGCCAGTAATTTCTATCTCTAGAAATTATCCTTATAAAGAAAATTTCACACACCTTATCGGTTATGTAAGCCAAGCTAATCCAAATGACATTGAGTCAAATGAACAAATAAAGAAAAATTTTGTACCTGGTCTCAAAGTAGGAAAGGTGGGATTAGAAAAGCATTTTGAAAGTGATTTAATTGGTTCAAACGATATAGAAAGATATGAAGTAAATGCGTACGGAAGAAGAATTAGTCAATTAGAATTTCAAAAAGGAGAAAAAGGTAAAACTCTCAGACTGACTATTGATACAGAGATTCAAAAACTGACAAATGAACTGTTAAAAGATCAAGCTGGCTCAATATGTGTTATGGACATTTACACAGGTTCAATAATAGCAATGAACTCTTCTCCATCTTTTGATCCTAATTTGTTTGTATTTGGAATTAGTCAAGATGAATGGCAACTTATTAGAAATAATCCAATGAAACCACTTGTTAATAAAACTTTACAGGGAAACTATTCCCCTGGCTCAACAATCAAACCAATAGTAGCTTTATCTGCATTAGAAAATGGCATTATTAATCCTAATTTCACTGTTAAGTGCACTGGAAAAACTGAAATGTATGGACAAACTTATCATTGTTGGAAAAAGAAAGGACATGGTTTTATGAACCTTAGAAATGCAATGAAACAATCTTGTGATACATACTTTTATGAAATATCAAGAAGACTTGGAGTAGATAAGCTTAGCGAGACAGCAAAAAAATTTGGTTTAGGAGATAGAGTCTTTGGAGGTTTGTTTGATATTGAAAAAAAAGGCTTGGTACCAAATACACAATGGAAAAAAAATGCATTAGGTAAAGGTTGGTTATTAGGAGAAACTATAATTACTGGAATAGGCCAAGGATATATTCAAACAACACCTATTCAATTATGCCTAATGACTGCCCAGATAGCTAATGGTGGGTATAAAATTTATCCTAAAATTACTGTTGATGATTATAATAAAGAGTCTCAAGGTGATAAATACACTCCATTGTTCGAAAATTCAAAAAATATTAGAATTGTGCAGGATGCAATGTTTGGATCAACCAATGAAGTTATGGGAACTTCATATAGATCAAGAATAAATGATCCAAAATATCAATTTGCTGGCAAAACTGGAACTGCTCAAGTCAAGAAAATTACCGAAAAAGATAGAGAGTTAGATTTAAAGACTTTTGAAATACCATATGAGGAAAGAGATCATGCTTTATATATTGCTTTTGGGCCTTATAAGAATCCAAGATATGCCCTAAGTATAATTGTTGAACATGGAGGGAATGGAAGCACAACTGCAGCTCCAATGGCAAAAAAATTATTTAAATTAATTATTGATCGACACTCTTTAAGAGAAACAATTAATAACAAAAAATATTTAGAGATCTGATATGTATCAACACACAAGATTAACAAATAGTAATTTTAATTTTTTTAATAAGTTTAAAAATTTTGATTATATATTACTAGCTTGTATTTTATTATTAGGATTTATTAGTCTAGCTACAATGTACTCCACAGATGGGGGAAAAATTTTATTTCATACTAAAAGTCATTTTGTAAAATTAATTGCTTTTACATTTATGATGCTAGTTATTTCATTTATTAATATTAAATTTTGGTTTTCAATAGGTTATTTCTCTTATGTAGTTGTAGTTGGGTTACTGATTTGGACATATTTTTTTGGAATAACATCTTCAGGCTCTCAAAGATGGATGGACTTATATTTTATTAATCTACAACCGTCTGAGTTAATGAAAATATTTATAATATTGTGCCTAGCTAAATATTTTCACAGAATGAAATTAGAACATGTGAATTCTATTTATACTCTTTTAACATCTCTAATAATTATTATCTTGCCAATGGGTTTAGTAATTGTACAGCCTGATTTGGGCACTTCAGTACTGATCGCAATTAGTGGTATAGCGGTTATATGGTTTGCAGGGATTAATCATAAATATTTTATATATACAATGTTAGGTTTTGTAATTTCTCTACCTTTTATAATTGCTTTTTTGAAACCCTATCAAAAACTAAGAGTTTTAACTTTTTTAAATCCCGATAGGGATCCTTTAGGTGCTGGATATCAAATCATTCAATCAAAAATAGCGGTTGGATCTGGAGGACTTTTTGGAAAAGGCTTTTTGAAAGGGACACAAAGTTATTTAGAATTTTTACCAGAAAAACACACTGATTTTATCTTTACTTTATTTTCTGAGGAATTTGGTTTTGTTGGTTCGGCTTTTCTTTTAATAATTTATATGATTATAATTTATAGAATAGTAGCAATTGGCGCTGGGTCTAGAAGTTATTTTGCAAAGATATTTTGTTATAGTTTTGGTGCAGCAATTTTTGTTTATATAACAATAAATATGAGTATGGTTCTAGGTTTATTGCCTATAGTTGGTTCACCATTACCTATCATGTCTTACGGGGGTTCTTCAATGTTAGCAACTATGATTGGTTTTGGAGTAGTTATGAGCGCTAAAGTTCATAGTCAACAATCAATTGCTTAAGTATAATTTGTCGCTTAAATTATTTTAAAAAAAATTGGTATATAATTTCATGAATAACAATATAGAAATTGGTATAATTGGAGCTGGTATTCAAGGTATCTCAAATGCTTTATTCCTTCAAAAAAAAGGTTTTAAAGTAACTATTTTTGATAGAAATGAACCAGGCAGTCCCGCGGCATCATATGGAAATGCTGGGCATTTTTCTCCCTATGCATCTTTATCTTTAAATAGAACAGATGTTCTTGCTGATGTACCTGCTATGTTGTTAAGTTCAACTGGACCATTAGCTTTAAAGTGGAACTATGTTCCAAAGATGATTCCTTGGTTTATAAAATTCATTTTAAATACTTCAAAAAGCAAGATGATGCATACAGCAAAAAATATGCATCAGATTTTAGATTTAGCATTGCCTGCTTACGATGAATTATTTGATGAAGTAAATTTAGATGGTTTAGTTGAAAATAAAGGAATTTTGTATATTTGGAACAATAAAGATCTAAAAAGTCGTGAACTAGAGATTAATGTAAGAAATGAATTAGGAGTAAAACAACAGCTAGTAAATAAATCTGAAATTCATGATTTAGAACCTCATATAAAACCTTTTTACCATGCTGGTGTTTATTATCCATATGCTAGACACGCAAGAAATCCAAAAAAAATTTTATTAAAATTTTTTGAACTTTTTTTAAAAAAAGGAGGAAAATTTGAAAAGAAAGATATTAATGATATTCAATTTGATGCTGAAAAACCAATTATTGTTACTGAAAATGAAAAATATGTTTTTGATAAAATTGTAATTGCGTGTGGAGCTTTTTCTAAACGATTAACTGATAATTTAGGTGAAAGAATACCTCTAGATACTGAAAGAGGTTATCACGTCCATTTCAAAAATTGTGATCATTTATTAAATAGACCAGTTATATTTTCCAATAGAGGTTTTGGAATTACACCAATGGAACAAGGACTAAGAGTAGTTGGCACTGTAGAATTTGGTGGATTGAATAATCCATTATCAAAGTCAAGAATTAAAAATTTAATAAATAATGCAAAATATATGTTAGGTGATCTTCCTGTTCACGAAGATGAGTGGTTAGGATTTAGACCAACATTACCAGATTTTTTACCAGTTATGGGACCTTCAAAAAACCATAAAAACGTATTTTATTGTTTTGGTCATCATCATTTAGGATGGACTTTAGGCCCAATTTCTGGAAAGATTGTTTCTGGAATGATAGCTGGAGAAAAAACTAATTTAAATTTAGATCCTTATAGTTCAATAAGATTTAATTAATTCATGAAAAACATCAAAGCATATTTGATGCTGGTATGTGCATCCTTATTTTGGTCTGGAAATTTTATGATAGGAAAGTACGCATTTTTGACAGAAATTCCTCCATTGTCTTTGGTATTTTATCGTTGGTGTCTTGTTTGGGTTATATTGTTACCTTTTACCTATAAAGAAATTATTAAATATAAAGATACGATTCTCAATAATTTGCCATTATTATTTCTTTTGGGATTAACAAGTGTTGGTTTATATAATTCATTTACATATTTATCTTTAATTCACACTCAGGTGATTAACTCCTCTCTTTTTAATGCTGCTATCCCAGCCATTATTATTTTACTTTGTTTTTTATTCAAAATTGAAAAAACTAATAAATTTCAAATTTTAGGTCTTATTATTTCAGTATGTGGAATTCTAGCAATTATTACCAAACTTAAATTAGACATTTTACTCTCACTCAATTTTAATAATGGGGACTTAATAATGATAGGAGGTGCCATAACTTGGGGGGTTTATTCAACTCTCTTAAAGAAAAAAAAATTTACTCTACCATTATTAACTTTAGTTCATGTCATTTGTACATTTGGGTTAATCAGTGTTTTTCCACAATTTTTATATGAATTCTCAAATGGACAACTAATTAATTTTGATATCAATTTAGTTTATACTTTAATATTTTTGGCTCTTTTTCCAAGTATAGGATCTTATTATTGTTGGGCTGGAGCTGTATCAGTTATCGGTGCTAATAGAGCAGGAATTTCATTATCTTTAATACCTTTGTTTAGTTCTATTATGGCTATATTAATTTATGATGAAAAATTTCAATTTTTTCATTTGATTGGAGCAATTTTGATTATATTAGGTTTATTTTTGTCAAATAAGGAAATTAAAAATGCTTAAAGTTGCAATTTTAGATGACTATCAGAATGTTTCTCAACAATTTGTTGATTTAGAAAAGTTATCTGGAAAATACGAATTTAAGATATTTAGTGAACCATTTATTAATGAAGCAGACACTCTCGAACAATTAGCAGACTTTGAGGCACTTCTTATAATGCGAGAAAGAACGCCAATGACTAAAAATATTATAGATAATTTAACTAAATTAAAATTTATAATAACTAGCGGAACTAGAAATAAGTCAATTGATTTAGAAGCTGCAAAAAAAAGGAAAATTATTGTCTGTGGAACAGAAATAAATATTCACCCAACCCCAGAATTAACGTGGGCTTTAATACTAGGATTAGCAAGAAATTTAAAAGAAGAAATTGATAATATGTATCAAGGGTATTGGCAGACAACTGTAGGTGTTGAGTTAAAGGGAAAAATTTTAGGGTTGATTGGCCTTGGTAGAGTTGGCTCGCAAGTTGCCAAAATAGGTAAAGCATTTGGCATGCAAGTAATGGCTTGGAGTGAAAATTTAGATTTAGACAAATGTAAAGAATTAGATGTTTTACCATGTAGTAAAGATGATTTAATTACTAATTCGGATTTTTTA
>CACEIH010000010.1 GCA_902559565.1 uncultured Pelagibacteraceae bacterium
TTCAAAATGACCTTTTCTATGTATTGCACACATGATTTTATCTTTTTTATTAATTCTGTAATTAGTTTTATTTCTTATATTATAAATTTCTCTTTGATGAGGTAAGAATACAAAATCAACATTTAATTTTTTTAAGATAAGTAAATCTTTTTTATTGTTTCTAGGATATTTTAGATAATCTCTTTTATTGTTAAATTGTGTAGGATTTACAAATATACTTACAATAGTTTTGTTACATTTATTTAGTGATTTTTTTATTAATGATATATGTCCTTTATGGAGACTGCCCATAGTAGGCACAAACCCTAAGTTCGAAACACCGTATAATGCCTCATTTAAATCATTATTATTTATTAAAATTTTCATTTGTATAAAACATTTTAATAAGTAAAACATTTAAATGATTAAACAAGCAATTATTCCATTAGCTGGATTAGGTACACGTTTATTGCCTCTGACAAGTGTGTTTGCTAAGGAACTTTTACCAATAAATGGAAAACCTGGAATAGAATATATTTTAGATGAATGTATAGACGCAGGAATAAAGGAGGTAATTTTTATTATCTCACAAAAAAAAATAATGATTAAAAAATATTTTAATAATGATGATTTTTATAAAAAGATTATAAAAAAAAAGAGAGATCCAAGAATTATTCAAGAATATAAAAAAATTTTGAAATATAAAAAGATGATTAAATTTGTCTATCAAAATAAACCAAAAGGAACTGGAGACGCTGTTTTGAAAACAAAAAAATATATCAAAAATGATTTTTTTTTAATGTTACTACCTGATGATTTGATTATAAAAAAAAATTGTTCTAAATCTATGATTAATATACACAACAAATTTAAATGTTCAGTAATGGCTAGCATGAAAGTAAATAAGAAAACAGTTTCAAGATGGGGTATTTTTGATTTAAAAAAAAAATTAGTAAGAAATAACTATTTAATCAAAGATGTAGTTGAAAAACCATCAGTCTCTTCTGCGCCTTCTAATAAAGCTGTTATAGGTCGATATATTTTACCAAAAAAAATATTTTCTAAATTATCAAAACAAAAACCAGGTAAGGGTGGTGAAATACACATTACTGATGCAATTCAATCGTTAATTAATGATAATCATAAATTTATAGCTCACAATTTTTTAGGAAAATACTTAGATTGTGGAAGTATGCATGGCTATATCAAATCAACATTGGAGATTGGCAAATTATGAAATTATGTATGATAGGCACAGGATATGTTGGATTAGTAAGTGGCGTATGTTTTTCTGATTTAGGAAATGATGTTATTTGCGTAGATAAAGATTTAGACAAAATCAATTTATTAAAAAAAGGTCAAGTTCCAATTTATGAACCTGGATTATCAGAACTTGTTGTTAAAAATTATAGAAATAAAAAATTAAAATTTTCTACAAATTTAAAAAAATCTATTCAGGAGTCAGATATAATATTTATTTGTGTTGGAACACCAACTAAAAAAGGAGGAACCTCAGCAGATTTAAGTCAAATATACAATGTTGCAAAAGAAATAAGTTTATCAATTAATAAATTTAAAATTATTATTACAAAATCAACTGTACCTGTCACGACAGGTGATGAAATTGAACGAATTATTTCAAAAAGAAATAATAAAAATAGATTTTCAGTAGTATCCAATCCTGAATTTTTGAGAGAAGGTGAAGCAATAAGAGATTTTACTTACCCTGATAGAATTGTTATTGGTTCAAATGATTTAAAATCTAATCGTGTTTTAAAAAATCTATATTCACCATTAATCTCTAAAGGAGCTCAATATATCCACACATCAAGAAGAGCAGCAGAGTTAATTAAATATGCTTCGAATGCTTTTCTTGCTACAAAAGTAACTTTTATTAATGAAATAGCTAATTTATGTGAAAAAACAGGAATAAATGTTGAAGATATCTCTATAGGAATGGGTTTAGACAAAAGAATAGGTAGTAGATTTTTAAGAGCAGGTCCAGCCTATGGTGGGTCATGTTTTCCTAAAGATACAAAAGCTATAACCTCAACAGCAAATAGATTTAAAACAGATTTATCGGTAATTAAATCAGTAATAAGATCCAATGAAAATAGATCAAATCTTTTACTAAGCAGAGTTTATGAAATTTTAAATAAAAAAATAAAGAATAAAAAGATAACTTTTTTAGGTGTTACATTTAAAGCTAACACTGATGATATGAGAGACTCTTCAAGTTTAAGTATGATCCCTGCATTATCAAAAAAAGGAGCAATTATAAGATATTTTGACCCAACAGGTTATAAAAAAGAATTCGAAAAAATTAAAAATGTTTCATTTATAAATAACATTAAAAAATCATTAATTGGTTCTGATCTTGTAATCATCCATACAGAATGGAATGATTTTAAATCTTTGAATTTTAAACAAATTATTAAAGGAAAAAAATTTATTATTTATGATATGCGAAATATTTATTCTCCAAGTAAAATTAAATCACAAGGTTTTAAATACTTTAGTATTGGAAGATAAGAACTAATTTAATTCAAAAATAGCGTCTACTTCAACTGCTACACCCAATGGGAGACTATTTGTACTAACTGCCGCTCTTGTATGCATGCCAGCATTTCCAAAAATAGAAGCAATTAAATCGGATGCACCATTAATTACCTGTGGTTGATCAATGAAATCATCTGTTGAATTTACAAATCCAGTTAATTTTATACACGATTTGATTTTTGACAAATCTCCACCACATGCTTTTTTAGCCTGAGACACAATATTTAGAGCACATCTTTTTGCTGCTTTGTATCCATCTTCCTTGTTGAGGTCTTTACCAATTTTTCCTTTAATTAATTCACCTTTCTCATTCATAGAAATTTGACCTGAGATAAATAGAAATTTTCCTGAAATTTTTGTAGCAACATATGAACCAACGGGATTAGCTGCACTAGGTAATTCTATTGATAATTCTTTTATTTTTGATTCATAAGACATTTTAGTTATCTCCAAGATCAGAAAGTGTTTTACTATTTTTAAATTTTTTCAATTTTTTTGTTAATTCATTCTCATTAATATTTTTTTTTGTATCTTTAATATCTTCATTAATTTTTTCTTTTAATTTTTTAGCATTACATTCTATAAATTTAGCACTTAATTTTTCAAATTTACTACAATCAATTTCATTTGAGTAGGAATTTGAAATAATAACAATTGAAAATAAAAAAGTTATTATAATTTTATACAAATAATTAAACATTTATTTTTTTCTTTTTTTATTTTTTTTATTTTTATCGTATTCTTTTCTTTTCTCAATCAAAATTAGTGCTTCTTCCATAGTAAGTTCTGCTGGATCTTTTTCTTCAGGAATCGTAGCATTAAGTGATTTATATTTAATGTAAGGTCCATATTGGCCTTTCATAATCCTCACTGGCTTCTTATCTTCAGGATGTTCGCCTAGGTCTTTTATCATTGATGAAGACATTCGACCCGGTTTGGCCTCTGCTATTAGTGTTATAGCTCTATTTAAACCTATTGAAAATATTTCTTCTATGTTTTCTATTCGTGCAGACTTGTTCTCACACTTTAGGTAGGGACCAAATCTTCCAGTATTTAATGTAATATCTTTTTGATTATCTGGATTAATTCCCAATGATTTTGGTAGAGAACACAAAAATTGAGCCTTTTCCAAATCAATACTTTCCAAATCTATGCCTTTTGGAATTGAGACATTTTTTAAAAGTTCATTCACATCAGGTTTAGATTTTTTAGTTTTTTTCTTTTTTTTAGTGGTTTTTTCTACTTCAATATCAGTTGGGATTTTCTCGTATTGAAGATAAGGACCAAACCTTCCATTTTTTAAAAAAATATCATTCCCATTTTCATGTTTCCCAATTAATTTTGGTTCAGCTAATTGTGCTTGAGCAGCAGCTTTTGCCTTTGATAATGGTCTTGTAAACTTACATTCTGGGTAATTTGAGCATCCTATAAAGGCACCACCTCTGAAGCTATTTTTTAAACTTAGTGTTCCAGAGTTACATAATTGGCACTTTCTGACTACATTTCCTTCACTATCTTTATCAAAAATCAGTTCTCCTAAGCTATCATTCAACAAATCTAAGACTTCTCTGGTTCTTTTCTCTTTCACCTCCGATACATTATTATTAAAATCTTTCCAAAAAAGCTCTAAAACTTTAATCCAACTTTCTTTTCCAGTTGTGATTTCGTCTAGTTGATCCTCTAATCCTGCTGTAAAATTATAATCTACATATTTTGAAAATAATTTTTCTAAAAAAGCAGATATTAATTTACCTCTATCGGTAGGAAAAAATCTTTTATTTAGAATTTCTGCGTATCCTCTATTGGCAATTGTAGAGATGATACTCGCATAAGTAGATGGTCTACCAATACCTAGCTCTTCAAGTTTTTTAACTAAACTAGCTTCAGAGTATCTGGGTGGTGGTTGTGTAAAGTGTTGTTCATCAAGTAATGCTTCAATATTAACAAGCCCTTTAGACACAGATGGTAAAATATTTTCATCATCATCTTTGCTTTGATTATTATAAATCTTTAAAAATCCATCGAATTTAAGGACTGAACCACTAGCTTTGCAAATAGTATCATTATTCTCTGAAGTGATAGTAATAGTGTTTCTGTCAAATTTAGCTGACTCCATTTGAGAAGATAAAGCTCTGCTCCAAATAAGGTCATAAAGTTTATTTTGATCTGTACTTAAATATTTTTTAACACTTTGAGGCGTTCTAATAATATCTGTAGGTCTAATTGCTTCATGAGCTTCCTGTGCATTTTTTGCTTTTTTACCTGAATAATTTAAAGCATCTTTAGGTAAATACTCATTACCAATTTCATTTTGAATATAATCTCTGAAAGCTGAAACTGCATCTTTAGATAAATTAGTTCCATCTGTTCTCATATAAGTAATCAAACCAATAGTTTCACCATCTATTTCTATTCCTTGATATAGTTTTTGTGCAATTTGCATTGTTCTGGATGCACCAAAACCTAATCTACTCGAAGCAGTTTGTTGAAGAGTTGATGTAGTAAATGGTCCGGAAGGATTACGATTTACCACTTTGCTTGAAACATCAGTTATACTAAATTTTTTTTCCTCAATACTTGATATAGCTTTATTAATTTCATTTTTGTTTCGAAATGAAAATTTTTCAATCTTATTGTTGTTTAATTGACTAATACTTGCAGTAATATTTTGCTTATTTTGATCGGTAAATTTAACACTTAAAGTCCAAAATTCTTCTGGTTTGAATGATTCAATTTCATGCTCTCTTTCTGTGATTAGTTTTAAAGCTACTGATTGGACTCTTCCTGCTGATTTTGAACCAGGTAGTTTTGTCCAAAGTATTGGTGAAATGTTAAAACCAACTAGGTAATCTAAAGCTCTTCTTGCCATATATGCGTCAACTAGAAGTGGTTCAATTTGTCTTGGATTTTCAATTCCTTGAATGACAGCTTTTTTAGTTATTTCATTAAATACAACTCTTTCAATTTCTTTATCTTTTAAAAGTTTTTTTTCATTTAAATATTCTTTTACATGCCAAGCAATAGCCTCACCTTCACGATCGGGGTCAGTAGCTAATATTATTTTAGAAGAGTCTTTTGCTGCATCTGTTATTTCTTTAAGATATTTTTTTGAAAAACTGTCAACTTCCCATTCCATTTTAAAGTCCTGATCAGGATCAACAGAGCCATTTTTTGAGGGCAAGTCTCTTATATGACCATAACTTGCTAGAACTTTATACTTATCACCTAAATATTTATTTATAGTTTTAGCTTTAGCAGGACTTTCTACAATGACCAAATTCATAAGCTACAAACTACCCAAAAGACTTAGATAGTCAATTTAATAAATTTTTGTCTTAGTTTCTTCTTTATTTTTCAATCTTTTAATATTTTCTCGATGGGTAAAAAATATCAAGACGAACATAATTGTAAAAAAAACTACTTGATCAAATTGAGTTAAAATTATCAAATATATTGGTATAGAGGCTGCTCCAATTAAAGATGAAAGAGATGAAAATTTTGAAATAAAAAATGTTATAAACCAAGATATAATAAATATAATCCCAAAATAAAAATTAATAGCGAATAAAATTCCAAGATAAGTAGCAACACCCTTACCACCTTTAAATTTGAGCCAAACTGGAAAAACATGACCTAAGAATGCACACAAAGAAGTAATATATAAAAAATCTTGATAAAAAATTTTTACATATACGATTGGAATTACAGCTTTTAAAATATCTAAGATTAATGTTGAATAACCAATAACTTTATTACCTGTTCTAAGAGCATTAGTAGCTCCAATATTGCCTGAGCCGATTTCTCTTATATCTTTTTTTAAAAATATTTTTGTTAGTATAAATCCGAATGGTATTGAGCCCATTAGGTAGGAAATTATACCTATCAAAAAAATATCCATTCTATAACTTAAATAATTCTTTTCCTTTTACAAATGTATTTGTTACTTTTCCTTGAAGTTTTTTGTCTTCTATAGAAGTATTTTTTGATTTTGAGATCATTTTTTCTTTTTTTACAATCCAAGGTTTATCAATATCAACTATACAGAGATCTGCATCATTACCAACAGAAAGATTTCCTTTATTTATTTTTAGTATTTTTGCAGGATTTGAAGTAAGAGCTTTTATAACTGTTTCAAGTTTAAGTGATCCGTTATGATATAATTCCAAGCTTAAAGATAATAATGTTTCAATACCTGAAGCGCCTGTAGCAGCTTGCGCAAAAGTTAATCTTTTAGATTCTTCGTCTTCAGGTTTGTGATCTGAAACAATTACATCTATTAAACTATCTTTTAATCCTTGAACTAAAGCTAATCTATCTTCCTCTGTTCTCAAAGGGGGTGATAATTTCAAAAAGGTTCTAAAATCTCCAATATCGTTTTCATTTAATGACAAATTGTTTATTGATACTCCAGATGTAAATTTGACTATTTCTTTTCTATATTTGATTACTTCAACAGATTTTTGAGATGACAATTGAGATATGTGATATCTACATTTAACTTTTTCTAATAAAGTTAGATCTCTTTCTATTAAAATCCTTTCTGCAATTTCAGGTATACCTGATAAGCCTAATTTTGAGGCGATGATGCCAGAGTTAATCATGCCATTTTTTGCTAGTTCATAATCTTCTGCATGCTGCATAATCAAACAACCTAAATCTTTTGCAGAATTCATAATTCTGGACATTAATCTTGGATTTTGAATTGTTTTAAGACCATCAGTGAAGGCAATTATTCCTTTATTTTGTAAAAGGCCAAATTCTGTCATGTTTGTACCTTCAACATTTTTTGTGAGAGATGCACAAGGAAAAATATTAATTTTTGATTTATCTCTTCCTCTTCTTTTTAAAAAATCTACTATCGATACATTATCTATTATTGGATCTGTATTAGGCATTGTAACAACTGAGGTCACCCCTCCCGATAGCGCTGCATTGCTTAAAGTTCTAAAATTTTCCTTATACTCATATCCGGGTTCACCAACAAAAACTCTCATATCAACTAATCCTGGAAAAATATATTTTCCTTTTAAATCAATCGGTTTTTCTCTGTTTGGTAGGTTATTGGTATTTACTTTTTTCCCTATTGCTTCAATTTTACCATCTTCGTTAATTATTAATCCTCCAATTTCATTAATTGAATTATGTGGATCTACTATGTTTGCATTTATAAAATATTGTTTTTTCATTTAAGTACAAAATATCTTTAAACAAGCCATTCTTACAGCTACACCCAGCTCAACTTGTTCTTTTATTACACTTTTATTAATATCATCTGCCAGTATTGTATCTATTTCTATACCTCTATTCATTGGCCCAGGGTGCATAATTAATGCATCAGATTTAGCATGTTCTAATTTGTCAGGAGTTAATCCGTAATACTCATAATATTCTCTATTAGATGAAAGATAAGAACTTGTCATTCTTTCATTTTGTAATCTTAACATCATTACAATATCGCAATCTTTCAAACCTTTTTTCATATCAGTAAAGGTATTTACACCAAATTTTTCAATTTCTTTAGGCATAAGATTAGTTGGAGCAACTATATTAACTTCAGCTCCTAACATATTAAGTAGATAAATGTTTGATCTAGCTACTCTTGAATGAAGTATGTCTCCACATATTGCAATTTTTAAACCTTCAATTTTTTCTTTACGAGTTATAATTGTCAAAGCATCTAATAAAGCTTGAGTAGGGTGTTCTCTTCTTCCATCACCAGCATTTAAAACCGCACAATTGACCTTTTGAGAAAGTAAGTTACATGCCCCAGAGTCTTGATGTCTAATTACAATAATGTCTGGATGCATTGCATTTAAAGTCATCGCAGTGTCAATTAATGTTTCACCTTTTTTAATTGCAGAGTTACTAATATTCATGGACATAACATCCGCTCCAAGCCTTTTACCAGCCAATTCAAATGAACTTTGAGTTCTAGTAGAGGGTTCAAAGAATAAATTGATTTGTGTCTTTCCTCTTAAAACATCTATTTTTTTATTTTTGCTTTGATTGACCTTTATAAAGGTGTGTGCCTCATCAAGTATCAAATTAACATCATTAATTGATAAATCTTGGATTCCTAACAAATGTTTTTGGGAAATTTTAATAGCTTTGTTTGTTTTAATTGCCATTAAAACCAACTCTATAGCTATAAACGTCTACAATAGCAAGTATTAATTATTTAAAAAATCTATTGCCCCTTGTAATATAAAAGCAGCAGCATTTTCATCGATTTTCTTTTCTCTTTTACTCACGTTAATATCTAATTGACTAGATAAGTTAAAAGCACCAACTGTTGATAATCTTTCATCCCATAGACAAATAGGTATATTTATGTTTTCCTCAATTTTTTGAGACGTGTCCTTTACTGATTGTGCTGATCTACCTGATGAACCATCCATATTAAGAGGATTTCCAATGATGATTCCTTTAATATTATTTTCATCAATAATCACTTTAAGCTCAATAATTAATTCATTTAGAGTATTTCTATTTATTGTTTTTAGTGGAGTAGCAATTAACTGTTTTTCATCACAAATGGATACACCAATTCTTTTAGAACCTAGGTCTAAACCTATCAATCTACACTTATCTGAGTGTTTTTTTTTAAATTCTTCTAAAGTGATCATATTGTATATTTTAAACTTAAGTGATACTTTGCGTCATATTTAATTAGCATATGAGTATAGATCTTAAAACAATAAAACATATATCTAAATTATCAAGGATTTCAGTTGATGAAAAAAAAGCTGAAAAATTAGCTGGTGACTTAAATTCAATTTTTGATTTTATTGAAAAACTTAATGAATTAAAAACAGATAATGTTAAACCATTAACTTCTGTAGCTGAAACAACATTAAAACTAAGACCTGATGAGGTGAAAAGTAAGAACATTAGAGAAGAAATTGTTAAAAATTCTCCTGAAGATAATGAAGATTATTTTGTTGTACCAAAGGTGATAGAATAATGTCAGATATAACAAAACAATCTTTAACAGAATTAGTTGAAAATATTAAAGATAAAAAACTATCTTCAACAGAAGTAACTAAAGCATTCATAGATAGATCTGAAAAATCCAAAGAATTGAATGCATATATCACTGAGGATTTCACATCAGCTTCAGATAAAGCAAAAAAATTTGATCAAAAACCTAATTTAGATTTGAAATTGCCTGGTATTCCGATGGCAGTCAAAGATTTATTTTGTACAAAAGATGTTAAAACAACTGCCGGTAGTAAAATTTTAAATGATTTTGTACCAACTTATGAGTCGACAGTAACAGAAAATATTTGGAATGAAGGAGCAATACTTTTAGGCAAATTAAATTGTGATGAATTTGCTATGGGCTCATCAAATGAAACTAGTTTTTTTGGAAATGTACAAAACCCTATTGATAAAAATTTAGTTCCAGGTGGATCCTCTGGTGGATCAGCATCAGCAGTTGCTGGGCAGTTAACTCCAATTACTATTGGTACCGATACTGGTGGATCTATAAGACAACCAGCTTCTTTTACAGGAACAGTCGGATTAAAACCTACCTATGGTAGTTGTTCACGTTATGGAATTGTAGCTTTCGCATCATCATTAGATCAAGCAGGACCAATGGCACAAAATGTTAAAGATTGTGCTTTACTACAAGAAGTAATTAGTACTTATGACTCAAAAGACTCTACTTCAATAGATTTTAAAAGAAATCATTACAGTAAAGAACTTACAAATAATATAAAAGGAAAAAAAATTGGAATACCAAAAGAATATAGAGTTGATGGAATGCCAAAAGAAATAGAAGATCTTTGGCAAAAAGGAATTCAATATGTCAAAGATTGTGGTGCAGAAACTATTGATATTTCATTACCTCATACTAGTTATGCTTTACCAACTTATTATATTGTTGCTCCTGCTGAAGCATCTTCGAACTTAGCAAGATATGATGGTGTTAAGTATGGATTTAGAGCAAAAGGTGAAAATTTAATTGATATGTACGAAAAAACAAGATCTGAAGGTTTTGGTGCTGAAGTTCAAAGAAGAATAATGATTGGAACTTATGTTTTATCATCTGGGTATTACGATGCGTATTATTTAAAAGCTCAAAAAGTAAGAAAACTTATTAAAAATGATTTTGATGAAGCATATAAAAAAGTAGATGCAATTTTGACTCCATCAACACCTAGCTCAGCTTTTAAAATAGGTGAAAAAACGAATGATCCGGTTTCAATGTATCTTAATGATATATTTACAGTCCCAGTTAATTTGGCAGGTCTACCAGGTATATCAATTCCTGCGGGACATGACTCTAAAGGTTATCCATTGGGCTTACAAATTATTGGGAAAGCTTTTGATGAACAAAATATACTAAATATTGCATATGCTATGGAAGAAAAGATAGACTTTAAAAACAAAATTACTGATTGGTGGATTAAGTGAGTAAAAAAAATTCAGAATATTTAATCAATCGAGAAGATAACCAATATGAAGTTGTAATTGGTTTAGAAGTTCATGCTCAAGTATTATCTAAATCAAAATTATTTTCTACCTCAGCTACTAAATTTGGAGCTGAACCAAATACACAGGTAAGTTTAGTTGATGCTGCATTTCCAGGAATGCTACCTGTAATAAATGAATTTTGTGTTCAACAAGCTATTAAAACTGGTATTGGACTCAATGCAAAAATTAATAAACGTTCAGTATTTGATAGAAAAAATTATTTCTATGCCGATCTACCACAAGGATATCAGATTTCTCAATTTAAAGAACCTATAGTAGGTGAGGGTAAAGTTATCTTAGACATGCCTGAAGGACAAAAAGAGGTTGGTATTGAAAGATTGCATTTAGAGCAAGATGCAGGAAAAAGTATTCATGATCTTGATCCCCAAAATACTTTTGTAGATCTCAATAGATCAGGAGTTGCTTTAATGGAAATTGTTAGCAAACCAGATCTTAGATCTCCAGATGAAGTTAGTGCATATATTAAAAAATTAAGATCAATAATGAGATATTTAGGTACATGTGATGGCAATATGCAAGAAGGATCATTAAGAGCAGATGTTAATGTTTCTGTCAGAGCAAAAGGCTCAAAAGAATTTGGAACAAGGTGTGAAATTAAAAATGTTAATTCTATTAAATTTATGCAAATGGCCATTGAATATGAAGCAAATAGACAGGTTGATTTAATTGAAGAAGGTAAATCAATCGATCAAGAGACACGATTATTTGATACAAAAAAAAATGAAACAAGATCAATGAGATCAAAAGAAGATGCTCATGATTATAGATATTTTCCAGATCCTGATTTATTGCCTCTGGAAGTTTCTGATGAATTTATCAATGAACTTAAGAATAATATTCCAGAATTACCAGACGATAAAAAGAAAAGATTTATTGATGAATTTAAGTTGTCACCATATGAGGCAACAATCTTAGTTTCAGATATCGATACAGCAAAGTATTTTGAAGAGGTTGTAGCCAAGATGGGTAAAAATAAAGATATGAAATTAGCAGTTAACTGGATTACAGGTGAATTATTTGCAGTTTTAAATAATAAAAACCTTGAAATTTCTCAAAGTCCAGTAAGTGCAAAAAATTTAGCTATACTAGTTAACTTGATAAAGAATGGAACAATTTCAGGAAAAATAGCAAAGACTGTATTTGAACTAATGTTGGACGGGGATAAAGATCCTCAAAAAATTGTTGAAGAAAAAGGACTTAAACAACAAAGTGATCCTAAAGCGATAGAGGCTTTAATTGATAAAATAATTAATGATAATAGAGAAAAAGCAATTGAATATAAGCAAGGTAAGGAAAAATTATTTGGTTTCTTTGTAGGTCAAGCTATGAAAGCTTCTGGTGGTAAAGCCAACCCTCAACTTATAAATGACATTTTAAAGAAAAAACTTCAGTAGAATGGGTGCAAACCTTGATATTACAGAAAAGTTACAAAATTATATAAATGATTTTGGATTAAATTTACATCCAGTTCAACAAGAGATAATTGATTACAATAAAACTTTGGGTGATATCAAAAGAATGCAGGTTGATCCTACTCAATGTCATTTTCTTCATCTAATTATTAAAGTTTCAAATATAAAAAATGTTCTTGAAATCGGAACTTTTACTGGCCTGAGTGCGCTCACAATTTCACTTGCCTTACCTGATGATGGAAAACTAATTGCTCTTGATAAAAATGAGGAGACAAACAAAGTTGCATCTAATTTTTTTAAAAAAGCAAATCAAGATCGTAAAATTCAAACAATAATTAAACCTGCTCTTGAAAGCTTAAAAGAATTATCAAATGATAAATTTGATATGATTTTTATTGATGCTGATAAAATGAATTATAAGGAATATTATGAAAAATCCCTAAAATTATTAAATAAAGGTGGGTTGATTATTATAGATAACGTTTTATGGCACGGTGAAGTAGCTGATGAAAAAAATAATGATAAATTTACTATAAATATTAGAGAATTTAATAAATTTGTGTCTGAAGATAAAAGAGTAGAGCAAATCATTATTCCATTAGGTGATGGAATGACTGTTTGTAGGGTTTTATAATGTTTAAAGTTTTTGGATTTTATAAATTCGTACAGATTAAATCTTTAAAAAAAAAAAAAGTTTTTTTACAGAAGTTCCTTATTTCAAATCATATTAGAGGAACGATAATCATTGCTAAAGAAGGATTAAATGGCACTATTTCTGGTAGCGTCAAAG
>CACEIH010000011.1 GCA_902559565.1 uncultured Pelagibacteraceae bacterium
CTTTAAGAGGCTTATCACTTATTTGTGAACCTGGTAAAAACATTAAAGATCCAGTTTCAATATGCTCAACTATACATCCACCTTTACATTTTGAGGTAATTTTACCCATAATTGGTTCATTTTTTTCAAAAGCTTCAACTAATTTATCCCAACCTTTTATTTTCTGGGCTTTACTTGCTGAGACTAACACCTCTCCATTTTTATCCTCTATTTTTTCAAGTAATACCGGAATGTTTTGACCTATTTTGATTTTATCTCCTAAACCCATACTTTTTAATTCGTTAATATCTAAAACAGGCTCACTCTTAAGACCTTCAACAAATAAAAAAACAAATTTTTCAGTAATTTTATTTATTTTTCCCTCAATTATTTTTCCTTCTTCAATATTAATTTTAGAAAGTTGGCTATTTAATAGTTTTTCGAATTCTTGTGATGCAGGGCTTTTTAAGTCTTTGTATATTTCCATTAATTAATAAGTTCTTAGTATTAAATTTGTATTTTTTAAAATTTCGAACTTTTAGTGAAATTTGACATTATAATCAATACTGAATTTAAAAATATTTCTTTTAAAATCGCTAAATATTGTGGTTTTTCATCATTTATTAGTTAAATTCAGCACCTAGGCTTTTGATTTTACTTATAAAAGTTGGAAAAGATGTTTTTACTGAATCTTTATCAAATATTTTCCAATTTCCACCAAAAGCTAATGCAGCTATGACACTTGACATAAATACTCTATGATCTTTTAAAAAATTTTTGATTATTATATTTTTTTTAACTTTTAAATTTGGATTACCATAAATTTTAATACTATCTTTCTTTAATATTGTTTTAATACCCATTTTATTTAAGATTTTCGAACCCCATATCAATCTAGGACTTTCTTTTTTGTTAAGTTCTGACAAATTTTTAAAATAAGAAATACCATCTGCTTTAGCCGCAATCAAAAAAATTAGTAAAAATTCATCTATAGCTGCTGAATTTAATTTTGATGGACAGTTTATTGGTTTAAAAACATCCTTGCCTCTAATAAATAAATCAGCAACTTTTTCACCTTTATAACTTTTAATATTTTTAATTATTATCTTAATACCCATTATTTTAAGAATTTCTAAAATACCTATCCTTGATGGATTAACATTAACATTTCTGATTGTTAGTTTAGAATTTTTTGACAGTGCAGTAAGCACAATAAAAAAAGAACTTGAACTAATATCAGATGGAATATTATAATTAAAAGATTTTATATCTTTGCCACCATTAATTTTTATGAGATCATAATTTTTTTTTTTAATTACATTTACTGGAAGTTTAAGATTTTTAAATAGTATTTCTGTATGATTTCTTGATTTTTTTGCATTTATAATAGTTTTTCCTTTTGTATTAAGTGCAGCTAACATTATACTACTTTTACATTGAGCTGAACCTCTTAACTCATGATATCTGATAGGCTTAGGATAATTAGTTCCTTTAATTGTAATAGGTAACTTTCCTAAATTAGATTTAATTTTTGCTCCAAATTTTTCTAATGGATCAATCACTCTTTTAAAATCTCTTTTAGATAAACTAGGGTCACCTATAATTGTTACCTTCTTTTTTGCATGTATTAAAAGACCTAAAATGAGTCTTCCTAGAGTTCCAGAATTTCCCGCATTTAAAGTAATATTTTTTTTATAAATAAAACTATTCAAGCCCTTACCAATAATTTCACAGGAACTTTTTTTGAGTTTATATTTAACACCAAGTTCTTTTAAACATTTTAAAGTATTAATTACATCTTCAGATTTAAGAAGATTTACACACTTTGATTTACCTTTTGCTTGAGAAGCTAATAAAGCCCATCTTATTGATAAACTTTTATCACCTTCAATTTTTATCGTTTCATTAAAAGGTTTAATTGGATTACTTATTTGAATGAAATTTTTCACAGATATTTTTTTAGCTTATCTTAAAAGATTCTCCAAAGTATACATTTCTTGCATCTATATTTTGGATCAAGTTCGTTGGTGTGCCATGTGCAACTACCTTCCCATTATGAATTATTGCTGCAGTATCAACACAGGCTAACAAATCTCGAGCTTGATGGTCACAAAGTATGATTGAAATATTATTATTACTTTGTAAATTAACTATTATTTCCTGTAAAGTTTTAATGGTCATTACGTCGAGCGCAGCGAAAGGTTCATCTAAAAGTAGAATTTTAGGATCTGCTATTAATGCAATGGCTATAACCAGTTTCTTCTTCTGTCCACCAGAAAGAAAATTGGCCTTTATATCTCTTACTGCATCGAGTTCAAATTTAGAAATTAATAAATCTATTTTTTCACTCCTAAAACTGACGTTATCTATAGCAATTTCTGCAATAGCTTTAAGATTTTCAAAAACTGTGAGATCATGAAAAAAACCACCATGTTGAGGCACAAAACCAATTTTAAACTTAATTGTTCTTTGGTAAATTGGGTATTTATTTACCAAGTCAGAGTCGATAAAAATTGATCCATAATCAGGAGATATTAGTCCAGTAATTAAATTAAAAATTGTAGACTTTCCAACTCCGTTTGGTCCCAGTAATCCTAAAATTTGTCCATTATTAAGTTGAAGATTTAAGTTGTCTAATATTGTTTTTCTACCAAATTTAAAGGAAATTTTTTCGAGCTTTAAGATAGATTTTTTCTTTTTGAATGACTTTATCCTAAATTTTTTTATGTTACTCATTTTATTTTTTAGATGTAATTTCTACTTTATCTTTTTTATTATTCATAAAAACTTCAATACTTCTTGAAATTAAGTCAATTTTTATATTATCAGTTTTCATAAGACCCTGTATCCCTTCATATATAATATTATCACTAATTGTCACAACATTTTCCTCAAAATTGAGCAATAATTTTTCAGATTGAATTGAATTATCTTGATAGGTAATTTTAATATTTTTTTCAAAATAAGTATTATAGGTATTATTATTAAACTTAGCTTGATCTGAAGTAATTACTAAAATTGAGCCTTCTTTATCTCTAAAAACAGCTCTAACAATTTGCATTAAAACTATTTCGGCTTCATTTTCGTAAGTAATTTCACTTAAATTTGATTTGATGGTATATTGAGTATTATTTTCAAATTTTACATCATATTTTAAATTTTTAATAAGATTATTTGGAGTTTCTATATTTTCAACTTGATCTATATTCTTATCCTTAACAGGATTTTTCTCATCTTTAAAAAATATTATATATATTAAAAAAAATACTAATAAGAAAAGTATGATTTTAATTAATCTTTTTTTTTTCAATTATCTATCTCGAATTTTTTAAAATATTGTGAATATGTAGAACTCCAATAATATTTCTTTTGTTTCCTTTTTTGTAAACAAATGCACTAGTAATTTTTTTTTTGTTCATCTGAACTAATATTTCTGAAGCCAATGTATTTTCCTCTACTGAATATGGATTTTTAGTCATGAATGAACGAATTTTTAGATTTTCTATTTTTCTTTTTTTTTGTATTAATCTTTTGAGGTCACCATCAGTAAAGATACCACAGCTTAAACCTTTATTATTTATTATTGCTACAAATCCAAGTTTCTTTAAATTTAAAATTCTCAATACATTTTTCATAGTTTGATTTTCATTTACAAATGGTATCTTATTTTTTGTTAACATTATATCACCTGCAGTTTTTAATTTTGCACTCAAACTTCCACCAGGATGAAATTTTTTAAAGTCTAATTTTCCAAAATTTCTTTTTTTCATCAAAGTTATTGCTAGCGCATCACCAATTGCTAATTGCATTGTAGTACTTGATGTAGGCACAATTCCATAACCTGACTCTATAACTTCCGGAATTAATAATTTAATCTTTGAAGATTTATATAAAGTCGAATTTTTATTAGACATAATACCAATTAAAAGAATTTTATTCTTTTTTGTATATTCAATAATATTATTTAACTCTGATGTATTTCCAGAATTACTTATCAATATCAAAATATCATTTTTTGTAATTCTACCTAAGTCACCATGTGAACAATCAGATGCAGAGATTGAAAAAGACGGTGTTCCCACAGATGATAGAGTTGCAGAAATTTTTGAGGCAATTATTCCACTTTTTCCAACACCACAAATAATAACTTTTGATTTACATTTAAGTAAAGCTTTCACACTTTTATTAAACGATTCATTAATTGAATATCTCAGTTTTTCTAAAGCTCTAATTTGTAATTCAATTACATTTTTACCTATTTTTTTTATTTCATTTTTCATTTTTAATGAGACCAAATATCATCCTTAAATAATGCGAGATCAAGATCAACTCTAGTTTTTAAAAATTTTAAACAGTCTTTGTATAATTCAACTCTTTTTTCCCTTTGTAAAATTTTTTCTAATTCATTATGGATCTTATGAAGATAAATTACGTCATTCGCGCAATATTTTTGTTGTGCTGGAGTGAGTTCACCACCAAAATCTGAACTTTGAAATTGTTTGCTTATATCAATGTTTACAAATTCTTTAATTAAAGTTTTTAATGAATGATTATCAGAATAAGATCTTGCAAGTTTTGATGCAATTTTCGTATCTAAAATATTATTTGTCTCAGTTTTTAAGTAATACTTAATGTATGCAATATCAGCTCTACCAAAATGGAAAATCTTAGTAACTTTGTCATTTTGTAAAATTTTAGCTAAATTTGGTGCCTCATAACTGGATCTATCAAGTTGAATTATATGTGCATCATTTTTACCTGATGAAATTTGGATCAAACAAAGAGGATCTCGTCGGACATTTAGACCCATAAATTCACCATCAACTGCTATTACGTTGCCTAAATTCAAATCATCTGGTAAATCTTTTTTGTGTAAATTAATATCAATACTCATTTCTAACAATTATATATATATGAAAGCAAAAAATTGTCTAATTTTTGGTGGTAGTGGGCAGATCGGAAGGCATCTAATTAGAAAATTAACTAAAAATAACTATAAAGTTACTGTTGTTACAAGAAATATTCATCAAAAAAGCTATATTATAAAGACCCAAGCGAATGCAGGATATATAGATATCGTCGAAGCTAATATATTTGATGAAATAAAAATTAGAAAACTTTTTAAAGATGCAGATATCTGTATCAATTTAATAGGTGTATTATTTGAAAAAAAAAGAGGTGCTACATTTAAAAATATCCATACTTTGTTTCCATCACTATTAGCTAAACTTTGTAAAGAATATAATTTAAAAAAATTTATACATTTATCTGCATTGGGTATTAATGACGCTGTAGATTCAGAGTACGCAAAAAGTAAATTACAAGGGGAGAAAGAGATTTTAAATAATTTTTCTTTATCTACGGTTCTACGACCTTCAATTGTTTATTCTGTTGATGATAATTTTACGACTACTTTTATGTCTATGCTAAATAAATTACCCGTATTTCCTTTGTATTATTTTGGTAAAACAAAATTTATGCCAATTCACTGTTCAGATTTAACAGATATAATTTATCATGTAATTGAGAGAGATATTGAAACAAAAATAGTTGAATGTGTTGGTCCTGAAGTTATGACATTTAAAGAGATATTACAAAAACTTCTTTTTTCGATAAATAAAAAAAGATTGTTAGTCCCTTTTCCATTATTATTAGCTAAATTATCAGCAAAATTTTTTGAATTATTTCCCTCACCTTTGCTGACAGTAGATCAGCTTAGGCTTTTAAAATACGACAATATTAAGTCAGGAAAATATAAAACAAATTCAGATATTGGTTTACCAAGTCAAAGATATTTTGCTAATGAGATAGATAAATACAGTGTCTTATGGAGAGAAGGTGGTCAATTTTCAACTGAGAAATATAAAAGTAAAAAAGATTTAGTTTAAAAATTTAATCTAAGCTGATTTGATTTTTTTTTCTATAAATTCTGGCACATCGTCTTTCTCGACTACATCCTCTTTTTTACCTTTTGGTTGATATGCGTAAAGTAGGTGAAGTTTACAGTATGAAAAGTCTTTTAATGATGTTCTTCCACAAAAATAAAATGATTTTTCATTTGGATGACCAATAGGCCATTTACAAGAATTTTCATCTAATTCTTCCAGTTGTTTTGGATTTTCTGGTTCAAAATCTTTTTCAATAATTAATGATTTAAATTTACTTTTTCTTCCTCTTCTATTTTTTACACTTTTATCCGATACTGTATTTTCGAAACTCTGATTTGATGTAGCTGTTCTAGTCTTTATTTTTGCGGATAAATTTAATCTATGGGCTTTTCCAATAACTGCATTTCTACTAATACCACCAATTATTTCAGCAATCTGACTTGCTGTATTGCCTTTACCCCACAATTCTTTTAATTTATTTACTTTTTCTTCAGTCCAACTCATAATAACTACATGATGTGTTATTTATTTATAATAACACAATATACTGATATAAAATTTAATTAAACAAGTATTTAATTAGAGTTATCAACAATAATTGATAAATGAATTTAATTTATATTCAATCCTAACTTGTATTAAATATTTTTATTTATACAAAGTTTTAGTGAAAAAAAAATATGAGTTATTTAGCAAAAAACTATAATAGAAAAAAAATTTCATTTGTAAGAGGTAAGGGAAGTTATCTTTATACAGCAAATGGAACCAAATATTTAGACTTTGTACAAGGCATAGCAGTAAATTGTTTAGGTCATGCAAATCCAAAATTGATAAAAACTATTAAAGATCAATCAAAAAAACTTTGGCATGTTTCTAATGCTTTTGAAATTCCTGAGGGAGAGAAGCTAGCCAAAAAGTTGTGTAAAAAAACATTTGCTGATTATGTAATGTTTCAAAATAGTGGAGCAGAAGCCACTGAGGCTGCTATTAAAGTTGCTAGACGATATTTTTATTCTATTGGAAAACCAAATAAAATTAGAATTCTATGTGTAAAAAATTCTTTTCATGGAAGAACTTTAGCTGCAATTTTTGCAAGTGGATCTAAGAAGATGACAGAGGGATTCGGACATGTAGGTGGCTTTGATCATTTCACTTATGGGAATCATAAATCTTTGAGAAACAAGATCACTAAAAATACAGCAGCAATTATGATTGAACCTATAATGGGCGAGGGAGGTATTAAAGTAATACCAGATTGGTGTTTAAAAGAACTAAGAAAATTATGTGATAAAAAAAAAATATTACTTATTTTAGATGAGGTACAATGTGGAATTTCACGAACAGGCGATTTTTTTGCTTTTGAAAAATCAAAAGTAAAACCTGATATAGTACCAATTGCAAAAGGAATTGGAGGTGGTTTTCCAATAGGAGCAGTTTTAATGAGTAAAAAAGTTGCATCCGGAATGACGCCAGGAACTCATGGTTCTACATTTGGAGGAAACCCTTTAGCAATGGCGGTTGGGAATACAGTTATGGATGTAGTTTCGAGTAGAAAGTTTTTGAATAATGTAAAAGAATTATCTAAACATTTTCTTTCAGATTTAAATCTGCTTAAAAAAAAATATCCAAGAATTATCAAAAATATTAGAGGAAGAGGTTTATTAATTGGAATTCAACTTTATAAAGATCAAGCTATGTTTATAAAAAAATTGATGAATAATAAACTCTTAACTATACGCGCTGCAGAAAATGTAATCCGTATTTTACCTCCGTTAAATGTTAAAAAAAAAGAATTAGATCAGGCTGTAAAGATTATAAGTAAAGTTTGTGCAGAACTTAGATAAAATGAAAAATTTTATAAACTTAAAAGATGTTCCAGCAAAAGATCTTAGAAAAATTTTAAACGACGCGAAAAAAAGAAAAACTGCAAGAAAAAAATTGAATAATCTTGAGACTGACAAAGGTGTACCTCTTAAGGGCAAACTATTAATACAAATGTTTGAAAAATCTAGTTTAAGAACTAGATTAAGTTTTTATTTAGCAATCAAACAACTTGGTGGCAGCACATTAACACTTAGACCAGATGAGTTACATTTATCACGAGGAGGAGAGAGTATTGAAGATACAGCTAAAATATTATCAAATTTTGGAAACGCTTTTATGCTAAGAACAGATAATGATAAAAAATTAGATGAATTTAAAAAATATTTGTCTATACCGATGATTAATGGGCTTAGTCCCTCATCTCATCCTACACAAATTTTATCTGATGTTTTTACTGTTGAGGAAATTAAAAAAAAATCAATTTCAAAATTAAATATAAGTTGGATTGGAGACTCTAACAATGTTTTAAATAGTTTAATTGCAGCCTCGATTAAATTTTCATTTAAATTAAATATTGGCTGTCCTAAGAAATATCACCCCAACAAGAATATTTTAAGCTACATTAAAAATAACAAAAATAAAGTGCACTTATATAATGATGCAAAAAAAGCTGCAGTTGATGCAGATGTTATTTTTTCAGATAAAGTAATATCAATGAATGATAAAGTTAATAAAATTAAAAAATTAAATTATTTTAAAAAATTTAAGATTGATAAAAAACTTATGAATTTCGCAAAAAAAGATTGTATTTTTCTTCATTGTTTGCCAAGAGGAACAGAGGTAGATGAAAAAATATTTTCAAGCAAACAATCAAAAGTATGGCAGCAAGCTTTGAATAGAGTTCATGTACAAAAATCTATCTTACTTTATTGTTTTGGAAAATTAAGGTAAAGGTAACGGATTATCAGAATTTTGATTGAGGTATTTAATTACTGAAGCTCTGTCTTGTTCACGGCGTAATCCAGCAAAAGCCATTTTAGTTCCTTTAATCCACTTGGCAGGCTTTATCAAATAACCGTTTAATTCTTCAAAGCTCCAATCTTTTTCATATTCAGAAAGAGCTTTTGAGTATTTGTAATCATTTACAGAGCCAACTTTTCTTCCAACAACGTTGTATAATGCTGGTCCAATTTTATTTGCTCCTCCTTTTACGATCGAGTGGCAGGCGGCACATTTTTTGAAAATTTTTTCACCATTGCCGACATCTCCCATTGCCATCAACGCAGCAATATCAACTTTTTCTTCAGTTGTTTCTATGCTTGATTGTGTGTTAGTAGCAGATGTTTGTTCTACCTCTACCGCATAACCTGGAGTTTTAGGGTTTTCAACGTAAAATATTATGTTTGAAAGCTTTCCAATACCAATAACTAATAGTGCAACCATTAGTACAGCAGCTACAATTTTATTAATTTCAAAAGAATCCATTTTATAAAAATTTATTTTGAACGTATAACACTATAAGTTAAAAATTGCTTATATTTTAATGTACAATTTTGCCTCTGTTTATATTGTAATGATTATAAAAAAGATCAATGAAAACATTAGTAATAATTCCTTCTAGGTTAGCAGCCACAAGACTACCGGGTAAACCATTATTAAAAATTAAGGGTTTATCAATTATTTCTCATGTGTTTAAGAAAGCCGAAAAAGCTAATATTGGTGAGGTAATAGTTGCTACTGAAGATCAAGAAATTATCAATGATGTTAAACATAATGGTGGACAAGCTATTTTAACAGGAAGTAACCACAAAACTGGAACAGACAGAATTTATGAAGCTTTAAAAAAACTCGGTAAGTTAGATATTGAGTTAGTGATGAATTTACAAGGTGATGAACCTCTCATGAATATTGAAGACATAAGAAATCTTCATAGTCAAATGGTCAAAAATAAAAAAGTAGAATTGGGAACCTTAGCTTCTGTGATTGAAGATAAAAAATTTTATAAAGATCAAAATGTGGTTAAAGTAATTACAAAAGAAAAATTAAATTTTGAAAATTTTCCTGAGACAATTAATTTTACTAGAGAAATTTTGGATCAAAATAAAAATATTTATCACCATTTAGGTATATATTGTTATCAATTAGAAACTCTTAAAAAATTTGTTTCCAATGAACAGTCAGTTAATGAAATTAAGAATAGGTTGGAACAACTTAGGGCAATAGATAATAATATCAAAATAAATGTTGCGCTTGCCAAATCAACCCCGATTGGAGTAGATACTGAGCAGGATTTTGTGGCTATAAAAAAAATAATGGAATATAAATCCCAATGAGCAAAATATATTTTCAAGGAACATTCGGAGCTTATTCACATTTGGCTGCATTATCTATTTATCCTAATTCAAAAATAATTCCGTGTAAAACTTTTGATGAATGTTTTTTAAAAGCCTCAAAAGATATTGATTCTAAAATAATAATTCCTGAATCAAATAGAATAACTGGAAATATTGGTATTGAATATTTAATATTTGAATATAGATTAAACATTTATGCTGAATATTTCCAAAAAATTGAGCATAATTTATTAGGTCTTCCTGGAACAAAAATCACAGAAATAAAAGATATCTACTCTCATGGTCAAGCATTATCACAGTGCTCAAATTTTATAAAATCTCATAATTTTACGGAGCATGTTAGGGCTGATACAGCAGGTTCCGCTGAAATGGTTTCTAAGAATAATGATAAAACTAAAGCTGCTATAGCATCTTCGCTAAGTGCAGAAACTTACAAATTAGAAATAATTAAAAAAAATATTGAAAATGAAAAAGGAAATCTTACAAGATTTCTAATTATGGGGAAAAATATTTCTCAACCAGAATTTAATAACAAAAAATATATAACTTCTTTTTTATTTAAATTGAAAAGCAAACCAGCAGCACTTTATCAATCTCTTGGAGGATTCGCTATTAATGGAGTAAATTTAACAAAATTACAAAGTTATCCAGAAAAAAATTCATTCGACTCATTCTTCTTTTTGTGTGACCTGGATGGACATATTGAAGATCCAAAAGTTCAAAAATCTTTAGAGGAATTAGGTTTGCATTGTCAAGATTTTCACGTCTTAGGTGTTTTTGAGGCTGACAAAAATAGGGAAAAATAAATTTTAATCTTTTCTTGTAGATTAGAAATCATTACTGCTATAATAGTTTCTGGAGGCTAGAGGTGGGTGCTGCTTTAACCCGACCAGATCTTAACAGAAGCAGTCGTAGAGACAGTTATTCAGGTTCTAGTCTCCTAAAAAAATTTTTATGAGTAAAAATTCTAAAGTTTTAGCTTTAAAATATAGACCACAATCATTTGATGATCTTATTGGTCAAGATGTTGTAGCTGAAACAATAATAAATTCTATTAAAGTAAATAAAATTCCTAATGCTTATCTTTTCACAGGTATAAGAGGTGTAGGTAAAACAACAATAGCAAGAATAGTTGCAAAATCATTAAATTGTTTAAATGGTATCGAAAAAATATGTAAGAACAAATTTTGTGAAAACTGCGAGGCTATTACAAATTCAAATCACATTGATGTTTTAGAAATGGATGCTGCTAGTAAAACCGGAGTCGATGATGTTAGAGATCTAATTGAATTTTCAAGATATGGCCCAACTTCATCAAAATATAAAATTTTTATTATCGATGAAGTGCACATGTTGAGTAAACAAGCTTTTAATGCATTACTTAAAACTTTAGAGGAACCACCTGAATATTTAAAATTTATTTTTGCAACCACAGAAATAAAAAAAATTCCAATTACTGTTGTTTCTCGATGTCAAAGATATGATTTATCAAGAATTAAGACATCTGAATTATTTGAATTTTTAAAAAAAATTAAAGATAAAGAAAATGGTAAAGTTTCTGATGAAGCACTTAAATTGATAGTTAAAATATCAGAGGGTTCAGTGAGAGATGCACTTTCGTTGCTTGATAGAGGGCTACTCACATTAGAAAAAAATAAAGAATTAGATTTGAAGACCGCTCAAGAAATTTTTGGATATTTTGATAAATCACAGCTTATAGATCTTTTTGAGTTAATTTTAAAAGCAGAAGAAAAAAAGGTAATAGAGATATACAGAAAAATTTATGAAAAAGGAGTTGAACCAAAAGTTTTTATAAACGATTTTTTAGAACTTATTTATTACTTTAAAAATATAAACTCTCTAACCATCGAGAATACCAACTTCTCTCTTAATGATGAGGAATTTAAAAAAATTAAAAAAATTAGTAATGAAATTGATAGTCAAGTGTTAATTTTGTTTTGGCAGTTTGTTGTCAAAACACTTGAGGAAATAGATATAGTTTCAAATCAAAATTTATCTATAGAAATGTTAC
>CACEIH010000012.1 GCA_902559565.1 uncultured Pelagibacteraceae bacterium
TCACCGTGATGAGCACCAACATCGAAAAGAATTGCATTACCAATTATTCTTTTTTTCAAAAAATTAAAGATTTTTTTTTGTTGAAAATAATCAAAAAAATTAATTAATGTTTTGATGATATAAATTCTAGACATATAAATCTAGTTTTCTAATAGCTAATTGATTTATTAACTTTCTAAAAAACTTTTTAATTGTTTAGATCTACTTGGATGTTTTAACTTTCTTAATGCTTTGGCTTCAATTTGTCTAATTCTTTCTCTAGTAACAGAAAACTGTAAACCTACTTCCTCCAAAGTATGATCGGTATTCATACCAACACCAAATCTCATTCTTAAAACTCTTTCTTCTCTTGGTGTCAAAGTAGATAAAATTTTTGTAGTCGCTTCACCTAAATTAGATTTTATTGCCTGCTCTAATGGTGCCAATGCTTTTGTATCTTCAATAAAGTCTCCTAAACTACTATCTTCCTCATCACCTACCGGTTTTTCAAGTGACACAGGTTCTTTTGAAATTTTTAAGACTTTTCTCACTTTATCAAGTGGCATTCTCAATTTTTTAGCTAATTCTTCAGGTGTAGCCTCTCTACCAAATTCACTTAAAATTAATCTTTGAGTCCTTACAATTTTGTTTATGGTTTCAATCATATGAACTGGAATTCTGATTGTTCTTGCTTGATCGGCTATAGATCTTGTTATTGCCTGTCTTATCCACCAAGTTGCATAAGTTGAAAATTTATATCCTCTTCTATATTCAAATTTATCTACAGCCTTCATAAGTCCAATGTTACCTTCTTGAATTAAATCTAAAAATTGAAGACCTCTATTAGTATATTTTTTTGCTATTGAAATAACTAATCGTAAATTAGCTTCGACCATTTCTTTTTTGGCTATTCTCGACTCTTTTTCACCCTTCTGAATTCTACTTACTAATTTTTTAAAATCAGTAACTGACATTCCAATTTTTTTACTTATCTCAATTAATCTTGATCTAATATTTTTAAATTCCTCTTTATTTTTATTAAAAAATTGTTTCCATTCAGAATTAGTATCTAAGAATTTTTTTAAATTGGGATTAATTTCATTACCAATATAAAACTTAATGAATTCACTTCTGGGTATTTTTTGATTCATCGCAAGTCTTAAAAGGTTTCCCTCAAGAGAAATAATTTTTTTATTTTCAACATAATGTTTTTGGACTAAATCTTCTAGAACAGAAGGTGACAACTGAAGTGATTTAATATTTTCTAAAATTTCATTGACAATTTTTTCGTAGCTTTTTTCTTTTGATGGTGAAAAAGTTTCTGAATTTAAAACACATTCTAATTTTTCTTTTTGGTACCTAATTAATTTATTATATTCTTTAGTAAGAGTATTAACTGTTTTTAAAACTTTTGGCTTAATTTCAGTCTCCATTGCTGCTAATGTGGGATTAAAATCTTCATCTTCTTCATTGGAGCTTTCTTCTTTATCAGTTTCACCTGAATTTTTTTGTTTAGCGCTAGGTCCTGTTGATTCATCTTCCATGTAATTAGTATCAATATCTATTATTTCTCTAACTAAAATTTCATCTTTTTGTAATTTTTCGTCCCATTCAAAAAACTGTTGAGCTGTTACTGGGCTTTGAGATAATGCTATTAACATCACATCTTTCCCTGCTTCTATTCTTTTTGCAATTGCAATTTCACCTTCTCTAGATAGTAATTCGACACCACCCATTTCTCTTAAATACATTCTTATAGGGTCATCGCTTTTTTCAATTGTTTTGCCCTCCTCTTTTGAAGAATTCTCTTTTTTTCTTAATACTTTGAAATCGGATTTTTTCTCTACAAGTGATACCTTTTCATCAAGAATGTGAATAAAAGCTTGAGCAAGATTTTCATCAGAAAGATTCCTTTTTCCAAGAGATTTACTTAGTTCTTCATAAGTTATAAATCCTCTATGAGTACCTCGACCCATCAATCTAGCAAACGATTTTGTAATTATTCTTTCCACTGCAATTAATTTGAAGAGTCTTATATAATGTCAAATTTGCAAAAATCCATTATTAATTTTAGATGATTAATTGATATTTTGCTTTTTTTTTAGCTCTTTTAGCTCATTAAATGTTGTCTCACTCAAATCTCTTGAAAACTTCGACTCAAGCTCTTGAATTCTAAACTCTAAATCATAATTGATCAGATCTCTATTTATGTCATCTAACAATTCAATGATCTCATTCTCATTTTCTACTTTATTTTTCAATATATATTTAATTGGAGCAAACTTTTTAATTTTTTCGATTAATTGGGCATCTATTTCCAATTTATCTATTGTCACTTTATTTCCTGACTTTAATTTAGAAATAATCTTTTCAAAAATTTGTTTATTCATTTCTGTAAATAATTTGATATTTTCTAAGATATGTATTTGCTCTCTCATTAAATTCAAATTTGTCATCATTAAATATAACAAAGAAAATTCTTTCAATTCTACACCAGTCAAAGATTGACTTTCATTAAAATATTTCTTTGTTGTCTCCAGAGACTTCGATTTTTTGACATAAAAATAATTTTTATTTAGACTTGTGTGTGGAGTAAGCTCTGAAATTTTTTCCAGAAAATATTCTAAGACATATTTTTTAATAAAGGTATCTTTTATTGTATTAGCTATAAATCTTAATTTTTTGTCAAAAATTGCTAAAGAAGATGGATTATTTTCTGTCTGTTTTTTATAATGACTAAAGATAAATTGATGAATTAAAATTTTATTTTTTTTTGAAAATTCAACAAAATATTCTTTTCCATTTTTATTAACAAAGCTATCTGGATCTTCTTTGTTAGGTAAAAAAAGAAATGAAATTTGTTTTTCAGGTTTTAAATCTTTAATAGAATTTTCTGCAGCTCTCAATGCAGCTTTATACCCACTTTCATCACCATCAAAACATATCACTATATCATTGAAAAATTGATTTAATGTAAATATCTGTTTATCTGTTAATGATGTTCCTAAATTTGCTACTGCATTTTCAATTCCATTTTTACTAAGACCAATGACATCCATATAGCCCTCGACTAAAAAAATATTATCAGTCTTATTTGATAATTTTCTTGCTAAATCTAAATTATATAAATTTGATCCTTTTTTAAAAAAGGAAGTCTCAGGAGAATTTATGTATTTTGCAAGGAAATCACTTTTTTCAATTATCCTTCCTCCTAAAGCTATTGGTTGTCCTGAAATATTATTTATTGGAAAAATTAATCTATTTCTAAATCTTTCCACATAAATATTTTTTTTTTCATCTAAATAAAATAATCCAGTTTCAATCAAATCTTCAATATTAAAATTGTTTTTAAACTCTTCAAATAATTTTGGATTTTTTTCAACAAAACCAAGTTTAAATTTTTTTACCTGATCTTTATCAAGCAATCTATTTTTTAGATAATCTCTCACAGAAGAATAATTTTCATTTTTTAAAAGTTGATCATGATAAAAATTGACATATTGATTAAAAATTGAGGAATAAATTTTCCATTTTTTCTCTCTTTCTTCATCATGCTTTGAAAATACATATGGCTGCATACCTGCAAAATTAGCTAAATATTTTACGGCCTCACCAAATCTTAAATTCTGGGTCTTCATTACAAAATCAAAAATATTTCCATGCTCAGATGTGGCAAAGCAATGATAAAATTCTTTTTCATCATTTACTGTAAATGATGGTGTTTTTTCATTTTTAAATGGAGAAAGACCAACGAATTCTTTTCCTCTTTTTTTTAAACTTACTACTTTTGAAACTACAGTAGAAACTTTTAATCTTAACTTTATTTCATCTAGATATTCTTTTGGATATTTCATTAATTACTTAATAATTGTTTTAGTAAAGCACCTGCTTTTGAAAAATCTATTTCATCTGCATAATTTTTTTTTAATTCCCCCATAACTTTTCCCATATCCTTAATTGATGAAGCTCCAAGTTTTGAAATAGATTCCTCACAAATTTTTTTGGTATCTTCATCGCTTAATTGTTTAGGTAAAAAACTAGATAAAATATCGTATTCATTTTGCTCCACCTCTAAAAGATCTAAACGATTATTTTTTTTATAAATGTCAATTGATTCGGCTCTTTGTTTCACCATTTTCTTAAATAATTTTTTAATATCTTCATCGTCTGTTTCTTTCTTGTTTGGTCCAGATCTATTCGAAATATCTAGATCCTTAATTGAAGATAAAATTAACCTATAAGTTGATATTTTAGATTTATCTTTGGATTTTAACGCATTTTTATATTCAGTTTCGATCGTTTCTTTTAATGACATAATTTTTAATCTACTTTAAAGAAAAAATTCTTCAAAAGAAAAATTGTTTTTTTACAATTTTATAATACATCTCTGTTGCGATAATAAACCATTTATTGTATTAACCTTTAACTTATGAGTTGTAATTGATCAAAAAAGCAAAAAAAACAAACTCAAAAAATTCACAATTTAATACAGGCGTTTTAGTTCTTGAAAACAAGAAGATTTTTAAGGGGATTGGAATTGGCTATCAGGGGGAAGCTACTGGTGAGGTTTGCTTTAATACCTCTTTGACTGGTTACCAAGAAATTATTTCCGATCCTTCTTATGCAGGACAGATTATTAATTTTACATTCCCACACATTGGTAATGTTGGAACAAACAGAGAGGATATTGAGTCTGACAAAATCTGGACAAGGGGTGTAATCTTTAATTCTGAAATAACCTCTCCTTCAAATTATAGAGCATTTTTACATTTAGATACTTGGCTAAAAAAAAACAGAATTATTGGAATTACAGGACTGGATACAAGAAGTTTAACAAACTTTATTAGAGACAAAGGAGCACCAAAGGGAACAATTTCCTATTCAAAAAATGGAAAATTTAATGTGAGCAAATTAATAAACTCAACAATTAAATGGAGTGGGTTAAAAAGTCTTGATCTTGCAGAAACAGTAACGACCTCAAAAAACTATATTTGGAAAGGCTTAAAAACTTGGAATAAAGAAACAGGATATAAAAAAAATACAAAGAATTCTTTTCATGTGGTTGCAATTGATTATGGAATTAAAAAAAATATTTTACGATACTTTTCAGACTTTAAATGTAAAGTAACTGTTGTTTCTTGCAAAACTTCTGCGGAAAAAATTTTAAAACTAAAACCAAATGGAGTATTTTTATCAAATGGACCTGGAGATCCTGCGGCAACAGGAAAATATGCAATAGAAATAATTAAAGAATTAATTAAAAAAAATTTACCTATATTCGGTATTTGTTTGGGTCATCAAATTTTAGCATTGGCTTTGGGTGGAAAAACAAAAAAAATGAAGTTAGGACATAGAGGTGCAAACCATCCTGTCAAAAATTTAGTTCATGACAAAGTTGAAATCACTAGTCAAAATCATGGTTTTGTAGTGGTTGAAGAAACTTTACCAAAAAAAATTGAAGTAACTCATAAGTCTCTTTTTGACGATACCATTGAAGGAATAAGACTTAAAAACAAATCAATATTTTCAGTACAATATCATCCTGAGTCAAACCCTGGGCCACATGATAGTATCTACTTGTTTGAAGAATTTATTAATAACATGAAAAAAAATGCCAAAAAGAAGAGATATTAAAAAGATATTAGTTGTTGGAGCTGGACCAATTATAATTGGTCAAGCATGCGAGTTTGATTATTCGGGTACACAAGCTTGTAAAGCATTAAAAGATGAGGGTTATAAAGTAATTTTAATCAACTCCAATCCAGCAACAATTATGACTGATCCAGATGTTGCAGACAAAACTTATATAGAGCCAATAACATTAGAAGTTTTAGAATTAATTTTAAAAAAAGAAAAACCAGATGCAATTCTACCAACTATGGGTGGTCAGACTGCACTTAATCTTGCAATGGAAGCTGAAAAAAAAGGAATTTTAAAAAAATATAAGATTGAACTTATAGGGGCAAATTCTAAGGCAATTGCTAATGCAGAAGATAGGAAAAAATTTAGAAAAAATATGATCGATATTGGTTTAGATTTACCTAAATCTGAAATTGTAAATAATATTAACCAAGCCTATAAAGTTTTAAATAAAATTGGTCTTCCTGCAATTATAAGACCAGCATTTACACTTGGAGGGCTTGGTGGTGGTATAGCTAAAAATAAAAAAGACTATCTTAAAATAATTAAAAACGGGCTTCACGAGTCTCCAGTTAGCCAAGTATTAGTTGAAGAGTGTTTAGAAGGGTGGAAAGAATTTGAGATGGAAGTTGTAAGAGATAAAAAAGACAATTGTATTATTATCTGCTCAATTGAAAATGTTGATCCGATGGGAATACATACTGGTGATTCAGTAACTGTTGCTCCAGCCCTTACCTTGACTGATAAAGAATACCAAATAATGAGAAATGCTTCTATTGCGTGTTTGAGAAAAATTGGAGTTGAGACAGGTGGATCAAATGTTCAATTTGCAATTAATCCTAAAAACGGTCGAATGGTTGTGATTGAAATGAACCCACGTGTATCAAGATCATCAGCTCTTGCATCTAAAGCAACTGGATTTCCAATTGCAAAGGTTGCTGCAAAACTTGCGGTTGGTTACACTTTAGATGAGTTAAAAAACGAAATCACCAAAGTAACACCTGCTTCATTTGAACCAAGCATTGATTATGTGGTAACAAAAATTCCAAGATTTACTTTTGAAAAATTTTCAACTTCTCCAGCGACTCTAGGAACATCTATGAAATCTGTTGGAGAAGCAATGGCTATAGGAAGAAACTTTAAAGAATCTTTTCAAAAAGCATTGGTATCTCTTGAAACTGGTTTTTCAGGATTAGATAGAATATTTGATTTAAGTAAAAAACAAATTGAAAAAAAGCTCAAAGAGAATATTCCAAATAAACTATTATTAGTTGCAGAAGCAATTAGAAAAAGAATAAATTTAAAAAGAATATTTACTTTATCTAAAATCGATCCTTGGTTCTTAGAGCAAATCAAGGAAATTGTTGATAGTGAAATAAAAATAAAAAATAAAGGTCTTCCAAAGGATTTTGGGGAATTCAATAGAATAAAATCAATTGGATTTTCTGATAAAAAATTATCGGAATTATCAAATACATCAGAAGATATTGTAAGAAGAAAAAGGTCAGCACTTAAGGTAATGCCTGTGTATAAAAAAGTTGATACATGTGCAGCTGAATTTAAATCATTCACACCTTATATGTACTCAACATATCAGCGAAATTTTTCAATTAATTTAGAATGTGAAGCTGATCCATCAACTAAGAAAAAAATTATTATTCTGGGTGGTGGTCCTAATAGAATTGGACAAGGAATAGAATTTGACTATTGCTGTTGCCAGGCAAGTTTTTCATTAAAAGAAGCTGGATTTGAGACTATTATGGTAAATTGTAATCCAGAAACAGTTTCAACAGATTATGATACCAGCGATCGATTGTATTTTGAACCATTAAAAGAAGAGTATGTTTTTAATATAATAAAAAAGGAAAAAGAAAAAGGAAACCTAATTGGAGTTATTGCTCAATTTGGTGGTCAAACCCCAATTAAACTTGCAAAGTTTTTACATGATAACAAACTTCCAATCTTAGGAACACAATACACTTCAATTGATTTAGCAGAGGACAGAGATCGGTTTAGAAACCTTCTTAATAAATTGAAACTAAAACAAGCTGAAAGTGGAATAGCAAAAACATTCAAACAAGCAATCCAAATAGCTGATAAAATTGGACTTCCTTTAATGGTAAGACCTTCATATGTATTGGGTGGAAGAGCAATGGAAATTGTTCATGAAAAAAGTCAACTTAAAAATTTTATTGAAGAAGCATTCAAAGCTGCAGAAGAAAATTCAATTTTAATAGATAAATTTATTGACCATGCAATGGAAGTAGATGTAGATGCAATATCAGATGGAAAACAAGTTTTTGTAGCCGGAATTATGCAGCATATTGAAGAAGCGGGAATACACTCTGGTGACTCAGCTTGCAGTCTTCCTCCAGTATCTATTAAACCATATTTAATTAAAGAAATTGAAAGTCAAACAAGGAAATTAGCTTTAGCTTTAAAAGTAAAAGGATTTATGAATATTCAGTTTGCAATCAAAAAAGATGAAATCTTTGTCATAGAGGTAAATCCAAGAGCAAGTAGAACAGTACCATTTGTTTCTAAAGCAAAAGGCCTAGCTTTAGCTAAAATTGCCTCGAGGGTTATGACAGGAGAAAAATTATCTAAATTTAGCTTAAGAAATAAGTCAAAGGAAATGTTTGCAGTTAAAGAGGCAGTGTTTCCTTTTAATAAATTTCCTAATAGTGATTTACTTCTAGGTCCAGAAATGAAATCAACTGGTGAAGTTATGGGATTCGATAAAGATTTTGGTATGGCTTTTGCTAAAAGTCAGATAGCTTCAGCAAACTCGTTACCAAAACATGGTCTAGCGTTCATATCCCTTAAAGATTCTCATAAAGATGAAGGAATTGATCTTGCAAAAAAACTCATTAAACTTAACTTTAGTTTATGCGCAACAAAAGGAACTGCAGAATACATAAAAAAACATAATATGAAATGTAGAATTATCAATAAAGTAAGTAGTGGATCACCACATATAGTAGATGTTTTGAATTCAAAAAAAATTGCACTTGTAATTAATACAGGAGGTGGAAATACTGAACATAGATTAAGTGATGCCATCGCCCTCAGAAGAGCAACTTTAAAAAATAAAGTTCCTTATTGCACTAACATGTCAACAGCACTTGCGTGCATTGAGGGAATTAAATCTCTTAAAACAAAAAAAATCGAGATATCATCGCTTCAAGAATTAAAAAAGTAATATTTCAATTTTTAGTTGTGAATATTATTGCACTTCATAGTTGAAAATTTTATAAAGAAATTTTTTTCTTTTACCCAAAATGAGTAATTATCTAGTTGTTATTATTTTAAAACTTTCTTAAAAATAATAAGTAAATTATGAGTTCAGAACTACACAAATATATTGAAACCGCTATTGATAAAAAACAAAAAATATTAAACGCTGAAGTTTTCAATTTCCCAAGTGAAAAAAAATTAAATGAAACAAAAAATTTTGCAATAGATACTTATAAATTTTGGGAAATTAATGACAAGTCTAATGGAGATCAATTAAAAGCTGTTACTGGCATATGTTTAATGTTTGGAGCTTTAGTTTTGATGGGCTTGTATTCAAATTTCTTATAAGAAATTATATCTATTCAACTTTCCAATCTGTTTTAAAAGTAACATAATTTACTTGAATACATCTTCTTTCCTTAATAATTTTTTTTTTTTCCATTCCATGCCATGTGTTCGGCCCACTTGTAAATAAATATCCATAATTATGTTTGTAAGGAACTGTTTTAACTTTTTCTAATTTTTCATTGTAAAAATCTGTTCCCAAATCTTCAGATTCATTTGCATTATTTACAAAAATTAGACCTGACATCAGTTTTTCTTTAATATCGCAATGCGGCTTTAACCAAAAGCCCTCTCTGTCACAAATTACTTCAACTCTTACATATGATTTTGATAAATCTTTATTAATCATTTTAGATAAAACTTGATAAATTTCTTTTGATTGAAGTTCACTAATGAACTTAACAAGATTTGGAAATTGAGGTGCATTTTCTTTAGTTATAAAACATCTAAACTTAATCGCTTTACCTCCAGAAGCAATACCCTCCCTGAATTCAGCAGCACCACCGTCTATCGCCCTAGTACCATCATAAGATAAGTTGTGTTCACTTACATCTGGTATATCTGCATTTATAATTTCACTAATTGCCCCTTCACTAAGCGCATTATTATATTCCCAATGATCAAATGGGAATTGATGTTTTTTTGATTTTTTTAAAATTGAATTAAGAAAAGTCATAATTTTTTACTTGATCTTTGATATATCCTGAAATTCTATCAGTTTCATTAAGTTTTTCATAATTCCATTTATCTAACTGAGATTCTAGAGGTATTAAGTCTCTAATTATATTGAGAGATTTAAATAATTTAAAAAAATTTTCAAATCTATAATTTTTTTTAATAGCTTGAAACTGTGCAACATAAATTGGTTTTCCTGTAATAGCAGCTTCAGAAATCATTGAGGTAGAGTCACACGTAACTACTATATGATCTGCTAATTGAAGTGAGGATAAATATGCTCTTTTATCTACATTATCTATTATGATTTGATTTTCATTAAAAAAATCTTTTGCTTTATTGATTATTTTTTGAGGTGTTCTAATTGATGGTATAAAGATTAATTGATAGTTATTGTTTAAGAAATTTTCTTCAATATTTTTAAATAATTCATTAATAGATTTTTCATCATAATTATAATATTTGTTAGGTCCTCCAACAATTAAACTAACAATTTTCTCTTTTTTTAACTTTGTTTTTAAATAATCTTCATTTTCTTTTAGCTCACTAGGTCTTAAATAATGAATAGCTCCTTTAGTTGTAAGAACATTTTTGCCTGATAATTGGTCATGTTCTGGTGCTACTATAAAATCAAAATTATTTACTGAAACTTTTGGGTCTTGGATATGAATATTTATGATCTTATTCTTAAATTTTTTTTTTAAATAAATTGAAGGAATAACACTTTTTCTTCCACAAGATATGACTATATCAAAATTTTTTTTTATTTCATTTTTAAAAACAAAATTTTGAACTGGAGTTAATTTAGGTGGAATCATCTTCCAAAAATTATTAAGTTCAATTTTCTCGTGTATAAAATCTAAGTCTAGAGCTTTAGCAAGCCCTTCGGCTTGGCTTATCATGCCATGCATACCTTCGGTCAATAATATACCTTTTAATTTAGACATTAATTACTATATAGCTTTCATATGAGTCAAAATC
>CACEIH010000013.1 GCA_902559565.1 uncultured Pelagibacteraceae bacterium
GCAATGAGTATTGTTACTGCCCTTGGATCTTTTGGTTATTTTCTTTCACCAATTTTTACAAATTATTCTTTAAGAGAATATGGATGGAATTATACCTTATTTATTTTTTCTTTATTTTTATTAACGGGATTAGTCGCAGCTTATTTTGTAAGATCTCCATCTGAGTCTGAAAGTGTAGAGAAAACGTCAGACCAATCATTTAAGGAAGCTTTGACAGAAGCATTCAAAACAAAAAGTTATATTTTACTTGTATCGGGATTTTTTGTTTGTGGTTTTCATATTACTTTAGTTGGAACGCATGTACCAAAATATGTAATTGATAGAGGGTTAGAAGATTGGACTGCAGCAGCTATTTTATCATTAATAGGTTTATTCAATATTTTTGGTTCATTATTAAGTGGATATCTTTCAGCAAAAATGAGCAAAAAGATTATTCTTAGTGCTATCTATTTTTTAAGAGGAATTTCTATTATTCTTTTTATATTCACTCCAGCAAGTAATGTTAGTGCATTTTTGTTTGGGGCAAGCTTTGGTTTTTTATGGCTTTCGACAGTGCCAGCAACAAGCGGGATCGTAGCACATATGTTTGGAACAAAGTATTTGGGTATGCTGTATGGAATTGTTTTTCTAAGTCACCAAATAGGATCTTTTTTTGGTGCTTACTTAGGAGGGTTATTTCATGATCTTTATGGCTCTTATGATTATGCGTGGTTTTTGGCAATTGCTTTATCTGTTTTCGCAGCAATAATACACTTACCAATTAAGGAAGAACCAGTTTTAAGATTAAAAACAGAATAAATTGATTAAAAAAGATCAACTGTCGGATATACATAATTCAGGAAAATCTTACATAATTTATAAATCAAAAAAAGGATTTGATTTATATACAGATTTTTCTAAAAAAATTATTCTCAATAATAATAATATTGATAGTTTTTTAAGTAAAAAACATAAAAATATACCTGGAAATATCAATTTATATATAGGTTTTTTTGGTTATGAAATACTAAACAACTTAATCGGTATTAAAATTCCAAAACAAAAAAGTATTAAATTTCCAAAAGGAATTTTCTATAAACCTGAAAAGAAGATCAGCTTAAGTAATAATTTTAAATATGAAAATAAAGATAAACACAAAAACAAACCTTTTAAAATAAATATAAATAAGAACTCCTACACTAAAATTTTTAAAAAATTTAAAAAAAAAATTAAAAGTGGAGAAACATATCAAATTAAGATTTGTACAAAATATAAAACAAAATCAAAGATAGACCCTTTAAGCTTTTTTTCGAAATTATCAAAAACTAATTTAGCTCCAGAAGCATTCATGATTAGAGATAAGAATTATTCAATTATAAGCTATTCACCAGAAAACTTAATAACTAAAAAAGGTCTCAATATTTTAACAAAGCCTATAGCTGGAACGGTTAAAAAAACCAAATCCTTAAATAAGATAAAGGCACTAAAATATTTTAGAAAAAATATTAAGGAAACAAAAGAACACAATATGATTGTCGACATGGAAAGAAATGATTTATCTAGAATATGCAAACCTGGCTCGGTAAAATTATCTAAACAAAAAACTGTAGAGGAATATAAAGATCTTTTTCACTACGTAAGTTTAATAAAGGGTAAATTAAAAAAGAATGTTCAAAATAAAGAAATTATTAAAGCCATGATGCCAGGAGGATCTGTAATTGGTTGTCCTAAGATAAGTACTTTAAGACTTTTAAATAAACAAGAAAAAGAAAATAGAAATATTTATACAGGCAGCTTTGGATATATAAAATTCAATGGAGATATGAGATTTAACATTATTATTAGATCGATTTTAAATTTTAAGAATATTTCTGAAATATCAGTCGCTTCAGGAGTAGTTGTGGACAGCAATGCTAAACATGAATTCAATGAGAATTATATTAAAGCAAAAGCATTAATAGATTTGTTTAAATGATTTACGTAATAGATCACAATGACTCGTTTACTCACAATGTAGTTCATCAATTTTCATTATTTGATGAAGTGGAATGTGATAATTATAACGAAATAAATAAAACAAAACTTCAAAAAGCTAAAGTTTTAGTTTTTTCTCCTGGACCGGGTAATCCAAAAGATTATCCAACAACATCTAAGATTTACAAACAATTTAAAGGAAAAAAGAAGATGATTGGAATCTGTTTAGGTTTTCAACAAATATTATTTTGTGAAGGAGCTAAAATTATTGAACAAAAGAAAATTTATCATGGATTTCAATCAGATATTAAAGTTGTTGATGATAAATCTTTATTCAAAAAAGGAAAAATATTCAAAGTAGGCCGGTATCATTCACTTAAATTAAAAGAGCCTTTTAAAATTAATAATTTTGATATAACTATGAGGTGTTTAAAATCAAAAGTTGCAATGTCTTTTGAAAATAATAAAGAAAAAATATATGGATTTCAATTTCACCCAGAATCTTTTTTAACAATTAATGGCAACCTACTTATTAAAAAAATCTTATCAGCTTAAAGACTTAAAACAAATAGAATTTCAAGATCTTTGGGGAGATCATGGAATTTTTACGACGATGTGGATTTTTGGTAAACCACCAAAGATCTTATTTTTTGAAAACCATATTAAAAATTTGATTAGATCTCTAAGAATATATGGGGTTAAAAACAAAAATCTTCGTAGAAAGATCCAGAAAATAATAAATCAAAATTTATCAAAAAAAATTGAATATAATCATCTCTTAAGAGTTGCTTTGAATAAAAAAATTATTTCCATATCTTTAAGAAAAAGGGTAAGTCCAAAATCAAATTTTGATTTAAAGTTAGTAAATTTAAAACGTGAAAAACCACAATATAAAAATTTAAAATATAAAAAAATTTTAAGGCACTTATCAAGGATGGATAATTCTAAATCAGATATTGGCCTAGTTAATAAAAAAATGATTTTAGAAACTGGAACTTCCAATCTTTTATTCATAAGACATAATAAAGTTTACACCCCAACTAAGGGTTATTATGAAGGTAATACTTTTGAATTTATTAAAAGTAAAATTAAGAAAATAATAAGAAAAGATATATTTATAAAAGATTTAAAAAGTTATGATGAGATATTACTTGTTGGTTCTGGCAAAGGTATAGCTTCAATTCAAACAATTAAACAAATTGGCTGGAAAAGAAAAGAATTAAAAAAATTTAAAGTCTTATCAAAATATTATAAATCAATAATTAATAATTGCAGACCACATAAATTTTAATAATATGATAGATCCAAATAATCCATGCTTATTTTGTGATATTAAAAAAAGTGGGTGTGCTCATGAAAATGAACTTGCTTATGCAAGTTATGACTCTTATCCTGTTTCAAAACATCATTGTTTGGTTATTCCCAAAAGACATATAAAAGATTATTTTGATTTAACTAACGAAGAGCTTTTGGCATGCAATAATCTAATTAAGATTGTTAAAAATGAAATTACAAATAAGGACAAAACAGTTAGAGGTTTTAACTTAGGAACAAATATTGGTAAAGTTTCTGGCCAATCAATTAATCATTGTCATTTCCATCTCATTCCCCGTAGGGAGGGAGATGTAAAGAATCCTCAAGGTGGAGTGAGGTCTGTAATTCCAAACAAACAACATTATAAGAGAAAGAAATAGCCTGTTATTAAAGACAAATTGACCAGAGTTTGAGGTTGAAGTATTAAAACAACTATATATAAAAACAAAAAAATTAATTCAAAATTAACAAAAGGCGAAAATGTTAAGCAACAATCCTTTCTCTATTTTAGCTGACACTGTTCCAACTGTTGCAATGCAATATTTTATAATCGCAATGGTTCTATTGATTGCAGTAGGAACTATTATACAGATGATACATCATAAAAATCTTACTTATTTTTTTAATAATGCAAAGAAAGCAAAACTTGCAGCAACGAAAAAATTAGGTGTAGGAGAGAAAGCATCAATTATTGCAAAAACCACTGTTGTTGATATTGGGACAACATCAGAACTTGGCTTTGGGAAAAGAAGACTAGCTCATGTCCTTGGAATGTATGGAACAATTTTATTTTGGGTATCGTCTGCAGTTTTAGTTTTTTGTTACACGGGAGCAGGTAAATCGAATTCAGAGACATGGTCAATGCTTTGGCATGTGGGGGCAATTTTAACTTGCTTAGGTGGGTATTGGTTCTGGTTTTTTTTAAGAGTAGATGTTTCTGCAGAAGCTCACCCTTGGTACAGAATTATTAAAGCAGACTTATTTGTGCTTGCGTTACTTGCTTGTGCAACTTTTGGATTGGCTTGGTCATATACACAATTTAATGGCCAAATGGGTTTATCATTTTTATTTCTAACTTTATTTGTTGCTTCAAACTTAATATTATTTGGAGGAGTTTATTGGTCTAAATTTGCCCATATGTTTTATAAACCAGGAGCTGCAATACAAAAAAATTTAGCTGAAGCTGATGGTTCAAGAGATAATCTTCCGCCACCAGCAGATGCGCCTGAGCAATTTGGCCTAGGTATAAAAAGAGAAGAGCCAAAACATTATTAATATGTTAATAAAAAAAGGAGAAAAATAAAAATTATGTCAACTTTTGTATACATGACTAGATGTGATGGCTGTGGTCATTGCGTAGATATATGCCCATCAGATATCATGCATATTGACGAAAATATTAGACGAGCAAAAAATATTGAACCAAATTTCTGTTGGGAGTGTTACTCATGTGTGAAAGCTTGCCCAAATCATGCAATTGATGTCAGAGGTTATGCAGATTTTGCACCGATGGGTCATAGCGTAAGAGTGAGAAGAGAGGAAGAGAAAGGCACCATCTCTTGGAAAATTAAATTTAGAAATGGAACTGAAAAAAACTTTGTATCTCCAATTACAACCAAACCTTGGGGTAAATTTATTCCAAAACTTGCAGAAGGTGATACCCCTAACCAAGGAGAAATAAATTCTCAAAGATTATATAGTGAACCTGAAGGATTAAATACTAACCAAGAATTACCTTCTGTTCCAAAAGATTCATTTAAAAAAGGAGTTTACTACTAATGGCTAAGCACAAAACTCATTACGAAGAATGTGACGTTCTGGTTGTTGGTGGAGGTATGGCTGGAACTGGTGCAACTTTCGAAGCAAGGCACTGGGGTAGAGATTTGAAAATTGTTTGTGTTGAAAAAGCAAATATAGATAGAAGTGGAGCTGTAGCCCAAGGTCTATATGCGATCAATTGTTATATGGGTATGCAATGGGATGAAAACCAACCAGAAGATCACGTGCGATATGCCAGAAATGATTTAATGGGAATGGTCAGAGAAGATTTAGGCTACGACATGGCTCGTCACGTAGATTCAACAGTTCATATGTTTGATGAATGGGGTTTGCCAATGATGAAAAATGAAAAAACTGGAAGATACCTAAGAGAAGGTAAATGGCAGATCATGATTCATGGAGAAAGTTACAAACCAATTGTTGCGGAGGCAGCAAAAAAATCTGCTGATAAAATTTATAATAGAATAATGATAACTCATTTATTAATGGATGAAGCTCAAGAAAATAGAATCGGAGGAGCTGTTGGATTTAATATGAGAACAGGCGATTTTCATGTATTTAGAGCAAAAACTGTAATTGTTGCTGCTGGTGGTGCGTCTCATATATTTAAACCAAGAGCAGTTGGAGAAGGTATGGGTAGAACTTGGTATGCTCCTTGGAGTAACGGCTCTGCATATGCATTACCAATTGCAGCAGGCGCAAAAATGACTCAAATGGAAAATAGAATTGTATTATGTAGATTTAAAGATGGTTATGGTCCAGTAGGCGCGTACTTTTTACATTTGAAAACTTATACACAAAATGCAAATGGCGAAAATTACGAAAAGAAATGGTATGATCAAACCAAAGAATTAGTTGGTGAATATATCGATCATCACCCAACTCCTACTTGTTTAAGAAATCACGCGTTTATTCAAGAAGTGGCTGCTGGCGGTGGACCAATTCACATGGTTACTAAAGAAGCTTTTCAAGACCCACATTTAGAGACAGTTGGTTGGGAAAACTTTTTAGGAATGACTGTAGGGCAGGCTGTAGTTTGGGCCTCTCAAAATATTGACCCAAAATATACTAATCCGGAATTAACTACTTCAGAACCATATGTTATGGGTTCACACGCAACATGTTCAGGAGCTTGGGTTAGTGGTCCAGAGGATTTATCTCCACCCGAATATTTCTGGGGTTATAATCGAATGTTAACTATTGATGGTTTATTTGGAGCTGGTGATACTGTTGGAGGAAGTGCTCATAAATTCTCTTCAGGCTCTTTTACTGAAGGAAGACTAGCAGCAAAAGCAGCAGTTAAATATATTGAAGACAAAAAAGCTGATGGAATTAATGTTTCTGATAAACAATGTGAAAATTTTAAAACTGCAGTATATAAGCCATTAGAAACATTCACAGTTGCCCAAAATGAAATCACTGGGGGTACAGTTTCACCAAGCTATATTTCTCCAATTCAAGGTTTACAAAGACTTCAAAAAATAATGGATGAATACGTAGGCGGTATTACATCAAATTATATGACTAATGGAAATATGTTAAAAAGAGCTCTTGAACTTTTAGATTGGCTTCAAGAGGATTTGGAAAAAGTAGGTGCTGAAGATTATCACCAATTAATGAGAGCATGGGAACTTAAACACAGAGCCCTGACATCTCAATGTGTAACTGAACATACTTTATTTAGAGAAGAAACTCGTTGGCCAGGATATTATTACAGAGGGGATCATATGAAATTAGATGATGAAAATTGGCATTGTTTAACCGTTTCAAGAAGAGACCCTAAGACTGGTAAATTCACTATGGAAAAAGTACCCGTTTATCATATAGTGGATGAAAATGAGAAGAAGAAAGCCTCTTAAGTATATAAAGAGTAAACATCATCATCTATGGACCTTTTAGCTAAATCTGATGAAGAGATATTCTCAATTGGTAAACCATTTTGGGAAAATTTAGTTAAATCCTCTAATATCAAAGATTATGGTGGATTTACGAGAGATTTTTCAACTCAAATGCTCTTTGGAGCAAATGAGGTTGAGTTAGGAAAGCAGTGGGCTAACAACGAACTTATTACAAACCTGAATGAGACCTATAACCCTTTTGGTACTCTTAGAAGAGGAGAGTATATTACTGTCCTTATTAAACAAACAAACAAGAAAATCCCAGGGGAGTTCTTGGGCAGATTAGTTCTTGGAGTTGAGGATGGAGAGATAAAGATCTTTGGGGCAACTATTTATTAAATTATAATTTGACAATTTTTTAAGCGGGTGTATTGAAGAATATAGATGCACCTTTCAAATATAAAAATCCTACGAAAAATTACTAACAAAAAAACAACTTTTATTAAAACTGGGATTTTTTCAGCAATAGCTGCTTGTTGGAGTGTGATTTTAATTGGAACTTTTATAACTTTTAAATAAGTTAAATTTGAAGTTTTATATTTTTAGATGGACGTTTTTTTACCTATAGCTCAAGTATTTGTTAATCCAGTCGAAATTCTTTTGTTAAGTGCATTAGTTGGAGTTCTTTCAGGTTTATTTGGTGTTGGCGGTGGATTTTTAATGACACCATTTTTAATTTTTCTTGGTGTTCCACCTGCTTATGCTGTTGCTAATGAAGCTAATAATATTCTAGCAACTTCTGTGTCGGGATCTACTACTCATTGGTTAAAAAATACTTTGGATTATAAAATGGGTTTTATGATTGTAATAGGTGGCTCAATAGGAACTGCTCTGGGTATTTATACTTTTACATATTTTAAAGGTATTGGAAAAATTGATACCGTTATTTCCTTAGCATACATGTATATTCTCGCAATTATTGGCACTTTAATGTTGGTTGAGAGTCTTGGTGAAATAGATAAAGCAAAAAAAAATGTTGTAGAGAGAAAAAAGCTACATGTTCATTACTGGATACATGGTCTTCCTTTAAGAATGAGATTTCCAAAATCGAAACTATATGAAAGTATATTTACTCCAATCATTATTGGATTTATTGTTGGTTTTATAGCCGCCATAATGGGTATTGGTGGTGCATTTATTCTAGTGCCAGCAATGATTTATATTATAAAAATGCCAACTAGGCTAGTTCCAGGAACTTCTTTATTTGTAACAATTTTTGTAAGTGTCATTGTAACTTTTTTACATTCATTTAATTATGGTTCAATAGACTTAATGTTAGTTGTAATGTTGGTTGTTGGATCTATATTAGGAGTACAGATTGGTCAAAAACTTGGAGAAAAAATTGACAGTTCTGGACTTAAAGCTTTATTAGCAATTTTATTATTAGTTGTCGGTATAGCTATTGCTTATGATACTTTTTTTGCAGAAGAGGTTAAAAAAGAAATTTTTAATGTAGCAAGTTCTGATTTAAATTTCTTTTCAAAATTTATTGAAGAATTTTCAAAAGATATGCCATTCTTTTATGGATTATTTTCCATAATGTTTGCTGTTTGTCTAGGTATTGCGGCTGCATTTATAAGAAGATTTTTGTCTAATTTAAGAAAAAAATATTTTATTAAAACTGCTAAATAAAAAATTTTAAATAACTCTCAATAGTAATTATACAAACAATACCTACTGTTAACATAGCTATAAATCCAACTAAAAAAGGTTTATATCCCATGCTTTTAATATCTTTTAAATTTGTAGATAGTCCTATTGCAGCCATTGCCATTGTTAAGAATATTTTTGAAAATAATTTAATTATATTTATACTTTCAATCCAGTTTGGATTAGAGATATATATTTCGTCTCCAACATTTCTAAATATAATCATTCCCACAAAGCCTAAAACAAAATAAGGAAAAATACTAAGTAAAGAATAATTCTTTTCTTTAACTTGTCCCCTATTATACAAAAAGGCAAACAAAGGTATCATCACAATCAAAAAAGTATTTCGAATAAGTTTTGTAACTGTTGCTATATTCAATGTTTCGGGACTATTAAATTGTTGCTCATATATAAGTCCTGCAGCAGCTACTTGGGACGTTTCATGAATTGAAGTTCCTAAAAACAAACCAATAAATAAAGGCTCTCCATCAAAATAAAAATTTGCAAAATATGGATAAATCAACATGGACAGTATTCCAAATAATGTGATATTTGCTATAGCATAAGAGACCTCACTTTTATTTGCTTTAATTACAGGAGCTGTAGCCATTATTGCTGTAGTTCCGCAAACAGTACTTCCTATAGAAATTAGATAAGCCATACGAGTTGGAATTTTAAGTTTTTTAATTAAAAGTTTGATTACAATTAAAACACTGATTATACACACTATAATTAGTGGGATTGAAATTTTACCAAAATCTAAAAATTCGAAAGGTTTTAATTGAATTCCAAGACAAATTATTCCTAACTTTAGAATATATTCTCTTGTAAAATCCAAACCTTTTTTAAAGCTATCTCTGATTTTAAACAAATTTCCAAAAAATATTCCAAGCAAGATAGCAATCATTGCTGTAGAGATAGGACTTTTACTATAACCTAATAATTCAATACCAATTATATTATTAAAACCCTGTGATAGTGTATAAAGAACAAAAGCAAGTATAATACCTGGTATAATTACCAAATACTTTTTGAATAACATTTTATGATTGATTAATTAAGCACTTCTGTAAAGTTTAGTCATAACAAATTCTCTATGACCTAAAGCTTCAGCGCAGGTTAATCTTCCATTAGCAACTCTTAAAGTTGTTTCGATGAGTTTATCTCCCGCTTCAGACATATTCATCTCTCTTGAAAGAATTTTAGATACATCACAATCGATATGCTCCCCCATACCTTTAACAGTTAAAGGATTTGCTGTTAATTTTACAACTGGTTCAATTGGGTTACCAACAATATTACCTTGTCCCGTTGGAAATAAATGAATGTTAAAACCTGCGGCGGCTTGAAGAGTAACACATTCAGCAGCAGCTGATGAAGTATCCATAAAATACAAACCTTTTCCTTTTTTTGGTTCCTCGGCTGGCTCTAAAACATCTACAAATTTACAATTACCAATTTTTTGAAAATTTCCAAAAGCTTTCTCTTCGATAGTAGTTAAACCACCCGCGATATTACCTGCTGTTGGCTGACTTTCAGATAGATCATCTGTTGCTTCTTTTAAAATAAAATCATTGTAAGAGCTCCAGGTCTTCATAAATTTATCCGATGCTTCCTTTGTAGCACCTCTTGTTGCACAAACTTTTTCAGCACCAGTAAGCTCTGATGTTTCACCAAAACATAAATGAACACCTAATGGTTCAAGTTTATCCATCAAATTTCCAACTGTTGGGTTTGCAGCTAAACCAGATGTAGTATCAGATTCTCCACACTTAACTGAAATCCATAGATCACTAATAGGACATTCTACTCGTTGTTTTTCTGATGCCCACATAACAAATTCTTGTGCTTTTTTTGAAGCTTTCATTACTGTCCCAATATCTCCTGTACGTTCAATATGAAAACCTTCTACTGGTTTTCCAGTTTTGGCTATCCCATCAACTATTTTTTTTGTCCACTTAGGCTCAATACCTATCACAATCACAGCAGCAACGTTTGGATTGCTCCCTGTACCAATCATAGTTC
>CACEIH010000014.1 GCA_902559565.1 uncultured Pelagibacteraceae bacterium
AATTTTATTTTCTTTTTTATTTTCTATTCCTCTAATTGCTGAGGAACAATGGACTAAAAATAAAAATACTGAATTCAATGTTTTCACTGGAATGTTTGATTTTAGTGATGATGGAAAAAGATCAACATTAATTGGAATTCAACATCTTAATAAAGATTTAAATAGAGATACAATTTTAGGAAATTTATCTCCAATTACTGGAGCTATGATTACAGCAGATAATGCATCATATTTTTATACTGGTGTTCAAGCTAATTATAAAATTGGAGCATTAAGTCTTACCCCAAGCTTCACACCTGGCTATTACAATGAAGGAAATGGAAAAGATCTTGGTCATGCTTTAGAATTTAAGAGTGAAATTCAATTATCATTAGAATTACCTTTGGATAGTCAAATAGGTTTTTCATATAATCATTTATCCAATGCGAGTTTAGGAGACAAAAATCCTGGGGCAAATAGTTATATGTTTAATCTTTTCAAAAAGTTTTAGCATAGAATAATGAATTTAAATGATTGTCACAATTTTAGTGATTTTAGAAAATTAGCTAAAAAAAAATTACCATCTCCAATTTTTCATTACATAGATGGTGCAGCTGATGATGAAATTACTTATGCAAGAAACACTAGTGCATTTGACGATGTAGACCTTGTTCCTAATGTTCTAAGAGGTGTTGAGAATGTTGATTTGTCGACAACAATATTTGGTAAAAAATTAGACTTACCTTTTTATTTATCACCTACTGCTCTTCAAAGACTGTTCCATTACGAGGGTGAAAGGGCTGTTGGAAAAGCAGCAAAAAAATTTAATACTATGTTTGGAGTTTCAGCATTAGCAACTGTAAGTGTAGAAGAAATATCATCAATGATTGATACTCCAAAAATGTTTCAATTTTATTTTCATAAAGATCGAGGTTTAAATGACTCATGTTTAGAGAGAGCCAAAGCTGCAAAATTTGATGTTATGGCTTTGACAGTAGACACTATTACTGGAGGTAACCGTGAAAGAGATTTGAGAACTGGGTTTACATCTCCTCCTAAATTGACTTTATCAAGTTTGTTTAGTTTTGCTACAAAACCAATGTGGGGAATAAATTATTTAACAAGAGGAAAGTTTGAATTACCACACCTTCAAGATTTTGTAAAAGAAGGTACAAGTACTAATTCTTCGATAGGAAATTATTTTTCTACAATGCTGGATCAATCAATGAATTGGAAAGACGCAGAACAACTTTGTTCTAAGTGGGGGGGTCACTTCGCATTAAAAGGAGTTATGTCTGTCGAAGATGCAAAAAGAGCTGTTGATATTGGATGCACAGGTATAATGGTTTCCAATCATGGTGGAAGGCAACTAGATGGATCAAGATCTCCTTTTGATCAATTAGCAGAAATTGTTGATGCGGTGGGTGATAAGTTAGATGTAATTTGTGAAGGTGGAATTCATAGAGGAACACATATGTTAAAAGCTTTATCTTTAGGTGCAAAAGCTTGCTCAGGCGGAAGACTTTATCTATATGCTTTGGCAGCAGCAGGACAAGCTGGTGTAGAAAGAGCTATAGAAAAGTATAAATCTGAATTAGAACGCGACATGAAATTGATGGGTTGTACAAAAATTAGTGATCTAAATAGAAATAATCTTAGATTCAGAAGATAATGAGTTTAAAAAATTGTCACAATTTTGAAGATTTCAGAAGACTAGCAAAAAAAAGATTACCTTCTCCAATCTTTCACTACATTGATGGTGGGGCAGATGATGAAACTACATTGAAAAGAAACACAAAAGCCTTTGATGAATGTGATTTAATTCCAAATATTTTAGCAAGTGTGGGTAAGCCTGACTTATCAACTACTGTATTTGGAAAAAAAATTGATATGCCAATATTTTTATCACCTTGTGCTATGCAAAGATTATATCATCATGATGGTGATAAAGCATCAGCAAAGGCAGCAGATAAATTTGGAACATTTTATAGCATGTCAACTATGGCTAATAATACTATCGAGGAGATTTCAAATATTTCTGGTGGTCCTAAATTGTTTCAGCTGTATGTGCATAAGGATCAGTCAATTACAGATGATTTAATAGAACGATGTAGAAGGTCAGGTTTCGATGGCATGTGTTTAACAGTTGATACTTTAGTTGCAGGTAACAGAGAAAGAGATCATCGAACAGGCTTTACAACTCCTCCAAAATTAACATTACAAAGTTTAATGAGTTTTGCGTTACATCCTAGCTGGGTATTTAATTATCTCACCCATGGTAAATTTAAATTAGCAAATGTAGCAACAAAAACAGATAAGGGCACTAATATTGCAAAATCAGTTATTGATTATATTAATGAACAATATGATCCAGCAATGAATTGGAAAGATGCAGAATATTGTGTAAAGAAATGGAATGGACCATTTGCATTAAAAGGTGTTATGTCAGTTGAGGATGCAAAAAGAGCAATAGATATTGGATGTACTGCAATTATGATTTCTAATCATGGTGGTCGCCAACTTGATGGATCGCGATCTCCTTTTGACCAAGTAAAAGCTATCTCTGATGCAGTAGGAGATAAGTTGGAAATTATATTAGATGGTGGAGTTAGAAGAGGAACGCATGTGTTAAAAGCACTAGCTGCCGGTGCAAAAGCTTGTAGTTTTGGTAAAATGTTCTTGTTCTCTTTGGCCGCAGGAGGCCAACAAGGTGTTGAACATTTATTAAAAAATATGCACGATGAGATTAATAGAAATATGGTTTTAATGGGCTGTAAAAACTTAAAAGAGTTGAATAGTTCGAAATTAATTTATAGAAATAGATCTTAAAATTAAAGGAACATAATCATGAAGCTAGCAAAGAATTTAAATAATTTAGGGACTGAAACAGCTTTCTCAGTTTTAGCAGAAGCTAAAGCACTAGAAGCTAAAGGAAATCCAATGATACATTTGGGTTTGGGTCAACCAGATTTTAAAACACCCAAGCACGTTGTTGAAGCTGCAAAAAAAGCGTTAGATGATGGACATCATGGTTATGTTTTGTCTAATGGAATTTTAGAGTGCAGGCAGGCTGTTACGAGATGGATTAAAAAAAGATATAATACAGATATAGATTCTGAAAGGATTCTAATTATGCCAGGTGGTAAACCTACAATGAGTTATGCAATACAATGTTTTGGGGAACCAGGTGCCGAAATAATTCATCCTACTCCTGCCTTTCCAATATATGAATCAATGATTAATTATACAGGCTCAACGCCTGTTCCTTATGATTTAACAGAGGATAAAGATTTAAAATTTAATCCTGAAAAAATATTGTCTTTAATTACTGATAAAACAAGATTATTAATATTAATCAATCCAAACAATCCTACAGGAAGTTTTGTAGAAAAATCAGATATTGATGTATTGGCTGAGGGATTAAAAAAACATCCGCATGTAACTATTTTAAGTGATGAAATTTATAGTAGACAAATTTTTGACAATAAAGAAATGCCCTCATTTTTTAATTATCCTGAGTTAAGAGAAAGATTAATTGTACTTGAAGGTTGGAGTAAAGCTTATTCTATGACAGGATGGAGGCTAGGTTGGAGTTTTTGGCCAAAAGAATTAGTTCCACATGTAAATAAACTTTTGATTAATAGTGTTTCTTGTGTAAATGCTGCAGCGCAATATGCAGGAATAGCAGCATTAGATGGTCCAGATGATTCAATACATGAAATGATGGAAAAGTTTACAGCAAGAAGAAATTTAATTCATCAAGGTTTGAATGATTTGCCAGGAGTAGAATGTAGTTTGCCTGGTGGTGCTTTTTATGCATTTCCTAAAGTAATTGGAACAGGCATGAATGGATCTGAATTTTGTAAAAAAGCAATGCATGAAGCAGGTGTGGCAATAGTGCCTGGAACTGCATTTGGAAAAACTTGTAATGACTATGTTAGATTTAGTTTTGCTGCATCTAGAGATAATATTTCCCAAGCCTTAGAGAATATAAAGAAAATGCTTACTAAATAAGCTGTATTTTTTCTTATTCTTTAATAATATTAAAAATATGAATGAACAAGTCCAGGCAGAGTTAAAGAAAATGCTTAATGGAAGGTTTTCGACTTCTGAGTCTGCTAGAGCCAATTATGCTAGAGGTGAAGATACTTATGATCCAGTTTTATCTCAGGCAGTTGTTTTCCCTGAAACTAATGAAGAAGTTTCAAAAATACTAAAATTATGTAATGAACATAAAATTCCTGTTGTTCCATTTGGAACAGGAACTTCTTTGGAGGGCAATGTAGTAGGTAATGAAAATGGCATAACTATTTGTTTGGAAAAGATGAATAAAATTTTAAGTGTTAATGTTGAGGATTTTGATTGTAGAGTTCAAGCTTGTGTAACAAGAGAACAATTGAATGAGTATTTAAGAGAGGATGGAGTTTTTTTTCCAATTGATCCTGGAGCTAATGCTGCCTTAGGTGGAATGGCCTCGACCTCTGCGTCAGGTACAATGGCGGTAAAATATGGAACCATGAAAACAGTTATTTCAGGTCTTACGGTAGTTTTGCCTAATGGTGATATTATAAAAACTGGTGGTAGAACTAAAAAAACATCTGCAGGATATAATTTGACAAATCTATTTATTGGATCAGAAGGAACTTTAGGTGTTATTACTGAAGTTCATTTAAGATTATCCCCGATACCAGAAAACATAATGAGTGCTGTTTGCCATTTTCCTTCTTTAGAAGATGCTGTAATGACTGCTCAACAAGTTATTCAGTATGGTGTCCCAATAGCAAGAATTGAGATGCTCAATAAAGAACAAATGGGAATTAGCATTAATTATTCTAAACTAAAAGACATTCAGGCAGTACCAACTTTATTTTTTGAATTTCATGGATCTGAAATTTCTAATAATGAAAATATAAAAATTGTAGAGGAAATTTCAAAAGACAACAATGGTAGCTCATTTAAGTGGGCTAAAGATTTAGAGGAGAGAAACAAGATTTGGAAGGCGAGGTGGGATGTATATTATTCAGTTAAAGCTTTAATCAATAATGGTAGAGTTTATTCAACTGATGTATGTGTTCCTATCTCAAAGATCACAGAGTGTGTAAAATTTGCAGAAGAACAAGCAGAGAAATTTGGAGTTAGAGCTCCAATGGTTGGTCACATGGGTGATGGTAATTTCCATGTGATTTTACCTTTTGATCCAAAAAATAAAGAAAGTTATAAAAAAATTAGGTCTTTTAATGACACACTAATAAAAAAATCAATAGAGCTTAACGGAACTATTACTGGTGAACATGGTGTAGGGCTTCATAAAAAAGAGTATTTACTAGAGCAACATCCTGATAATATTCCAGTTATGAAATCAATTAAAAGAACATTAGACCCAAACAATATCATGAATCCAGGAAAGATATTTGATCTTAACTGATAATCTAAAAAAATCTTATGAAAAAAATTTTGATTACAAGAAAACTGATTAAAGACAGTGAAGATAAAGCTTCAAATACTTTTGAACCAATATTCAATTCTAACGATGAATTGTATTCTCAATCAAAAGTAATAGAAATGAGCAAGGGTTGTGACGGAATATTAACATCACTCACAGACAAGATGGATAGGGAAACAATTAATAAATTGCCCGATACAATTAAGATTATTTCAAACTTTGCAGTTGGTTTTGGTAACATAGATTTAGAAGCTGCTAAAAAAAGAGGCATTGCTGTTACAAATACTCCTGAAGTCTTGTCAGATGCAACTGCTGAAATAGGCGTTTTATTAATTTTGGGTGCATGTAGAAGAGCAGCAGAAGGAATCGAGTCTGCTAAAGAGGGTGGCTGGAAATGGTCAGCAGATTATTTAATTGGAAAACAATTAACTGGAACAAGATTGGGAATTTTAGGAATGGGTAGAATAGGTCAAAAAATTGCAAAAATAGCAAGGTCACTGGGAATGATAATTCATTACCATAATCGATCAAAATTGAGTGAAGACAAAGAACAAGGTGCTGTTTATCATGATAATATTAAAAGTCTTTTTTCAGTCTCTGACGTTCTATCTATTTGTTGTCCTGCAACAAAAGAAACAGAAAATATGATTAATAAAGAAACAGTAGAATATTTTCCAAAAGGAGCAGTAATTACTAATGTTGCAAGAGGAGATATTGTAGATGATGGGGCTCTGATTGATGCTTTAAACAGAAGAAAAATTTATGCTGTAGGTTTAGATGTCTACAAAAATGAACCAAATTTAAATCCAGGATATCTTAAAATCAAATCAGCTTTTGTTTTACCTCACTTGGGAAGTGCTACTAAAGATACTAGAATTGCAATGGCTAATTTAGCAATAGATAATATTGACGAGTTTTTTAAAACTGGAAAATGTAAAAATAAAGTCAATTAATTCTACTCAAGATTGTAAAAAATTAAATTTCTGCGACATCTACGCCTTTTTTTAGAAAGACTCTAATCTAATTCTGTGTTTAAATTCAGAGAGTTAATTAACTTTAATAGGAGTAATAATGACAAAAGAAAATAAATCATTGAAGATTAAAACATCTTCAAGACGTAAGTTCTTTAAAACTGCTGCTAAAGCTGGTGCCGTAGCTGCAGCTACAGTTGCAATGCCAAACATAGCAACTGCAGACGGTCATAAAACTTTAAAGATGCAAGCTGCATGGCCAAGTGGAGCTAACATCTTTTTTGAAATGGCTGGTGACTACTGTAACATGGTAAAAGAAATGTCTGGAGGTTCTCTTCAGATTGATCTTCAGCCGGTTGGAGCAGTTGTAAAAACTTCAGAAATCGGACAAGCGGTAAGTTCTGGTGTAGTTGATATGGGTCACTGGGTGACTGCATATTGGTATGGTAAAAATCCTGCTGCATCATTATTTGGAACTGGTCCTTCATACGGAATGTCATCTCAAGAAGTTATGGGATGGATGGAGTATGGTGGAGGAAGAAAATTATATGACGAAACACTTGCAAAAGTTGGTTTCGATTATGTTGGATTCTTCCATATGCCTATGCCTGCACAGCCTTTTGGTTGGTTCAAAAAGAACGTAACTAAAGTATCTGATGTAAAAGGTATGAAGTACAGAACTGTTGGTCTAGCGACTAACGTTTTAACTGCAATGGGAATGGTAGTTAGACAATTACCAGGTGGCGAAATTCAACCAGCAATGAAAACTGGTTTGATTGAAGCTGCTGAGTTTAACAACCCAACTTCAGACTCTCAATTTGGTATGCAAGACGTTTCTAAGCATTATCACTTAGGAAGCTTCCACCAATCTCAAGAGATGTTTGAAATACCAGTTAACAAAAAAACATATAATAGTTTATCACCTGCACACCAAGCAATATTGAAGAATGCTGCTTATGCTGCAAACAGTGATAACTACTTTAAAGCTTTAGTAAGATACTCAGCTGACTTAGCTAAGTTAATGAATGAGCACAAAGTAAATGTTTACCAAACTTCTGATGCAATCCTAGCTGAACAATTAAAAGGTTGGGATAAAGTAATCGGCGACTTCAATAAGAAAGATCCTTTCTTTAAAAAGATCGTAGATTCTCAAAAGTCGTATGCAAAAAGAGTAATGAAGTACTTGCTGATGAATCAGCCAAATTACAAACTTGCATATGAAAATGAGTTTGGTCCAATTGGAAAAGTTAAGATATAATTAACTTTTTAAAAATTTTAAAAGGGGGCCTCGGCCCCCTTTTTTATTTGATTAATTCAATGCAATTCAATAAAAGTTTATATCTATGATGAGATCGTATATTAAATTTGCTGACAGATTAAGCATCTCAATGGGTAAAGCATTTTCATGGTGTATTGTGATCTTAATGGGAGGAACATGCTACGAAGTTTTTATGGCATATGCTTTAAATGCTCCTACTTTATGGAATTTTGATTTTAGTCTTCAGATGTATGGTGCTATATTTATGATGGCAGGTGCCTATACTCTTTCAACTGAAGCGCATGTTAGAGGAGATGTAATTTACAGATTATTTTCTCAAAAAACACAAGCTTATATTGATTTAGTTTTATATTTTATATTTTTCTTTCCTGGAGTTTTAGCTCTAGCTTTTTATGGTTATGAGTATGCAGCACTGGCTTGGAAAATAAAAGAGACAAGTTGGAACAGTCCTGCTCAAATTCAAATTTATATGGCAAAATCTTTAATACCTTTATCAGGTGCTCTTTTAACCATCCAAGGTATTAGTGAAGTTTTTAGATGTATTCTTTGTATTCAAACCGGCAGTTGGCCAGAGAGAGATTCTGCTGATGCTGAAGAAACTGAAAAACTATTAATGAGAACATCACAGAAAGGTAATACTGAAGATGTTATTTAGTCTTACAAATCCAGAAGTTGCAATTTTAATGATGGGTATATTTCTGTTTGCAGTTCTTTTGGGCTTTCCAATTGCATTTACATTAATGGCTATGGGTTTAGGTTTTGGATACTATGCTTATTTTGATCCAACAAAAATGGAACATCTATTTGATAATAGAATTTTCCAACTCTTTGTACAAAACACCTATACTGTAATGGATAACAATGTGCTAACCGCAGTCCCGCTCTTCTTATTTATGGGATATTTAGTTGAGAGAGCAGGAATAGTAGCAAAATTATTTTTTGCAATAAGATTAGCTTCACACAAACTTCCAGCTTCTATGGCAGTTGCAGCTTTGATAACTTGTACATTATTTTCTACTGCAACAGGTATCATTGGAGCTGTAGTAACTTTAATGGGTCTTTTAGCTTGGCCAGCAATGGTTAAAGCAGGATATGATAAAAAATTTGCATCTGGAATTATTTGTGCTGGTGGATGCTTAGGAATTTTAATTCCTCCAAGCATAATGTTGATTGTTTATTCGGTAATTGCACAATTATCTCCATTAAGATTATTTGCTGCAGCAATATTTCCAGGCTTAATGTTAGCTGGACTTTATATAGGCTATGCAGTTTTTAGAGCTTGGTTAAATCCATCGATTGCACCTAAACCAGCTGCTGAAGAGATACCACCTACTGCTGTGATTATGAAAGAAGTTTTAGTTTCTTTCTTGCCGTTATTTTCATTAATTATTTTAGTTTTAGGAACAATACTGGCAGGTATTGCTACTCCAGCAGAAGCAGCTGCAGTAGGAGCTTTTGGAGCTTTAGTATTATCTTATTTTTATAAGACCTTGAAATGGAAAAATTTTAAAGAGTCAGTATTTTTAACAGCAAAGACCACAGCAATGATTATGTGGTTATTCATTGGTTCATGGACATTTGCTTCTGTATTTTCATATTTAGGTGGTCATGAAGTATTTGAACATTTCTTTAAATCATTAGATCTTCAGCCTTGGCAATTTTTAGTAATTACCCAAATAATCATTTTCTTATTAGGATGGCCATTAGAATGGACAGAAATTTTAATTATTTTTGTTCCAATTTTCTTACCGTTAGTAGAATTTTTTGGAGTAAATCCATATTTTTTTGCAATGCTAATAGCATTAAATTTACAAACATCATTTTTAACCCCACCAATGGCAATGTCCGCTTATTATCTAAAAGGTGTTCAGTCTAGAAATGTTGAATTAATGGAAATATTCAGAGGTATAATGCCCTTTTTAGCAATTGTAATATTAGCAATGGTTTTAATGTACTGGTTCCCAGGAATTGCTTTATGGTTACCTGAAACATTATTTGCAAATTAGTTTTGAAAATTAATGATAGATATTTTTTCTTTAAGTGTTGAGGAGTTAGCATTAAAAATTAAGGATGCTCAAATCAGTTCAGTAGAAGTTTGTGAAAAATATATTGAAAGAATAAACAAATTTGAAAAAGAAGTTAAGGCATGGGCTCATTTTGATAAAAAAATTTTATTAGAAAAAGCTTCAGATGCAGATGAATATAGAAGATCGGGAAAACCAGTAGGACCTTTACATGGTGTTCCTATAGCGGTTAAGGATATTGTAGGTACTGTGGATATGCCAACTGAATGTGGGACTGTTATAAGAAAAGGTAAATCATATTCACAAAATGCCGAAATAATTGATTTATTACATGCTGCAGGCGCAATTGTTATGGGTAAGACAGCAACATCAGAGTTAGCATATTTGGGTCCACCTAAAACTACGAACCCACATGATTATTCAAGAACTCCTGGTGGATCATCTAGCGGATCTGCAGCATCTGTAGCCTCCTTAATGGCACCATTATCAATTGGATCACAAACAG
>CACEIH010000015.1 GCA_902559565.1 uncultured Pelagibacteraceae bacterium
TTATTGGTAGAAATAACAAAACTAAGATTGATATGAATATCCATATGTTTTGCCAAGTTGTTATGGTTAATAAAAAGACTATTAAAACTGGTAGAATAAATTCAGCTGTTGAAAGACCAAACCAACAAGTGCTTAAAGCTTTTCCTCGAGACTTTGTAAAATATCTTGAAATTGTCGTAGTTGCTGTATGAGACATTAATCCTTGACCAGAAAATCTCATTAAAAATACAGCAATAAATAAAAAAGCTATTGTTGAAATCTTTGAAAAGAAAAAACAAGAAAAAGATAGAAGTAAAGTTACATAAAAAGCAAATTTAAAGATATTGATATCATCAATTTTTTTTCCAACCCAGATTAAAAGAAAACTACTGAGTAATGTTGCAGAAGCATAGATTGAGCCAAATTGTCCATGAGTGATTGAAAGTGTTTCTCTAATGCTAGAATTAAATAAGCCTAAAAAAAAACTCTGTCCAAAACTAGAAAAAAATGTAAAAATAAATCCAAATATAATTACTTTTAAACTTAAACTATTAAACATAAAAAATTATGAGTTGTAATGTTGCTTTCATAGGTCTTGGTGTCATGGGTTATCCAATGGCAGGTTATATATCAAAAGGTGGTCATAATGTAACTGTTTTTAACAGAACAAAATCAAAAGCAGAAAAATGGGTTAACGAATACAAGGGTAAAATGGTGGAGACTCCTGCAGAAGCTGCGAGAGATGCAGAGTATATCTTTACCTGTGTTGGAAATGATAATGATTTAAGAGAAGTAACATTTGGTGACGATGGTGCATTTAAAACTATTAAAAAAGGTGCAATCTATATTGATAACACTACTGCTTCAGCAACAATTGCTAGAGAAATTTATGACTACGCAAAGAAAAATGGATTTGGTGCGTTAGACGCTCCAGTATCTGGTGGACAAGCTGGTGCAGAAAATGGTGCACTAACAGTAATGATCGGTGGTGATCAAGCTGATTTTGATAAAGCTAAAGATAAAATTGATTGCTACAGCAAAAAAATGAAACTACTTGGTAAAGCTGGTTCTGGACAGCTTGCTAAAATGGTTAATCAAATTTGTATAGCGGGATTAGTTCAAGGGCTATCTGAGGGAATTAATTTTGGTATGAAAGCTGGACTAAATATGGAAGATGTTATTGAAGTAATTTCAAAAGGTGCAGCTCAATCTTGGCAAATGGAAAATAGATACAAAACAATGATTGATGATAAATTTGATTTTGGTTTTGCAGTTGATTGGATGAGAAAAGATTTAAAGATTGCAATGGAAGAAGCCAAAAATAATGGATCATTATTACCTGTTACAGAACTTGTAGATAAATTCTATGGAGAAGTTCAAGGTTTGGGTGGAAATAGATGGGATACATCTAGTTTAATAAAAAGATTTAGAAAGTAATGTATGCAGCCAGCATACTATGAAAACCTAGAGGAAATTCAGAATAAGTACTGGTCTATGCTAGATGATGCTGTAATTAACAGATCATCATCTTTTAGAATTCCTGTTTTCATGTGTGCACACCAAGATGAAATTGAGGGTAGAATTGTTGTTTTAAGAAAATCAGATAGAAAAAATAACTTATTACAGTTTCACACTGATCTTAGATCCCCAAAAGTAGATATTCTTAAGAAAAACAATAAAGCTTCATTACTTTTCTATGACAAAGAAGAAAAAATCCAATTAAGAGTAAGAGTTGATTGTGAAATAAATAACCAAAACTCTACAACAGAGGAGTCTTGGAAAAAAACTCAACATATAAGTAGAAGATGCTACTTAACTGATAACCCTCCAGGAACTACATCAGAAAATCCAACTTCTGGAATGATTTCTAAATTAGAAGATTTTGATTACACTATGGAACAAAGTGAAGATGGTTATAAAAACTTTACTGTTATTAAATGTAAAATTAAATCTATTGAATGGCTTTATCTAGCAGCAAAAGGACATCGTAGAGCAAAATTTGATTTGGAAAATAATAAAAACTCTTGGTTAGTCCCTTAAAATCTTAACAATAATAATCTTTTTATCATGGTAAATATCATGAAAAAGAATGTATAGATTTTATAAAAGACTTTATACTTTAGATAATACTTAAATGAATTTCTAGTTCGTGAAGATTTTTCATTAAATTTCATATTTTCGTAAGAATGATTAATCACTTCCTTACTTAATTTATCATTTACACCCTTTCTTACAAAAACAAGATTGTGATAAAAAGAAACATTTGTAATTTTAGCATCATATTTATTGGAAATATAAAAAGGATTAGCTATTTCTTGGTAATTAAGTCTATCAGTTAAATGTTTAAAAAAATTCATATGAGAATTTGAATATTTCAAATCAAATGGATTTCCTCCAAAGAAATGATTATAACTTGTTTGCATATCTTCAACTACATATAAACCATCATTGTTAAGATGAGGAAAAAGCAAGTGAAAACTTTTTATTACATCTTTTCTTAAATGGCTACCATCATCAATTACGATATCAAAATTCCCATACTCTTTAATAATTTCATTAATGAATTTATCATCACTTTGTGATCCTTGGTGAACTTTGATGTTATGTCTGTCTAATTTTTTTTCTTTAATGTCTATTTTATGAATATCAATTCCAATTACTGTAGAATTTTTAAAATAATCCGACCACATCAATAAAGACTTTCCATCTGCAATACCTATTTCCAGTATTTTTAAATTTTCATTTCTTATACTTTCAAAATATTTTTCATATATCTTGATATAACCATGCTCAAGTTTATCTGTATTATAAGACTCAGCTAAAGTATTAAGATTTTTATTTTCTGTCATTTAAAAATTTTAAAAAATAGATTTTGAATATTTTTTCCAATTATCCTGATAGTGTTTTGTGTTTTCAAATACAGCTTTTTTTTCTTCTTCAGTAACTTCTCTTACAACTTTTCCTGGTGAACCAATTACTAATGAATTGTCTGGTATTTCTTTGTTTTCTGTAATTAGTGCTTTTGCACCTATAATACAATTTTTTCCAATCTTGGCATTATTAAGAATAACTGCACCAATACCAATTAAACTATTGTCTCCAATCGTGCATCCATGAAGCATAACCATATGTCCAACAGTTACATTCTTTCCAATTTTTAATGGGTAACCTGGATCAGTATGTAAAACACTTCCGTCCTGAACATTTGAACCTTCACCAACGTAAATATTTTCAATATCTCCTCTTAAGGTTGCATTAAACCATATACTTGAATTCTTTTCTAAAGTAACATCGCCAATTATAGTTGCATTAGGAGCTACCCAATTTTCGCCAGAGTTTTTTGGTTTTTTATCTTTTAAATCGTAAAACATAATTTATATATTATTACATTATGCCAATACAAACTCCAATATGTGATTTCGGGCAAAAGGCACACGACTTTAAGCTTAAATCAACAGAGAATAAAATAATTTCCTTAGATGGTGTTAGAGGTGAAAACGGAACTTTAATTATGTTTATCTGTAATCATTGTCCTTATGTGCAAGCAGTAACAAAAGATATTGTAGATCATTGTAATGAATTAAAAAAGTTAGGTATTAACACTGTTGCCATATGTTCAAATGATGCTGAAAGTCATCCAGAGGACTCTTTTGAAAATATGATTGAATTTGCTAAAAGAAATAAATTTAATTTTCCTTATCTAGTCGATGAAACACAAGAGATTGCTAGAACATATGACGCGGTATGCACACCAGATTTTTTTGGTTACAACAAAAATCTAGAGCTTCAATATAGAGGAAGATTAAGAGAGCTTAAAAATTTAGTTCCAGTTAGAGATGGTGAAAGTGATTTATTAAAAGCAATGAAACAAATTGCTGAGACAGATAAAGGACCTGAAAAGCAAACACCAAGTGTTGGATGTGGTATTAAGTGGAAAAATAATTAATGTATTTAATTGTAACAAGATCATTTCCACCTGAATTAGGTGGTATGCAAAGCTTAATGTGGGGTCTTGCTAAAGAAATGTCTAAAAACTTTATGATTAAAGTTTTTGCAGACTATCATGAAAATTATAAAGAGTTTGATCAAGAGGCAAATTTTTCAATTGAAAGAATTGGTGGATTCAAATTTTTGAGAAAAATTAGAAAAGCTCAATTGATTAATGAGTTTTTAAAAGAAAATAAAGTTCAAGGAATTATTGCTGATCATTGGAAAAGCTTAGAATTAATTAAATCAAACGAAAAGAAATATTGCCTAATACATGGTAAAGAAATAAATCATCCAAAAAATAGTTCTCAAAATAAAAGAATTTTAAAAGTTTTTAGCAATGTAGAAAAAGTAATAGCAAATTCTGAATATACCAAAAACTTAGCTATAAATAATGGAGTAGAACAAAGTAAGGTAATAGTAATTAATCCTGGAGTTGACCCAGTTAAAGAATTAAATAAAAAATCATTAGATAAAGTTGAAAGTTTACTAAAAATTAAAACACCTCGCTTAATTACAGTTTCTAGATTTGATAAAAGAAAAAATCATGAAAAAATAGTTATGGCTCTTAGAAATCTCAAACAAAAATACCCTGATATTGTTTATATCTGTATAGGTTATGGAGATGAATTAGAAAATGTTAAGGATTTAGTAAAAGAATTAGATCTAAGTTCACAAGTAATGTTCTTTAAAGATATTACAACAGATCTCAAAAATGCTTTATTAGCTAAAGCAAATATTTTTGTTATGCCGTCAGTTATTCACAAAAAGTCAGTTGAGGGCTTTGGAATAGCATATGTTGAAGCTGCACAATATAGTGTTCCTTCTCTTGGAGGAAAAGATGGTGGAGCATCAGATGCAATCAGTCATGATAAAACAGGTTTAATCTGTGATGGAAATAATCTTGAAGATATTTATTCATCATTAAATTCAATGATTGAAAATAAAAAATATCATGTACTTGGTAAAAATGCCAAAGAATATGTTTCTAAGTTTCAATGGGAAAAAATTATAGAAGAGTACAAAAAAATTCTTAATTAAGATTTCTTTTTTGTTAAAGTTTTATAGATATGCCAAAGAACAATAAGTATTGTTGTAACTAATATACAAACCGTAAGAGTTCTGTCCCATAAGAATTCCCAAGATCCATTACTTAAAAGTAATGATCTTCTCAAATTTTCTTCCATTAATCCACCAAGTACAAATGCCAATATTAATGGAGGCATTGGAAAATCATATAATCTTAAAAAAGTTGCAACAACAGCTATTCCAATCATCAAATAGATATCAAAATTATTAAATGACATTACATAAATTCCAGTGATTGAAAAAAATAAGATTAATGGAATTAAGTAATTTTTTGGAACTGCAAGAATTCTAGCAATATATGGAATTAACGGTAAGTTTAATATTAATAAAATAACCATTCCAATATACATAGACATTATTACTGACCAAAAAATTTCAGGATTAGTCATATAAAGTCTTGGACCTGGTTGTATTCCAAAACCTAATAATGCTCCTAGCATTACAGCTGTTGTTCCACTTCCTGGTATACCTAAAGTTAACATTGGAACAAATGAACCAGAGCAAGCTGCATTGTTAGCTGTCTCAGGTGCAGATAATCCATTAACACTTCCCTTTCCAAACTTTTCTTTTTCCTCATCTTTAACTAAATTTCTTTCCATTCCATAAGCTAAAAATGATGCAATAGTTGCACCAGCACCTGGTAAAACACCAATCAAAAATCCTATAATTGATGATCTTGGAATAGTTTTGTACATTTTACCTCGTTCTTCTTTGTTAATTTTTATTGAACCCAGTTCGGTTAATGAAACCTGTTTTGCTGCGGCGGTTGGATCATTTTTTTTTAAAATTATTGTTAATGCTTCACTCATTGCAAAAGTTGCCATCACTACGAGAACAAAGCTAATTCCATCAGTTAAATTCATATTATCAAATGTAAATCTTGTTATATCTGATAATGAGTCTTGTCCAACTGAAGCCAACATTAAACCAAGCACTACCATCATCATTGCTTTTAAGAACTGACCTTTTGAAGAAAATGCTGCAATAGCTGTAAGACCTAAAATCATCAGTGCAAAATAATCAGGTGATCTAAATGATAAACTTACTTTAGATAAACTTGGTGCCATAAATAATAAATAAATTGCAGACAGTGTACCTCCTGCAAATGAACTCCATGCAGCAATTGCTAAAGCTTTTCCTGCTTTACCCTGTTGAGCCATTGGATATCCATCAAATGAAGTTGCAACTGTTCCTGGAACACCTGGAGCATTCAATAAAATTGAAGATGTTGATCCACCAAAAACAGCTCCATAATAAACTCCCGCCATCAAAATTAAACCAGTTGCAGGATCAAAACCATAAGTAATTGGTATCATTAAAGCAATCGCTGTCATTGGACCTAGACCTGGGAGCATTCCAATAATTGTTCCAAAAAAACAACCAATCATAACCATAAAAATATTTTGGAATGTAAGTGCTGTAGTTAAACCAATTAGTATTCCTTCTATCATCCCATCACCCCAATCGATTTTAAGAAAGGATCTCTTAAATAGATATCAAGAACTCCATGCAGCAAATACATAAATGCTGCTACAAATGGGAAAGATAATAGAAACATCAATATCCATCTTCTTTCACCTAAAAAATAATAAGAAGCAAACAAAAACAAGGATGTAGTTAAGAAATATCCAACCTTTAAAATTGTTGCTCCATATATAATTGCAATAAGAATTAGTATTCCTGTTTTTTTATATTCTAAAGTTTTGTGTTCAACTTTAATAGTATCAGGATCTGGTAAAATTAATTTTAAACCAGAAAAAAATAAACCAGTGTAACCCAAATAAATTGGAAAGGTTCTGGCATTAAAAGGTGCATTTTCATCAAATGCAAAAACTTGGATTTGATAAGCGGTATATAGATAAAATGCTGAAAAAATAAAAAAGAGCAGTGATATAATTTTTGTAGTATTTATATTCACTGCTCTTTAAATTAATTAATCCTAAGGATTAAATAACTCCTAGTTTTTTCATAAGAGCTGTCATTTCTTTAGTTTGTTTTTTTAAAAACTTAACAAACTTTTTGTCTGGGTTGTAAATATTTACCCAAGCGTTTCTTGCTCTTACAGCTTCCCATTCAGGAGTTTTTTGTACATCGCCTAGCATTTTAGCAATAGCTTTCTTATCTTTATTGCTCATACCTGGAGGGCCAAAAAATCCTCTCCAGTTAACGAATTGTACATCATATCCTTGTTCTTTAAGTGTTGGTGCATCTGGTGCATCACCAACTCTTTCTGGTGCAGTAATACCAATAATTCTTACTTGGTCTCTTGCTCCCATAAGTTCACCTAAACCTGTAGAAATAATTTGTGTTTCTCCAGATAAAAGTCCAGCTAATGCTTTTCCACCTGCATCATAAGGAATGTAAACTACATCATTTGGATTTGCTCCAGCAGCTTGAAATGCTAAAGCACCAATTAAATGGTCCATACTTCCTCTAACAGAACCACCAGCCATTTTAATTGAACTAGGGTTTGCTTTGTATGCATCAACAACATCTTTAAAGTTTTTATAAGGTGAGTTTTTTGCAACTGCGATAGCACCGTAGTCACCAATTACTCCAGCGATCGGCACAACATCTTTATAAGATAAAGTTCCATTACCACTTACATAACCTTTGTGTCTAGTAATTGATCTTAAAACTAATGGTGTTGATTGTACTAAGATAGTATTTTCAGGCTTAGTATTAATCATGTAGGCAAGGGCTTTACCGCCACCACCACCTGACATATTTTCAAATGATGCGCTTTTTAAAAAGCCAGCTTTTGTTAAAGCTTCTCCAGTTCCTCTAGCAGTTCCATCCCAACCACCACCAGCACCACCACCAATTACAAAGTGTAATTTTTCAATTGCAATTGAGTTGACTGTTGTTGTTGATAATAAAAGAAGAGCTGAGAATAAAACTGAAAAAAAAGATTTAATTAGTTTCATTATTTCCTCTCATTGTTATATTTATGGACCAGATTAAACATATTTTATGTAATCTAGTCAACAACCAAAGATAGAATACATGTTAAAAGCGATTCACCTTGACCGAGAAAATTTTGGTCAAATATTTTCAAAAAAATTCTTAATTGTAATCTTAATTTCTATTCCTAGTGCAATTATTGCAGACTATTTTAATATTCCTCTAGCCTGGATGATAGGTCCAATGATTGCAACATCTCTCATTGCTTTAAAAGGTTTTCAAGTTTTAATGCCAAAGTTAGCTCTAAGCTCAATATTGATTATTTTGGGATTACATATTGGGAACTATATTGATCAAAACCTCCTTACTCAGATGATTAACTGGATTTGGACTACAGTCATAATGTTTTTTTATATTATTGTTAGTATTTTAGTTGTTTCTAAATATTTACAAAAATTTTCGGGTTATAAAGAAAAGACATCAATATTTTCTGCTGCCCCGGGTGCCTTAGGACCTTTAATGATTTTAGCTGAATACGAAAAGTCAGATTTATCTCAGGTAGCAACAGCTCACTTAATTAGATTGATAATTATAATAACTTTATTCCCTTTTATAATTGTTAGTCTCTACCCAGCTGAAGCTTTGGAATTAGAAAAATTTGATTATATGTCGCAAAACCATTGGGAATTAATTTTATTGATTATAGCATCATTAATATTCATATTTTTTTTTGATAAAGCTAAAGTTCCAGCAGCACTTCTGTCTGGAACATTGGTTGCAAGCGGTGTCTTGCAAATACTTGATATTGCCTCTTATAAACTGCCAGATGCTTCAATAAACTTTTGCTTATTAATTTTAGGTGCATCAGTTGGATGTCGATTTGCAAATAAAACATTTAAAGAAGTTGCAAGTAATTCTTTTCATGGATTAGTTGCAACTATACTTTTGGTTTTGTTAGGTTTGCTAGCAGCATACATTGCAACATTTTTTGTTGATACTAATTTTTTAAGTTTAATATTATCTTTTTGTCCTGGTGGAATTTATGAAGTAGCGGTAATAGCAATTGCTTTTGATTTAGAACCTGATTTTGTTGCTTTTCATCATATTATAAGATTATTATTTATATTATTTATTGTTCCAGTAATTTTAAGATTATTAGAAAAAACTAAGATAAAGAATTAGATAATCTCTCAAAAACTTTTTCTGCACTTAAGTTCTTGAGGTCACTTACCTCAATTGCTTTAAAATTTTCTCTTTCAATACTAACTTTATAAGCAGTTGTATGCTTACCAAACAATGTAAGGCCCTTGGCTCCTACATGAGCGGTTATATGAGCAGGACCTGTATCGTTAGCTACTACAAATGAACTATTTTTAATCAAAGATGTTAATTGTGAAACATCTAATGCTCTTCCATTATCTAGTAAAGCCAATGCATTTATATCTTTTGCATCATTAATTTCCGAAGGTCCAGGCGCAGTTAAAATTTTATACTGATCGCCATATTTGTTTGAAATTAACTCAATAAGTTTATTGTAATGAGGCCATTTTTTAATTGTCAAATGAGGTGAACAAAAAGGAAATAGCAAAATATATTTATTAAACTTATAAAAATTTTTAATTTCACTGATGTCAGTTGAGGCCCAGCTAAAATCTGGTTTTAAAGTGTGTGAAGTATTTAAGCCAGATTCTTTTAATTGATGATCAAATCTTTCAAGTACTGAAATTTTATCAAATTCTTCTTTATTTTTATCTGATGGTAAAGTTGTAAACGAACTCGACCAAACTATTTTATCAGCTTTTGGAAAAAGAATATTTTTGTAAAAATTAGTTCTTGATGAATTTTGAAGATCAAAAACTTTTGAGAAACTATGTTTCTTTAGCTCTCTCATTAAAAAATATAAATAAATTAAATTATATCGAGGTAATCTCTTATCTAAAATCACCTCATGGATAAAAGGGTTTTTCTTGAATAAGTCAAAATAGGGTTTTGTGGTAAGAAGATATATTTGATCATTTTTATGGTTTTCAGATATATCTTGAATTGCACCACTTGCTTGAGCTATATCTCCTAAAGATCCGTGTTTAATAATTAAAATATTAGACATATTTATAACAAGATAGCACAGTATTAAATTTTATGAATAAAATTATAGTAGAGGTTTCAGTAGGAGAACTTTTA
>CACEIH010000016.1 GCA_902559565.1 uncultured Pelagibacteraceae bacterium
TAGAAATTCAGCAAAGACTAGAGTGATGAATAGATGTCAAATTACTGGTAGACCACATGGCGTATATCGAAAATTAAAGATATCAAGAATTGCATTAAGACAACTTGGATTGCAAGGAAAGATACCAGGATTAGTTAAATCAAGTTGGTAGAAAGGATTTTATGAGTTTAAGTGACCCAATAGGAGATATGATTGCAAGAGTTAAAAATGCTCAAGCAAGAAATCACAAAAAAGTTGAATTGCCATCATCTAATTTTAAGGCAAAAATTGCTGATATATTAAAAAATGAAGGATTCATAAAAGACTTTAAAGTAAATCCTGAAAATAATAAATCTATATTATCTTTAGAATTAAAATATCACTCAGGAAATCCAGTGATAAGTGCATTTGAAAGAGTCTCTAAACCTGGAAGAAGAATTTTTTCTAGTGCTGAAGGTCTTCCTAAAATTAATAATGGTTTAGGAATAGCAATAATCTCAACACCAAAAGGAGTCATGACAGATATTGACGCTCGTAAACAAAGAGTAGGTGGAGAAATAATCTGTAAGGTGTTTTAATGTCTAAAATTGGAAAAATAAATATCTCTATACCAGAAAAAGTAAAAGTTGCACTAGCAGGCAACATTCTAAATATTGAAGGTCCAATGGGCAAAAAGTCTTTAAATATTGATTTAGAAACTTTTAATTTAGATATTAAAGATGGTAAGGAAATTTCTATAAAGCCAAAAAAGATTGATGATGAAACTAAGAGACTTTGGGGCATGAATAGAAGCTTAATAAATAATGCCGTTATAGGTTCTAGCAAGGGTTATGAAAAGATATTAGAATTGGTTGGTGTTGGTTATAGAGCTGCTTTAAAAGGCAATCAATTAAATCTACAACTAGGTTATAGTCATGATATTAATTTTGATATACCTGAAGGAATTAAAATTGCTGTTGAAAAACAGACAACATTAAAAATTACAGGATTTGATAAACAACAAGTTGGTTCAATTGCGTCAAAACTAAAAACATTAAGAAAAATTGAGCCTTACAAAGGAAAAGGTGTTAGAGAAAAAGGTCAATATGTCCTTAAGAAAGAAGGTAAGAAGAAATAATGAAATTAGATACCAGTAAAAGAAAAAGATTCAGAGTAAGTAACAAAGTAAAAAAAGTTGCTTCAAATGACCGTTTTAGACTAAGTATATCAAGATCAACAAAAAATATTTCTGCTCAAATTATCGATGATAGTAAAAGTATAACATTAATATCAGCATCATCAGTTGAGAAGGATATTAAGTCAAGTTCAAAAGTTAACAAAACAGAATTGTCAAAAATAGTAGCAGAAAAACTGGCAAAAAAAGCTCAAGAAAAGAAAATAACAAAGATTTATTTTGATAGAGGTATTTATAAATATCATGGAAGAGTAAAAGTTTTTGCAGAAACATTACGTAAACATGGAATGGAATTTTAATTATGGAAAACAATAGAGATAAAAAAACTGATGATATTCTAGAAAAATTAGTTCACATAAATAGAATAACTAAAGTAGTGAAGGGTGGTAGGAGATTTGGTTTTTCAGCACTCGTTGTGGTAGGTAATCAATCAGGTAAAATAGGTATTGCTCATGCTAAAGCTAAACAAGTACCTGATGCCATTAAAAAAGCTAATGAGATGGCAAGAAGAAAACTAATACACATTCCTTTAAGAGAAGGTAGGACTATACATCATGATGTAAAAGCAAAAGATGGGTCTGGAAAAATAGTATTAAGAGCTGCATCTAAGGGAACAGGTATAATTGCTGGTGGTCCTGTAAGAGCCGTATGTGAAGTTTTAGGCGTTAAAGACATTGTGGCTAAGTCAATGGGTACATCTAATGCACATAATGTAATCAGAGCTACGATGAAAGCTTTATTAAAACAAAATTCGCCAAAACAAATATCAACAATCAGAAATAAAAAAATTTCCGAAATAATTGAAAAAAGAGGATAATGATAACTTTAAACAATAGATCTAAAATAAATAAATCTAAAATCAGAGTAGGCAGAGGAATAGGATCTGGTAAAGGTAAAACTTCAGGACGTGGTGTAAAAGGACAAAAATCTAGATCTGGAGTAGCCATTAAAAGTTTTGAAGGAGGTCAAATGCCTTTATATAGAAGATTACCCAAGAGAGGTTTTAATCCTTTAAAAAAAGAGAATATTGCAATACTTAATCTAGATAAAATCCAATCTTACATAGATAAAAAAAATATTAAAACCACTGAACTCTTAAATTCAAATTTATTAAAAAAATTGAAATTAATAAATAAAAATTCAAGTAAATTAAAAATATTAGGATCAGGAGAAATTAAAAATAAAATAAATATAGAAGCTGATTTAGCCTCAAAATCTGCTGTCGAAAAACTTGAAAAAATTGGTGGATCTATACAACTAAAAAAATAATATTTATTAATGAGCACTTCGTCTTCGAGTACTGATTTAAGAAATAGAATAATCTTTACTATAGCCATTCTTGCAGTTTATAGATTTGGTACTTTTGTTCCTTTACCAGGTGTTGATCCTGAACAACTAAAAATAATGATGGAAGGAAATCAAAAAGGACTTTTGGGAATGTTTAATGTTTTTGCTGGAGGTGCAGTAAGTAGGATGGCAATATTTGCTTTAGGAATTATGCCTTACATTTCATCTTCTATTATTGTGCAACTTTTAACTGGTGTTTCAGACTATTTTAAAAATTTAAAGTCCCAAGGTGAAACCGGAAGATCAAAAATTACTCAAATAACAAGATATGGAACGGTTTTATTAGCAACAGTACAAGGTTATGGTTTAGCTGTTGGCTTGGAGTCGTCAGCAAATTTAGTTATCAATCCAGGTGTTTTTTTTAAAATTTCAACTGTTACAACAATTGTTGCTGGAACAATTTTTTTAATGTGGTTAGGGGAACAAATTACTCAAAGAGGTATTGGTAATGGAATTTCTTTAATTATTTTTGCTGGTATAGTTGCAGAAATTCCAAGAGCTTTAGTTACAACTTTTGAACTTGGAAGAACAGGTGCAGTTTCTACCTTAATGATTTTAGCTATTTTTATATTATTAATTTTAACTATTTTGTTTATTGTTTTTATGGAAAGAGCATTAAGAAAAATTCTAATAAATTATCCTAAAAGACAAATGGGAAATAAAATGTATGGAGGAGAGTCATCACATCTACCACTTAAGATAAATCAAGCTGGTGTGATCCCTGCTATTTTTGCATCAGCATTATTATTATTACCTGTAACTTTTTCAAATTTTAATTTTTCAGATAATGATACTTTTTTAAATATAAGTTCATTTTTTACACAAGGTCAGCCTTTATACATGTTGCTTTATGCATCAGGTATAATATTTTTTACATTTTTTTATACATCAATAACTTTTAATCCAAATGAAACTGCTGACAATCTAAGAAAATATGGTGGCTTTATACCTGGTATTAGGCCAGGTGAAAGTACAGCTCTTTATATAGAAAATATTTTAACAAAATTAACTACTATCGGTGCATTATATTTAACCTTAGTTTGTTTAATGCCTGAATTTTTAATTGCAAATTACCCTATTCCTTTTTACTTAGGTGGAACTTCAATTTTGATTGTTGTAGTAGTTGCAATAGATACTGTAACTCAAATACAAACTAGGTTAATGAGCTCACAATACGAGCAACTTATTAAAAAAACTAAATTTGGAAGATAAATAAGTGAATACAATCTTGTTTGGTCCACCAGGTGCTGGCAAAGGTACTCAAGCTAAATATTTGGCTAAGAAGACTAATGGTTTTCAAATATCAACTGGAGATATATTAAGACAAGAAATTCAAAAAAATTCAGAAATTGGTAAAGAAATAATTAATGATATGAATGAAGGTAAGTTTGTAAATGATAAAATTGTTAATAAACTTATTGAAAAAATCATATTTGATCCTAATAAAAAAAATAAGTTGATATTTGATGGTTACCCTAGGTCTTTAAGTCAAGCAAAACAACTAGATATATTATTAAAAAATTCAAAACAAAAAATAGGACACATTTTTTTTCTAAATGTAAATAAAAACACAATTATAAAAAGAATTGAAAAAAGAAAAATTATTGAAAAAAGATTAGATGATAATTTAGATACAATCATTAAAAGATACGATACCTACATGAAAACCACTAAACCAGTTTTGGATTTCTATTCTAAAAATGTCAATTTTCATGAAATAGACGGTGGATTAGAAATTGCTGAAATAACAAGTAAAATTGAGACTTTTCTTAATGTTTAAGGCGTTGACTTTAAAAGAACTTCTTATATAAAAGGCTAACTTTATCACAAAATTATGGCTCGTATTGCAGGTATCAATATTCCACAAAATAAATTAGTCCATATTGGTCTGACATATATTTATGGAATTGGAGATAAATTTTCTAAACAAATATGTACTTCTTTAGAAATCCCAAAAGAAAAAAGAGTTAATCAATTAACAGATGAAGAAATTCTGAAAATTAGAGAATACATTGATCAAAACTTTAAAGTAGAAGGTGATTTAAGACGAGATTACTCTTTAAGCATTAAAAGGTTAATTGATTTAGCTTGTTACAGAGGATCTAGACATAGAAAAAAATTACCAGTTAGAGGTCAAAGAACTAGATGTAATGCTAGAACCAGAAAAGGTAAAGCGATAGCAATTGCTGGTAAAAAACTTACACCACTTAAAAAATAATTATGGTAAAAGAAAATAAAGCTGTTGATAAAGAACAAAAAGTTGAAAAAACTACAAAAAAAAATATCAAAAGTTCTTATTCAAAAAAAAAGAAAACAAAAAAAAATATTTTAAATGGGATAGCCTTTGTTCAATCAACATTTAATAATACAATAATTTCTATAGCAGATACAAATGGGAATGTGATTTCTTGGGCTTCTGCTGGGCAAAAAGGATTTAAAGGTTCAAGAAAATCTACTCCTTATGCAGCACAAGTTGCAGCTGATGCAGCTGCAGCAAAAGCATTAGAGTATGGAATGAAAACATTATCTGTAGAAGTTAAGGGTCCAGGCTCAGGTCGTGAAACTGCTTTAAGAGCATTACAAGCAAGAGGTTTTAAAATTTTATCTATAAAAGATACTACACCGATGCCTCATAATGGAACAAGACCACCAAAAAAAAGGAGAGTTTAATGGAAACTGAAAATGTTAATATAAAAAATTGGAAGTCATTAATTAAGCCATCTAAATTAGATGTTAAAATTAGTGATGATTTAACAAGAGCAACTATTATTGCTGAACCTCTCGAGAAAGGTTACGGTTTAACTTTAGGAAATTCTTTAAGAAGAATATTATTATCTTCAATAAGAGGTGCTGCGGTTACATCTATTCAAATCGATGGAGTATTACATGAATTCACTTCTATAAAGGGGGTAAGAGAAGATGTTACAGATATTGTTTTAAACGTAAAATCTCTAGCATTAAAAAGTTCATCTGAAGGAACTAAAAAACTAATTTTAGATGCTAAAGGTCCTGGAGAAATAAAAGCATCAGATATAACTCCAGTTACAGATGTTGAAATTTTAAATCCAGATTTAGTTATTTGTAATTTAGATGAAAATACTAATTTTCATATGGAAATGAATGTAAATACAGGTAAAGGATATGTTCCAGCTGAATTAAACAAGCCTGAGGAACCACCTCTAGGATTAATTGCTATAGACTCTTTATATAGTCCTGTTAAAAAAGTCTCTTACTCAGTAAGTACTGCAAGAGAAGGAAAAGCTTTAGATTATGATAAATTAACTATTGAAGTTGAAACTGACGGATCTATATCAGCAGAAGATGCTGTAGCTTATTCTGCTAGAATTTTTCAAGATCAACTTAAAATGTTCATTAATTTTGATGAACCAGTAGAAGCGCCAGTAAAAGAGGTTTCAAAAGAGCCAGAATTTAATAAAAATTTATTAAGAAAAGTTGATGAGCTAGAATTATCAGTTAGATCTATGAATTGTTTAAAAAATGATAATATAATTTATATCGGCGACCTTGTGCAAAAATCTGAAGGTGAAATGTTAAGAACACCGAATTTTGGAAGAAAATCTTTAAACGAAATAAAAGAAGTACTTACTGGTATGTCATTATATCTTGGAATGGAAATTCCAAATTGGCCACCTGACAATATAGCTGAGATGTCTAAAAAATTGGAGGAAGCAATTTAATGAGACACGGAATGGCAAACAAGAAGTTGAACAGAACATCAGAACATAGGAAAGCTTTATTAAAAAATATGTTAAATTCTCTCATAAAATATGAGCAGATTAAAACAACTTTGCCAAAGGCTAAATTTTTAAGACCACAGGCTGAAAAAATTATTACATTAGGAAAAAAAGATAATCTTCAAACCACAAAGATGCTTATCTCTAAGCTGCAAGATTCAAAATCCGCTAATAAGATAAAAAAAACATTATCAAAAAGATATGAAAAAAGAAATGGTGGTTATACAAGAATTATTAAAGCTGGTTTCAGGTATGGAGATAATGCTCCAATGGCAATTTTAGAGTTTGTTGATAGAGATATTGAAGCAAAAAAAGTAGATAAAAAGAAAAAAGATCCTGCAAAAGAAGTTGATAAAAAACCTACAGAAGAAGTAGAAAAAAAAAAAGCGAAAAAGTAATTTAAGCTTAGTATAGAATTTATTTAATCATGATTAAAAGTTTTATCGTTGATGAGACGTATAATAATATGCGTATAGATAGATGGTTAAGAAATAAATTAGGAAAGATTCCACAAAGTTTAATAGAAAAAAATTTAAGATCAGGAAAAATAAAAATTAATAAAAAAAAAGTTAAAAGTTCTTTCAAAATTAGAACTAACGATCAAATTAATTTATTTAATTTCAAATTTGAAGATAAAATAATACAAAAACAAAAAAAATTTTTACCTAACAATGAAATCATAAAAACAAATGAAGAATTAATAATTGATAATAATAAAGATTTCGTTGTTTTAAATAAAAGCTCAGGTATATCGGTTCAAGGTGGTACGAAATCAAAAAAAAATTTAATTGATATTTTTAGTAAAAGCAAAATTTTTGATGGGACTAAACCATATTCAGTCCATAGATTAGATAAAGAAACTTCGGGTGTATTTATTATGGCTAAAAATAGAGAAACAGCTCAATTATTGACCTCATTATTTCGTTTAAGAAAAATTCACAAAACATATATAGCTATCTGTCACGGAGAATTAGAAAAAAATTCTGGAGAATGGAATGACAACTTATTACGTTATGATAATGGAAAAAAGATAATAGAAAATGCTAAGACAATTTTTAAAGTTATAGATAAAAATTCAAATTCTAGTTTAGTTGAAATGAAACCAATAACTGGAAGAAAGCATCAACTCAGAAAACAACTTTTTAATTTAGGTCATTCAATTTATGGTGATAAAAAATACAGTTCATCAATCTATTCTAAAGGTCTAAATAAAAATTTAATGCTTCATTCTTATCAGATTAAATTTATGATTAATGGTAAAAAATATACTTATAAAGCCTTATTACCTGATTATTTTAAAAAGTTATTAAAAACAAAAAGACTTAATTTTCAAGATTTGAAATAAAATTTTTAATTAATATATTTTCTAAATTTTTGTAATCCATATTATTTATTTTTTTTAAATTCGTTATACCTTTGTCAGAAATACCACAAGGAATAATAGATTTATATTTTTCTAAATTATTATTAATATTTATTGAAAATCCATGATATGCAATCCATTTACTGACCCTCACACCTATAGCAGCAATTTTTTTAATATCTGACTGATCTTTATACCAAATACCAATATTACTTTTATCTGCAAAAGTTTTAATCTTATAAAATTTTAGTGTTTCAATTATTGTTTTTTCAATCAATGAAATAAATTTTCTAATATCTTTATTTCTTTTTTTTAAATCAATAACAAAATAACAAATCAATTGACCTGGACCATGGTAAGTAATTTTTCCTCCTCTGTTAGTTTTAATAATATCAATTGATTTATCGATTATCTCTGCTTCTTTGTAATTTGTACCGGCAGTATAAATATCTTCATGCTCTAAAATCCAAATTAAATCCTTTGATTTATTTTCATGAATGCTCTGTAATCTCGTTTCCATAAAATCAATTGCATACTCGTATTTTATTGGTTTTTTTGACTTTTTGATCTCTAAATTCATTTAAAAATTGTATTCTATATATTTTGTATTAAAAGTTGCGACTGAATAATAGGAATATTTATGACTTTAATTAAAAAAATCAAAGATAAAAAAGTCAATTTTGAATTTAATAAGGAATATATAAAAGTTGTCACAGATAAAATAACTTCTAATGACGCCTTATTTATTACAAATTCTTTCAAAGAAATGCATCCTGCAGATGCTGCGGATATAATTGAACATTTAAGTCAAAATGATCGAGAAAATTTAATAAAATTAAATAATTTTAAAATTGATCCAGAAGTTTTTATTGAATTAAATGAATCAGTTCAATCAGAAATAATTAAATATCTTTCTTCAGATGCGATTGTTCGAATATTAAAAAATTTAGAGTCAGATGATGCTATTGCAATTTTAGAGAATGTTGATGAAAAAGATAAAAATTCTATATTAGGTGCATTACCCCCAAAAGATCGATTTGCATTATTGGAAGGACTTAGCTATCCTGAAGATAGTGCTGCAAGAATTATGCAGCGTGAATTTACTGCAATACCAAGTAATTGGTCTGTTGGACAAACTATCGATTACTTAAGAGAAAATAAAGATTTACCTGAACAATTTTTAGAAATTTATATTGTTGATGAAAATTTTAAACCAATCGGAACTGTTCCTTCATCAAAAGTTTTAAGAACCCCGAGAGAGTCAAAAATGTCGTCTATAATGGAAGACTCAACATTTTTAGTACCTGTTGATATGGATAGAGAGGAAGTAGGTCATTTATTTGAAAACTATAATCTTAATTCAGCTTGCGTAGTTGATAAAAACAACAAACTTGTTGGAATGATTACTTCAGATGACGTTTTGACTGTATTAAAAGAAGAAGCGGAAGAAGATGCTCTTAGATTAGCTGGTGTTGGTGATGAAGAAATTACTGATGGAGTAATCACAAAAACAAAAAGAAGATTTAATTGGTTATTATTAAATTTATTTACCGCTTTTTTAGCAACATATTGTATTAGTTTATTTGGAGCAACTATAGAACAAATGGTAGTTTTAGCTTTTCTGATGCCTATAGTTGCATCTATGGGTGGAAATGCTGGTATGCAAACACTTGCAGTAACTGTTAGAACACTTGCGACTAATGATCTAACAAAAAATAATTTTAATCAAAATATATTAAAAGAATTTAATATTGGAATTTTAAATGGAATAATTTTTGCAATTATAAGTTCTTTAATAGTACAATTATGGTTTGAAGATGTTCAACTTTCATTAATAATTTCTATTTCTATGGTATTAACAATGGTAGTTGCAGGATTGTTTGGAATTCTAGTGCCTGTTACTTTAAAAAAAATGAATATTGATCCCGCAATAGCCTCAAGTGTCTTTGTAACAACTATAACTGATGTTATTGGATTTGTATCTTTCTTGGGTGTTGGAGCTTATTTTTTATAAATTTTAAAAATTATCAATTAATCTTATATTATCAATATTATAAGCAACGAACAGTTTTGAATTTTTAAAATTATTAGATATTTTAAGATTTGAAGATTTTCTTAACTCAAGATAGTCAAT
>CACEIH010000017.1 GCA_902559565.1 uncultured Pelagibacteraceae bacterium
ATAGAAATGAAAGAGTTGAATTAAGAGGGTTTGGTATTTTTTACTCAAATGTTCAAAAAGCGAGAATATCAAGAAATCCAAGAACTGGTGAAAAAGTAAATACACCTAAAAAAAAAACTATTCACTTCAAAATGTCGAAAGATTTGTTTAAAAAACTAAATAATGAAAAAGAATAAAATATTTGTTGCTTGTGACAGCACCAATATTTCAATAATTAATAAAATAATTAAAGAAACACAAAATCCTAAACTAAAAGTTGGGTATAAATTTGGATTAGAATTTTTAAATTCAAAAAAAGGTAGACAATTTATATCAAAATTAAAAAATAAAATTACTTTTGGAGACTATAAATTTAATGACATACCAAATACTTGTGTTTCAGCAATTAAAGCAATTCGTGATTTAAATTTTAATTATCTAACTATACATTTAAGCTCAGGATTAGATGCTCTTAAAGCTGCTAAAAAAGTTTCGGGATCTAGTAATTTAATTGGTGTAACGATACTCACTTCACTTGATAATAAAGCGCTGAAAGAAATTGGATTTAATAAGGATATAAAAAAATTAGTCCTTCACCAGGCAAAGTTAGCAAAAAAAGCAAATTTAGATGCTATTGTTTGTAGTGCTCAAGAAGTTAAAATAGTAAAAAAAGTGTTTAAAAAAGAAATAATTACTCCAGGTATAAGATTTAATTCAAACAATCAGGATCAAAAGAGAATTTTAACTCCAAGTAAAGCTTACGAAAATGGAAGTGACTGGCTTGTTATAGGAAGACCAATTACTAAAGGTAACATTAAAAAAAATATTCAAAAATTAATTGATCATTTAAGTCAATGATTAAAGGTATAAAAATTTGTGGAATTTCGGACTCTAAAACCTTAAGCTTTATTTTAAATCACTCTCATCCAGCAAAATTTGTGGGCTTCATAGTAAATTATAAAAAAAGTAAAAGGTATGTAGAATTTGAAAAATTAAAGAATCTAGTTTTAATAGATAGAAAACAAACAAGTTTTGTATCAGTTCTTGTGAATCCAACAAATGATGATTTAGAAAAAATTAAGGAATTAAATTTTGACTATTATCAACTTTATGATGTAGATCCAAATAGAACTAAACATATAAAAGATAAATATAAAATGAAAATAATTACCGCACTCACAGTTTCCAATAAAGAGGATGTAGATAAATATAAAATTTATTCTGAAATCTCAGATATAATTTTATTTGATTCAAAGGGTTATGATAAATCTGAGAGTTTTGATCATAATCTACTAAACGATTTACCAAGTGATTTGGATAAAATGATTGCAGGAAATATTCAAATTAATGATATATCTAACTTTAATAATAAAGACTATCACATTGATTTATCTGGATCAGTAGAAAATAGTGAGGGTAAAAAGGATATAAATAAAATTGATGAATTATTAAATTTGGTTGCAAAATATGAAGCTTAAAAAAGGTATTCCGGTAATTGACCAAGGAAATAAATTAGGTTTTTGGGGAGGAAAGTTTGGAGGTAATTTTGTTCCTGAAACATTAAAAAAACCAATCGAAGATTTGGAAATTCTCTTTAACAAACTTAAAAAAGATAAAAAATTTATTTCTGAAAGAGATAAGTATTTTAAAAATTGGATTGGGACTCCTACTCGTTTTATAAAATTAGAAAATTTAACAAAACATGTGGGTGGAGCTCAAATTTGGTCAAAAGTTGTGTCAGATGCTAATGGAGGAGCTCATAAAATCTATAATGCTACAGTCCATTGTTTGCTAGCAAAACGTTCTGGGAAGAAAATTATATGTGGCGATACAGGGGCAGGTTATGCAGGAAAAATGTTGAGTATGGCAGCAAAAAAGTTTGGATTAAAATGTAAAATTTTTATGGGAGCAAAAGACATAAAAAGACAACAACCCAATGTCAAAGCTATGAAAAAAAATGGAGCAGAAGTCATTCCTGTTTATTCTGGAAGTCAAACACTTGTAGACGCAGTATCTGAATGTATGCGTTTCTGGGTTGCTAATTGTGATACAACAGCTATGTGTGTTGGTAGCACTGTTGGTCCTGCTGTTTTTGTTCGAATCTGTGGGTGGAGTACAAGTCAAATTTCAAGAGAACTTAAAGTTCAATTAATAAATGAATTTGGATCAATTCCAAAAAAACTTAAACTATACAATTGTGTAGGAGGTGGAAGTTCAAGTTTTGGATTTTGGAATGAATTTATGGATTTAGATAAAAAACAATGTGAATTTATTGGAGTAGAAGCTGGTGGACCTGCTAAAAGTAAAAAGCATGCAGCACCATTAACATATGGATCGAAAATAGGAATTCTGCATGGAGCGGCTCAATATGTAAATCAAAACTCAGATGGACAAATAGAAGAGACTGAGTCTATTTCTGCAGGACTGGACTATCCAGGAATTTCTCCACTTCATTGTTTTTTAAAAGATGTAGGAAGAGCAAGATATACTGCGGCTAGTGATGAAGAAGCATTAAAAGCTTATAAATTAGTTACTAAGTATGAAAAATTGAGACCATCTTTAGAACCTAGTCATGCCTTTTCAGTTGCAATAAGAGAATCAAAAAAATTAAGTAAAGATACTATTGTAATAGTTAATAGCTGTGGTGATGCATATAAAGATAAAGGAATTTTAGAAAAAAAATTTGGAAAAAAATATGTTAAACCCAATTAGCACTGCATTTGAAAAAGCTAAAAAAGAAAAAAGACCTGCCTTATTAACTTATACAGTAGCAGGAGACAGCTCAAAAAAACAATCATTAGATATATTAAAATCAATATCAAAAAACGTCGATATTTTAGAAGTAGGAGTTCCGCACAACACTCCTGTAGCAGATGGAAGCCAAATTCAAACAAGTGCATATAGAGCAATTAAAAAAGGAATTAAAATTAATGATATTTTTAGAATTATTAAAGACTTTAAAAAATATGATAAAAGTAAACCAGTAATACTAATGGGATATTACAACATGATTTATCAATATGGTGAAAATAATTTTTTAAATAAATGTAAAATTTCAGGAGTAAATGGATTGATTGTTGTAGATTTACCTTGGCCAGAAAATAAAAATTTTGCAAGAAAATGTAAGAAAAAAACTATATATTTCATTCAACTTTTATCACCTACAACTACTAGAATGAGATTAAAAAAGATCATACAAGACTCTCATCCAATGAATTATTTTATTTCTATGTTGAGTACTACTGGAGGAAAATTAAAAGTATCTCCAAAAAAAATACTTCAAAACTATAATAAGATTAAAAAAATTAATCCTAAAAAAAACACTGTTATAGGATTTGGAATTACAGAAAAAACCATCTCAAAGCTTAAATCTGCGGATGGATTAGTTGTTGGAAGCGCTATTTGCAAAGAAATAACAAGAAGTTTGAGAAGTAGACAAAATGCTGTCATAAATGTAAGTAAATTAGTAGAGAAATTAAAAAATAAAATTAAATGAATTGGATTACAAAAATAATCAAAGCAGGAGAAAAAATTAAATCTGCTATTCATAAAAGAGCTACCAAGGAAGATATAGCTAATAGTGATTGGACCTCTTGTTGCAGAGGTCCTATTTTAAAAAAAGAACTAGAAGAAAACCTTTGGGTTTGTCCAGACTGTAACAAACATCATCGCATTAAACCTAGACAAAGATTTGATATTTTGTTTGGAAAAAACAATTACGAAATATTTAAAACACCAATTCCTAAAGATGATCCTTTAAATTGGAGCGATTCAAAGCCATATAAAGACAGATTAAAAAATGCCAGAAAAAAAACCGATATGAATTGTGGAATGATGGTTGTTTGTGGATCAATTAATAATATCAAAATAACTGCGGTAGCATCTGATTTTGATTTTTTAGGAGCCTCAATGGCGGCAGCTGAAGGGGAAGCTTTTTTATATGGCATACAACATGCTATTGAAAATCAAACCCCTTTTTTATGTATCAGTGCTGGTGGTGGAATGCGGATGATGGAAAGTTTAATCTCACTTTCCCAAATGACTAGGACAACCCTTGCAATAAATGAACTTAAAAAAGAAAATTTGCCATACTTAGTTTGTATTACTGATCCCACAGCAGGTGGAATCACTGCATCTTATGCTATGCTTGGTGATATACATTTTGCGGAACCAGGTGCTCTTTTGGCTTTTGCTGGGGCCCGTGTCATCCAGGGAACAGTTAAAGAGGAATTACCTGAAGGTTTCCAACGTGTTGAGAAAAATCCTGCTTTTGTAGATCTAATTGTCGAAAGAAAAGATTTATCAGAAAAAATAGGAACTTTATTATCAATATTGTTAAAGAAAAATTCTGATATAAGCACTGATGAAAATGAAACTACAGAAAATACTCAGTCGCTTACAAAAGCTGCATCCTAAGGAAATAGATCTAAGCTTAAATCGTATAAAAACTCTTTGTGAAAAATTAGATAATCCTCAAGATAAAATAAAAGCAATTTCTGTAGTTGGTACTAATGGAAAACAATCTACAATAAATGCTATCTTATCAATATTAAAAGAAGCAAATATTAAATGCAATGTTTATTCAAGTCCCCATATTCAAAGAATTAATGAAAGATTCATTTTCAATAATCAAGAATTAGAAGATGAAAAATTAGCAGATATTTTTGAAGAAGTTGAAAAAATTAATGACAATCAACAAATTACGTTTTTTGAAATATTATCAGCTTGTTATTTCTATAAAGCAGCACAATACACTAATAATATCAATTTGATTGAAGCAGGTTTATTTCACAGATTTGATGCAACAAATATACTTAAAAGTAATTTAGCTAGTATTGTATGTTCAATAAGCAAAGACCATCTTGATTGGTTACCAAAAGATCAACAAACAATTGAAAAAATTGTTTTTGAAAAAACATCATCACTTTTAAATTCAAATATAATTGTATCTAAACAAAACTCAATAAACACAACTAAATACATTAAGAAAACAATTTTAAAAAATTCATCCAAAAAATTGTTTTTTAACGAAGATTTTAGCTATTCTAGTGGAGAGAATGGTTTCTTTTATTATGAGGATAAATTTGGGGGCTTAAAACTCCCAATGCCAAATATTTTAGGACAGTTCCAGCTTGAAAATATATCAACTGCGATAGCAACACTAAGATTATTAGATTTTAATATCAAAGACGATGATATAAAAAATGGAATAACAAAAATTGAGAGTATTGCTAGATTACAAGAAATAAAATCTGGAAAATTGAAAGAATTATTAAAAAATAATCGATTAATAATTGACGGAAGTCATAACGAGGATGGTGCAAGAGTTTTAAATGAATATCTACAAACCTTAGATTGTAATAAACATGTAGTTATAGGAATGATGGCTAATAAAGATCATGAAAAATATATAAGTTATTTTAAAGATATTTCTTCTTTAACAACTATAGATATTCCCGGACAACCAAACTCAATAAGTGGAAAAGATTTGAAAGAAAAATTTAAAAATATTTCAAATGTTCAATATAAAGAGAGTATTGAACAAGCAATTAAATCTATACCATTAAAAGAAAATGATCTAATAATTATAACTGGATCTTTGTATTTAGCGGGTGAAATGTTAAATTTGAATTAGATGTTTTTCTCTAAAAATTCTTTCATATTGCTTTCAGGAACTCCACCAACTTTTCTATCTACTTCAACACCTTTTTTATAAATAATTACTGTTGGAACGCCTCTTATCCCCGCTGCACTTCCGGTATTTATTCCACCATCTTCAATATCAGCGTAATAGAAACCAGCTTTATCTTTATATTCACCAGCTAACTTATCCATGATTGGCTTTAGAGCTTTACAAGGTCCACACCAAGCTGCACTAAATTGAATTACTGAAACATCTTCATTTTTAATTTTACTATCAAAATCTTCGTCTTTAAAATCTGTAAGCATATGATCTATCTATAATTATTATCACTAAAGTCAACTATGCTATTTCGTATTTTTTTTCAATCGACATAATAAATTGGTTAATTTCATCTAATTTTTTTAATTCTTCCTCATCATCTCTATTTGAAGCTTGGTCTCGTAGGTAATCAATTTCGGTATAAGCCATGTTTACTGTTTGCCATTTTTCTTTATTTTTACTTAAAATTCTTCTAGCAATTTCACTTTTAATATTTTTATATAAATCTGGTGGTAAGATTTGTGGAGCTTCTTGATAAATAATTTTTTGTCCAAACCAACTACATCTTTTATCTTGAAACTTATCTAATAATCTCAACTTATCCTCCCATGACGAGCTGTGCCATGTTTTAAATAAAGCTGTATCTTTATTGGGAACAAACTTTTCATATAAAGTTTCCTCTGGTAATAAATCTTCTTGAGTTTTAGTTTGTTCTTTTTCCTCTGCGGCTTCTCTATGAATAGTTTGAATATTTTTACAAAAGTTTTCACTATTCCTCACTAAATAGGCTCTCTTTTTAATTGTTTCTAAATCTAAATCTGAATATGGCTTTTGTTTTAATGCGAACTGTTTATCTAAAACCACTGGAGCTTTATTTGTTTTTAAAACTCTTAGAGCTTTAGGACTCATTTTTTTTAAAATATCCCTAAGTTGATTAACAGGTAAATTTAATAAAGGTTCTGGATCTCTTCGACAGTCCCACAAATATCCCCATGAAGCATAAGACGGATGAAATGAATGCTTAGGGTGTAATGAGCAGCCAAGATACATCATATTTCTACCTTTTACATTTTCAAAAATAGAATAAATTCCATCATCCGTTAAAAGTGTTTCAACACTAGATTTTGTTGATGTTTTTAAAAATTCTTCCCAATTTGCTTTATGCTTATCTTTAATTATTCTTAAAACCTTTAAAGCAGTATATGCATCATGATAAGCTGTGTGTTGTTGAGAGGTATCAAATCCCTGCATTCTAGCTAATGCTTCCAGAGCAAGACTTGGATTTCCGGCCTCAGTTAATTCAGTTTTTAATGTTTCAGGATTTAAAGTTTGGGCCGCTCTTGCAATATGTAAACCATCATGTTCTTGATTAGGTGATGAATGAGTAGCATATGGGTATCGATTTCCTTTAAAAAAATTGAAATGAAACATCCTTCTATCAAAATTTAAATTTGACCAACCTATAAACATCGCTGGAGCACATTTTGTAAAAAAATTCTCAACAGCGCCTAAAAAATCATAATGTGAATAATTTCCCTTTGTTAATAAATTTATACTTGTCGAGTTAACTAGTAATGCTTTAGCACTAGGCACTTCTCCCTCGGGCATTCGTCCTCGTATGTTTAACTTTCCGATTTCTTTTAAATTCTTATCAACAACAACTGCTCCAACTTCAATTATAGAACCCCAAATAGTACTATTAGTTGTTTCAGTATCGTAAATTACAATTTTATCCATTTTTTTAACCCAAGTTATTCATTTCATTAAATTTTTTTAATCTACCTAAAAATAAATTTTGATAAGTAATTAATTCAGGGCCTTGAATTTTAAATTCTTGAAACAAATTATCTACTGTGCAAACAAGTATAACACAAGCAGTGATATTTGAATTGTATACAACATTGTGTGCTAAAGAATAAGCTGAAGTTTGTAAAAACCATGAGTCTATATACTCAACTTTTTTTGGTTTATTGGATTGTTTGAAATCAATTATTGTCTCTTTTCCCTCATATACTCCTACACAATCTGCCGTTCCTGCATATTTTTCAGGATAATACATTGTGCATTCCACACCATATATTTCGTCTAGTCTGTTTGTTAACCCCTTATCAATAATTTCTTTTGCCATCTTTTTATATTGTTCATTATCTTCAAAGAAACTTAAATTTTCCCTACCCAAAAGAAAAGATTCTAAATAACCATGCATCTGAGAACCTCTGCTACTTGCGGCTTTTGTAATTGCTTCAGCTTCTTTGTGGCCAGTTCTTTCTCGCCAATTTGCTAAAGCAGCCTTATCTTCTTCAGATTTTGTTGCATCAAGTATTGAAGTTACACTTGGTAATTTTGTTTCTCCTAAAAGATATCTTCTTATTCCATCTTCTGTAGCTCTTGATGATGTAGGATAATTGTATTTCTTATTCCAACGCATGTGATTTCTTATAGTCGGTATTATCTGAAAAAAGAAATTATTTTTTAAGCTGTTTATTTCTTTCAACAAATTTCTCAACGTTCTCTGTCAGTACAGCTTTTTCAACTTGCTCGGGATCTTTTATATTTTCTAAAGTTCTGCTAATTGATCTTGCATCAGTACCAAACTTATCTACTACACTCATGGCCTCTTCTAATTTTTTTCTAAGCGTAATAATATTATCAAAATGTTTTCCAAATCTAGTAGTAATAGTTTTTAAGTGATTATATATTTCTGTAGCTCCCTTTTGAACTTTCAGTGATTGAAAACCCATGTGTAAGGATTGTAAATAAGCTGAGAGAGTATTAGGGCCAGAAATTACTATCTTATATTTCTTCATTAATTCTTGGGTTAATAACTCTTTAGTGCTTGGATCCTGATATTCTGTTAGCTCTTTGTAAAGACTTTCTGTTGGCGCGTATACTATCGCAAAATCTGTTGTTTTAGGTGGGACAATATATTTTTCCATGACACTTTTTGCTTTGGCCTTAAATGCACTTGCTAATTTTGTTCTAGCATCTGCAATTGCTTTTTTATCATCTGCATCATATGCATCGGTGATTGCTTTAAATTTTTCTACTGGAAAATGAGAGTCTACTGGAACCAAGACATCTCCTTGAAGCTTGATTGCAAATTCTACGTTCTCGCTGGTATCCTCTTTCATTTTAACATTAGTCATAAATTGAGATACTGGTAACAAATCCTTTATTAAAGCATCCAAAGAATATTCAGCCAAAGTTCCATACTTTTTAACCCCAGCTAAAATTTTAGTAATCCCCTCTTGGCTTTGATTTAGTAATTGTACTTGTTGATTAAAATTACCAACCTTTTCATCAACTTTAGTAAGAGCCTCGGTCATATCTTTTGTAACCCCAGTTGATAAAGAATTAAATGAATTAGACATTGAACTTAATGATGTATTTATTGTAGAATTTAAACTGTCTTTTAATCTAACAATTTCAGCATTTAAATTTGTGATTTCATTTATCTCTTCAGTAGTTTTTCCTTTTTTTGATTTTATATTTAAATACAAAATTGCAAGGATCGCTCCAAACATTAAAGTCAAAATTATTAATAAAATTGTGTCCATGATTCGTAAGATGTATTATAAGGGTTTTTTATGGAATTATATCTAATTTTGAAAATTATTTTTGGAATAAGTTTTCTAATTGCCATTTATGCGATTATTCGAAATTTAGACATAATCAAAATTATTCTCATATACTTTAAAGATAAATTATTTAGAAAGTAATTTAACAAAGTTTTTTAATCCTTTTTTCTTACTATTTTTTTTCGAGATAAATATGCAAGCTTGGGACTTTAAAATTTCTCCATCTTTCAAAATACGTAAGTTATTTGCTTTAAGAGTTTCACCTGTAGATGTGATATCAGTAATTAGCTCTGCTGAACCAGTAAAAGGATAAGCTTCCGTCGCCCCCAAGCTATCAACCAACTTAAACTGAGTAACTCCTTTTGAGAATAGGAATTCTCTTGTTAAATTTGAATACTTTGTTGCAACTCTTAATCTTGTTTTCTTTTTATCCTTAAATTCAAAAGCAATCTCTTCAAGATCA
>CACEIH010000018.1 GCA_902559565.1 uncultured Pelagibacteraceae bacterium
GAAATGTTTTTTTCAAAAAAGAATTAGTAAAAACGATTCATCTTCTTGATGAACTTAATGAAGATAAATATGCTAAACATATTCTAAGATATCTAGCAAATGATGATATCGAAAAAGGAAGTGAAATATTAGCAGCTGAACTAGCAACCGATATTGATAGATTTGATTTTGCAATTCAAATTGCAAAAATTGCATCTTATGAAAAAAGATTTCATAATACTTTTAATTATCCAATAATAAGTACTCCAACACATATTAATGGAAGAAAAATTCCTGAAACTGCATTTATTTTATCAATTATTAGACAAGAAAGTGAATTTGATTTAACAGCAAATAGTCATGCTGGTGCAAAAGGTTTAATGCAATTAATGCCTTACACAGCTAAATTAGTTGCTAAACAGGCTAATCTTCCTTATTCAAAATCAAGATTAACAAGAGATGCTGAGTATAATATTAATTTAGGTTCTCATTATATTGCTGGCTTAATACTTGAATATGATGGTGCTTATCCCTTTGCAATTGCCGCATATAACGCTGGACCGAAAAGAGTAAGATATTGGAAAAAGATAAATAAAAATCCTCAGAAAAATCAAATCAATTATGTTGACTGGATTGAATTGATAAAATTTAAAGAAACTCGAAATTATGTTCAAAGAGTGTTAGAAAATTATAATGTCTACCGTTATGTTTTGGAACAAAAACCAGTTTCTATGAAAAATTTCTTTAAAGATGACCCACTATATTAAATATGGCGGAAGAGGAGGGATTCGAACCCTCGGTACAAGTTTCCTCGCACGGTCATTTAGCAAACGACTGGTTTAAGCCTCTCACCCACTCTTCCAGGAAATTTGTCACTTCTGATTGTATTGAATAATCAATATTTATAAAGTAATTATTCAATATAATGAAAAATAAGTACTCTTTATTTTCACTGGTTAAAAATGCTTTTTCATATCATGAAAATTGGGAAAAAGCATGGAAAGATCCTGAGCCTAAAAAAGAATACGATGCCGTAATCGTTGGAGGTGGTGGTCACGGATTAGCAACAGCCTATTATCTAGCAAAAAAACACAATATTAAAAATATTGCTGTGGTAGAAAAAGGATGGATAGGTGGTGGAAATACCGGGAGAAATACTACAATAATTAGATCAAATTATTTATGGGATGCTAGTGCAGGTCTTTATGACCATGCATTAAAAATTTGGGAAAATCTTTCACAAGAATTAAATTACAATGTAATGTTTAGTCAACGAGGAGTGATGAATCTTGCCCACAACCTTCAAGATGTCAGAGATTTAAAAAGAAGAACCCATGCAAATAGACTAAATGGAATAGATGCAGTTTATCTTAATACTGAACAAGTTAAAAAATTTTGTCCGATAATAAATACATCACCTGATATACGTTATCCAGTTTTAGGTGGAACTCTCCAGAAGAGAGCTGGAACAGCACGTCATGATGCTGTTGCATGGGGTTATGCTCGAGGAGCTGATGAGATGGGTGTAGATATTATCCAAAACTGTGAAGTTAAAGGAATTAAAAGAAGTGGTGATAGTGTCGAAGGTATTGAAACAACTAGAGGATTTATTAAGACTAAAAAAATAGGTGTAGTAGCAGCTGGCCATTCTAGTGTTATTGCAAATATGGCTGGGTTAAGACTACCATTGGAAAGTAAACCACTTCAAGCACTGGTATCTGAACCTGTAAAACCAATTATTGATACTGTTGTCATGTCAAATGCTGTACATGCTTATGTTAGTCAATCTGATAAAGGAGAACTGGTTATTGGTGCTGGTACTGATGATTATATATCTTATTCTCAAAAAGGGAGTCACGATATAGTAGAAGGCACATTAAATGCTATTTTAGAATTATATCCAATATTTAGTAGAATGAGAATGCTAAGACAATGGGGTGGTATTGTTGATATATGTCCTGATGCGAGTCCAATTATAAGTAAAACTTCTATCAAAGGATTATATTTTAATTGTGGATGGGGAACTGGAGGATTTAAAGCAACACCTGGCTCAGGGGATTTATTTGCTCACACAATTGCTAATGATGAACCACATAAATTAAATGCTGCTTTTAATATTAATAGATTTGTAAGTGGTGATCTTGTTGATGAACATGGTGCAGCAGCAGTGGCGCACTAATGTTTATAATTAATTGTCCTTATTGCGGTGAAAGAGAGCAAAGTGAATTTAAAGCTGGTGGTGAGGCTCATATAATTAGACCTAAACAGCCAACTGAATTAAGTGATGATCAATGGGCAGAATATCTATTTATGAGAAAAAATATAAAAGGTGTTCAATTTGAAAGATGGGTTCACACTCATGGATGTAGAAAATGGTTCAATGTTGTGCGCGATACATCCAATGATGTAATTAAAGCGGTTTATAAAATGGGTGAAAAACCTCCAACGAAATAAATAATGACAAAAAATTTAAGAGTTAAAACAAGTAAGTTTATTGATGAAACATACAAAGTTTCATTTAAATTTAATGGAACAACTTACTATGGATATAAAGGAGATACTTTAGCTTCTGCCCTTTTAGCAAATGACATCCATTTAGTTGGAAGAAGCTTTAAGTATCATAGACCACGTGGAATAATGACAGCTGGCTCAGAAGAACCTAATGCAATAGTTCAGCTACATAATAATACATCAAGAACAGAACCAAATGTAAGAGCTACAGAGATAGAGATTTATGAAGGACTAGAAGCCTCAAGTCAAAATTGTTGGCCAAGTGTTAATTTTGATATAGGTGGTATTAACAACTTCTTAAGCCCAGTATTACCTGCAGGTTTTTATTATAAAACTTTTATGTGGCCAGCAAGCTTTTGGGAAAAATATGAATATTTCATTAGAAAATCAGCAGGACTAGGTAAATCTCCTACTGTGCCTGACCCTGATATTTATGAACATAAATATATTCATTGTGATGTATTAGTTGTTGGTGCTGGTATTTCAGGAATTATAGCAGCAAAAACTGCTGCAAAAAATGGATTTAAAACTCTTTTGTTAGATGAAAAATCTTATTTAGGTGGTTCAACTATTTATCAAAATTCAGAAAATTTCAAAATTAGCAATCAAATTTCAAGCTCATGGCTGGAAAAAGAAATTAATGAAATCAAAAAAATTGAAAACCTAGAAATTAAAACAAGAACAAGTGTAGCAGCTTTTCATGGTTACAATTTTTTATTAGCACGAGAAAATTTAACAGATCATCTTCCATTAGATCAAAGAAAAAATAAAACTCGTCACAGATTACTTAAAATTAGAGCAAAAAAAGTTATAATGGCCACTGGATCCTTAGAAAGACCATTAATTTTTGATAATAATGATCGTCCTGGTATTTTGCTTTCTTCTGCCATAGAAAAATATGCAAACCTATTTGGTGTAGCATGTGGAGAAAGGAATGTTCTATTCACAAACAACGACAGTGCTTATGAAACTGCAATTAGTCTATTTCAAAAAGGCATAAATATAGAAGCTATAGTTGATAATAGAGAAGAAATTGACTCTAAATTAATTAAGGAAACCGAAAAAAATAATATTAAAGTTTATAAAGGATATACTGTGGTTGACACAACTGGTTATAAAAGGATTAATAAAATCTCAATAATGCAGCTTTCTAAAGATGGCCAAAAAGTAATGGGATCCAAAGTATCGATTACATGTGACTGTCTTGGAATTTCTGGAGGATGGACTCCAGCTGTACATCTTTTTACTCAATCAGGTGGTAAATTAAAATTTAGAGATGAAGATCAAGTCTTTATTCCAGACAAATACCCATCTGATCAAATTAGTATAGGTTCATGTAATGGTGATTTCACTTTAAATGAAATATTATCAAGTATACCAAATAAACTTAAAGATTTTTTAAATATAAAAAAAACAGATTATGAAAACCTCGAAGTTTATTCATCCTTTAATAAATCAAAAAGAAATATATGGTTACTTCCATCAGATAAATTAATTGGAAAAACAAAACCTTTTGTTGATTATCAAAATGACGCTACAGCCAAAGATATTAAATTAGCATTAAGAGAAGGTTTTAGATCAATAGAACATGTTAAACGATACACAACTACCGGTATGGGAACTGATCAAGGTAAACTTGGGAATATGCATGCATTAGGAATTATTTCTGAAACAGCAGGCTCTAAAATGGGAGAACTTGGTACTACAACTTTTAGACCTCCCTACACTCCTCTTACATTTGGAACAATAGTTGGCAGAAATGTTGGTGAATATTTTGATATATTTAGAAAAACTCCAATTCATGATTGGCATGTAAAAAATAAAGCTAAGTTTGAAAATGTCGGACAATGGAAGAGAGCTTGGTATTATCCCAAAGATGGTGAAGATATGCACGAGGCGGTTCAAAGAGAAAGTAAAGCTGCAAGAGATAGTGCAGGTATATTAGATGCGTCTACATTAGGTAAAATTGATATTCAGGGAACTGATGCTTCAGAGTTTTTAAATAGAGTTTATACAAACGCTTGGTCAAAACTAGCAATTGGAAAATGTCGATACGGTTTAATGCTTAATGAGGACGGTATGGTTTATGATGACGGAGTTACAACAAGATTAGATGAAAACCATTATATTATGACCACTACTACCGGAGGAGCAGCAACAGTTTTAGGAAAACTTGAGGATTATTTACAAACTGAATGGCCTGAATTAGATGTTTACTTAACTTCTGTGACCGACCATTATGCAACAGTAAGTGTTTGTGGACCCAATAGTAAGAAAATTGTATCTCAAGTAATTCCTGATCTTGATTTTTCTGATGAGAATTTTCCACATATGTCTTTCAAGAATGCGAAAATTGGTAAAATTAAATGCAGAGTGATGAGGATTAGTTTTACAGGTGAACATAGTTACGAAATAAATGTTCAAGCTAATTATGGTAAGTCAGTATGGGAAAAATGTATAGAAGCTGGAAAAGAATTCAATATCACTCCTTACGGAACTGAAACTATGCATTTATTAAGAGCTGAAAAAGGATTTATTATAGTTGGTCAAGATACTGATGCAACTATGACTCCTATAGATTTACAAATGGATTGGATAGTTAGTAAAAAGAAATATGATTTTATAGGAAAAAGATCTTTATATAGATCTGATACTATAAAAGAAGACAGGAAACAATTAGTTGGTCTACTCACAGAAAACCCAGATGACGTTTTAGAAGAAGGTGCACAAATTGTTGCTGATATGAATAAATCACCAGTCGAAATGTTGGGACACGTAACCTCAAGTTATTATAGCCCAAACTTAAAAAAATCTATCGCTCTTGGAGTTGTTAGAGGCGGAAAAAATATGATGGGTCAAAAATTGATTATTCCAATGGAAAATAAACAAATTAATGTAACTGTTGCAGATCCAGTTTTTTTAGACAAGGAGAACAAAAGATTAAATGCTTAATTACACAAATGCAATAACTGAAGAAAAGTCTTATTCGGGTTTACAAATGAAAGAAATAAAACCTGTCATGAAATTAGTTATTAGAGGTAAAAAAAGAGAATTTTTATCTGCTATTGGTAAATCATTAAATTTATTATTACCTACAGAGGCTAACACATCATCAAGTAGTGACAAATTAACTGCTCTATGGCTAAGTCCAGATGAATGGATGATTTACTCTAATGAAATTCTAAATTCTGAAACTAATGAATATGAGACTGAAAATTTACTAAATAAGAACATTTCTAAAACAAATTTAGGGGCTGTGACAGATGTTACAGATCAATTTGTTTTAATAAATATGAAGGGTGATAAAATTTTTGACTTATTTGAGACTGGCTCTCCGTTTAATTTCAATGATTTTAGAAACAAAAAAGGATCGGTTACTCAAACGATTCTCGCCAAAATTGATGTTATAATTCACAATCAAAACAAAAATGAGGTAAATCTTTTTGTAAGACATTCATTTTCTCAACATTTATTCTCATGGATGAATGATAGTGCGTCAAGATTATAGTCTCATTTAAATTTTAAATAAGTTAATAAGAAACATGAAAAAAATATTTCTTATAGCATTATTTACTCTTTTGCCTTTTTCTTTAAACGCAGAGTCTAATTTAGACAAAATTCTTTCATCAGGAGTTTTAAAAGTTGGAACAACTGGAGATTGGGACCCTATGACAATGAAAGATCCAGCTACAAATAAATATAAAGGATTTGATATTGATGTCATGAGTGAATTGGCAAAAGACATGGGTGTTAAGATTGAATTTGTGCCTGCTGAATGGAAAACAATCGTTTCAGGTATTACATCTGAAAGATATGATATTTCTACAAGTGTAACAAAAACTCCAAAAAGAGCCGAAGTGGCAGGATTTACAGATACATATTACAAATACGGAACTGTTCCATTGGTGCTTAAGAAAAATTTAAAAAAATTCCCAACATGGGACTCTTTAAATAATTCTAATGTAACGATTGCTACTACTCTTGGAACATCACAAGAAGAAAAAGCAAAAGAATTTTTTCCAAAATCAAAATTAAATTCAGTAGAAGCTCCTGCTAGAGATTTTCAGGAAGTTTTAGCTGGAAGAGCCGATGGAAATATAACTAGTTCAACAGAAGCCAATAAATTAGTAATCAAATACCCACAATTAGCAATTGTTCCTGATGGGGAAAAAAATCCAGCATTCTTAGCAATGATGGTTCCAAAAGGAGATAATAAATGGAACAGTTACGTTAATGACTGGATAAAAAAGAAAAAGTCATCAGGCTTCTTTACTAAACTACTAGCTAAATATAATCTAAAAAGTCTATAATCAATTAGTAATTAATTTTTAATTCTTTATAACTTTAAGAGTGAGAAATTTATTTTTTTTACTTTTAATTTTACCTTTAACATCATGTGGTAAAAGTGAACTTAACTGGTTAATTTTATCTCCTAATAATATGGAGGGGTTAACTAATTTAAAGTTTTTATTAAGTGGTTTAACTACAACTATTTTCATTTCTGCAGTTTCAATAATAATTTCTATCTTTTTAGGCTTAGTGATTGCCATACCCTCTTTGGCTAAGAATAAATTCTTAACTTATTTAAATATTGGGTATGTTGAAATAGTTAGAGCAATACCATTATTGGTTTTAATTTTATGGATCTATTATGGCTTACCAATAATGACAGGTATAAGTTTTAGTCCATTCGTATCTGGCATCATTGCTCTATCTATTAGTGAAAGTGCTTTTCAAGCTGAAATTTTTAGAGCAGGAATTAATTCAATAAAAAAATCACAATGGGAAGCAGGAAGCTCATTAGGATTAAATTTTTTTAAAAAATTAAAATTGGTTATACTTCCTCAAGCAATTAAAAATATTTTACCAGCCATAGGAAACCAATTTGTTTATGTTTTAAAGATGTCATCATTAGTGTCAATAATAGGTATTGGAGACTTAACGAGAAAAGCAAACGAATTGGTTGTCACAACTTATCGACCTCTAGAAATATATACTTTTTTAATATTAGAATATTTAGTTTTAATATTAATTGTTTCCTATTTGGTTAGAAAATTGGAAAAAAAATTACAAAAAGATTAATTTTTTTTTCTCCAATCCCAAGGATATTCAAATTTCATAGACCACATACCCAAATTATTTGATCTTGCAAAATCTTCATCTGTAATGAATTTCTTAGAATATTTTCTATATGCAAATGCATATCCACTTTTAACCAAATAACTTGATAAACTTAAATCATTTATAAAGCATTCAGCTAATGTTCTTTTGTATTGATCTTTTCCCTCTCTGACACAATTAATTTTTTTATTTCCAATCGCCTTAATCAATAATTCTTTAGCTTTAATGCCACATTTAATAACTTCGTTATTCTTAATGCATGTTTGTTTAATTTCTGGAGTATCGATACCGCTGAAACGAATTTTTTCACCATTTAAATGTATAGTATCACCATCAATAATTTTTAATTCACTCGATTTAACATCGTTATAGGTTAAGAAAAAAAATATTAGTAAAATACTAATAACTAAAAAGAGGTTTTTTTTTGTTTAAATACATTATTTAGAAAATAACCAATAAATATTAAAACGACAATCCCCATAGCCCAATTTGTAGCCATGATTGTGTAAAAAATATCTTCATAGTCCCCTCCTCTAATATTAATTACGTACCATAAGCTCAAAAAAGGAAACGCAGTTAATCTTAAAATACTTAAATAAAGACTATAAAGAGGTTTTTTGACAGCTTGAAATACCGCTGTAGTAATAAAGAACACTGGATAAATTGGTCCAATCAAAGCTGCAACTTTTAAGTAAATAGCTCCACTCGTGACTGCTTCTTGGTTATCAGTAAATAAAGAGACAAAAAATTCTGCTCCGAAAAATATTATTATTCCGGCAATTACCATGAATGAAGAACCAAATAATAAAGCTTTAGTGTAGAGTTCTCTAATTCTATCAAAAGCTTTAGCACCAAAATTTTGTCCACCAATAGAAAGAACTGCTGTATTTAATCCAATAACTGGTAGTAAAAATACTTGTTCAACTCTTAAAGCGGCTCCATAACCAGCAGTGGCTAGATCACCAAACTGTCCAATAAAATATAAGATATTAAATATACCTACCCCAATAAATAACATACTGAACATAACGGGGACAGCTTGTGTTGTTAATGGTTTTAAATACTCAAACTTAGGAATGAAGCATTGCAATTTTAGATATTCTTTTATCTTACAATTATTGACTTTGTAAGCTAGATAGATTGTTCCAATTAACTGTGAAATCACTGTAGCTATTGCTAGTCCAGCAATACCAAATCCAGGTATAAAACCATATCCCCATATAAAAAGAGGATTTAAAAAAATATTTAGGAAAAAACTAAATATTAAAACATTTCTATAACTTCTTGTGTCACCTTGTGCATTTAAAGTTCCATTTAATGAAATTTGTATCAATACAATAAAAGTTCCATAAAAAATGATATCTAGATATTCTCTTGTTAAAGCTATACCAGCTGCATCAGATCCCATAACTCCTAGTAAATAATTTGAAGCATTTAATCCAAATAAAGTTACAAATATTGATACTGTTAAAGCAAAAATCAGAGATTGAGCAATATACATGGAAGCAACTCTTACTTTTTTTTCGCCTATTGAATTACCAATTAGAGCATTGGTGGCTGCTCCCAATCCAACACCAACAGCTATTATTGTAAAATAAATTGGAAAAGATTTAGCAATAGCACCTATCGCTTCTGCTGAAATTCTACCAGCAAACCAAGTATCAACTAAATTGTAAAAAGTTTGAAATAAAGAACCTACACTTGCAGGTATAGTAACTTTTCTTAAAAGAGACCAAATTGGATCTTTAGTTAATTTTATTGATTTAGACAAAGTTATCCTTATTTAAATTCTTTTTGAAAAATATGTTTTTTTCCAGATTGTTTTGCTTTGTATATCTGACTTTGTCTCATTCTAAAACGTGATTTTTGAGTTTCTGTTAATTTATCATAACAATTTGGACAAGAAACTCCCTCTTCATACTTATTTGATCTTTTATCTTTTGAAGAAATAGGCATTCTACATCCACTACACATAGAATAAGAGCCTAACTTTAATCCATGTTTTAGACTAATTCTATTATCAAATACAAAACACTCACCTTTCCACAA
>CACEIH010000019.1 GCA_902559565.1 uncultured Pelagibacteraceae bacterium
AAGATGAAAATAAAAAAGAGCCAAAATATTTCGTTAATCCAATTATAACAAATAAAGATACTTTAAAATCAACTTATGAGGAAGGCTGTTTATCTGTGCCAAATCAGTTTGCAGAAATAGATAGGCCAAAAAAATGTGATGTTGAATATCTTGATTATGATGGAGAAAAAAAATTATTAAGAGCAGAGGGATTACTAGCTACGTGTATCCAACATGAAATGGATCATCTTGAAGGGATTCTTTTTATTGATTATCTTTCAAAATTAAAAAAATCAATGATTATTAAAAAACTATCAAAAAATAAATCTAGTCGAATAGTTGTTTAATAAATGCCAAAAAAAATTATTTTTATGGGTACCCCAATATTTGCTGTACCAATTTTAAAATCTTTATATCAAAATGGATATCCAATATCAGTCGTATATACGCAGCCGCCACAAAAATCAAAGCGTGGTCAAAAAATCAACAAATCACCAATTCAAGGTATTTCAGAAACATTAAATATAGATTTTAGATCTCCCAAATCTTTAAAAGATAACATGGAAGAATATCAATTTATTAGAGAATTAAATGCTGATATTGCAATTGTTGTTGCCTATGGTCAAATAATTCCTAAGGAGTTTTTAAATTTAACCAAAAAAGGTTTCATAAATATTCATGGATCATTACTTCCCGCATGGAGAGGTGCTGCACCTATTCAAAGATCCATTATGAATTTAGATGAGGAAACAGGTATAAGTATTATGAAAATTGTAGAGGAACTAGATTCTGGACCAATAAGTAATGTATACAAGCTAAAAATAGATAATAATAATAATGCAAAAGAAATTTCTGAAAAATTATCTATGCTTGCAGCAGAAAAAATTCTTGATAGCTTGGATGATATTTTAGAAGATAAAGCACAGTTTATTGATCAAGATCATACAAAAGCAACTTATGCAAAAAAAATAGACAAAGAAGAAGGTCAGATTGATTGGAAAATAGGAGCACCAAAAATTATTGGAAAAATAAACGGCTTATTCCCTTCGCCAGGTGCTTTCTTTAATTATAATGGAGAAAGATATAAAATTTTAAAAGCTAGAATTGGTAGAGGTACAGGCACAGCTGGTGAGGTAATTTCTGATGATTTAGAGGTAGCTTGTGGCAAGAATCAATCTATCAAAATACTTGAAATTCAAAGACAAGGTAAAAATCCGCAAAAAGTTGGAGAGTTTATGCTTGGGTCTAAAATCAAAAAAGGCACAATAATTCCTAATGTTTAGGTATCAAATACTAATTGAATACGTTGGCACTAATTTTAGAGGTTGGCAAGTTCAAAAGAAAGGAAAAACTATACAAGGACTTATACAAGAAAAAATTTCAAAACTTTTAAAAGAAAGAATAATATTATATGGATCAGGTAGAACAGACACGGGTGTCCATGCGATTGAACAATCTGCTCATTTTGATTGTAAAAATAAAATAACTCGTACAGAAAAATTTTTAAAATCAATGAATTATTTTTTGAATAAAGAAGGTATTACAATTCTAAAAGTTAAAAAAAGAAACAAAGATTTTCATGCAAGGTTTTCAGCACAAATTAGAGTTTATAAGTATATAATTATTAATCGCCTAGGCGGACCAGTTCTAGAAAAGAATAGAGGCTGGCATATTATTAAAGAACTAGACTTAAACGTTATGAAAAAAGGTGCTAAAAAATTAATTGGAACAAAGGATTTTTCAACTTTTAGGGCCTCTAGTTGTAGAGCAAAAAGTCCAATTAAAACAATGAAACTTGTAAAAATTAAATCTTTGAAAAGTAAAATAGAAATAGAGTTTAGATCTCAATCTTTTTTACAACAACAAGTTCGCTCAATGGTTGGTTGTTTGAAATATCTTGGAGAAAAGAAATGGTCGTTAAAAAAATTTGAAAATGTATTAAAATCCAAAAAAAGAATTTTATGTGCTCCTCCAGCTCCACCAGAAGGACTTTTTTTAGTTCGAATTATTTATTAATTTTTTTTTGTTCGACATTGAATATCTTTTACTAATTCTCCACCTAGACTCTGCTCTAACTATATATCCACAACAATTTTTTGCTCTGCACTTACATGGAAATTGTTTATAATCTTCATCATAACCAAACCCGTAATCACAAGTAAATTCCTCACCTTTTTTTATATCTTTTATCGTTGTGACCCAAATTTTAAGACCTTTCCCCTCATAATCACAGTTGTTGTCACATGAATGATTTATTAATCCAGCAGTATTCCATGGAAAATCTCCATCTAAAGTATATTTTTTATTTAATGTAAATAAATATATTGGTTTTTTATTATCGAATTTATCAGATTCATCTACTTTTTTATTTGTTATGATTTTCCCTATATAGTCAATAATTTTAGTTCCAGCCTTAATATCTTTTGTTGCATAAAGACCACGACCTTTATTGTCAATTTTTGATTTTTTTATTCTATATAATTTCATTTTGGATCATTTATAACTTATTAAATAATTATCAATTGAATTCTAGTAATGCATCAACATGTCTTTTAGTACTATCACGAAGTGCTTCAAGATCGTATCCACCCTCGAGAATAGAAACAACTTTGCCATTACAAAACTTCTTGGTAGTTTTTAATATTCTTTCTGTAATGATATAAAAATCTTCAGTTTCAAGTTTGAACTGAGCAAGTGGGTCTTTAATATGAGAGTCAAATCCCGCACTAATAAGAACAAACTCAGGCTTAAATTCTTTTAATCTTTTTAAGGCAAATTCAAAAGCGTTAAGATATTCTTCAGAGTTTGTACCTGCAGGCAAAGGTATATTACAAATATTGTTAAATTTACCTTTTTCTTGCTCCGATCCTGATCCAGGATAATAAGGATATTGATGTGTCGATATAAATAAAACATTTTCATTTTCATAAAAGATATCCTGAGTTCCATTACCATGATGAACATCAAAATCAATAATAGCAATTTTTTTATATTTGTATTTGCTTAATAAATATTTTGTTCCAATTGCAACATTATTTAAAATACAGAATCCTGCTGCTTTATTCTGATTACAATGATGACCTGGTGGTCTTACACTTGCAAAAGCATTTTTAAATTCTTTATTTTGAACACCATCAATCGCTGTAATAATTGAAGCTGCTGCATCAAATGTTGCCTCCTTACTTCCTGGTGAAATAATAGTATCCCCATCTAGTGAAGAAAAACCTTTAGAGGGAAAAGAATTTTTTACTAAATCAACATATTTTGCATCATGAGTGTTTTTAATAATTTCATCTGAAATTATTGACGGATTTTTCCATAAAATATTCGGGTTATTTAATCTTTTAAAATTCTCATTTATTACCGATACTCTTGCTATTTGTTCTGGATGTCCGGGACCTGTGTCATGATTTTGATATGTCGCAGAAGTTATTAAACCAGTTTTCACTTGAAATAACTTTGTAAAATATTCTGATAAATTTTTGTAAGATTTTTTAAATCTTTTAGTGATACGGCTTCATCAACTTTGTGCATAGTTTTTCCAACTAAACCAAACTCTAAGCCAGGTGAAATAGATTTTATAAATCGCAAATCCGATGTTCCACCTGTAGTAGATAACTTTGGCTTAATTTTAGTAATTCTTTTTATAATATTTTGTATCATAAAAGTTGTTTGATTTGGCTTTGTTAAAAAAGCTTCACCAGAAACCCTATAATCAATTTTAAATTTTGATTTGTTTTTCTTGGTTATTTTTTTGAAAATTTTATTAAGTCTTTTTTTAATAGAATTTGAGGAATGCCTATTATTAAACCTTATATTAAAAATAGCTTCTGCTGATCCCGGAATAATATTGTCTGCATTATTATCTATATTTATTTTAGTAACTTCTAAATTAGTTGGTTGGAAGTGTTTATTTCCTTTATCAAATTTAATATCTTTAATTTCTTTAAGAATTTGAACCAATGATGTTGAAGGATTATTTCCTCTATGCTGATAAGCGACGTGACATTGTTCACCTATAATTTTAATTTTACCTGTCATGCTTCCCCTACGACCAATTTTAATCATTTCACCTAATTTATTTGGATTTGTCGGTTCGCCAACTAAGCAATAATTAATTTTCTCTTTTCTTTTTTTTAAATATTCTACAACTTTTCTGGTACCATTTACCGCATCACCTTCTTCGTCTCCGGTAATCAATAAACTAATTGAGCCATTAAATTTTTTACTTTTTGACAAAAAAATACTTACAGCAGAAACAAAAGCTGCAATAGAACTTTTCATGTCATTTGCCCCTCTTCCAATTAAATGACCATTTTTTACAGATGGTCTAAATGGATTTATTGTCCAATCTTTTATATTGCCTGGGGGCACAACATCCAGGTGACCTGCATAACATAAATTTGGTCCTTTTGTTCCTAACCTTGCATATAAATTCTTAACTGGTTTGAAACCTTTTTCTTTAAATTCTAGTATTTTTGTTTTGAAACCAAGTTTTTTTAATTTTTTTTCTAAAAATTTCATCACCCCAGCATCTACTGGAGTTACAGTTGGAAACCTGATTAGCTCTTTAGCTAATTGTAATTCATTAATTTTTTGCATATTCAATCTCTTAAAAGATCATTAATTGATGTCTTTGATCTAGTCTTTTCGTCTACTTGCTTAATTATTACTGCACAGCTTAGTGATGGAGCAGATGGATTTTTTTTATCAGGAAGAGAACCTGGTACAACAACTGAGTATGGAGGAATTTTTCCATAAGTGATCTCACCGGTTGACCTATTTACAATTTTTGTAGATTGTGTAATCAGCATTCCCATGCTTAATACAGAGCCTTCTCCAACAATTACTCCTTCAACCACCTCAGACATTGCTCCTAAAAATACATTGTCTTCTATTATTGTAGGTAATGCTTGAGCAGGTTCTAGCACCCCCCCAACTCCTGACCCAGCAGATATATGGCAATTCTCCCCAATCTGGCAACAACTACCAGCACGACTAAATGTATCCATCATCGTTTTAGCTCCGATGTAAGCACCAATGTTTACATAACATGGCATAAGAACAGCATCTTTACCTACGAATGATCCTTTTCTAACAGGTGAGTTTGGAACCATTCTAAAACCTGCTCTCTCATGATCTTCTTTTGTCCAGCCAGCTGTTTTTCCTTTTAACAAATGTGCCTTATCATACCAACTGGAATAAGGTCCATTTAAATTTTCCATTGGATAAATTCTAAAACTTAGCATAATTGCTTTCTTCAGATGTTGATGAGTTACCCATTCTCCATTTATTTTTTCAGCAACTCTTGATTTACCACTATCCAAGTCACTTATTACTTGATTGATTGCATCTTTTAAATACTGATCCGAATTTGGATTTACTTGATCTTTGTTTTCCCAAGCATCATTTATAATTTTTTCTATAGACATAACTTATTGACTTTTTAATAACCTTATTTCTTTAAGAAATAAAGACAGATTTTCAATTTTATGAGAAATATAATCTTTATCAGAATCCATCTTACCAAAATGTTCATCATTAATTAACCAAACAGTTGCACATCCTCTTTCATAACCAATACTAAGGTTTTTTGCGATATCTTCTATATAAATTGTTTCTTTTGGATTTAATCCAAATTTTTCAACCATTAAATCAAAAGTTTTAGCCTCAGGTTTTGGCACATATCCAGCATCTTTAATATCAAAAACTTTATCTCTTCCAAATAGATCATATACTCCTAGATGTGTTAAAATATTTTTAGCATGTTCGGCGCTCCCATTTGTAAAAATAAATTTTTCCATATCTAATTTTTCAAGTTCGTTCCTCATAATCTTGTCCTCTTTCATAAATGAAAGATCTATTGTGTGGACATATCTTAGGAATTCTTCTGGGGGTATATCATGATGTATCATTAAACCATTTAAACTAGTATTGTATTTATAGAAATAATCGGTCTGTAATTTTTTTGCTTCTTCCATATCTATTTTCAGTCTCTCAGATATGAACATTGTCATTCTTTGCGATACCTGGCCAAACACTTTTTCTAAAGAGTAGTTATTGTGTTTGCCATAACAAACTCCATCAAGATCCAACAGAAGATATTTCATTTCTTTAAAATTTTTCATTTTCTAATCAAAGTCCCAGAGCCCTTGTCAGAAAAAATTTCAAATAATATAGAGTGTTGCTTTCTACCATCAATTATTCCAACTGCTGTTACACCATTATTCACAGCATCCAAACAAGTGTTAATTTTAGGTATCATACCTTCGGTAATTGTATTATCCTCAATCATTTTCAAAATTTCCAATGAAGAGATTTCATCAATTAGTTTTTTGTTTTTATCTAAAACTCCTTCGACGTTAGTCATTAATAGCAATCTTCTAGATTTTAATGACTTCGCAATTGCACCTGCAGCTGTATCTCCATTGATATTATATGGATGATTGTCATTTCCTAAACCTAAAGGTGAAATTATTGGGACTTGTTTTTTATTAAGAATATTCTTAATTAGATTGTTGTCAATTTTATTAGGTATCCCTACAAATCCAAGCTCTTTAGCTTCGGGAGTTACTTTAATGATATTATTTTTTTTTGTATGGATTGAGACAGCATTAGTTCCAAACTTTTTCAAAGAGTCAACAATATCATTATTAAAATCAATTAAGACTGACTCGACGATGTTTATAATTTTTTCATCAGTCACCCTTAAACCTCTGATAAATTTTGATTGAATATTTGATTTGTCTAGTTCTCTTTTTATTCTAGGACCTCCTCCATGAACAACTGTAAAAGAAATACCTAATTTATTTAGTATGTTTATATCTGTTATAAAATTATCAAAGATTTTTCTGTCTATAAAAACATTTCCTCCGTATTTTATTACTATGAGATCATCTTTATATTTTTCTATGTATTTTGAAACCTCATCTATTGGTGGTCCATCTTTGGGAAGTATTTTTTCTAAATCCATTTATTTATTGTTGTATGATAATCAATTTTTTAAGTGACAGTCTTAACGGTTGTTCTTCTCATAATGAACACTTGTTGAGCCATAGTTAAAATATTATTTACTGTCCAATAAATAACCAGTCCACTGGGAAATGGCGCAAGTATTACAGTTAAAAAAAGTGGAAAAAACATAAATATTTTTGCCTGTATAGCATCTGTAGGTGCTGGGTTAAGCTTTTGTTGAATCCACATCGAAACACCCATTGCTACTGGCCAAGCACCAATAACCAAGAATGAAGGTACATCATAAGGCAACAAACCAAACAAATTGAATATACTCGTTGGATCGCGTTCACTTAAGTCATGTATCCATCCATAAAATGGCATGTGGCGCATTTCAATAGTAACGAACAAAACTTTATACAAGGCAAAAAAGACTGGTATCTGAACTAAAATTGGCAAACATCCTGACATCGGATTAACTTTTTCTTTTTTATAAAGAGCCATCATTTCTTGCTGTAATTTCATTTTGTCATCTTTATGAAGTTCTTTTAGCCTCACCATTTCGGGCTGAAGCGCTTTCATTTTCGCCATGCTTCTAAATGAAAAGTTAGCCAGAGGAAAAAAGGCTAATCGAATACAAATCGTAATAGCTATAATTGCCAAACCATAATTGCCCAATAATTTAAAAAAATAATCAATTCCAAAGAAAAGAGGTTTGGTAATAAAGTATAAAAAACCCCAATCAATTACTAAATCAAATTTGTCAATTTTAAGAGTTTCTGCATAACCATCAATAACATCTACTCTCTTTGCAGCAACAATGACTTGTAATTCTTCTTCAATTTTATCATTTGCATTTAATTCTATAGGATCTGTTGCAACAAAATTTGCTCTAAATTTTTTTTTGTAATCAAACGTTGTTTTAAAACTTTTATCTTTTGGTGGTATTAAGGAAGTAATCCAATATTTATCACTTATTCCAAGCCACCCTTTATCAGCAACTTTAGTAAACTTTTTTCCTTATCTTCTCTTTCAATAAACCCGAATCCCTTCTTGCCATTGAACCATTTTACTGTTCCTTTTAATGTACTCATCTTATTCCTAAGTCCTTTTGTTATTTATTATAGTTAGAAGGTAATTTCTTTTTAATATATTTCAAGATGTTTTGATGGTGCCTCGGGAAGGATTCGCACCTCCGACACAAGCCTTTTCAGGGCTCTGCTCTACTCCTGAGCTACCGAGGCAATTTTAACCTCTAAAGATTATTCTGCCTTTTGTAAGGTCATAAGGGGTCATTTCAACAGTGACATTATCACCTTGTAGTACTCTAATTCTATTTTTTCTCAACTTACCAGCTGTGTGAGCAGTTACAATATGACCGTTCTCTAATTGAACTCTAAACATTGCATTTGGTAATAAGTCAGTCACTTTACCTTTGAACTCAAGTAAGTCTTGTTTCGACAAAATTATTTTCTCCTAATTCTTTTTTTTACAGATTGAGCATGTCCTACCAATCCTTCATAATTTGCAAGAGTTATAACTGATGGCCCGAGACTTTCAATACCCTTTTTTGATAGGTTTATATATGAAATTCTTTTATAAAATTCATTTACACTTATGCCACTAGAATATTTAGCTGAACCATTGGTAGGAAGAATATGATTAGAGCCTACATTATAATCTGTCATTGCCATGACTGCATATTTCCCTAAACAGATAGATCCTGAGTTTTTAATTTTTGAAACAATTGACTTATAATTTTTTAAATTAAGCTCTAAGTGTTCTGGTGCAATTTTATTCACAATATCAATTATTTTTTTTTCAGAATTAATATGCATTAAAATTCCATTATCCATTAAACTTTTTTTTGCAATAGATCTTCTTGAAATTTTTGCAAGTTGTTTTAATATTTCAATTTTAACCTTTTGTAATAAATCTTTATCTTTTGAAATCAAAATACATTGAGCAAGACTATCATGTTCTGCTTGCCCAATTAAATCACTTGCAACCCATTCAGGATTTGAGAATTTATCACAAACAATAGTTACTTCTGATGGGCCTGCAGTCATGCCTTCAATTCCAACATCTCCAAAGACCTCTTTTTTTGCAGCAGCAATATAAGCATTGCCTGGTCCGACTATTTTATCAACTTTTTTTATTTTTCTTGTTCCATAGGCAACAGCAGCAATTGCTGATGGACCACCAATAGCATAAATTTCTTTTATTTTGCATTTTTTTGCGGCATATAACACAGCAGGATTTTGTTTTCCTTTAAAGCCTGGATTAATCATTACTATTCTTTTAACACCAGCAACAATAGCAGGTATAGCATTCATCAAAACGCTTGATGGATAAGACACTGTAGAACCGGGAACATAAATAGCCACAGACCCTAATGGTAGATACTTATATTCAAG
>CACEIH010000020.1 GCA_902559565.1 uncultured Pelagibacteraceae bacterium
ACAATAGATCGAGTTAAGAATTTCTTTCAATGATAATTAATCGAAACTTCAAAGATTTTAAGTTTCGACATAGAAGCAAAAAAAATCAAATAATTTATACTTCAAAAAAAGTAAAAAATGATGACGAGGTTTTAAATTTAATTGATAATTTTTTGATTGAAAAAAATAGTTTTATATTTGAATCTGTAGAAAAGGGAAAAATCAAAGGCAGATATACCATATTTGGTAAAAATCCTGACAAAATCTGGGAGTTTAATAATAACAATTCTTACATAATCAAAAAAAATAAAAAAATTAAACTAAAAGAAAAACCTGAACTGCTAATTGAAAAAATAATTGAGAATTTTAAGTTCGAAACACCAAAAAATTTGCCAAATATTTGTTCACTTATATCAGGATATTTTTCTTACGATTCAATTAGATATATAGAAAAAATTCCTAATAATTGTAAAAATGATCTCAACCTACCAGATGTCAGACTTTTAAGACCAAGAACACTGGTTATTCATGACAATCTAAAAAAAGAAATATTTTTTATAAATAACATTTTTAAAGATGAAAAAATTACAAATTATCCAAAAAAATATGAAGAAATTAAATCTGATCTTTATAGATTATTTGTTCAATCATCATTGAAAAATATTGGTGAACAAATAAGTCAAAAACCTAAAAATATATTAGTTAAATCAAATACATCAAAAAATAAATTTTTAAACATGGTTAATAAAGCTAAAAAATATATACAGTTAGGAGATATTTTTCAGGTGGTTTTAAGTCAAAGATTTGAAGCTAAGTTAACAAAAAAACCAATTGATATTTATAAAAAACTCAGAATAACTAACCCCTCACCTTTCATGTTTTTTTTTAATTTTAGTGACTTTCAGATAATTGGTGCAAGTCCAGAAATACTAGTAAGACTGAGAGATAATAAAATTACAGTAAGACCTATAGCAGGGACAAGGCCTAGAGGTAAAACAATTAAAGAAGATCTTTTTTATGAAAAAGATCTTCTTAAGGATAAGAAAGAACTTTCAGAACATTTAATGTTATTAGATCTCGGAAGAAATGATGCTGGTAAAGTTTCAAAAATAAACTCAGTTAAAGTAACCGAAAGCTTTATAATTGAGAGATATTCACATGTAATGCATATAGTTTCGAATGTTGTTGGAAATTATAATAATAAATTTTCAAAATTTAAATCTCTTTTGGCTGGTTTTCCTGCTGGAACTGTTTCCGGAGCTCCTAAAATAAGAGCGATGGAAATTATTGATGAGTTAGAAACAACAAAAAGAAAAGTTTATGCAGGTGGCATTGGATATTTTTCAGCGAATGGAGAATTTGATACGTGTATAGCTTTAAGAACAGCGGTTGCAAAAAAAGATAAATTTTATGTCCAGGCTGGAGCAGGTATTGTTGCTGACAGTAAGCCTTTAAAAGAATACGAAGAAACAGTTAATAAGGCGAAAGCTTTAATCAATGCATTAAAATGAAAAAAATAGTTTTAATAGATAATTACGATAGTTTTACCTTTAATCTTTATCATTATTTATCATCTTTAAATCTGGATGTTGATGTAATTAGAAATGATAAAATTTCTTCAACAGACATAATTAAAAAAAGATATAACAAAATAGTAATCTCGCCTGGGCCAGGTAACCCAAACCAATCAGGTAATTGCCTTAAAATTGTAAAATCTTTATATAAAAAAATACCTATACTTGGAGTTTGTTTGGGTCATCAGATAATAGGACAAGTTTTTGGGTCTAAAATTATTCAGGCAAAAAAGCTAATGCATGGAAAAACTAGTAAAATTTTGTCAAAAAAAACTGGTATATTAAAAAATCTTCCAAAAACTTTTGAGGCTACTCGATATCATAGCTTAATTATTGATAAAAAATCACTATCTAAAGATCTTGAAATTACTGCTGAAACTAAAGATGGGTTAATAATGGGAGTGCGACACAAAAATTATCATGTTCATGGAGTGCAATTTCACCCTGAAAGTATTAAAACTAAGATAGGTATTCAAATTTTAAAAAACTTTATTAAAATTCAGAATTAATGAAATATTTCATAGAAAAAATTAATAACAAAGAAAATTTATCATTCGAAGAAAGTAAGACAGCTTTTGAATTCTTAATGGAAGGTAAAGCTGAAGACCAAGAAATATATGATTTTTTAACACTTTTATCTGCTAAGGGTGAGGCTTCAGATGAAATAGCTGGTGGTGTTTTTGTGCTTAGAAATAAGTCTAAAAGAGTAAATGTGGAAAATTGTGTTGATACATGCGGCACTGGTGGGGATGGTATGAATACGCTTAATATATCAACAGCCTCAGCATTGTTGCTTGCAAGTATGGGTGTCAAAGTAGCTAAACATGGTAATAAAGCAGTATCATCTAAATGTGGATCAGGTGATGTGTTAGAGGCTTTAAATATAAAAATTAATTTAGAACCAAATGATATTGAAACTCAAATAAATAAAAACAATTTTGGTTTTATGTTTGCTCCTAATTATCATAGTGCAATGAGGTTTGTTGGTCCAACTAGAAAAAAAATTGGAAAAAGAACTATATTTAATATGATCGGACCATTAAGTAGTCCTGCATTAGTAAAGAGACAAGTGATTGGTGTTTTCGATAAAAAACTTTTAAAGATATTTGCAAATGCTTTAAATAATTTAGATATTAAATTTGCATGGATTGTTAATAGTGAAGATGGTTTAGATGAAATTTCACCCTATGCCAAAACTAATATTATTCAATTAAAAGATAATAAAATTTCTGAAATTATTATTGATCCAAAAGAATTTAATGTAAATGCAGAGAAATTTGACAATCTTGTTGGTGACGATGCAAAATTCAACTCAAAAAAAATAATTGATATATTCAAAGGTGAGGATAATGATTTTTCAAAAGCTGTGTGCTTAAATGCTGCAGCAGGATTAATAGTAAATGAAACTCATCAAAATTTTGCTGAAGCATATAATGATGCGAGAGAACATATATTGTCAAATAAAGTTATTAAACATTTAGAAAAAATTCAAAATGGCTGAAAATATTCTTGAAAAAATAATTAATAAGAAAATTGAAAAAGTAGTAAATTTAAAAAAAACTATTTCACTAGAATCATTGGATGAATCAATTAGCACAAATAAAACATTTATTGATTTTAAAAAAAAAATTGAAAATAATATAAAAGAAGATAAGTTTTCAGTTATTGCTGAAATTAAAAAAGCAAGCCCTTCAGCGGGTGTTATAATCGAAGATTACGATCCTGTTAAAATAGCTAATATATATAACGATAATAAAGCTACTTGTTTATCAGTTTTAACTGAAGAAGATTTTTTTTTAGGAAACTTAATACATGTAAGCAAGATTAAACAAAAAGTTAATTTACCAATTTTATGTAAAGACTTTTTTGTAGATAGATTTCAAATACCTTTTGCAAAAAGTTACGGTGCTGATGCAATATTGATCATATTAGCCGGTGTCAGTGATAAACTTGCTGATGATTTATATAACGAAGCTCTTAGATTAAACATGTCAGTAATTGTTGAAGTTCATACTGTTGAGGAAGCAAATCGTGCTTTAAGATTTAAAGATGCTTTGATAGGTATAAATAATAGAAACCTTAAAACTTTAAAAACTAATATAAATACAACTTACGATATTTACGATGTTTTAATTAATCACTCAGGTCCATTAATTTCTGAGAGTGGAATTAAAACAAAAGATGAACTACTAGAACTTTCAAACAAAACTTCCATTAAAACTTTTTTAATTGGTGAATCACTTTTGAGGGATCTAGATAATAATTCAATCTTTTCAGTTCTTTAATTGAATAATCCCCTATTTTATTAGCTTTTTTACTATTGTGAATTGTAGAGAACTTTTGTAGAACAGATTTTGTACGATATTTGTTCTTATGCTAACAAAAAAACAAAAAAACCTACTTTTATTTATCAACAAGAAGTTGAGAAGCTCTGGTGTGTCTCCTTCTTATGAAGAAATGAAAGAATCGCTAAATCTAAAATCTAAATCTGGAATACATAGATTAATTAGCGCTTTAGAGGAAAGAGGATTTATTAAAAGATTGGCTCACAAAGCAAGAGCTTTGGAGGTTATCAAATTACCAGAAACAGCTTCTGCTAACGACATTTATAATAGTTTTTCTCCAAGTGTAATTAAGGGTGGTTTAGACGAAGAAAAACCAATGTCTGATGATTTTGAAGTTCCAGTGCTGGGAAAAATTGCTGCTGGTACTCCTGTAGAAGCTATTCAAAATGAAGTTTCAAGAATACCATTGCCGAGTAATTTAGAAAAAAATGGTGATTATTTTGGCCTTAAAGTACAGGGTGATTCTATGGTTGAGGCAGGAATTCACGAAGGTGACACTGTGATAATCAAAAGAACAGATACAGCTGATAATGGAAAAATAGTTGTAGCTTTAATAGATGAAAATGAGGCTATGCTTAAAAGAATTAGAAAAAAAGGTAAAGTTGTAGCACTTGAGAGTGCAAATAAAAACTACGAAACTAAAATTTTTGGCCCAGACAGAGTAAAAGTTCAAGGTGTCTTGGTATCTTTATATAGAAACTTCTAGAAAAATAGTCTAAACCATTTTAATGAAAAAAGTAGCAACTAGATTTGCTCCATCTCCTACTGGACCTTTACATATTGGTGGAGTCAGAACAGCTTTATTCAACTGGTTATATTCTAAAAAACAAAAAGGTGAATTTTATTTAAGAGTAGAAGATACAGACAAAGAAAGATCGAAAGATGAATATAAAGATCAAATAATTAAATCTCTTAAATGGATTGGCATCACATATGACGGAGAAGAGTATATACAGTCAAAAAAAATTGAAGATCACATAAAAGTTGCAAATGAATTACTTAAAAATGGTCATGCCTATAAATGTTATTGTTCAAATGAAGAAATAGAAGAACAAAAAAAAAGAGCAAGACAAAAAAAAATTCCTTATATCTATGATAGAAAATGGAGAGATAAAAAAGAAACTGATGCTCCTAAAGATGTGAAACCAGTTATAAGATTTAAAAGTAAAATAGATGGAACATCAATACTTAAAGATTTAGTTCAAGGTAATGTTGAAATTGATAATAACACTATCGAGGATTTCATTATTTTAAGAAAAGACGGATCTCCAACATACAATTTATCAGCATCTGTTGATGACCATCAAATGAATATGACACACATAATTAGAGGTGATGATCATAAAATAAATACCTTTAAACAAATACAAATTTATCAAGCTATGAACTGGGAATTGCCTTCTTTTGCACATATACCTTTAATACATACTATTGAAGGGAAGAAGTTATCAAAAAGAGATAAAGCTTCTACATTAGATGATTATTCCAAAATTGGTATTATGCCAGATGCTCTAAGAAATTATCTTTTAAGACTTGGATGGTCTTATAAGGATAAAGAAATATTCACTTTAGATGAAAGTATTAAACATTTTAATCTTGAAGGAATTGGTAAATCACCATCTAAACTAGATATAAGTAGAATTTTATCAATGAATGAATATTACATTAAAAATATTGAAGAAGACAATTTATTTAATCAATTAATTGAATACTGCAAATTATATAAAAGTGAAATTAAATCAGATAAAAAAGATAAAATTAAGAAGTCTCTAACTTTCCTGAAAAATAAAGCTAAAACTTTAGAAGATATTTTTAATAATGGTCAATATATAATGGTAGATGAGGTAAATTTTAATAAAGATGATACCAAGTTAATTGATGATAAAGCTAAAAAAGTCATTTCTGACTTCAACACACAATTTATAAATGTTGATAAACTGAGCAAAGAAACATTGGAGCCAATAGTAAATGAACTTATTAAATCAAATGATACAAATTTTAAAGGAGTAGGTCAGCCTTTAAGAATAGCTTTAACAGGTTCAAAATTTGGACCTGGTATATACGATATAATTATTTCTCTTGGTAAAGAAGAAGTAATTAAAAGATTAAATAAGATACTTAATTAGTATTTTTGCAGCTTCCTCACTTGATGATGATTTTGATCTAATTTGTTCTAAAGTTCGTGAACAATCCTCAACTTGTTTTTTCGCATAATTTGGGTTCTTAAGAAAATATCTCACAGATTTAAATATTTCTTTTGAGTTACATTCGCTTTGAAGAAGCTCAGGAATAATTTCTTTATTATTTATAATATTGATTATATTTGCAAAATTCACTTTAACTAAAAATTTCATAATCATGAAGTTAATAAAATTAATTTTATATATTATAATTGATGGAACTTTAGCATTACAAATTTCAAGTGATACGGTTCCAGACTTAGCAACAGCAAAAATAGAATTTAACAAAATTTCAGATTTAGTGTCTCTATCAAAAATAACTTCAGTATTATTTAAATTTAAATTGTCTAACATTTCATGTATTAAATCTTTATACTCTTCTGTTGCATGAAAAACAAAAATATATTCACTAAATTTTTTATTCATTAATTTAACAAAATCAATCAAAATAGGAAAAAGAGTTTTTAATTCTGATAATCTACTACCAGGAAATAGAGAGATAATTTTTTTTCCTTTTGAAATATTCGATATATCAATTTTTGAATTTTTTTTTTCTAATAATGGGTGGCCTACAAAAGTATTTTTAATATTTTCTTTATCAAAGAATTTTTTTTCAAAATCAAATAACAATAAAAAATGATCAACAAATTTTTTAAATTTTTTAACTCTGTTTTCCCTCCAGATCCAAACTTGAGGTGCCACATAATGAATAATCTTAATATTGGATTTTATCTTTTTAACTTTTTCAGAAACTCTTAATGTGAAATCAGGACTATCTACACTAAAAATTATATCTGGGTCAAATTTAATAATTTCATTTACAGTATAATCAATTTTTTTTTTAATTTTTAAGATATTTAAAATAACACTAGTAAATCCAATATAAGTGATTTCATTTATATCAAAAATTGATTTAATTCCTAATTTGGAAAGATTTGATCCTCCAACTGAAAGGTATTCAATGTTTTCGTTATATTGTTTGAGTTTTAAAATTACTGTTGATGCTAATTTATCACCTGAAGCTTCACCGGTTAGAATAAATATTTTTTTCATATAATCTTTATAAAAATTCTATTTTTATTTGCAAATTTGATAGATTTTTCTTTATCCAAAAAAATATTTTGCTTAGCCTTTAGAACTATTCCGTTTATACCAACTTTTTTACAATCTTTAAAAGTATCAAGACCTATTGTAGGTAAATCAGCTCTTAAATCTTGCTTTTTTTTTGGAAATTTAATTAATATTCCAGCATTATTTTTGTCTCTCTTTACAGATTGTATCATTTTTTTTGTACCTTTTGATGTTTCTTTTGAAATAATCTTTCCATTTTTAACAATTAAACCTTGTATATGATTATAAGCGTTAATCTTTTTTAAAGTATCTATTCCAATTTTAATATCTATTAAATCTAATTTTGTAGGTTTTATTTTAGTATAATTTCCTTTTGATAATGTTAATTCAGGATTATAAAAATTTGATTTTATTACTTTGATTTTATTTTCGCCTAAAATCTTAATTAATTCTCTCAAAATCGCAGCATCACCAAGTTTTGCTGCCTTAACTATTCTCGGTAAATAATAAATACCTTTAACGTCTAGTCTTAAATTTGAAATTTTAGGCTTATCAATTTTTCCAGCAAATAAGACCTTTTTACAATTATTTTTATTTATCAAATCCAAAATCTGTCCAAATTTACCTATACTAATTGAATATGAATATTTATCTTTTTTGAAAATATTTTTTTTTGTTAAATCTATAATAAAATATTTTATTCCTCTTTTTTTTAACTGAATTAATATTTTTGTTGGGAAATCTGTTTTTCCAAGAAATAAACCTATCATTTTATTTTGAAAAAGGTGTGCAAATTGGTCTTTTTTTATCTTTATTTATAAATTCAATAATTTCTTGTACATAAGTATTTTCCTTAAAATTTCCATTTAATTTACTTAAGTTATCATTCAGACTTTCTGATTTAAATATTTCTTTATATGCATTTGATAGACAAATAATGTCTTTATTAGAAACTTTGCTTCTTCTAAGGCCTATTAAATTAATACCATCTAAATAATTTCGATTACCAAGCGAAAGTCCGTATGGAATTACGTCTCTAGATACTCCCGTCATTCCTCCTATCATTGCCATTTTACCGATTCTTGTAAATTGTTGAACACCACAATTACCACCAATTATCACATGATCTGCTATTTCAGCGTGTCCTGCTATAGCAGCACTATTTGCTATAACAACTTGATCACCAATTATACAATCATGAGCTATATGTACGCCGATCATTAATAAAGAATTATTACCTATTTTCGTTACTCCACCGCCACCAATTGTACCAGTATTTATCGTCGTATATTCCCTAATTGTGTTTGAGTCACCAATGCTAAGTTTTGTATTTTCCCCTTTATATTTTAAATCTTGTGGTTCATTACCAATAGAAGCAAAAGGAAAAATTTTATTATTTTTTCCAATTTTCGTAAAACCAGTAATATTTACATGAGATTGTATTTTAGTTCCCTCTAAAATTTCTACATTTGGACCTATAACTGTATACGGTCCTATCTCTACATTCGTGTCTATTTTAGCTTTATTATCTATTACTGCTGTTTTATGTATCATCTGTTATTTTTAATAAACTCTCTCAAATTTTTTGCAGGATATCCCATGACTTTTGTATTGTCTGAAATGTCATTTACTACACCACTTCCACCTCCGATATGAACATTGCTTCCAATTTTAAGATGACCAGAAATACCAGCTTGTCCACCTATCATAACATTATCACCTAAAGATGAACTTCCAGCAAATCCAACTTGTCCAGCAATTATACAATTATTACCAATTTTATTATTATGTGCTATGTGGATTTGATTATCTAAAAAAGTATTTTTTCCAATGACAGTATTTGATAATGAGCCTCTATCGATAGTTGAGCCACATCCTATTTCAGAATTATCATCAATTATCACAACACCAATATGTGGATATCTTATATTGCTTTCTTTATTTGGAAAAAAACCAAAACCTTTCTTTCCAATTACACACCCATCTAAAATATGTACATTATTTTTTAAAA
>CACEIH010000021.1 GCA_902559565.1 uncultured Pelagibacteraceae bacterium
CTTGGTATTCAAAGCTTAGAATTATCAACTTTATTATTTTTTATCACATTTTTTTTTATTTTTTTTTATGGGTTTAAAAACTTTTTTCTTTGGATTGTTTTAAAAAAATACGCAAATTTTCTTTCTTATTATGAGGCATATCTACAATCTAAATTATATAAAGGATACTTTGGAAAATCAGTTTCTTATTTTAAAGAAAAAAATTCTTCTGATATAATTATTAATATAAAAGAAATTTGCACTTTTTTTAGTTCTATATATTTAAATTCATTAATAAATGTTTCATTAGAAATATTAATGCAAATATCAATTCTAATATTACTTTTTTACTTTAGTTGGCAATCTACATTATTGATTTTTCTTTTATTTGGAGGCTTAACAATCTTCTTATATTCTCATCATAAAAAAAGATTAAATCAATTAGGTTTAATGAGAAATGAATTATCTCAATTTCAACTAAGAAATATTCAAGATGGAATTGGAGGTATTAAAGAAATAAAACTATTGGGCAGAGAGTCTTATTTTTTAAATCAATTTCATAAAAACACGGAAAAACTAGCTGATGCAAATGTAGAAAACTCAATAATTGCTGGAACACCAAGACTTATAATAGAATTTTTTGCAATTTGTAGTGTTTCAACAATTATTATTTTGTTTTTATTTTTAGGTAAATCAATAATTGAAATTTTACCAACTCTAGGCTTGTTTTTTGTAGCAGCATATAAAATGATACCCTCTTTTAATAAGATTCTACTATTAATGAATCGTATAAAATTTTCTAGTGACGGTGTTAAAAGAATTTTGAATTTATTGAATGAATTCAAATCTGAAAAAAAAGAAGAATCTTATTACAAATCACAAAGTATGGCTCCATTAAAAAAAGATATAAAGATTAAAAATATATTTTTTAAATACCCCAATAGAACTGAACAGATCTTGAAAAATGTAAATTTAATAGTTAATAAAAATTCTTTTGTAGGCATTGGTGGAGAAAGTGGATCTGGTAAAAGTACATTAATTGACATTATAATGGGTATTTTAAAACCTAATTCTGGAGAAGTTTTGGTTGATAATAGATCAATTTTTAATTCAGTGGATAGTTGGCAAAAAAAAATTGGATATGTATCACAAAATATCTTTTTATCACCTGATACAATAAAAAAAAATATTGCATTCGGTATACCTGAGAGTGAAATTAATGATGATTTAATGAATGATGTAATAAAAAAATGTTCATTAGAAAAATTTATTAATAGTTTAGAATTAGGCATTAATACTCAAATAGGAGAAGGTGGTTCACTCATTTCAGGAGGACAAAAACAGAGAATAGGAATAGCACGAGCACTATACAATAAGCCAGAAATTCTAGTTTTTGATGAGGCAACAAGTGCATTGGATTCCGAAATAGAAAATGAGATTTTAGATGAAATATTAACTTTTAAAAAAGAATTTACACTTATATTTATAACCCATAGAGAGAGTGCACTTAATTATTGTGATGAAAAATATTTTTTAATTAATAAACAATTAATTAAAAAATAAATTAATTTTTCAAAAATAAAAGGTAAAAAATTATCTTTAAAAGCCTAAAGTTTACTTTTATAAAACTTCCAATTCTAGGACTATCAATTCTTTTATTAACATTTATTAATACATTAGATGTTAATTTTTTTTTTCTTAAAATTAAAACTGTTAAATCAACAAGAAAAAGATTTTTTTTTACATTCTTTAGATTTTTTTTTAATGCTTGCATATTATAAAGCTTAAATCCACTTAAAGGATCTCTAATATTAAAATTTTTTTCAAAAATTAAAGAAATAATTTTTTCAAAAAATCTATTAAAAGAATTTCTTTGACCTATTAATAAATCAATATTTTTTTTTTGAATAAGTTTTTCAAATTTTGAAATATCTTTTATCTTATGTTCATTATCAGCATCAAAGGTAATTATATATTTTTTTTTTTTAAAATTTCTTAAGATATAATTCATTCCGTTCAAAATACTGTTTTCATAACCAAAATGTTTATTATTATTTAAATATTTAAATTTTTTTGATTTAAGATATTTTTCAGTTTTATCTGTTGAAAAATCATTAACTACTAAAAAATCATATTTTTTTTTAAGTTGAGGTAATAATTTTTTTAATGAATGATATTCATTGTGAGAAGGTATTAATATAATTATTTTAGATTTTCCCAATTTAATTCTTCTCCAATTTTAATATTTCTTTTTGCTTTTTTACCTAAAACTTTATTTATTGTTTCAGGTCGTAATCCCTTTCTACTTGATGGTCTTAAAGGTATAATCATGTCATTATTTATTTTTGAATTTTTTAATATTTTTTTTGCTGCTCTAAGAGATCTACGTTGCAGCATATAAGTTTGAATTTCATTTTTTTCAATTTTTTTTATTCCATCACCCATTGAATTTTCAAGTTTTCTTGTCTCTTCAACCATAGTTTTCCAAGTATTATAATTCATTGAAAAATAATGATCAGGCCCAGTTCTATTATTATTATCAGTGAAATGTTTTTCAACAACTCTTGCCCCAAGTGCAACAGCACCAAGCACTGTTGCATGTCCAAAAGTGTGATCACTTAAACCTAAAATAATTTTGGATTTAAAAACTTTTTTAAATGTTTTAAGGACATTCAAATTGATAAAGTTATAGTTGTCTTTATCGCCTGTATAGTTTGTATTACATTGCATTAAAACTAATTTTTTATTATGTTTTAAAATTATATTTACTGCTTTTTTTACATCAGTTAATGATGAAGCACCTGTTGCTAATATTACTGTTTTACCTTTTTTTGAAATTTTTTTTATTATTTCATGCCATGTAATATCTCCTGAACCAATTTTATAAGCTGAAATATATTTATTAACTGAGTCAACATAATCTAAATCATAAGGAGAAGTTAAAAAATCTATTTTGTATTTATCACATTCTTTTTTTAATTCTTTAGTCCAATTATTATTAATACTTGCAGCTTTATAAATTTGAAAAACAGATTTTTTCCAATTTTTTTGATGTGAAATTTTTCCAATTTTTTTAAAGCCATAATCACTGACGATAGTCTCTGCTTTAAAATGTTGGAATTTAGCTGCATCAGCTCCTGCCTTTGCACATAATCTAATTAATTTCTTTGCTCTAGAGAGAGACCCATCATGATTAGCTGCAATATCTGCTATAAAATAACATCTGTTTCCATTGATTTTTTTTTTATTTATATAAATATTTTTCACACCAAATTATACTTTACAGTTCAATAATTGAACACTATTATAAATATTAAGAAATTTATACTAAATTAAATTTAATTAACAAGCCATAAAGCGGATTTATAAATTTTAATGAAAACCAGTATCAAAAATTTATTAAAAAAGGAACTTAGAAATAAAAGTATATTAATAACGGGTGGTACGGGATCTTTTGGCCAAAATCTTATTCGATATTTGCTTAAAAACTTTTCTTTAAAAAGAATTGTTATTTATTCAAGAGATGAAAAAAAACAATTTTTTATGTCTCAATCAAAAGATTTTAATCCAGAAAATTATAAAAATTTGAGATATTTTATTGGAGATGTAAGAGATTATTCAAGATTAAATTATGCTATGGAAGATTGTGATTTTGTTATTCATGCAGCTGCGTTAAAACATGTCTCAATAGCAGAATACAATCCAATGGAGGTTGTTAAAACAAATATTATGGGTGCAAATAATATTGTGCAGGCCGCAATATCAAATAATGTAAAAAAAATAGTCTCTCTCTCAACTGACAAAGCAGTAAATCCGATTAATTTATATGGAGCAACAAAATTAGCCTCTGATAAGTTGTTTATAGCAGCCAATAACATAGTTGGAAAAAAAAAATGTATTTTCTCAATAGTAAGATATGGAAATGTTGTTGGTTCAAGAGGATCTGTTATGGAAATTTTTAAAAATCTTTGTAAAAATAAAAATAATATTTATCCAATTACTGATAGTGCTATGACAAGATTTTGGGTAACACTTGAGGAAACTGTTGAGTTTGTGCTTTTATCACTTTTAAGGATGCAAGGAGGAGAAATTTTTGTACCAAAAATTGACTCAATTTATATAAAAGATTTAGTTCCTGCTTTTAATTCAAAAGCTAAAATTAAAATAATTGGTTTAAGACCAGGGGAAAAGGTTCACGAGATATTGTATTCAAAAGAGGATAGTGAAAGTACTATTGAATTTGAAAATTTTTATACGATAAAACCACAAATTAAGTTTACGACTACAAAAACTAATTATTTTTTAACGCCTTTAGGTGAAAAAGGTAAAAAAGTAACACCTGGAAGTGAATATAACTCTTTTAATAATCCTAGTTTTTTATCTGTTAACGAGTTAAAAAGACTAGTTAAAAAATATTAATATTTATGACCACAACAAGTAAAATTTTCAATCCACAATCAAAAGTAGTAGTTCATACTGATCGAGTTTTAGATTATTTTAAAGGAAAAAATGTTGATCCAATAAATATTGAAATTGATCCATCAAATGCATGCAATCATTCATGTCCTTTTTGTATATCAGGTCATTTACATTTAAGTAAATTTAAAGGAACTGAGTTTTTTAATAGACAAATGATGAATAAACGAGTTTTGATGAAATTAGTTAAAGATTTATCTAATACAAATATTAAGTCTATAAGTTGGACTGGAGGTGGTGAACCCACTATGAATCCAAACTTAAAACAAGCGATTAATTATATAAAAGAAAATTCTGAAATTGATATGGGGATGTTCACAAATGGTTCGATGCTAGAAAGATTTGATTTATTTGAAACTGTAGTGAATTCATTAAAATGGATAAGAATTTCAATGGATGCAGGAAAGTCCCAAAGTTATGATAATTTAAGAGTAACAAATAAATTAAATAATTTTCAAGTGGTTTTGAATAATATAAAAAAAATAATTGAAATTAAAAAAAAGAATAAATCCAAAATAACTATTGGTGTGGGATTTGTAATATCGAGAGACAACTTTAAAGAAATAATTGATTTTGCAAATCTTTTTAAGGATTTAGATGTTGATTATTGCCAATATAAACCAGAGATAATTCAAATTGAAAGAAATACATTTGATGGAAATGATAAAAAACAACAAATTTCAGCTGAATTTTGGGCTAAAGAAGTTTTGAATTTATTAGATAAAGCTTCGAAAATTCTTGGAAAAAAATTTCAATGTAATTCTTACAAAGTATCAGATCTTATCAAAGATAAAGAATTGTATGGCAGGGAATATAAACAATGTATTGGCTCTCAATTTCAACCTTGTATTGGTGCTGATGGTGAGGTTTATGTATGTACTAATCACAGAGGTCATAAAGATAGATCTTATGGGAGCTTGTATGAAAAATCTTTTTTGGAAATTTGGTCAAATGTAACAAAAAGAAAATGTGTTATGAATAAAATTGAAAATTTAGAAAAATTTTCGATGTGCTCACAATTATGTAAACCTCACGAAAGTAATAAAATTTTATGGCAAATTAAAAATAATTTAGATAGTGACGATAAAGAAGCAATATCTAATCTAAAAAAACAATCTGTTGAAATTAAAGACAAATTAATCCATAAAAATTTTATCTAATATTAATGCGAGCAGTTATATTTGGTGGTACAGGTTTATTAGGTCAATCTTTGTATTATCATTTCAAAGAAAAAAAATATAATTGTTATATTTCAAGTATAAAAAAAAAATCTCACTTTAAGTCAGATTTACTTAACAAGTTTAAAATAAAAAAATTTGTAAAAAAAATTAAACCTAATGTTATAATTAATTGTGCAGGGGAGACAAATGTTGATTTGTGTAATAATAATTTTAGTCTAGCATATACGTCTAATGTTACTACAGTAAAAAATATTGTTGAATGTCTTAATGAATTAAAATTAAACTGCTTATTTGTTCAAATATCGACAGACCAAGTATATAACTCAAAAAAAAAAAATCATGAAAATAATATTAATTTGTCAAATCTTTATGGAACATCTAAGTATTTAAGTGAGTTAGAAGCTTTAAAATTTAAGAAAACACTTATAATAAGAACTAATTTTTTTGGCAAATCATTATCATTTAATAGAATGAGTTATAGTGACTTTATAAATAATAATTTTAAAAGAAAAAAAACTGTCAAAGTACCATCTAATGTTTTTTTTAATCCAGTAAATTTAAATTTTTTGAGTGAGGTAATTTTTAAACTTTGTAAAAAAAAGGTATTGGGAGTTTATAACGTTGGCAGTAGAAATAAAATTTCAAAATTTGCTTTTGTAAAAAAAATAATCAGTAAATTAAAATTAGATAGAAAATATCTAAAGAGCTATAAAAGTATTTATCTAAAACATCAAAGACCGTTAAATACCTTTATGAACACAGACAAGCTGAGAAGAAAATTAAATATCAAAATTCCATTAATACAAGATGGAATAAAAAATTTAAAAACTTAAATATGAAAATTTTATTGATTGGAGGTTGTGGTTTTATTGGTTTTAATGTTTTAGAGCATTTAATTTCAAAAAAAATTAAAAATTTATTTGTGATTGACAATTTATCAGGCCAAAGCTCAAAAAAAAATCTTATTCAAATAAAAAAAAAATATAAAAAAATAAGATTTAAAAAATTAGATATTAGTAATTTTAATCAAATTAATATGTTTGTTAGAAAATATAAGCCTAATTTTATTTTAGCATTACATGGACAGGTTGCAGTTACAAAGTCAATTCAAAACCCTAGACAAGATTTTAACAATAATTTTTTAAGTGTATTTAATTTATTGGAGACAATAAGGATAAATAATCTAAAATGTTCTCTTATTAATTTGTCCTCAAATAAAGTATATGGAAAAATAAATAATTTAAAACTTAAAGAGACAAAACTTAAATACCAATCGAAAATTTTAGTGAATGAAAATAGTAATATTAATTTTGAATCTCCGTATGCTTGCTCAAAAGGTGCAGCTGATCAATATTTGATTGATTACTTTAAATTGTTTGGAATTAAAACTGTTAGTCTAAGATTATCTTGTGTTTATGGTGAAAATCAATGGGGTACAGAAGATCAAGGTTGGATTGCTTGGTTTATCAAAAGATCTTTAAACAATAAAAAAATAAGAATTTTTGGCAGTGGAAAACAAGTAAGAGATGTACTTAATGTGAAAGATTTGTCTAAACTTATTCTTACTTTGATGAAAAAAATTAATCTTGTTAAAGGAAATGCTTTTAATATTGGAGGAGGCAAATCTAATACTTTATCTTTATTAGAATTAATAAAAAAAATTGAAAAAAAAATAGATAAAAAAATTAAATATACATTAAATAAAGAAAGATTTGGAGATCAGAAATATTTCGTAAATGACTTATCAAAAATAAAAAAATTTACTGGATGGAAACCAAAAATAAGTGTGAACAAAGGTCTTTCCATGTATTTTGATTGGATAATTAAAAATCAGTTAAAAAAATAAATACTTATGAAAAAACTTAATCAAATTACAGTAAATATTCCCACATTAAATGAAGAAGAAAATATCGGTAAGTGTATTGATAGCATAAAAAAGTCAGGTATAAAAAAAATTATTGTTATTGATGGAGGTTCACAAGATAGAACAATAGAAATTTTAAAAGAAAAAAAAGTAAAAATTATTCAAACAAAAAAAAAAGGACTGGGTTATCAAAGAAGTATTGGAGTAAAAAAAACTAAAACAAAATATGTTTCACTAATTGATGCTGATATGAGAGCAAAAAAAAATAGTTTTTTAGTTATGCTTAAAGACTTAGAAAAATCTCAATATGCTGGCATAGAACCAAAAATTAAATCAAGTAATAAAAATTTGAATTATTTTGACAAGTCTTATCAAGCAATAATGGAAATAAATATTAATAAAAAAGGCCCTAGAAGAATGATAGGAACGCCAACTCTCTGGAAAACTAAAATCTTAAAAAAGAATAATTTTCGCCCTTTCTTTTCTGCCTCTTCAGATGATACAGATGTTTCATACAGAACTTATAAAAAAGGTTATATTTTTGGTGGTAGTTCAGCAATAATTTATCATGTTCATAGATCCTCATTTTTACAATATGTAAAAAAGTATTTATGGTATGGTAAAGGCGATGCGCAGTTTGTGATAAGTCATCCTGAAAGATTTTTAAGCATTCTAAAACATCAATTGTACAATTATCCTATAAAATTTAGTTTAATTTCTTTAACCAATTTTAATTTCTTTCCTATTCCTTTCATGTTTATGAGTGGTATTTTAAGATTTATTGGAATGTTAACTGAATTCTGTAATAAATTTTTAGGAAGAAAAGATAAAATATTTAGTACTTAAATGAAAAATCAAATTTTAAATAGAAAAATTGTGCTCGGAACCGCACAATTTGGAGATAAATATGGCATTACAAATACTAATCGATCTCCTAATTTTAATGAAATTTCTAAAATACTTGATGTTTCTAAAAATAAAAATATTTGTTTTATAGATACAGCAGCAAACTATAAGAAAGTAGAAAAAAAACTTGGAAAATATGATGTAAAGAGTTTTAAAATAATTACTAAAATACCCAAAATTTTACC
>CACEIH010000022.1 GCA_902559565.1 uncultured Pelagibacteraceae bacterium
GGATAAAAATTTCTATATCACAACACCTATTTATTATCCATCTGCTAAACCTCATATGGGGCATGCTTATTCGAGTATAGTTGCAGATTTTTTTGCAAGATTTAAAAAAATTGATGGATACAATGTTCATTTTTTAACTGGAACTGATGAACATGGTCTTAAAATCCAAAGAACTGCAGAGGAAAAAGGTGCTGATCCACAAAAATTTTGTGATGAAATAAGTGAAACTTTTAGAAATTTATCTCATACACTAAATTTATCCAACACTGATTTTATAAGAACAACTGAAGAAAGACATAAAAAAAGTGTGCAACATCTTTGGAACGAATTAGAAAAAAATGACGATATTTATCTATCAAATTATTCTGGTTGGTATTCAGTTTCTGATGAAGCTTTTTATACCGAAGATGAAATTGAGGAATTAGATGGTAAAAAAATTGCAACTTCATCAAAATCATCCGTAGAATGGATAGAGGAAGAGTCTTATTTTTTTAGACTTTCTAAATGGGAAAAACCTTTACTTAAATATTATGAGTCTAACCCAGAATTTATTTCTCCTCCTTCAAAAAAAAAAGAAGTAATAAGTTTTGTTAAGAGTGGTTTAAAAGACTTATCAGTTAGCAGAAAATCATTTTCATGGGGTATTCCTGTGCCAAATAATAAAAACCATGTGATATATGTTTGGCTTGATGCACTTACAAATTATTTAAGCGCATTAAATTATCCTGATACAAATAACAATTTATTTAAAACATTTTGGCCTGCTTCAATACATTTAATTGGAAAAGACATATTAAGATTTCATGCTGTTTATTGGCCTGCTTTTTTATTAGCAGCTAAAATTGATTTACCAAAGAGAGTTTATGGTCATGGATGGATATTATCTGGAGAAGAAAAGATGTCTAAATCAAAAGGAAATATACTAGATCCGTTAGAAATAATTAATGAATATGGTTTAGATCCTTTAAGATATTATTTAATAAAAGAAGTTTCTTTTGGAAATGATGGAAATATATCAAAGGATAGACTTGAAGATTGTATTAATAGTGATCTAGCTAATAACTTTGGAAATTTATGTCAAAGAGTAACGGCTTTTGCTATAAAAAATTGTAATAGCCAAATCCCCGATGAAATAAAATTTCAAAACGACGATTTACAAATATTAGATAAATTTAAAGATAATTTAGATAATATTAGATCCAAGATTGATAACCAAGATATTAACTTTTATATTAATTTTATAGTTAATTCTCTTTTTGATGCTAATAAGTATTTTAATGATCAGGAACCTTGGAAGAAAAAAGATGACCAAGTTAGATTAAATACAATAATCTACACTTCTTTAGAAATAATTAGAAAAATTAGCATTTTACTTTATCCAATAATCCCGGAATCATCTTTAAAGGCTTTAAAAATTTTTAATCTTAAAAAGGATCAAATTGTTTTAGAAACAATTTCAAATAACGAGTCTCTTGTTAAAGGAAATTATTTTAATAAGATAGATATTCTTTTTAATAAAATAGAAAAAAATAATGATTGATTCACACTGTCATTTAGATCATGAACCGTTACTAAGTGACTTATCTAATGTAATACAAAGATCTAAAGATGTAGGTATAGAAAAATTATTAACTATTTCAACATCATTTGAAAGCTTTTCTAAAATAAAAGAATTAATCAATCGAGATGAGATTATATATGGTACTATCGGCATACATCCTCATGAAACCAATACAAATACAATTACATCAAAACAGATTATTGAAAATTTAAATGAAAATTCAAAAATTATTGGTATTGGCGAAACAGGCCTAGATTTTTATTATAATAATAGTGAAAAAGATAAACAGATAGCAAGTTTTAAAGAACATATAGATGCATCCATTAAAACCAATGTTCCATTAATTGTTCATTCAAGAGATGCAGAAAAAGAAACTTTTGACATTCTAAATGAATATAAAAATGAAAATCTTAAAATTTTAATGCATTGCTTTACTGGGTCAAAAGAATTCTCAGAGAAACTAATGACTTTGAATTCATACTTTTCAGCTAGTGGAATTATTACTTTTAAAAACTCATTAGATTTACAAGATACTTTTAAATCTATTCCAATGGATAATATTTTAATTGAGACTGATAGTCCTTTTTTGGCACCTGTTCCTAAGAGAGGAAAAAAAAATGAACCGTCATTTATTGATTATACTGCTACAAAATTAGCTGAGATTAAAAATATATCTAAAGAAAATCTTATTAAAAAAACTACAGATAACTTTAATAAACTTTTTTTTAATTAGAAATTATGAAATTTATAATTTTAGGCTGTGGTAGTTCAATGGGTGTACCAAGACCAGATGGTTTTTTTGGAAATTGCGACCCTAGTAATAAAAAAAATTATAGAACAAGATGTTCAGCTATATTAAGAACTTCATCTGAAAATATTCTATTTGATACATCTCCAGATTTGCGACAACAATTATTAAGACATAAAATTAGAAAAATCGATAAAGTCTTTTATTCACATATGCATGGTGATCAAACTCATGGAATAAATGATTTAAGATCTTTTTATTTAAATACAAAAAAACAACTTAATGTTTATGCTGATAAATATACTTCTAAATATCTTAAATCTACATTTTCTTATATATTTGAAAGTTATTCTAAAGAATATCCTGCAACACTAAGACTTAATAAGTTGTCAAAAAATATATTTACAAGAAATAATAATAAAAAAATTGGCATTCAATCAATTATAGTTGAACATGGTAAGGTCAAATCAAATTGCTTTATTATTAATAAGAAATTAGCTTATATAAGCGATGTAAGTAAAATTTATAAAAAAGATTATAAATATTTTAAAAATCTTCAATGTTTAATCATTGATTGTTTATGGTACAATTTTCATCCATCACACTTTAATCTAGAAACTTCACTAGCTTTAATAAAAAGATTTAAGCCCAAAAAAGCTATTCTTACAAATTTATCACCAGTATTAGATTATAAAGTACTTAAAAAAATGCTGCCTAAAAATGTTATTCCAGCACATGATGGATTAACTATAAACTTATAAGATATTTTCTATAACTTTAATTATTTTTTTTGACATAGGTTTTGTAAAAGATGCAAATGTATCTTCAACCTTGCCTTCTTTATTTATCAAAATTTTATGAAAATTCCACTTAGGTACAGCTGATTTGCCATGATTATCTTTTGCCCATTTAAAAATTTCATGAGCATTGTCACCTTTAACTTCTGTTATAGTTGTCAGTGGAAAATTAATGTCAAAATTTACCTCACAAAATTCTTTAATATCTGCATTGTTATTTTTTTCTTGATTAAATGAATTAGATGGAACACCAAGAACAATTAAACCTTTTTCCTTGTATAAATTCCATAATTCCTGTAATTCATCATATTGTTTCGTGAACCCACAATAGCTCGCTGTATTTACTACTAAAATAACTTTATTTTTGTAATCTTTAAAATTAATTGTTTCACCAGTTATACTTTCCATACTGAAATCATAAAACTTCTTTTCATAGTTTGCTGTAGCTAAAGTTTTAAAAAAAATCATAATTATAGATAATAGAAATATTACTTTTCTCATTTATTAGGTTTATTTGGAGTGAGTAATATTAAAAAATAACCAAATAAAGTTGATAACAATGATCCAGTTAATACACCTATTTTGACACCATCCATATATTGCATGTTTTCAACAAAAGCTAAATTTCCAACAAATAAACTCATTGTGAAACCAATTCCAGTAAGAACTCCAACACCATAAAAATTGTACCAACTTGTGTTATTAGGCATTTGGGCTATTTTTAATTTTATAGATATATAAGAAAATATAAATACACCAAGTTGTTTACCTAAGAATAGCCCTAACACTATACCTAAGGGAACTTTGTCTAACAACGAAGCAAAAGATAAGCCTTCTAAAGATACACCGGCATTTGCAAATGCAAATAGAGGCATTATCCCAAAGGCTACATAAGGGCTTATTGCATGCTCTATTTTAATTAGTAAAGAAAAATCTTTTTCTTTTTTTCTATGAGGTATTGTCATAGCTAACAAAACACCAGCAATAGTAGCATGAATACCTGAGTTATGTGTAAAATCCCAAAGAAAAATCCCAACAATTAAATAAGGTAGGAACTTTTTAATATTAAATTTGTTAATTATTAACAAAATAATAAAAGCTAATAGCATTAAAGTTAAGTAATTGATGCTTAAATCTCCAGAGTAGAATAGGGCAATAATTACTATTGCACCCAAATCATCAATTATTGCTAATGCAGTTAAAAATACTTTTAATGATAAAGGAACTCTTTTACCTAATAAAGATAAAACACCTAAAGAAAAAGCTATGTCTGTAGCTGATGGAATTGCCCATCCATTTAATGTTTCACTATCACCAAAATTTATAAAAACATAAAATAAAGCAGGAACTAACATTCCTCCAACAGCAGCTATTATTGGTAATAAAGCTTGCTTAATATTTGAAAGTTCTCCTTGTAAAAATTCCCTTTTAATTTCTAAAGTAACAAAAAAAAAGAAGATTGCCATTAAGGCATCATTAATCCAATGTAATACAGATAATTTTAACCCAAAATTATTTATACCTAAAAATAAATATTTATCTAAAGTAGTAAAATACAATTCTGCTAAACTAGAATTGCTTATAATTAAGGCTATTATTGCAGCAAATAATAATACAAGTCCACTTGCAGCTTCAAGTTTAAAAAACCATTTAAATGGTTTGGATATGTAATTAATCATAACTAAATCAAATCTTTAACGAAAAGATTAATATCTTTTAATGTTTCATAAAAATTATACATAATTAGCTCTAATCTAGGAAATGTTTGATATAGAGGTGTTTTAAATGTATCAATGATCAAAAGTATCGCAACGAAAGAAATTATTAGAACTAAAATATATGACAATAATTTACTAAGACTAAAACTGGTCTTTCTAGTTTTTTTTATCTTATCTTTAATTTTATTTTTGGGTAATATCTTTTCTTCTTTAAAAACTTCATTATCTATGAGGATTTCAGTGGACTCTTTGTTATATTCAACTTCCTTATCTTTGGGGTCTATTGGAGTAGTTTTAATTTGAATCTGGTCTTCTTTTTTGAAAAACCAAATATGATTACATGATCCACATTGAATGTTTCTACCTTCAGAGGGAATAAGATCAGCATTAACTTTAAACTTTTTGCTGCAGTTAATACACTCAATAATCATAAAGTTTATATATCAGATTCTGACAAAATTACCTTTATTTAAGCAATCTTTCTACTTTTAAATATTTAATAAGTACTGTATTAGTAATTCACTCGGAGTGTAGCGCAGCCTGGTAGCGCATCTGGTTTGGGACCAGAGGGTCGCAGGTTCGAATCCTGCCACTCCGACCATCTGTTATGAAAAAAGCAAAAATTTATAAACCAAACAAAACTGCTATGCAATCAGGTCTAGGTAAGACTAATAAATGGATATTAGAATATGAAACGAAAAATCCAACAAAAAACCCCTTAATGGGTTGGGAAAGTTCCTCAGATACTTTAAGTGAATTAAAATTAGAATTTTCAACTAAAGAATTAGCAATAAATTACGCAAAAAAAAATAGAATTAATTTTGAGTTAATAGAGCCTAAAAAAAGAAAAGTTGTTAAAAAATCTTATGCCGATAATTTTCTAAATTAAATTATGTTTAAATTTTTTACAGATAAAAGGTGGCATTTATGGAGTATTGGAGGAACAATACTTATACTCGCTGCTACTTGGTACCAGGTTCAATTAGATGTAAGAATTAACGAGTGGTTTGGTGAGTTTTATGACACACTGCAAAAAGCTTTAGCTGAACCTGGAGCCGTTACAGAAAAAGAATTTATTGCTTACCTTTTTACTTTTGCCAAAATAGCTGCAGTTTATATATTAGTAGTCATATTTAGTGATTATTTTACCAGTCATTGGACTTTTAGATGGAGAACTGCAATGGCTAATTTTTACCATGATAAATGGAATTTTGCTTCATCAATTGAAGGTGCATCTCAAAGAGTGCAAGAAGACACTCTTAAATTTGCAAGAATTATGGAAGGTTTGGGAGCTGAACTATTAAGAAGTATAATGACATTAATTGCATTTACTCCAATCTTATGGGGTTTATCCAAAAGTATAACTGTACTTCCATGGATAGGAGAGGTGAACCACGCTTTAGTTTGGGTTGCTATTATCTCAGCTTTAGGTGGTACATTTATTCTTGCAGCTGTTGGAATTAAATTACCAGGTATTGAATATGATATTCAAAAAGAAGAGGCTGCTTACAGAAAGGAATTAGTTCTTGGTGAAGATTTTAAAGAAAATGCACAACCAATAAGAATTGACTCCTTATATGGTGGTGTAAGAAAAATTCATTATAAAATGTATTTTCACTATCTTTATTTTAATGCTGTAAAATGGAGCTACTTACAAGGTATGGTAATTGTTCCTTATCTTGCTTTAGCACCAACAATTGTAACAGGTGCAATCACCTTAGGTTTCGTTCAACAAATCATCAGGGCTTTTGGAAGAGTAGAAACATCACTCCAATATTTAGTAAGAAGTTGGCCTATAATTGTTGAATTGATTTCAGTTTGGAAAAGATTAAATGAATTTGAAAATAAACTGAAAATTAACACAGAAAAAATCTCAAAAGAAAAAATTTGATGGCTTTAAATAAAAAATTAATAAATGATATTATAACCGTAACTTCAAAAGCTGCGATTTCTTGTTACAATTTTATTGGAAAAAACCAAAAAAAAGAAGCTGATAAAGCAGCAACAGACTCAATGAGAAATGAAATTAATAAGTTATCTGTCAATGCTGAAGTTGTTATAGGTGAAGGTGAACTTGATGATGCACCAATGTTATACATAGGTGAGAAATTAGGTTCTGGTGGTTCATTAAATTTAGATATAGCTGTAGACCCAGTAGAGGGAACAAATTTTGTTGCAAAAAATCTTCCTGGAGCATTATCAGTGATATCGATTGCAGAAAAAGGAAATTTATTTAATGCCCCAGAAACTTATATGAATAAAATTGCAGTTTCAAAAAAAATCCCTTTTGAGGCAACTGATTTAGATTTTTCAATAGAAAAAAATATTAAGAATATAGCAGACTCATTGAATAAAGATTTTAAAGATATTACTGCTTGTCTATTGGATAGACCAAGACATAAGAAAATTATTGATGAATTAAAACGAATGAATGTAAAAATGAAATTAATTACAGATGGTGATGTGTCAGGAGCTTTAATGGTTACAGATGATAAATATGATGTAGATATTTTTTTAGGTATAGGAGGGGGGCCCGAAGGAGTTTTAGCTGCTTCAGCGATAGATGCATATAAATGTAAATTTCAGGGTAGATTTATTTTTGATAATGATAAAGACATAGCAAGAGCTAAGCAAATGGGCATAAAGGATTTAGATAAAAAATATAATTTAAATGAAATTATAAAAGGTGATACAATTTTCTGTGCCACAGGTATCACGTCGGGTGATTTAGTGAAAGGTGTAAATCTCAAAAATCATAATTATGTCACTGAAACTCTAGTTACACATAAAAGCTCAAATATATGTGAAATTGTTATGAGAGAAGACACTATATAAACTTGATAAATATTATTTTTTACAATAAAAGATTCAGATTTGGTCCCTTCGTCTATCGGTTAG
>CACEIH010000023.1 GCA_902559565.1 uncultured Pelagibacteraceae bacterium
GAGCTTTGCAGAACGTGAAGGTAAGTTTTCTTCTATTTCTTTTTTTGATGGTATTATAGGTTTTTTGTTTACTAATTTAAATAAAGTTGTTGGTTGATTTAATTTTGGTACATATCTAGATATACTTTTGTTCTCTGACAAACTTTTAAAGAAATATTTAACTATTTTATCTTCTAAAGAATGAAATGTAACTACTAACAAAACCCCGTCTTTTTTTAGTATCTTTGTTGCAGATATTAAGCCATTTATTAATTCACTAATTTCTTTATTAACAAATATTCTTAAGGCTTGAAATATTTTAGTAGCACAATGAATTTTAAAACTTTTTTTTCTTTTAGTTTTTTCAATTAATTTTACTAATGTTTGGGTGTCAATTTTTGTCTTTTTTCTCTCATTTACTATCTTAGTTGCGATTTTTTTTGCTTCAATCTCTTCACCTAAGAATTTAAATATCTTTTCAAGATCACGTGCATCAAGATTATTTATCACATCTTGTGCAGAAAAATCATTGATCCCCATCTGCATATTTAGTTTACCAACAGAATTAAATGATAATTTTTTAACTGGATCTTTAATTTGAGTATTTGAGTATCCTAAATCAAAAATTACTCCTCTAACATTTTGATTTTTAAGTTTAAGGTCTTCTAATTGGCTAAACTTTTTGTTTCTAAATAATAATCTATTTTGAAATTTATTTGAAATTTTATCTGCTTCTCTTTTACTTTCGATATCTCTATCTAAAGCAATTACGTTTGTGTTTTCGTAATCTAAAATTTTTTTAGTATATCCACCTTGACCAAAAGTACAGTCAATAAATGTGCCACCATGTTGAGGGGTAATAATGCTAATTATTTCATTAAGCAATACCGGATAATGTTTTGGAGCATCCGATATCATGGTGGCGTCCATTTATTTTTTCGAAGACCATTAATTTTTTTGTCTTCTTAAAAATGCTGGTATTTCAAGATCATCCTCTTCCTCGATTTCCTCCTCTGAAGATCTTAAAAGATCATCAGAATTTGAAGTATGAGTATTTGAATTAAATAAATCTGGTTCATCTGTATCTACACCAAATTCTTTTAAATCATTTAGATGTTCATCCTCAGTTTGTGATGTCTCTATTGCTTCTTGTGAAAATGAAACTTCATTATCCTCAGATGTATTTTCAACGATACTTTGAGCTTCTTGATTTTTTAATAATTCCTCATGATATTGATTATTTACTTCATCAACTGTCTCATTATTAATATTTTCTGATACAACTTCATTTTCAAGCTTTAAAGCATTTGCACCGTGTGATATGGGAGTTGTGCTAGCATTAGAAAAACTAAATGAAGCATTTCCATTAGTATTTGTAAAATCAGAATACCCTGTGTTTCTATTTTGGATCCGATGCACCATATTAATGACTGATTTTGTCTCAGGTTGTTGACCATCTAAGGATGTTGCCACAATTGAGACTCTTATCTTTCCTTCAAGAGATGGATCTGTTATGGCACCAATTATTACTTCTGCATCAGCTTCAACTTCTGATCTTATCTTATTTACTACTTCATCAACTTCAAATAGTTTAAGATCTTTGCCACCTGTAATATTAACTAATAATCCCTTAGCACCTTTTAAAGTATAATCGTCTATTAAAGGATTACTGATTGCCATTTCTGTGGCTTTCATAGCTCTTCCTTCGCCTTCAGCTTCTCCTGTTCCCATCATGGCTTTGCCCATAGATGCCATTACAGTTTCAACATCAGCAAAATCTAAATTAATTATACCTGGTCTAACCATTAAATCTGTCACACTTTGAACGCCATGCATTAAAACATTATTTGAAAGATTAAATGATTCCTCGAAAGTAGTTTGCTCATTCGCTATCTTAAACAAATTTTGATTTGGAATTACTATTATTGTGTCAACATGTTTTCTTAATTCCTCAAGACCAACTTGAGCTCTTTTCATTCTTGATGGACCTTCATATAAAAAAGGTAGAGTAACAACTCCAACAGTTAAAATATTTAATTCTTTTGCAGCTCTAGCTATCACATGTGCTGCTCCAGTGCCTGTGCCACCGCCCATGCCAGCTGCTATGAAAACCATATTTGCGCCTTGCAAAACATTGATTATATCATTTAAAGACTCATCTGCTGCGGCCTGACCTATATCAATCTTTGCTCCTGCACCTAAACCTTTAGTTAAATTTAAACCAATTTGAATTTTTGACTTTGCTTTACTATGTTTTAAGTCTTGTGCATCAGTATTTACGGCAATGAATTCTACTCCTTGCATCCCGTTTTCAATCATTTCATTAATAGCGTTTCCTCCTGCACCACCGACTCCCATTACTAAAAGTCTTGGTTGTAACTCTTTTATCTCTGGTGTTTTAAAGTTTATTGTCATTTTATTATCCCCCGTTATTTATTAAGTTGATGCTCCCATTTAAGGCTAGCTCGATTTAAATTTGCTTTTTTTCTAGCATTGACCTTAAATTTTTCAAATATTGTTGGTTCCCATATTTGAAATGTTTTTCCCTGACCAACAAACAACATGCTATTTTTTATTTTTGCATGTTTTAATAATTTTGGAGTAAGTGAAATTCTACCTTCACCATCAAACTGTAAATTTATACTTTCAGATAAAATTGATGTTGCAAAAAAATCTCTTTTTTCCTCAAAAGGGTTTAAGGAGTCTATTGTGTTTGAAATTTTTTCAATTCTGTCTTGTGGCCATGCTTCTATTGATTGATTATTAAACGAAGGATAACAAATTACTCCATTATAACCTAAGTTTGATAGATATGATCTAAAAGTTGCAGGCACTGACACCCTTCCTTTTTTGTCTAATTTGTTTTCGTAGGTCGATAAAAACATAAACCATAAAATCCTTTATCCCCTTTATATATGGGAATTTATGGGATAATATGGGTTTTTAATAACAGAGTCAATACATAGTATTTAAAGCTAAGCCAGAAAATTTCAGTCAAAAAATGAGTCAAAACGTGAACATTTAAATTAATTTTGATTTTAGGAAATATAAGCCAGATGAACTATAAGCCGGGTTCTGTCATTTAAACTTATCATTTGTCTAGGCTTAAAATCACTTTTAAGCTCAAGCAACTAACCCTGATGACTAGCCAAGGATGGCTTTTAGCTTTTCAACATTGTCATCTCTACTTAGTCTTGCTCCCAGTGGGGTTTTCCAGCGTTCATTGTTACCAATAGAACCGGTGTGCTCTTACCACACCTTTTCACCCTTGCCATGTTATGGCGGTTTATTTTCTGTGGCACTGTCCCTAGGGTTGCCCCCGCCAGGTGTTACCTGGCACTGTATCCTTGTAGAGTCCGGACTTTCCTCTTTAATCTTATTAAAGCGATAAGTCGTTCATCTGGCAGATTCAATTTATAATTTAATCATAAAATTTCAAGTTAAATTATTTATAGCTTTATAAGGTTTTTGCTGATTAAAAAACACTCTTTATCAATTTTTCCATTGATCAATTCTTGTCTAAATCTTCTTTGAAAAGCTGTTATTAAAGATTTTTTGTCAAACCTAGAATAACCTATTTTTAATAGATTTTTAAAAAAAATTTTTTTGTCATTAAAAGATAATTTTTTTTTTCTAAATTTTTTAATATCTTTTTCATTTAAAGAGTGCCAAATACACAAATTATCTCTAGCAAGTTTTTTCCATGGGAATTTTTCACCAGGGTCTTTTTTTCGATTTGGTGCAATATCTGAATGTCCTAAAATACAGTTAGTTTTAATTTTATATTTTTTTAAAAGCTGTCTCAACAATTTTTTAAGAGATAAAATTTGTTTCAATCTAAATTTTTTATACCCATGTTCATGTCCGGAGTTATGAATTTCTATACCAATTGAAAACCTGTTTATAGACTTAAAATTTTTCCAATTAGACTTTCCGGCATGCCAAGCTTCATATAAATCTGGAACAAGATTTAAAATTTTTCCATCAACTTTAATGAAATAGTGTGAGCTAACTTTTGATTTGCTATCACAAAGTTTTTTAATTGCATCTGATTCATTTTTCATACCTGTGTAATGAAGTATGATAAATTTGATTAGTTTTTTTTCTCTTTTTGGGTAATTAAAATTTATTGAATAATTTGTTGTCAGATTTACGCCAATTTTTAAGCTCATTTATTATAAATAGTTAATTTACATTAGAATTTTATATAATATAAACAGCATTATGTTTAAAAAATTTGGAATTATTTTAATTACAACTTTTGCGCTAACTTTAAATGTTTATGCAGCATCAGATGGTGAATTAATTTTGAAAAAAAATGAGCCTTCACAAGTTAAGGACTGTTTTGAAAAACTAAACAGAGGCACTTTTGCCTTTAACCAGGCTTTAGATGGCTTGATTTTTAAACCTGTTTCAAGTGTCTATAAAAAATTACCATCACCTATAAAAACAGGAGTAAGCAACTCACTAGATAATTTATCAAATTTAGTAACCATTCCAAATAATATACTTCAAGGTGATTTCAATCTAGCAGGAGTTAATTCAGGAAGATTTTTAATTAACTCCACATTAGGAATACTTGGTTTAGTTGATGTAGCTGAATACGTTGGAATGGTAGAGTATGAGAAAGAAGATTACGGACAATCACTAGCTAAAAGTGGAGTAGGACCAGGATGTTATATCGTTTTACCAATTTTAGGTCCTAGTACTGCAAGGGATACTATCGCTTCAGCGGCAAACTTTTTGGGTGGTGATGCTTGGTATAATGTAACAGTAAAAAATGATACACAATATTTTTCTGAGGTTGACTATTACTCGTCCAGAGCAACTAGTGGAATTGATTTCAGAGCGAAAAATTTTGATTCAATTGAAAATCTAGAAAAAAATTCATTAGATTTCTATGCTTCAGTAAAAAGTTTATATTTACAGGACAGACAACAAAAAATTCTAAATTTTAATAAAACTGTTAACACCCAAGACGATAGTGATTGGGAAGAAATTCAAAATTAAAATCTTAAAATTCTTTGATTAATGAAAAATAAAAAAATATTAATTTTTTTGCTAATTTATTTAATAAGTTTTACAAAAGTTTTATCAATAGAACCTGATGTTTTTGTCCAATCAACTGTAAATAGAGCTTCGAAATTATTATCAGAAAATATTTCAAAAAAAGAGAAAATTTTAAAATTAAAAAAAATTGCTAAAGAGACTGTAGATATAAAAGGTATTGGTCTTTATACATTGGGTTCAGCAAGAAAAAATTTAAATGAAGACCAAAAAAAAACATATAATGACCTTTTCGAAAATTATTTTTTAAAAAGTTTTTCAAGTAGATTGGCTGAATATACTAATCCAGAAATAGATGTATTTGATAAAAAAATCTTAAATGAAAATTATACGATAGTTAATAGTTTGCTCGTTGCAAAAGGTGATCGACCTGAGGTAAAAATTGATTGGAGAATTTATACAAAAGATCCTGATAATCCATTAATAAGGGATTTAATTATTGAGGGTCTTAGCTTAGCAAGAACACAAAAAGAGGAATTTTCTTCAATTCTAAATTCTAATAATGGAGATTTAAATTCTTTATTTGAAGTGCTTAAAGAATTTTCGCAAGATTAGTTTAGTCTAAATTTGGTGGGCCCGCCAGGACTCGAACCTGGGACCAATACATTATGAGTGTACTGCTCTAACCAACTGAGCTACAGGCCCTACTCGAATTTAAACTTTTACTTTGTTTTCAATTTTCATTCAAGAAAATTGACATTAAAAAAACTAGTAGTTAAAAGAATAATGATGAAAAGTCTAATACTTGTTCCAAAAGTTTTAAGAGTGTTTATCATAATATTTTTAATATTTATAATATTCAATTTTATATCTTTTTTTTTATTATGGATTGGATGGAGTGAATTACCTTATACAAATAAATTTAAAGAAAAATATGCTGAATATACTAAATCAACAAATAATTATATTCATCCTTATTTAGGCTATACACGTACTAAACTTTTAAAAACTTCAGATATTAACTTTGATGAAAATTTATTTTGGTCTATTTTTGAAACAAATAATTTTGATATAAAATCTGACCCAACTATATTACTTATAGGTGGCTCAGTAGCAAAACATTTGAGTAAAAATTTAAAAAATCATGAAGATGAAGATAAAAGTAGAGGTAACTTTGCTTTTTCTAGATCTTTACAGAAATATTTTCCAGGTAAAAATTTTAGAGTAGTTAATGCAGCATATGGTGGAAAAAAACAACCTCAACAGTATCTATCAGTAATTTACTTAGATCTGATAGGTTTTAATTATGATATTGTGATAAATTTAGATGGTTTTAATGAAATAGTTTTACCAACTATTGAAAATTTTTATCAAGAAACACCTGTAATCTTTCCTCGGTCTTTTTTTAAATTAGCATCTGCATTTCAAAATGGGGATTGTTTAACTGAAAGAAATGATAAACCAAGTTATATCCCTTTATTAGATTTAATTAATTCAGTAAAACTAAAAATTTGTCTCAAAAAAGTAATAAATCCTATCAACTTTAACCAAATAAAAATAAAAAATAATAAAAAAGAAGTTTTTGATCAGAGCATTAAATTATGGTTTAAATCATCGAATAAGCTACATGACTTTTTGAAATCTAAAGGAAAATCTTATATTCATGCTATTCATCCAAATCAATATTTACCTAATAGTAAAATATTAAGTGATATAGAACTTGAAAGATTTTATAGACCTTCTGCCATGGGTGAAGCTGCAACCATAATAAAAAATCATTTTATGTCTCTTGATACAAAGCTTTTATCAACAAAAAATATATCTGATTTAAGATTTATTTTTAAAAATAACAGTGAAACCTTATATCAAGATAGCTGTTGTCATTTAAATGATCGAGGGATGGTTCTAATTTCAGAAAAAATTATTTCTGACAACATAGATTTATTTAAAAAGCTATTCATTAACTAAAATTTTTAATTTTTGGTGGGCCGTGTTGGTTACGCTCCAACTACCCCTGCAATGTCAATGCAGTACTCTACTATTGAGCTAACGGCCCATAAATCAAAAATTAATAAAATATTAAGATCCTAAATTAAATTTAGAATTTTTGTAAATATATTCAAATGTTTTTCTAAAGTACATCTTTGATTTAAAAATCTTTTTAAAATCATTCTTTTTTAAAAAATTATGTATATCTGAAAATGTGTACCCTTTCTTGAGCATATCATCATAATGATGCTCAAAATAAATATATTTTATTTTAGATAAACTTTTTAAAGAACCTTTAAGAACGAAGTATTCATGGCCTTCTGTATCCATTTTAAGCAAATCTATTGAAGTGATATTACTTTTCATCAAATATTCATCTAATATTTGTAATTTTACCTCAATATTTTCAAATAAATTTTGATTTTTTTTTAAACCTAA
>CACEIH010000024.1 GCA_902559565.1 uncultured Pelagibacteraceae bacterium
AGGACCTAAAGGTGGTACTAAACAAAAACCTGTAGGTTTGGTTTACATTGGAGTGAAAAAAGGTAATAAAATACAAATTAATAAATGCTTATTTAAAAGTAAAAAAAGATCATCAATACAAAAGGCTACAGTTAAAAAAGCTATAGATTTAGTTCTTAGAATTGCCAAATAACTCTTCAGCTCTTTTTTGAAAAGCGTCTGCTATTTTCTCTAAACCAAATTGAAAAGAAACAGTCATTAAAGAATTTAAAAATTTATTTTTAATTTCAAAATCAATATCGAAAGTAACTTCTGTAATTCCATTTTTTTTATCAGAAAATGTCCAATTATTTGAAAGATGATTTAAAGGCCCATCTATATTTTTAACAAATATTGAATCTTCTTTTTTATTAAACACCACATCACTTTTATAAGTATCTTTAAAAGGTCCTTTTCCAATTGTTAAATCTGCGATAATTTTTGTTAGGTCACCTTCTTTTTTATTTTCATAAATTTTTGCATCAAAACAAAATGGGACAAATTCAGGATATTTTTCAATATCTAGAACTAAATTAATTAAATCTTTTTTTTCACATTCAATTAATCGCTTAACTGAAGCTTTGGGCATTAATGATTGTTTAATCTATTTTGTTGAAGTTTAGCAAAATCCTCATCTGCGTGATAAGAAGATCTTGTTAAAGGAGATGAAGAAATTAATAAAAATCCTTTTGATTTTGCGATATCTCCTAATTCTTTAAATTCATCAGGCGTGTAGTATCTATCTAAAGGAAAATGTTTTATAGATGGTTGCAAATACTGTCCAATAGTTAAAAAATCTACATCTGCAGATTTTAGATCATCCATTACTTGTAAAATTTCATCCCTAGTTTCACCCAGACCAACCATTATCCCAGATTTAGTAAAAACTTTTTTATTCATTTTTTTTGCATTTTTCAAAAGTTCAAGAGATGCAAAATACCTTGATCCAGGTCTTACCTTTAAATAAAGACTAGGTACAGTTTCAATGTTATGATTAAAAACATCAGGATTAGCTTCTAATACTTTTTTATAAGCATTCCCTTTTCTTAAAAAATCAGGTGTTAAAACTTCTATAGTTGTATTCGGATTAGTTTTTCTAGTTTGATTTATTACTTCATAAAAATGATTTGAGCCACCATCATCTAAATCATCTCTATCTACTGAAGTGATTACAACATGTTTTAAATCTAGTTTTTTAACAGCTTGAGAAATCTTAATTGGCTCTAGCTCATCTAGTTTTTCTGGTTTACCAGTTTTAACATCACAAAAAGCACATGCTCTGGTACATGTGTCTCCCATTATCATAAATGTAGCATGTCTTTTGCTCCAACACTCGGTTATATTTGGACAATTTGCTTCCTGACATACTGTTACAAGATTATTTTTATTTACAATAGTTTTTGTTAAAAAAAATTCTTTACTATTACTAAGTTTAGATCTGATCCAATCAGGTTTTTTTTTAATTGGGTTTATAGGATTTTTTACTTTCTCTGGATGTCTGGGTCTAATTTTTTGGGTCATTATTTTTAATTATATAAATTGTCTCATTTTCTTTTCCAAATAAAAACCTCTGTCTAATCAAAGTTTCAATGTAATCAAGATCAAGATTGTCACTTAATAATGAATTTTTAAAATCCAAGTCATTAATTTGATTATTTAATAGTAATTCCTCTTTTTTAAGGTTTTTTAATATCTGTTTTTTCTCAAAATAAGAAATAAGACCTCTTTGCCCTGACAAAAGATTAAAGAAAAAATATAAAATCAGAAAAGTTGATATTAGTAAAAAGTAATTATTTTTTAATCTTTTAAGCATTAATGAATCTTATTCATTCTAGCTTTTTTTCCAAGTTCTTCTTCTATACGTAATAATTGATTATATTTAGCTACTCTTTCAGATCTAGCCAAAGAACCTGTTTTTATTTGATTTGAGTTCGTTCCTACTGCTAAATCAGCAATAAATGTATCCTCAGTGTCCCCCGATCTGTGTGAAATAATAGTTTTAAACCCAATTATTTTAGCAAATTTAATTACATCTAAAGTTTCAGAAACAGTTCCTATTTGATTAAGTTTAATTAAAATTGCATTTGATGATAAATTTAAAAATCCTTTTTTTAGTCTTTCAAGATTAGTTACATAAAGATCGTCACCTACTATTTGAACTTTTTTAATTGATTTCATCAATTTATTCCATGCTATCCAATCATTTTCAGCAAAAGGATCTTCTATTGATTTGATCTTATATTTATTAATAATCTTATTGTATTCACTAATAGATTTTTCAACTGTTACATAATTTTTTGAATGAATAGAATATTTTTTTTTTTTAAATAATTCATTAGCCGCAACATCCAAGCATATTGAAACATCTCGACCATTTACTAAACCAGATTTTCTTATTGCTGAAATAATTAAGTCTAATGCTTGATTGTTATTGTTTATCATTGGTGCAAAACCACCTTCATCACCAACAGATGTAGATAACCCTTTTGATATTATAATTTTTCTTAAATTATTAATTACCAAAAAACAAATTCTCATTGCATCAGAAAAACTTTTTGCTCGATCAGGTCTGATCATAAATTCTTGAATTCTCAAACCATTATTAGCATGTGCTCCACCATTTATAATATTCATTAATGGATAAGGCAATTTAAAATTATTTTTAATTAAAAAATTTTTATATAAAGGTATTTTTTTTATTTTAGACGAAAGTTTTTTAACAGCCATTGATACAGCGAGCATTGCATTAGCACCTAGTTTAGTTTTTTGTCTTGTTCCATCCAAATTAATCAAAAGAGCGTCTACTTTTTCTTGATTGTGTACGTTCAATCCTTTAAGTTTTTTTGAAATTATCGTATTAACTAAATTAACTGCACTTAAAACACTTTTTCCTAAATATTTTTTATTATACTTATCTCTTTTTTCAAAAGCCTCATAAGTACCAGTGGAAGCTCCAGATGGACATATCGCGCTAGCACTATTATTTTTTGAAAAAACTTCTGCTTCAACAGTAGGATTTCCTCTACTGTCAAAAACTTGACGGGCTTTTACTTTTAAAATTTTACTCACTAATTTTTTATTAAATTATCAATATCTGTAAGTTGTTTTAATAAACTCTCTAAATTATTTAGTGGAACCATATTAGGTCCATCTGAAGGTGCATTGTCTGGATCTTGATGAGTTTCAATAAATACCCCAGCAACACCAACAGCTACAGCGGCTCTTGCTAAATATTCTACAAATTCTCTTTGACCACCACTTTTTTCTCCAAGACCTCCGGGTTGTTGAACTGAATGTGTGGCATCAAAAATAACTGGATAACCATTTTTTGCCATTATGGGAAGTGATCGCATATCTGAAACGAGAGTGTTGTAACCAAAACTTGCTCCTCTTTCAGTAACTAAAATATTTTTATTTCCTGAGTCTGAAATTTTTTTTGTTACATTCACCATGTCCCATGGAGCTAAGAATTGTCCTTTTTTAACATTAATAATTTTATTTGTTTTAGCTGCTGCTACTAATAAGTCTGTTTGTCTACAAAGAAAGGCTGGTATTTGAAGTACATCAACATGTTTACTTAAAATAGAACATTGTTCGGTATTATGAATATCAGTAAGAATTGGTATATTTAATTCTTTTTTAATTTTATCAAAAACTGGCAGTGAAGCTTCTAAACCTGCTCCTCTTTTTCCTTTTAAACTTGTTCTGTTTGCTTTGTCAAAAGATGTTTTATAAATAAATCCAAGACCAAATTTTTTAGTAATTTCTTGAATTTTTCCAGCCATATCCATTGCATGTTGTTCTGTCTCTAATTGACAAGGTCCTGCAATGATACAGATTTTACTATCATTCGAAATTTCTATTTTTCCACAATTTACTTTTACACTACTCATTTATGATTTTTTGATGCCTTGATAAAAGATGAGAATAAAGGATGAGGAGCCAAAGGTCTAGATTTAAATTCAGGGTGAAATTGAACACCTATAAACCATGGGTGATTTTTAAGCTCAATAATCTCAGGTAACATACCATCTGGAGATAAACCTGAAAAATTCATTCCACTTTTCTCAAACTTTTCTTTAAAGTTTATATTAACTTCATACCTGTGACGATGTCTTTCTTTAATTATTTTTTTTCCATAAATTTTTCTAATTAAAGTATTTTCTTTTAATCTTGCTTCATATGAACCTAACCTCATTGTTCCACCAAGGTTTTTATCAGTACCTTTAATTGTTTTTCCATCTTTTACCCATTCGTTAATCAAACCTATAATAGGTAAACCTTTTTTATCAAATTCACTTGATGTAGCTTTTTTAAGATTCAGTTTATTTCTTGCAAATTCTATTATAGCCATTTGCATACCATAACAAATTCCTAGAAAAGGAATTTTATTGATTCTTGCAAATTTAATAGCCTCAATTTTGCCATCCGTACCTCTTTTTCCAAAACCTCCAGGAATTAAAACTCCAGAAATATTTTTAAGTTTTGATTTTATTTCAGACACTTTTAATTTTTCAGAATCTATCCTTACCAAGTTAACCTTTACATTATTTTCAATTCCACCGTGAGTTAAAGCCTCATCAAGAGATTTATAGGCATCTTTTAATTCTACGTACTTACCAATAATTGCTATATTAACTTGTTTTTTATTTTTTAAAATTACTTTAGTAATTTTTCTCCATGGATTAAGATTTACTGATTTTTTAGATTTCATTTTAAAATAATTCAAAACTTGAATATCCAACTTTTCTTTAGAAAAACTGATTGGAGCTTCGTAAATAGTTTTCACATCAACTGTTTCAATTACATTTTTAATATTAACATTACAAAATAATGAGATCTTTTTTCTATGACTTAATGGTATAGATCTTTCACTTCTACAAATAATAATATCTGGTTGAATACCAATACTTCTTAATTCTTTAACAGAATGTTGAGTTGGTTTAGTTTTTATTTCATCTGAAGCTTTTAAATAAGGAACAAGAGTTAGGTGTATAAATAATGCATTTTTTTTTCCAATGTCATTTGCGAATTGTCTAATTGCTTCAACAAAAGGTAAACTTTCAATATCCCCTACTATTCCTCCTATTTCACAAATTACAAAATCTTCTTTTGAAGAATCATTTTTTATAAACTCTTTAATACGATCTGTTATATGAGGAATAACCTGGACGGTCTTACCAAGATATTTTCCTTTACGTTCTTTTGAAAGAACATCATTATAAATTTTTCCTGTAGTTATATTGTCAGATTTTTTTGCTGATACACCGGAAAATCTTTCATAGTGTCCTAGATCTAAATCTGTTTCAGCGCCATCATCTGTAACAAAAACTTCTCCATGTTGAAATGGGCTCATAGTTCCAGGATCAACATTTAGATATGGGTCTAATTTTCTTAATCTTACCCTATAGCCTCTTGATTGTAATAAGTATGCTAGAGATGCTGAGGAGAGACCTTTACCTAGTGAAGAAACCACGCCGCCCGTGACAAAAATAAATCGCGCCATGGAATTATCTTATAGCGAATAAAAAAGTAATTGAAAAGAACTAATTATTATTTTCTGGTATAGCTGGTGTATCTTCAGTTTTTTCTTCCACAGTATCTAAAACTGAGGAAGTTGGAGCTAAATCACCTCTAGATAAAATAGTTAATCCTAGACTACAGATTATAAATAAAGTGGCAATAACTGCAGTAGCTTTAGTCATAAAGTTACCAGCAGTACGTGAAAACATAAAACTTTCTTGAGAAACACCTATTCCTAATGCTCCGCCCTCTGATTTTTGCATCAGAACTAATAGAACTAAAATAATAGCTAAAATTATATTTAGTATAAGTAATATATTTTCCATGTGAGGTTAATTATATGTTTTTTTGATTATATCAATGAATTTTTTTGCGTCTTGGGAAGCTCCACCTATTAAAAAACCATCAATATTTTCGATTAACTTTAATTCATTGATATTTTTAGAATTTACAGATCCTCCATATAAAACTTTTAAATTCTTATATTTTTTTTTTATAAAGGTAATTATTTTAATCAACTCATTAGATTTTGGTATCAAACCTGTTCCAATTGACCATACTGGTTCATAAGCAATAATTATATTTTTTTTATTTTTAACTTTATCTAATCCAGTTTTAATTTGATTATTTAAAACTTGATAAGTTTTTTTTTTCCTTTTTTCTTGTGATGTTTCTCCAATACAAAAAATAACTTTAAGTCCTGATTTTAATACACTTTTTATTTTGTTATTTATTTTCTTATTAGACTCTCCTCGTTGTCTATTTTCAGAATGACCAATGATTACATATTTGGCACCAACATCTTTTAACATCTTAGAATTAATTGATCCTGTAAAAGCTCCATAATTTTCATTTTCATGACAATTTTGAGCACCTACTTCAATTCGAGAGTCTTTGAGTTTTTTTGACATTGGACGAATTAAAGTGCTGGGTGGACAATAAATTATTTTGATAAATCTGTTTTTTTTAAATCCCTTATAAAATTTTATTACTCTATGTAGTGAATTTAAAGAATTTAAACCACCAAACATTTTCCAATTTCCAATAAAATACATATATTTATTTGTCATATGATAAAAATTAATCTATAGGTTTGCTTTTTATAGATCAATAAATTTATAGAGTAATGATTGGTAGTTTTAGAAATTTTGCAAAAACCAAATTCGCCGGCATATTGGTTTTTATAATGATAATCCCATTTGTTTTTTGGGGAATGGGGAGTATGTTTAGTAGTGGAAATACAAACACTATAGCAAAATTAAATAAAACAAATATTTCAACTCAAGAATTTATAGATTATCTTAATACCACGGGAATCCCGCAAGAAAAAATAAGAGAAAACCTTCAGAACAATATTATAGAAGAATTGTTATCAGGTTTGATATCAACAACATTACTGGATTTAGAGATAAAAGATTATAATCTTATAATTTCAGAAAATACTCTTCTTAAAAAAATAAAAGAGAATAAAAATTTTCATGATGAAAATGGAAATTTTCAAAGGATAAAATATGAAAAATTTTTACTTGAAAATAATCAATCTGCGCCAGAATTTGAACAAAGATTAAAGAAACGTGAATTACAAAAAAATTTATTTGATTATATCGGTGCTGGAACTATTTCGCCTAAGTTTTTAATAGATAAGCTGTATAAAGAAGAGAATAAAAAAATTGAAATAGATTTTATTAATTTAAAAAATTTTTATAAAAAAAAAGAAAATTTTACTGACCTAGAATTAAATAACTTTATTGAGGAAAATAAAGACCAATTAAAAGTTGATTATCTTGATTTTAATTATGTTGTAATTAATCCTCAAAACTTGATAGGCGTTAATGAATTTAAT
>CACEIH010000025.1 GCA_902559565.1 uncultured Pelagibacteraceae bacterium
ACAACGATTATCAAATAAAGGATTTACTGATAGAGCACCAAAAAATATTGTTGAACAAGAAAAAACTAACTATAGTAATTTAAAAGATGATATCAAAAAAATATCATTAACTATTGAAAGTTTATAATGCGGAAGTTTGACAAGAAAAAATTACCAAGTAGACATACATCTCTAGGAGCAGATAGAGCTCCACATAGATCTTTTTATTATGCAATGGGTGAGACTGAAAAAGATGTCTCCAAACCATTTGTAGGTGTTGTATCAACATGGAATGAAGCAGCGCCATGTAATATTGCTTTAATGAGACAAGCTCAGTCAGTTAAAAAGGGTGTAAGAGCCTCAGGAGGAACTCCAAGAGAATTTTGTACGATTACGGTCACTGATGGTATTGCAATGGGTCACGAGGGAATGAAGTCTTCATTGATCTCAAGAGAAGTAATTGCAGATAGTGCTGAATTAACTGTAAGAGGTCATTGTTACGATGCATTAGTGGGTATCGCAGGTTGTGACAAGTCTTTACCAGGTTTAATGATGTCAATGGTACGATTAAATGTACCAAGTGTTTTTATTTATGGTGGATCAATACTTCCGGGTAAATACAAAGGTAAAGATGTAACAGTGGTAGATGTTTTTGAAGCTGTTGGAAAACATTCATCAGGTCAAATGTCAGCAAAAGAATTAAGAAAATTAGAATTAGTTGCATGTCCTACAGCTGGAGCGTGTGGAGGACAATTTACTGCAAATACCATGGCATGTGTGTCAGAGGCGATTGGTTTAGCTTTACCTTATTCAGCAGGAACACCGGCGCCGTACGAAGAAAGAGATAAGTATGCAAAAGCAAGTGGCCGAATGGTAATGGAATTATTAGCAAAAAAAATTAAACCAAGAGATATCGTTACAAGAAAAGCTTTAGAGAATGCTGCAACAATAGTTGCTGCAACAGGTGGTTCAACTAATGCAGCATTACATTTACCAGCTATTGCGAACGAAGCTGGAATTAAATTTGATTTAATGGATGTTGCAAAGATATTTAAAAGAACACCTTATCTTGCAGACTTAAAACCAGGTGGAAAATATGTTGCAAAAGATATGTGGTTAGCAGGTGGAGTACCAATGTTATTAAAAACTTTATATGATGGTGGTTATATCCATGGTGATTGTATGACAGTTACAGGTAAAACAATGAAAGAAAATTTAAAGGGAATTAAATTTAATCCAAAACAAAAAGTTTTAAGAGCTTACAACAAACCGTTGTCACCTGATGGAGGTGTTGTAGGATTAAAAGGTAATTTAGCTCCTGAAGGTGCAATTGTAAAAATTGCAGGTTTAAAGAAATTACAGTTTACTGGAAAAGCAAGATGTTTTGATAACGAAGAAAGTGCAATGAAAGCTGTTCAAAGTAGAAAATATAAAGATGGTGACGTAATCATCATAAGATACGAAGGACCAGTTGGTGGACCAGGTATGAGAGAAATGCTTTCAACAACGGGTGCAATTTACGGACAAGGTAAAGGAGAGAAAGTTGCTTTAATTACTGATGGAAGATTTTCAGGAGCAACAAGAGGTTTTTGTGTTGGTCATGTTGGACCAGAAGCAGCTTTAGGTGGACCTTTAGCTCTTTTACGCAATGGTGATGTGATTGATATTGATGCTAAGAAAGGAACAATTAATGTTCGATTAACAAGAGCACAATTAGCTTCAAGAAGAAAAAAATGGAAAGCAAGAAAATCTGATTTTGGATCAGGAACACTTTGGAAATATGCACAAACAGTTGGACCTGCATATTTAGGGGCACCAACTCATCCTGGTAAGAAAAAAGAAGTTAAGGAATATTCTAAAATTTGATGAAAATTCGCCCAGTTATTTTATGTGGTGGAGCAGGAACAAGACTTTGGCCTAATGCCAAAAAACATCAAGCTAAACAGTTTATAGATTTTGGTAATTGGACTTTATTAGGTAAAACCTTAGAGAGAGTTAAAGCATCTATATTTGATGCTCCAATTATTAGTACTAATGCAAAATATTTAAGACAAGTAAAACAACACCTAAAGAAACACAAAATAAGAAAATTTAAAATAGTTTTAGAACCAGCTAAAAGAAACACAGCACCAGCTATTCTAAGCACTGCTTTAATTAAAGATATTCCAAATGAACAACCTTTGATGTTCTTGGCTGCTGATCATTTGATAGAAAAAGTTGGTTTATTCAATAAAGCTATTAAAAAAAATCAAAAGAAACTTACTCATAATAATATCTTTATCTTTGGGATTAAACCCACAATGCCCTCTAGTGAATTTGGTTATTTTTTAACAAAAAATATCAAAGTAACTAAATTTATTGAAAAACCTAAACAGGCGAAAGCTAAACAAATAATTAGTAAAAAAGGTTATTGGAACTCTGGAATGTTTTATTTGAGAAAAGACTCAATTATTAACAATTTTAAGAAATATCAGCCAAGTATTTATAGAAACTGTAACAAAGCTGTAACAAAAGCAAAATATAAAAGTAATGTGTATTATTTAAACAAACAAGCATTTACCAAATCAACAGCCAAGTCTTTTGACTATGCGATATTAGAAAAAACTAAAGATATAAACGCTATCAAATTAGATATCCCTTGGTCTGATTTAGGATCTTGGAAAGAAATTTGCAAAATGTATGGACGAAATAAAAGACATTATTTTAAAAAAAAGAATGTATTTCATAGACCTTGGGGTAGTTATGTAAATCTATTTAACGGCAAGGAATTCCTAATTAAAGAATTATATGTAAAACCAAAAGGTATTTTAAGTCTTCAAAAACATCATCATAGAGCTGAACACTGGGTAGTTACTCACGGTAAACCTAAAATTACTTTAAATAAAAAATATTTTACAATGAAACCTGATGAAACTATTTTTATTCCACTTGGTGCAATCCATAGAATAGAAAATCCCTACAAAAAACCAGTGAAAATTATTGAAGCTCAAGTAGGATCTATATTAAAAGAAACAGATATTGTTAGATTTCAGGATATATACGGAAGAGTAAAGTAGTTTATGGAACTTCTAACATTTGTTTTGTTAATCATAATAGCTATTTTGTTATTTTTTCTTTTAAAAAAAGAAAGAGTCTTAGGTATTAATACTGAAGTTAAAATTGAAGATAAAAAGTTAGATGAAGATGAAAGTAAAAAATATAGAGAAACTATTTATAATCTTTTAAATTACATTCCAGAAGGAATTATAATTCTAAACAAATCCAAGGAAATAATATTTAGTAATAGTTCAGCTAGTAAAAGATTTCAAACAAAGTTGAATGAAAATATAAGTGGATTTTTAAGAAATCCCGACTTGTTAAGTTCAATTGAGAAAGCTTTTAATGGAGAAAATTCTAATGACCTTGAAATAGAGCTACGAAACCCTTCAGTTCTTAGAATGAATGTAACAATTTACCAAGATAATCATAATTTATTTTTTGACGAGCCATCTTGCTTGCTTTTTATGAGAGATTTAACTGAATTTCATAAATTTCAACAATTAAAATCAGACTTTGTTGCAAATGTTTCCCACGAACTTAGAACCCCACTACAATCTATTAAGATGGGACTGGAGACATTTGAAAATAATGCAGATTTAAAAAAGAACTCTGAAGTTACTAATTTATTACCAGTAATGACTTCTCAATCTGAAAGAATGGAAAATTTAATAAGAGATTTGTTATCTCTTTCGAAAATTGAGCTGCAAGAACACATAAGACCTACACACGAAATAGATTTAATAGAAGTGCTTAGTTACGTGATTAAGACCTATGAAAACATTGTTAAAAAAAATAACATCAATTTAAATCTGCAAAAAACTGAGAATTTTAAAATTATTGGTGATCGGGACAAATTAATAGAAATTTTTACTAACCTTATTGATAATTCAATTAAATATAGTGAGAAGGGTAAAGAAATTAAAATTGCCACGAAAAAAGAGGGTGATTTAAATATTGTTTCTATATCAGATCAAGGCATAGGAATTCCCAAGGAATTTATTCACAGAATCACCGAAAGATTTTTCACTGTTGATCCTAGCAAAAGTCGAAGTGTTGGAGGAACAGGCTTAGGACTAGCTATTGTTAAACATCTTGTTTCTCAACATAGAGGCGAAATGATTATCAATAGTGAGGAAAATCAAGGAACTACTATAGATTTGAAATTTAATTCAATTTAATTCAACTAAAAAGTTAGCCTTTGTAACAAAACTTTAACTTTCCTTTAATAAAATATTTAAGATTCAGATTTAACTATTGATGCATAACGAATCTAAAAAAGGAGAAATATGAATAGATTAGTAAAAATTTTATTAGGATTTCTTTTAGTACTTAGTTTTACAACAACTAGTTACGCAAGAGATCAAATAAAAATTGTGGGTTCTTCTACTGTTTACCCATATGCTACAGTTGTAGCTGAAAAGTTTGGTAAAGGTGGAAAATTCAAGACACCAGTAATCGAAAGTACAGGAACTGGTGGAGGAATGAAATTGTTCTGCGCAGGTGTAGGAGCAAATCATCCAGATATAACAAATGCATCAAGAGCAATTAAAACAAAAGAAAAAGCTCTATGTGAGAAAAATGGAGTTGCCGAAATTATTGAAATAGTAGTTGGTAATGATGGTATTTCATTTGCACACTCAGTGAATGCTCCAGATGCAGATTTTACAAAAGAACAACTTTGGAGAGCATTAGCAGCTAAAGTAGACGTCGATGGTAAACTTGTTGAAAATCCTTACAAAAAATGGAGTGATATTGACTCTAGCTTGCCAGGCAAAAAAATTGAGATTTTGATTGCTCCACCAACATCAGGAACTAGAGATGCATGGAATTCTTTAGTTATGGGTAAAGGATGTTCAAAAACAGCAAAATCTCTTTACGATGCTGCAGGTAAAAAAGCTAAAAAAGAATGTGCTAAAATGAGAGAAGATGGTTATGCAGTTGAAGCTGGTGAAAATGACACTTTAATTGTACAAAAACTCTCTTCTAATCCTGATGCATTTGGTTTTTTTGGTTATAGTTACTTAGTTGCTAACAAGGATAAAATCAAAGCATCTTCAATTAATGGTGTACAACCATCTTTAGAAGGTATTCAAGATTATTCTTATCCAATAGCAAGACCATTATTCTTTTATGTGAAGAAAGCACATATTGGAGTAATACCTGGTATTCAAGAATATATGAAAGAATTTACTTCCAAAAAATCTATGGGTAACAGAGGTTACTTAGCAGAAATAGGATTAGTTCCATTAGCTGCTGATAAATACAAAGTTACTAGAACAGCTGCAGTAGATTTGAATACAATCAAGATAAAATAAGTTTCATTTATCCCCAAAAAAAGGCCAGTAAATACTGGCCTTTTTTTTTAATTCAATCTAAGATTTAAATTGTAATATTTCTGTAACAAAAGAAATATATCAATCTGGACGAATGAACTTCGTTCTTTTATTTTTAATAACAATATTTTCTTTATCTTTGTTCTTTTATGGAAGGTCAAAAACTAAAAGTATTTCAATTGAGAAAAATATAAGACTAAATGCTTTACCAAAATTTTATGGGTACTATCTTGTTTTATGGTGTTCAATACCAGCATTAGTATTTTTATTGGTCTGGTCATTATTTGAACCAGTAATCATTAAATCTATAATTATTGAAACAGCTGCAAATCAAGGTGCAATTTTTAGTGATAAAAATGAAGCAAATTTAATATATGAAAAAATTAAGGCTATTCATTTAGGCACTTATTTTGGAGATATAGACAGTATATTGAGAGAAAGTGCTCTTGCATATGCAAAATTTATAAATCTTTTTACAAATTCAAAAGTAGTTTTAATTTTTGGAATAATTATAGCCTCAGTTATTTACTCTTTAAAAAAAATAAAAAATAACAATAAAGCTAGAGACGATGTGGAAGTTATTTTAAAGGGTTTATTGTTTGTATCTTCTTTAATAGCTATTTTAACCACTCTTGGAATAATATTTTCACTACTTTTTGAAAGTATAAAGTTTTTTTCAGTCATTAATATTTTTGATTATCTATTTGGTACAAATTGGAGTCCCCAAAGAGCCTTTGTTAGAGATGCTTCATCAATAACTGCAGCTGAATTTGAAGAGTTAAAAGATGCTTTTGGCTTTATTCCATTAATTGCAGGGACATCTTTCATAGCTTTTATTGCAATGTTGGTAGCTGTTCCTATTGGTCTATTTTCAGGAATTTACATGGCTGAATATGCTTCAATTAAAGTAAGAAGAATTTCAAAACCAATTATTGAAATTTTAGCAGGAATACCAACTGTAGTTTATGGTTTTTTTGCTGCGTTAACTGTTGGACCTTTTTTTAGACAAGTAGGTGAAAATTTAGGATTAACTGTTTCATCTGAAAGTGCTTTAGCTGCAGGATTAATTATGGGAATAATGATTATTCCTTATGTTTCATCTTTATCTGATGACGTAATTAATTCTGTACCACAATCATTAAGAGACGGTTCATATGCTGTAGGAGCCACTAAATCAGAAACAATTAAACAAGTCGTGATACCTGCGGCTCTTCCAGGGATAATAGGATCAGTTCTATTAGCAGTATCAAGAGCGATAGGTGAAACAATGATAGTTGTCATGGCAGCTGGCCTTGCTGCAAACCTTACAATTAATCCTTTAGAGTCTACTACAACAATCACAACTCAAATTGTAATGATACTTGTTGGTGACCAAGAATTTGATAGTCCAAAAACTCAATCTGCTTTTGCTTTAGGACTTACGTTATTTATAGCAACATTAATATTGAATTATATCGCTCAAAGAGCAGTCAAAAAATATAGAGAGAAGTATGACTAAAGAAGAAAGATTAAAAAAAAGACACCGAGCAGAAAAAAGATTTAGATTTTACGGATTAACATCTATCTTTGTTGCTTTATTGTTTGTTGTTATTCTAGTTCAAAATATTTTCTCAAAAGGAAGTTCAGCCTTTAAAAAAACAGTAATTACCACTGAAGTTTTCTTTGATCAGGAATTACTAGAAATTCAAAATGGTGCATCCCAAGAAGAAATAATGGAAGCTGATTTTTACGATATAATGATTGAAAATTTAATAAAGGCTTATCC
>CACEIH010000026.1 GCA_902559565.1 uncultured Pelagibacteraceae bacterium
TTTTAAATCTAATTGACTCATATTTTCTATTTGTAAATTTTGTAAATTAATATTTACAAAAATTTTCCCTCATTTACAAGGATTTTATACTTTTTTGTAGATTTTGTAAATCTTGTAAATTATAAAATTTACATGGACGAAAAATTAAAAAACAATGAAAATGAGGCTCAAATCATAAGACATGAGGATCTAGCTAAGCATAATAGCAGAGGAATCTACATGAGAGATGACCATTGTGATTGGGGTTCAAGTGGAATGAAAGATCTAGTTGAGACCCTAAACGATTCTAACTAATTTTTCACCGTTCTACTTAATTCATTTTTACTACAATATATTAACTTTAGGATTTCATAAATGAGTGCAGAAAACATCTCATACGACTTAAAAAGATTTGCAGGGATTAAAAGAGATTATACGCCAGAAGAAGTAGAAAGATTAAGAGGTTCTTTAAAAATTGAATACTCTTTATGTAAACATCAATCAATTAAATTATGGAATTTGCTAAATTCAGAGCCATATGTAAATACTCTCGGTTCACTATCTGGAAATCACGCTGTCCAGCATGCAAAAGCTGGTCTTAAAGCAATTTACTTAAGCGGCTGGCAAGTTGCAGCAGATGCAAATAGTGCTGGTGAAATGTATCCTGATCAATCTTTATATCCATACGATAGTGCTCCAAAATTAGTAGAGTCAATGAATAATGCTTTAATAAGAGCTGATCAAATTCAACATATGGAGATAATTGATGGTGACATGAAAAAAGAAAATAAAGTTGATTATATGCTGCCAATCATTGCAGATGGTGAAGCTGGATTTGGTGGTCCATTGAATGTATTTGAACTAGCAAAAAAATTTATAAAAGCAGGTGCAGCAGGTGTTCACTTTGAGGACCAATTAGCTAGTGAAAAAAAATGTGGTCATATGGGTGGAAAAGTTCTTGTGCCAACTGGAACAATGATCAAAAATTTAAAAGCAGCTAGATTGGCTGCTGATATTGCTAATGTTCCATTGATTATATTAGCAAGAACAGATGCAAATGCTGCAAAACTAATTACAAACGATCATGATGATAATGATAAACCATTTTTAACTGGTGAAAGATCTCCAGAAGGTTTTTATTATGTTAAAGCTGGTATTGATCAAGCAATTTCTAGAGGTTTAGCTTATGCACCATATTCAGATTTAATTTGGTGTGAAACAGCAACACCAAATTTAGAAGAAGCAAAAAAATTTGCTGATGCAATACATGAAAAATTTCCAGGAAAACTTTTAGCTTACAATTGTTCTCCTTCATTTAATTGGAAAAAACATTTATCAGATGACGAAATTGCCTCTTTCCAAAAAGAAATAAGTAAAATGGGATATAAATTTCAATTTATTACTTTAGCAGGATTTCATACTCAAAATATTGCAATTTTTGAACTAGCAGAAAAATATAAAAAAGAAGGGATGACTGCTTATTCAAGAATTCAACAACAAGAATTTGCTCGTGAAAAAGATGGTTACACTAGTGTTAAACATCAAAGAGAAGTTGGTACTTCTTATTTTGATGCTGTTTCTAATACGATAAGTAGTGGGAAAAGCTCAACAACGGCAATGGAAGGCTCGACAGAGTCTGAACAATTCTAATAAAACAATTCCTCTTGTGTATTAGTAGTTCTTAACTGGCTCAGAAATGGGCCAGTTAAACTAATATGTTTAAAATTCTTATTTAATGTGTTACGAGCCCTTATGATTAATAAAAATTTTGGTTTTGGTACTCAAATAAGAAAATCACCATATTTTGACTCAACTGTTAAATGGGGTGCAACAGGATTTTCAGTTTACAATCATATGTATATTCCTAGAGATTTTGGAAGTCCTGAACAAAACTTTTGGAATTTAATTGAAAAAGCTATTTTATGTGATGTTGCAGTTGAAAGACAGGTTGAAATCACAGGACCGGATGCTTACAAATTCACTCAATTATTAACTCCAAGAGATCTTTCAAAATTAGAAGTTGGTCAATGTAAATATGTATTAATCGTTAATAATGACGGGGGAATTTTGAATGATCCTGTCCTTTTAAGATTAGCAGAAAATCATTTTTGGTTATCGTTAGCTGATAGTGATGTTTTGTTGTGGGCACAAGGAGTGGCTATAAACTCAGGTTTAAATGTTAAAATTACTGAACCTGATGTATCACCATTGCAGTTACAAGGGCCAAATTCCGGAAAAATTATGGTTAAATTATTTGGCGAAGACATTCAAAATTTGAAATATTATTGGTTAAGAGAGTACAGTTTGGATGGAATTCCACTTATTGTATCAAGAACTGGATGGTCAAGCGAACTTGGGTATGAGATTTATTTAAGAGATGGATCAAAAGGAAATGATCTTTATGAAAAAATTATGGAAGCTGGAAAAGAACATGATCTAAAGCCTGGTCACACATCTTCTATAAGAAGAATTGAAGGTGGAATGCTCTCTTATCATGCTGATGCAGACATTAACACAAATCCATTCGAATTAGGTTTAGATCGTTTAGTAAATTTAGATAGTGAAATTAATTTTGTTGGTAAAGAAGCTTTAAAAAAAATAAAGAATGAAGGTATTAAAAGAAAACAGATTGGTCTTGAATTACATTGCGACCCATTAAAAGGCCCTAACACAACTTTTTGGTCAATTTATAAGAATGATAAAGAAATTGGTAAAGTAACTTCTGCTGTTTATTCACCTAGATTAAAAAAGAATATTGCTCTTGCTATGTTGTCGATAGATCATACTGAAATAGGCGATAAGTTCAAATTTAAAACAAATAACAGCGAATTTGATTGTACTGTAGTCGAAAAACCCTTTTATGATCCTAAGAAAAAAATAGCTTCTTCTTAAGATTTAATATTGTAACCTTTCTTTAAAAGCACTGTTACGACAGTCACACAAATTAATAAAAAAGAAATCATTGTTCCAATGCTAATCCATATATTAAAATCAGAAACTCCATAAAAAGAAAATCTCAAGCCATTAATTAAGTAAACAACAGGGTTAAAATAAGTGATTGTTTGCCAGAAAGGTGGCAACATATCTAGGGAATACAAACTTCCTCCTAAAAAAACCATTGGAGTTATAAATAATGTGGGAATAATTGACATTTGTTCAAAATTAGAACTCATCAATCCAATTAAAAAACCAAATAATGCAAAAGTGAAAGCTACCAGAATAAGCAAAAATATCATCAATAAAGGATACTCAACTTGTACTTCAACAAAGAATAATGAAGTTACAAATATCACAAGTCCGACTATTAGTGTTTTAGTAGCACCTGCTCCAACAAAAGCTAGAACCACTTCTAAAGTAGAAATAGGTGCAGCTAATATCTCATATATTGTTCCATTAAATTTTGGAAAAAAAATTCCAAAAGATGTGTTACTGATTGATTGAGTTAATAACGTTAGCATCAGTAAGCCAGGTACGATGTATGAGCCGTAGCTAATACCATCTATTTTTTCAACATAGCCACCAATGACAGATCCAAAAACTATAAAATATAATGAAGTAGTTAATACGGGAGATAATAATGATTGTGTCAAAGTTCTTCTAAAACGATCCATTTCATGAAGATAAATTGCTTTTAAGGCGTAATAATTAATTTTCATTTTTATCCCTTACCAAACTCACAAAGATTTTCTCTAGATTGCTTTGTTCAGTTTTTAAATCTTTTAATTTTAAACCTGCATCTTTTAAATCTTGTAATAAATTAGTTATACCTGTTTGTTTAGCTTGAACATTGTAAGTATAATTTAAACTCATCATATTTGATCCTAGAGACAAATTATATTTTTCCAATGAAGATGGAATTACAGAAATTTTATCTTGCAACTCAACAGTCAAAGTTTTATGTCCCATTTTTTTTAATAAATCTTGAGTATTATCAACTACAATAATTTCACCTTGATTAATCACACCCACCCTATCCGCTATTGCTTCCGCTTCCTCGATATAGTGTGTAGTTAAAATTATTGTGACGCCAGTTTCTCTTAAACTCTCAACAACTTTCCACATATCTTGTCTCAATTCAACATCAACACCTGCTGTAGGTTCATCTAAAAATAAAATTGAAGGTTCATGAGATAAAGCTTTTGCAATTAAAACTCTTCGTTTCATTCCACCTGATAATTGTCGAAGTCTGAGATCTTTTTTATCCCATAAACTTAGTTGTTTTAAAACTTTTTCTATATGATCAGGATCAGGTTTTTTTCCATAAAGACCTCTTGAATATGAAACATTATTAAATACTGTTTCAAATTGTTCTAATGTTAGTTCTTGAGGTACTAATCCAATTCTTGATCGAGTTTCTCTATAGTCATTAATGATGTCATAATCGTCGACACTCACTTTTCCTGAGGTTGGATTTACTATTCCACAGATAATACTTATTAAAGTTGTTTTGCCAGCCCCATTAGGACCAAGCATGGCAAAAATTTCACCTTTCTTAATATTTAGATTAATATTTTTTAAAGCATTGAAACCGTTATCATAAACTTTTGATAGATTGTTAATTACTATCTGATTATCTGTCATTGAAACAGATATATAGCTATTAATTTTATTAATACAATTAACTTAAATTACAACTTTTTAGCTTTAATAACGATAAATGGTAGAAAAGTTGCCACAACAAAAGATAAAAATAACAAGGATTGAGAAACAAAAGATATGAATGTTTCTTCAGGCAATAAAATTCCTACTAATAAACTTTTTGAAAAGTCTGGAGTTGGAAACATTAAAAAACCTCCAATAAGACCTATGATGATTGAAGTGTAAGCAGTTTTTTCAGAAATACTCTTATTATAAAAACTGTAAAATACGGTTACAACAAAAGCACAACAAAATAAATCTGCTAGCAAAAATAAATATAAAATATCAAAACCTTTTGATGCAATAATAAAAGAAACTACTGATAAAAATATAATTATATATTTTGAAAAAACTAAATAATTTGTTTTCTTTTTAAAATTAAATGTAGCTTTACCATCTACTACAATCAGACTTGAGATTGCATTTATCAAAGTATCAACAGTTGAAATAGTTAATGCTAAACCTAGTGTAATTATAAATAGAGATAAAAAAACAGTTTGCTCTTTAAGTACTAATGAAAAAAAACCTAAATCAGGTCTAATATTTGGATCAATTGAAAAAGCAACCATTCCAGAAAAACCCATATAAAAAACGATAGGAATAATAATAAAAAATGAAATAATTAAACTTTGTTTTAAAGTTTTAAAATCTTTTGCAGCATATACACGCTGCCAATTTCCCTGATGAAATAAATTAGTTGCTGCAACTGCAATAAAAAATGTTAAGCCGGCAGTATAACTTGGTACATAAGAGCCACTTAATAGTTGAGGATTTTTTTCATTTATAAAATCAAAAGAAAATTGAGATCCTATAAATGAATTAATATAGTAAAATGAAATAAATAACAAAATTCCAATTACAATCATTTGGATATTGTCTGTAAATATTGATGCTCTTAGACCTCCATACAAAGTATATACAAGAGTAAATAATAATACTATTAATGCTGTTATCCAAAGTTCAGTACCTGATATATAATTGATTAAAACTGCCACTGCAGTCACCTCAGCACATAGAAAAATAAACATATAAAAAATGGTCATAAGCAAAATAAGTTTGAATAAACTTTTTCCAAATTTTTTTCTCATAAACTCAATCAAAGAAGACCCTTTTGGAAATTCTTTTCTTATTTTTTTTCCTAAATAAATTAGAAAAAACATTGGAAATGCAGTACCCAAAGAATAACCAATTATAGCACCTATGCCTCCCCATGTTGAAGCAGAGGCCGGTCCAAATAAAACCCATGCGCCTAATGCTGATGCAGTTAAACTAGTGGTTAGTGAAAATAATCCAATATTTCTATTAGCTGTTAAATAATTGTTGAGTCCTTGATTTTTTTTTGAATGATATATGCCTAAAAAAGCAAATATAAAACTAATTATAATGACTAGTGTTAGTGAGGTTGATTGACTTATGAAATATGTATTATCCAATTTTCCCTTTCTGAATTACCGGACAGGTTCTTAGGGTCTAATCTCAGTCTGTTAAGACACCCCTTATAAATTTTTTACACTTTATTGTCCATTATTTCAATCATACATTTAGTTGCGTACTCTCTCCATTCAGAAGAATTTTTTTCTTTCAAACTATTAAGATGATCTCGGTTATTTTGAATGTCATCTTTATGTTTAATCTTATCTTTTTCCTCTAAATTTGCCTCCATTTTTGCTAGGTTAGACTCCATTGCATTAATCCAGTCATTCCCTAGTTCAACACATTTTTTATCATCTTTTTCATCACAGATTTGTTTAAAAAAGTTGAAGATAACATCATCAGTCTTGATTGGGTTATTCATTAAAAGAAATTATTTTTTAAAACAATTATTTACAAGTATTGCCATTAAAATCCAAATTACAAATACTTCACCATTACTAAATGAATAATCTGCACCTGCAAAACCAGCAATAAAATTAATTGCATAAATAATAATTGTTGAAACAAACAAACTTACTATTAAGTTTATTAATCCGCTAATATATTTCATATAATTACCATATATTCTTTAAATGCAATTTAAGAATGAAAAAAAATTAAATTAATTTTTTTTTATTTTTTCTAAAGTTCTTGTGATAAATCTTGGAGTTAAAGTTTTTATTGGATTAACAGTTGTTTCAAGATTTTTTGGTGGTCCTTTAATCTTGAAACTTACACCAAAAACACCCTCACCTGTTTTAGAACCAACAAGAATATCTCCAAGAATAGGAATAGAACCAATAGCTTTATTAATTGTAGTTGCTGGAACTAGTGTTCCTCTTAAACTTACCAATTTATTTTTTTCTACATAACCATTCATTAAAATTGATATAGCAGGTCCAATTGCATAAATCTCCTCGATAGTTAAAAGATTATTTTTACTTTTAAAAT
>CACEIH010000027.1 GCA_902559565.1 uncultured Pelagibacteraceae bacterium
ATTTAGTTAATCTTTCCAGCAAAAGTATTCACTAAAATAACCCCAATAACTATTAAAAATAAACCTGCGATAGCTTGCCAAGCTAAAGTTTGTTTGAAAAAGAAATACCCAAGTATTGCTATTGTAAAAACACCCAATCCACTCCATGTGGCATATACAATTGCAATTGGGAGTTTATCCATGACAAATGTCATTAAATAAAAAGATATGAGATAAAATATTGTTAAAAAAAGTGTAGGAATTATTTTTGTAAAATTTTGTGATACTGGTAACAACATTGTCCCAGCTACTTCGCAAAATATAGCGATAAGTAAAAAAGAATATGTTTTAACCATTATTTAATATTTTATTATCAATTAAATCTTGTTTTATTTCATCAAGAATAGCAGGATCATCAATGGTTGGAGGCATTTTGTACTCGACATTATCAGCAATTTTTCTAATTGTTCCTCTTAAAATTTTTCCAGATCTAGTTTTTGGTAACCTTTTAATTACAATGGCAACTTTAAAAGCAGCCACTGGACCAATTTTATCCCTTACCATTTGAATACATTCCTTAGAAATTGTTTCATTATCTTTTTCAACACCAGCTTTTAAAACAACTAACCCAATAGGCAATTGCCCTTTTAATTTATCTGCAATTCCTAGAACCGCACATTCTGCAACTGATTGATGTTCTGACAAAACTTCCTCAATTGCGCCAGTTGATAATCTATGTCCAGCAACATTTATAATATCATCTGTTCTTGACATAATCCAAATGTAGCCATCATCATCAATATGACCTGCATCATACGTTTGATAATAACCTTCGTAGTTACTCATGTAATTTTCTTTGTATCTTTTATCTGCATTCCAAAGAGTTGGAAAAGTTCCTGGGGGTAGTGGTAATTTAACAACTATATCTCCCATTTCATTTGGTTTAGCTAAAGTTTGATCTGATTTTATAATTTTGACATCATAACCAGGTACAGCTTTACATGCTGAACCATATTTCGTTTTCATCATTTCTATACCAGTACAATTTGAACTAATCGCCCAGCTTGTTTCAGTTTGCCACCAGTGATCAATTACTGGAACTTTTAATAAATTCTCTGCCCATTTAATTGTATCAGGATCCGCTCTTTCACCTGCAAGAAAAAGGCTTTCAAATTTACTTAAATCATATTTTGAAAAAAATTTTCCTTCAGGATCTTCTTTTTTAATAGCTCGAAAAGCTGTCGGAGCAGTGAATAAAGATTTAACTTTATAGTCAGAAATAATTTTCCAGAATGCTCCTGCATCAGGTGTACCCACAGGCTTACCCTCAAACAACACTGTGGTGCATCCTTTAAACAATGGAGCATAAACAATATAGGAATGACCAACTATCCAACCAATATCACTTGCTGACCACCAAATATCATCTTCATCGATGTTATAAATATTTTTCATCGTCCATTTTAATGCAACTATGTGACCTCCAATGTCTCTAACGATACCTTTTGGTGTTCCAGTAGTACCTGACGTATAAAGTATATAGGCAAATTCATTTGAATTCATTTCAACACAATCAGTTTCTTTAGCATTAGCATGGGCTTCATCCCAACTAATTTCCATTGGAGCATTTAATTTAACTTCATGACCTTTTCTTTGAAATAAAATCATTTTACTAATTTTATGTTGAGCTTGTTTGATTGCTTCATCAACTAAAGGTTTGTATTCAACAGTTCGTCCAGGTTCAAAACCACATGACGCAGTGACTAAAATTTTGGCTTTACTATCATCTATTCTGCTTGCAAGTTCATTTGAAGCAAAACCACCGAACACAACTGAGTGAATGGCACCAATTCTTGCGCAAGCAAGCATTGCAATAACTGATTCAGGTATCATTGGCATATAAATAATTACTCGATCCCCTTTATTGACACCTTGATCTTTAAGTGCACCTGCAAACTTTGATACTTTTGATCTTAATTCTTCATAAGTGAATTTACTTTTGTTTCCTGTAATGGGGCTATCGTAAATTAATGCAGTTTTATCTCCTTTACCTTGATCAATATGAAAATCTAAGGCGTTGTAACAAGTATTTGTCACTCCATCTTCATACCATTTATAGAAAGGGGGATTAGATTTATTTAAAATTCTTGTTGGTTTCTTAAACCAAAAGATATCATCAGATGCTTCTTTCCAAAATTTTTCAGGATTTTTTATAGATTCTTGATAAATATCATTAAATTTATTTGCCATAAAAATATGATTCGATATTGCCTTAATTACTAGTTTTTAAATTAAAAATTGTATTTAATTTTAAAAAGTAAGTAAAATCAATGTAAATTAATGACAATTAAGTCTTCTATAATCTGATTATATTTGGTATTTAACGCTCAACTTATGACTTAAGGAAGCTTAAGTCTAGTTTATATAAACTAATAAATAAAAACTAACTAAAGAGGGAGTTTTTTATGAAAAAACTTAAATTGTTTGCATTAGCAGCTTTAGCCTTAACAGGTTTAGCTGGTGCTGCAAACGCTGCAGACGCGACTATGCTGCAACAAGACGACTTCGTTGGGATATCTTTCTGGATAATTTCAATGGGTATGTTAGCTGCTACAGCATTTTTCTTTATGGAAAGAAATACTGTTGCTCCAGGTTGGAAAACGTCTGTAACAGTTGCTGGTCTAGTAACTGGTATTGCATTCATACACTACATGTACATGAGAGAAGTATGGGTAGCTACTGGTGACTCACCAACTGTATATAGATATATTGACTGGTTAATTACAGTTCCACTACAGATGATTGAGTTCTACTTAATCTTAGTTGCTGTAAGAAAAGCAAATTCTGGAATTTTCTGGAGATTGTTAATCGGTTCATTAGTAATGTTAATCGGTGGATACTTAGGAGAAGCTGGATACATCAACGCTACACTTGGTTTTGTAATCGGTATGGCAGGTTGGGTATACATTCTTTATGAAGTATTCTCAGGTGAAGCAGGGAAAGCTGCTGCTAAGAGCGGAAACAAAGCTCTAGTAACTGCGTTCAGTGCAATGAGAATGATTGTAACTGTAGGTTGGGCAATTTACCCATTAGGTTATGTATTTGGTTACCTAACAGGTGGTGTAGATGCTAACTCATTAAACGTAGTTTACAACTTAGCTGACTTTATAAACAAAATTGCATTCGGTCTAGTAATCTGGGCTGCTGCAGTAAGTTCAGCTGGTGCGAGAAGCAGATAATACTATTTAAATTAAATTTATAGGGCGGGTATGTTTTTACATACTTGCCCTATTTTTTTTTGGGGCTTATATATAATCCATGGCAAAAATAACTTATATAACTCACGATAATAAAACTCACACAGTGGATGTTCAAAATGGCCTAACTGTGATGGAAGGTGCTGTTCAAAATGACATTCCTGGCATTGATGCTGACTGTGGTGGAGGAATGGCTTGTGCAACTTGCCATGTTTATGTCAAAGAAGAATGGTTTAATAAACTTCCGACGAAAGAAGATGGTGAAGAAGATATGTTGGATATGGCCTTTGAACCTAAAAAGAATAGTAGACTAAGTTGTCAACTTACTGTTTCAGATGAGCTTGATGGACTTATAGTTAATATTCCATCTAAACAAGGTTAAATGAATAAAACAGATGCATTAATTATTGGAGCAGGCCCAACAGGTTTATTCACCGCTCATCAATTGAAATTAATTGGACTTGACTGTGAGATAGTTGATAATTTAGATAAGATTGGTGGTCAATGTATTGAGCTTTATCCAGATAAACCAATTTATGATATTCCTGCTGTTCCAGAATGTACAGGCGAAGAGTTAACTAACAATTTAATTAATCAAATAAAACCCTTTGATATAAAATTTCATCTTAGTGAAAGGGTTGAAGAAGTTAAAAAAGATAAAAATAATTGGGTAGTAAAAACAAGTAAGGGAAAAACTTTTTTAACCCCTAATGTTATTATTGCTGGTGGAGTTGGATCTTTTGAACCAAGAAAATTTGCTCCAAAAGAATGTGAAAAATTTGAAAACAAATATCTATTTTACTCAGTTAAAGATAGGAAATTATTTCAAAAAAAAACTATCTCAATATTTGGTGGAGGTGATAGTGCTTTAGATTGGGCAGTTGAGTTATCCAAGACTTCTAAAGTGAATTTAATTCATCGTAGAGATGATTTTAGAGGTGCGCAGGCTACAGTCAATAAAGTAAAAGAATTAGAAAAATCTGGAAAAATAAAGATTTTTACAAAGTTTCAATTGAATAAAGTAAATGGATCTAATCAATTAGACAGCATTGATATTAAAAGTGATGATGGGGAAATTAAAAATCTTAAAACAGATTATCTGTTAGGTTTTTTTGGTTTAATTATGCAGCTTGGTCCAATTGCTAATTGGGGGCTGAATATTGATAAAAAAACAATAGAGGTAGATACAGAAAAATTTGAAACTAATCAAAAGGGCATCTATGCAATCGGAGATATTTGTACTTATCCAGGAAAACTAAAATTAATTTTATCTGGATTTCATGAAGGAGCGTTAGCTGCTAGAGCATGTTTTAAATTGGCAAGACCAAACGAAAAATATAGATTTGAATTTACAACAACTTCTAGCAATTTATTAAAAAGGCTCGGGAAAAAGAGTGATTGAACTTTTTTCGGCGAATACACCTAATGGAAAAAAAATTAGCATTATGCTTGAAGAAATTGGTTACAATTACAAAGTAACTAAAATTGATATTAATAATGAGGAACAATTTAATAAAGATTTTAAAAAAATTAGTCCTTTTAGTAAGATACCTGTAATTATTGATCATAAAAATAATAAAACCATTTTCGAGTCCGGGGCAATTTTGATTTATTTAGCTGAGAAAAGTGAAAAGTTTTATAACGAAAATAATAGAACTGAGATCAATCAATGGCTAATGGCTCAAATGAGTTATATTGGACCAATGCTAGGACAGCATCATCAATTTCATCATTACAATCCAGGAAAAAGTAAATTTGGTGAAGATAGGTATTTCAAAATTTCTAAAAGAATTTATCAGGAACTTGATGAAAGACTATCAAAAGCAAAGTTTTTATCTGGTGATAATTATACTATTGCAGATATAGGAACATTTCCTTGGATAGCACGACATGAATGGCACGATATAGGCTTAAAGAAATTTAATAATCTAACCCGATGGTATGAAGAAATTTCTGAAAGAGAGGCTGTGAAAAAAGGTTTTGCATTTATGAATAAAAATGAAACTCCACCTAAACCTTAATTAATTCATTGAATTTAATAATCTAAATAATGAAGCAAAAATCCCATGTCCTGAGAGTTCTATAGCAATAATGATTATTATTATTAAAACAAATTTTTTATTCATCTGCTGAATACAAATATCAATAAAAGTATCCAAAAAAAAGCATAATAGAAATAAATATATTTTTTTGTGAAATTATAAGTAATTGGATTATGTACCTTTTTATTTCTTTTATTTTTTTTAGTCATCGGCATGTACTTTTTCATCTTTTTCATGTTTTTCTTGAGCCGCAATTGTATATTTTGCCACTGGTCTCGCCATCAATCTTTTCAAGCCAATCGGTTCTGCGGTATCTAAGCAGTAACCATAAGTATCATCTTTAATTCTCATAAGAGCTTTATCAATTTCAGAAATTAATTTTATTTGTCTATTGATTGCTTTCATCTCAACATTTTTATCAGTATATGAACTTGCTTGGTCTACAATATCTGCTGAAATACTATTATCATCCATACTTCCATTGTAGAGTGCTTCATTGTTTGCTTTCACTAATTCTTTTTTCCAATCTTGTAACTTCATTCTAAAAAATACTTTATGTTTTTCACACATATATTTTTCTGTATCTTTTGGAATGTAAGTTTTAGAAATTTTTATAGGGCCTTTGTTAATATCTTTTGGTTTGCTTACAACTTTAGGTTTTTGTTTGCTAACAGATTTAGATTTAACTTTTTTTACTTTTTTTTTTACTTTACTAGTTTTAGGCATACTATTAATTTGAATTCGAGGGAGTATATTCAGCAAATTAGGGGTGTCAAGCAAGCTTAATTATTGTAAATAATTATAAATGAATGTTTTAAATAGAAATATTAATAACATATTTTTTATTTTTGCTTTGTCACATTTAATTATTTGGACACTAGTACCATCTTTAACTAATAAAAATTTACCTTTAGATACTATTGAGGCGCTTGCTTGGGGTAGTAATTTAGATTGGGGTTTTAATAAACACCCTCCAATGAGTGCTTTTTTTTCAGAAGTTTTTTTTAAAATTTTTGGTTCTCAAGATTGGGCTTATTACCTTTTAAGTCAAATTTTCGTTTTAATAGCTTTCTATTATGTTTTTAAATTTGCAAATGAAATTCTAGGAAATATTAAATTAAGCTTAGTTTCAGTTTTTTTATTAGAGTCTATCTATTTCTATAATTTTACAACACCTGAATTTAATGTGAATGTTTGCCAGTTACCTTTTTGGTCATTGGTGGTTTATTATTCATGGAAAGTATACGAAAATAAAGAAATAAAATTCTTAGATTGCTTTTTAATTGGTTTATATGCAGCGTTAGGT
>CACEIH010000028.1 GCA_902559565.1 uncultured Pelagibacteraceae bacterium
TTGAATTCAAAAGAAAAGATCAGCTTAAAACTAGAGATGATGTTCCAGTATTAGAAGCATTTGAATTATACATGCTTAAAAAATTTCATAATATAAAATTAAATTCCTTAACAAGCAGAATGTTAAGTTTTTGGGAAAATGACTTTGATAAAGCTATTGAAAAACATATTGACTTTTTAAAAGAAAATCTAGAATTTCAAAATAACTATTCCTCAAAATTTTCAGAGATATTGAGAGAAATGGAGATATTTCAAAACGAAGAAAATGAAAAAACTAATGAACAAAATCAAGATGATAATCATAATAATCCCTCAAATGATGATCAGGAAAGCGATAATGAGGATAATAAAGATCAGGATAATAAGGAAGAAACTGAAGCCAGTTTGGACTCTGATTATAATATTGATGAATACAAATTAGAAGAACAATTAGTAGATACTGACTCTGATAAGCAAAGTAATGAGAATATAATTCAAAAAAAGAACATCAGTGATCATAATATAGATTATAAAATTTTTACAAATCAATATGATGAAATTATTAAAGCTGAAAATTTAGAAAATTCAGAAGAAGCTTCAAAATTAAGAAAAACTTTAGATCAACAATTAATTGGGTTTCAGGATGTAATTACTAAGCTTGCAAATAAACTTCAAAGACAATTATTGGCAAAACAAAATAGAGCATGGGAATTTGATTTAGAAGAAGGATTATTAGATAGTTCAAAATTACCGAGAATAATAATGGATCCATATAATTCCTTGTCCTTCAAAAAAGAAAAGGATCTGGACTTCAAAGATACAGTTGTGACCTTATTAATAGATAATTCTGGATCAATGCGTGGAAGACCTATAACCATAGCAGCAATTTGTGCAGACATATTATCAAGAACATTGGAACGATGTTCTGTCAAAGTTGAAATATTAGGGTTTACAACAAAGAATTGGAAAGGTGGTAAAAGTAGAGAATTTTGGAATAAAGAAGGTAAACCAAAAATACCAGGAAGGTTAAATGATTTAAGACATATAATTTACAAAGGAGCTGATACCCATTGGAGACAATGTAAAAATAATCTTGGTTTAATGCTTAAAGAAGGTCTTTTAAAAGAAAATATTGATGGTGAAGCTATATCTTGGGCGTTTAATAGACTTAAAAAAAGAAAGGAGGAAAGAAAAATACTCATGGTAATTTCTGATGGTGCTCCAGTTGATGACTCAACTTTATCAGTTAACTCAGGTGATTTTTTAGAAAAACATCTTAAGAAAATGGTAAAATTCATTGAAGATAAAACTGAAACTGAAATTTTAGCTATAGGAATTGGACATGATGTTTCTAGATATTACAATCGTGCTATCAAGATTACAGATGTAAATGAGTTGGGAGATGTTATGATCTCACAATTAAGTGAATTATTTGAAAATAAAAAAAAATTTCATTAAAGATTAAATAAATCTTTATTTTTCCATTTTATAGTAATTTCCGCACCGCTCCTTGTTTCAGAATTTTTACAATTTATTGAGGCAAAGTTTTTTTCTAATAATGTTTTACCTATAAATAATCCCAATCCTAATCCTGATTTATCTTTATTGATATTTTTAGATGATTTCAAATATGGTTCACCAATTTTTGAAAGTATATCACTTGGGAAACCTTCACCGTCATCTTCAACTACTATTACAGTTGAGACATTATCGCTTTTTAAATTTATAAAAATTTTATTTTTGCTAAATTTATTAGCATTACCAATAAAATTTCTTAATCCATAAACAATTTCTATCGATTTAGTAATTTTCCTAGAATTTAAATTCTGATCTAAATTCAAAATAAATGATTTTTTACTTGTCTCTTTAAATGATAAAATTATTTCTTTTAAATAATCTTTCATTGATAAATCTTCATCGATAAAATCATCTTCTTCATTGGGATTTAAAGACAATTTTTTAAGTATCTCATTGCATCTTTCAACTTGGCTAGATAGTAAATCAATATCTTGCATTACATCTTTTTGATTTTTTAACTGTTCAGAGAGTTCTTGCGTTATAATTTTGATTGTTGATAAAGGGGTTCCAAGTGAGTGAGCAGCAGCAGCGGCTTGTCCACCTAAAGATAGCATTTCATGTTCTTTAGCCATTATTTCTTCCATCTTATTTAAAGCATCTTTTCTTAATTTAGATTCTGCTCCAAATATAATCGCAAAATAATTTAAAAAAAGTAAAGCTATTATTAATGCCAAAGGTATTGAATAGTAATAGTAATTACTTACGTGAAAATGTTCATTTAAAGGTCCTGGCAATTCTTCAGAGTAAAAGGTTAAAAATATAATTGATAAAGTTGTTATTAAAACAAGCATGGAGTTGGTTCTAAAACTTAAATTTGAGGAAGCAAAAACACTGGGAATTATTAAAAAAATTATAAATGGATTAATTATTCCTCCAGTTAAATATAAAAGCCCACTTAATTGAATTATATCTATCAACAAATAAATAAAGGCAGATCTGTCTGATAATTGAGTTTTTTTGTATATAAAAACTAAGTAAAGATTACTTAATACACCCACTAAAATAATAATATTAGAGTAAAAAAAATTAAAATTAAAATTAAAATAAAAATAAACAAGATATACTGATATTAGTTGGCCGATTATTCCAATCCATCTTAAATTAATATAAGTAGATTTTTTTAAAGAAAACTGTTTAGAAGTTTCAAAAAACTTCATTTTTAAACATCAAGATTTTGGACATTTATTGCATTAGAAATAATAAAGTCTTTTCTCAAACTCACATCATTACCCATCAATGTATGAATTAAGCTTTGATCCTTCTTATTATCTTTTGAATATTGTACCTGTAGTAGATTTCTTGTTTCAGGATCTAATGTAGTACTCCAGAGTTCTTCTGGATTCATTTCTCCTAGACCTTTGAATCTTTGGATATTCATTTTAGATTTTTCTATTTCCAGGCCCTTAATAAAATCCTTTGATCCTTTTTTAATCTTTTTCAATTCTTTAGAATTTTTTATAATATAATCTTCAAGCTCCTTTTCATCTTTAATATAAATTCCTTTAGTACCTTTATTTATTTTGAAAAGTGGAGGTTGTGCTAAATAAATATGTCCATTTTGTATTAACTTATTAAACGGCTTATTGTTAAAGAACGTTAACAAAAGAGCTCTTATATGTGAACCATCTACGTCAGCATCTGTCATAATTATAATTTTTCCATATCTTAAATCTTTTAAATCTATTTCGTGAGCTTTTGGATCTAATCCTAAAGCATTAATTAATGTTAAAATTTCATTTGAAGATATCATTTTGGACAATGCTTTGGTTCTTTGGTCTGAACCATTTTTATTAGCACTACCATTTTTTTTCAAACCTAAGTCCTCAACATAAGTATTCAAAATTTTACCTCTTAAAGGTAATACTGCCTGATTAGCTCTGTTTCTTCCTTGTTTTGCAGATCCACCTGCAGAATCTCCCTCAACAATAAATAACTCTGTTCCCTCTTGTTTTCCAATCTGGCAATCTGCCAACTTTCCAGGTAATCCACTTAATTCTAATGCTCCTTTTCGTCTAACACTTTCTCTAGCTTTTCTTGCAACATCTCTTGCTAAAGCAGCTTGAATAATTTTAGCCAGTATTATTTTTGATATAGTTGGATTTTGATCAAACCATATGGAAAGTTTTTCATTTACTACTGTTTCAACTATCATTCTAATTTCTGATGACACTAATTTATCTTTTGTTTGAGACGAAAATTTAGGGTCTGGAATTTTTGTTGAAAGCACACAAGTTAAACCTTCTTTAATATCATCACCTGAAATACTTAATTTATTTTTCTTTAATAAATTATGTTCATTTGCATATTTATTTATTATTCTTGTTAAAGCACTTCTAAAACCCAAAATATGTGTTCCACCATCTTTTTGATAAATATTATTTGTGTAGGGCAAAACATCTTCTGTATAACTCGCATTCCATTTTAAAGAACATTCAATTTCAACATTGTCTTTTTTTCCTTCAATATAAATAGGTTTTTTAAATAAATCATTTCCATTCTTATTAGTTAATTTTTCTCTTTTTTCATCAAGAAATTGAACAAATTCTAAAACTCCACCCTCAAACTCAAAATCATATTTTTTCTCTTTTTTTTGACTAGCATCTATAAAAGAAATTTTAATTCCTTTGTTTAAAAATGCTAATTCTCTCATTCGTTTGATTAAAATATTTGAATTAAATTTTGTTGAAGAAAAAATTTCTTTAGATGGAGAAAATGTTATTTGTGTTCCTCTTTCCTTAGATTTTCCAACAACTTTTAAGGGAGATTTTGCTTCCCCATTATTAAATTCAATGTAAAATTTTTTATTATCTCTATAAATTTCTAATTTTAATTTTTCAGATAATGCATTAACCACTGAAACACCCACACCATGTAATCCTCCAGAAACTTTATAAGAATCATGATCGAATTTTCCTCCAGCATGCAATTGAGTCATTATAACTTCAGCTGCTGATTTTTTTTCACCTTTATGAATATCGACTGGAATACCTCTTCCATCGTCCTTAACAGTGACAGTATTATCAGGATTGACGGTAACTATAATATTTTTACAATATCCTGCTAACGCTTCATCTATTGAATTATCTACCACCTCATAAACCATGTGATGTAAACCTGTACCATCATCAGTATCACCAATGTACATGCCTGGTCTTTTTCTAACGGCTTCAAGACCTTTCAAAACCTTTATGGAATCAGCTTGATAATTTTTTTTATTTGTCATTTTATTTTTTTTTGGAAAAGAATATTTATACCATTTTAATGAGATATTACAAAGAATCCCTTTGCTTGTTTAATTGATAATTTATTATACTTTTAACTTTATAATTAAAAACTGCTTAATATTTATGTTAAATTTTATTAATAAAAAATTTGCTAAGGTTAAGGCAAGTAGAAAACTCAGAAAACTCATTAAAGTATTTAGAAAATATTTTGGTGAAAAAGATCCTGGAAATATTAATTTTCATTTTGGCAGCAAGCCCTCAAGAATGCAGATTGTTCAAGAGATTATCAATATTAAAAAATTTGATAGTTATTTAGAAATAGGCACATTTAATGATGAATTATTTTCTTTCATCAAATGCAAAAAAAAGATTGGTATAGATCCATTTTCTGGAGGTACTCATAGAATGACTAGTGATGAGTACTTTAAAAAATTTAAAGATAAATTTGATCTAATTTTTATTGATGGGCTTCATCATTATAATCAAGTAGAAAAAGATATTTATAACTCTTTAAAAATACTTAATGATAATGGGATTTTATTAATGCATGACTGTCTACCACAAAGTTTATCAGCGCAAGCAATACCACGTACCGAAACTGTATGGAATGGCGATGTATGGAAAGCATTTGTAAAAATGAGGACTGATCCAAATTTAGATTGTTATACTTGTTGTGCTGACCACGGAATAGGCGTGATTTTTAAAAGAAACAATAAGAACTTACTAAACGTGAAAATTAACAATTTTAAAAAACTTAAATTTATAGATTTTTATAATAATCATAAAAAATTAATGAATATCATTGATTTTGATAATTTATTAAAAATTATTTAATGGCGGAGAGAGTGGGATTCGAACCCACGAAAGAGTTGCCCCTTAACACGCTTTCCAAGCGTGCGCCTTAAACCGCTCGGCCATCTCTCCTTAAACGTTCAACTTAACAGCTGGATTAAAATATGCATAATACAATTTAAACTATAATAATATGAACAAAACAATTTTTTTATCAAAACTTTTTTTAGACGCGGTAAGAGATTCCTATAAAATCTATAAATATTTTAATTTAAGAAAATATAATCA
>CACEIH010000029.1 GCA_902559565.1 uncultured Pelagibacteraceae bacterium
AGTTTCTAAAGATACTATTACAGCTAATTTCGCTAAGTTATCTTTAACTACAGTATGCAAATATTGATAATTCATAGCATCATTGTTTGAAATAGTTTTAGTTTTTCCAATTGTAATTTTTTCTCCTATCTTTGAAATTAAAGATACCAATGTCTCATCAACTGTTGTTCCATTTTTCATTTTGGATTTTTTTAATTCTTCAATGTTAGAATTTTTTTCGTTATTTAACTCACTTAGTTCTTTAACAAATTTAATAAAATCATCATTTTTAGCAACAAAATCTGTTTCACAATTAACTTCAATTACTGATGTTTTGTTTCCATCACCACTTATAGCTACAACGCCCTCTTTTGCATCTCTAGACATTTTTTTTGAAGCTTTTGAAATTCCTTTAATTCTTAAAATCTCTACAGCTTTATCAAGATCACCACCTGACTCTTTAATCGCTAAATTACAATCTTTAAATCCAGCACCAGTAGCTTCTCTCAGTTTTTTAACTTTCTCTATATCACTCATTTTAATTTAATTTATCTTTTTTTTTTGAGAATTTTTTTTCTAATTTTTCTCTGTCTACTTCAGCAACAGTTTTAACTTTCTTATCTTTATCAGACTTTTCTTTTTTCTCATTTATATTTTTAGTTTCAACAACTGGAGCCATTTTTTTTGCAGCGATAATTGTTTCCTTAATTAAGTTACAATAAAGATCTATTGCTCTTCTTGCATCATCATTTCCTGGTATTGGAAAATCAATGCCATCCGGATTGGAATTGCTATCTAGTATCGCAATAATAGGTATACCTAATTTTACAGATTCTTGGATAGCTAATGATTCATAATTTGTATCAATAATAAATACCAAATCTGGAATTTTTTTCATTTCAGCTATTCCACCTAGAGATCTTTGTAATTTATCTTTTTTAACACTCATTTTAAGAAGTTCTTTTTTAGTAAAACCTCTATTTTCAGAAACCAAATCAGTTTCTAATTTTTTTAGTTTTTTTATAGAATTAGAAATTGTTCCCCAATTAGTTAACATTCCTCCTAACCATCTATAGTTTACAAAATATTGGTCTGTTTCTTTTGCAACTTCTGCTATTGCTTCTGATGCTTGTTTTTTTGTTGATACAAATAAAATTTTTCCATTATTTGAAATTATTTCATGTATTTTTTCTAAAGCTATTTTAGTTAGTTCTAATGTTTGAGTTAAATCAATTATATGAATTGAATCTCTTTTACCAAAAATGTATTTTTTCATTTTTGGATTCCATCTCAAAGTCTTATGACCTAGATGAACTCCTGCTTCTAATAATTGTTGTATTGTTACGTTAGGTATCTTCATATTTATTCCCGGTTAAGCCACCACAGTAATTTCCAATTAAGGACCGGAGGTATAAAACCAACAACTGTGTGCGTGTTAATTTAATTTGATCACTATTTACAAAAATTTTTTTTGATTAACAAGTAGAAATTAACTAATTATTGCTGATATTTCCTTATTTCTAAGAAGATTTATGGTTTTTCTGTCAATATTTCTCTTATTTTTTAGTTGAAAATTATAATTATTATTTTTGTCATCAATTTTTATCTTAATTAAAGTATCTCCATTATCCTTCAAAAATTTCGAGATTTCTTCCAGCTCTTTAAGAGATTTTAGATTAAATGTTACTTCTTGTACTGGTTTATTAATTAAATCTTTTAAAGAAACAATTTTTTGAACATTGATTCTTTTAAACCTATTATCATCATTTGATATAGACTTAATCAAAGTTAAAATTAAAGAAGTGCCTTCTTTCAAATTTTCACGATTTAACTCTAGCACGTCTGAAAAAATGAATAATTCAAATACACTTGTTAGGTCTGTTAATTTTAAAACACCATATGCAGTGCCTTTTGCAGTTTTTCTTTCTTGAATTTTTAATAAAGTGGCAGCTATGTTTGTATCTTTTAACTCATCATCAGTATTAAAAGTATTATAATCGATAATATTATAATCATCGAAAATTTCCTTATATTGATTGAGTGGATGATCGGAAATAAAGAATCCTACAGCTTCAAACTCTTTAGACAATCTCTCTTCAAAATTCCAATCATCAATTTTTGAAATTATTTCATTATCTTGATTTTCACTTTCCCCAAATAAATCTATTTGATTAGCAGCTTTATTTTCAAAGATATTCTTAGATTTGGTTATGAAACTTGGTATTGAATTAAATAATGCTTGTCTATTTACATTTAAATTATCAAATGCTCCAGATTTAACTAATCCCTCTAATTGTAGTTTATTAATATCTTTTGGATTAACTCGATTTAAAAAATCTGAGATTGATACAAATTTTCCATTATTTAGTCTTTCTTTAATAATATTGTTTATTGCTTCATAACCTACAGCTTTAATTCCTCCTAAAGCATAATAAAATTTATTCTCATCTGTTCTAAAATCTGCAAAGCATTCATTAATATCTGGTCTAACAACTTTGATATCCAATCTTTTAAGTTCTTCATAAAATTCACTAAGTTTATTTTGATTTGAAATATCCATTGTCATTGATGCTGCAATAAATTCTTTTGGATAATAGGTTTTTAAAAATGCAGTTTGATAAGAAATAATTGCATAGGCAGCTGCATGACTTTTATTAAAACCATATTCAGCAAAAGGTTCTATCTTTAAAAATATTCCAGCAGCAACTTCTTTACTAATTCCATTATTGACTGCTCCTGTAATAAAATTTTGTTTTTGTTTTTCTAATTCAGCTCTCTTTTTTTTACCCATAGCTCTTCTTAAAATATCTGCTTGTCCTGCTGTAAAACCTGATAATTTTTGAGCAATTTGCATAACCTGTTCTTGATAAATAATTACACCATACGTTGGTTTTAAAATATCTTCTAACAAAGGGTGTAAATAATCAGGTGTTTGTTTTCCATGTTTGCAATCATTGTATATTGGAATATTACTCATTGGCCCTGGTCTGTACAATGCAACTAAAGCAATAATATCTTCAATATGATTTGGTTTCATTTGGATTAGTGCTTCTCTCATACCAGCACTTTCAATTTGAAATAATCCAACTGTCTTGCCTGATGACAACAAATCAAAAACTTTTTGGTCATCGAAACTTATATTTTCAATATTAAAATTTTTATTTTTTTTTCTTATGAGTTTTTGTGTATTATTTATTACTGTTAATGTTTTTAATCCTAAAAAATCAAATTTAATCAAGCCAGCATTTTCAGCAGAATACATATCAAATTGTGTGGACGGTAATAATAAATTTGTAGATGAATCTTTGTATAATGGAACTACCTCTTTCAATTGTTTATCAGCTATTACAACGCCTGCTGCATGAGTTGCGACGTTTCTATTAAGTCCTTCTAGTCTTAATGAGAGATCAATAAGTTTTTTTACTCTGGGATCTTCATTAATTAATTTTTGAAGTCTTGGTTCACTTGCAATACATTCTGTTAAATTCATTGGTCTAGAGGGATCAAAAGGTATCATTTTAGATATACCGTCAACAAAACCATAAGATAATCCTAAAACTCTACCCACATCTCTAATAACCATTCTTGCTTTAAGTTTTCCAAACGTAATGATATGAGCAACACTTTCATTATATTTTTTCGTTAAATATTCAAAAACTAAGTCTCGTTTTTCCTCACAGAAATCAATATCAAAATCTGGCATTGAAATTCTGTCTGGATTTAAAAATCTTTCAAAAATCAAATTAAATTTTATTGGATCTACATCTGTTATAGATAAACACCAAGCCACCAAAGAACCAGCGCCTGAGCCTCTACCAGGACCAACAGGTATGTCATTTTCTTTTGCCCATTTAATATAATCAGATACAATTAGAAAATAACTAGCGTATTTCATTTGAATTATTATATTCAACTCATGATCTAATCTATCTTTATATTTAATAAAATTTTTATCTGAAGTTAGATTTTTTGAATTTTCTTTAAAAAATTTTTTAAATTTTTCTTTTAGGCCCTCTAAAGAAAATTTTTTCAACAGTTCATCAGCATTTCCATCTTTTTCAGAACTAATGTTTGGTAAAATAGGTTTTGAAAATAAAGGTCTAAAATTACATCTAAATGGAAAATTAAAATTATTTTCTAAAGCCTCTGGTAAATCAGCAAACAATTTTGACATCTCAATATTATCTTTTAAATAATGCTGACTGGATAATTTTATTCTATTTTTTTCACTTATATAAGTCTTATTTTTAATACATAATAATGCATCATGTGCTTCATACATTTCTTTCTTAATATAAAAAACTTCATTTGTAGCTATTAATGGAATTTTCAATTCTAGTGACTTTGATAAGTTATATTTTTCAAATCCAATTTCATGTTCGTCTCCATGACGTTGAATTTCAATATAAAATTTATCTCCATACTTAAATTTTAATTTTGAATATAGGTTTTTAATTTCCTCATATCTGCCTTTTTTAAATAATTGACCAAAAAAACCTAAAACAGTTCCTGAAAATACTGATAAACCATCATTTTTATTTAATAATTCTTGAATATCAACGTGAGGCTCTGAAAGCTCATCATTTTTAAGATATGATAAAGATGACAACTCTATAATTCTTTTATAACCAGTTTCATCAAGAGCATAAACAGGCAATAAACCTATTGTGTCAGCATATTTAAAGTTAATTTGAGTTCCTATAATCGGTTGGGTTCCTGATTTTGATATTTTATCAGAAAATTCTAAAGCACCACATAAATTAGAAGTATCACATAAAGCTAATGATTTGATTTTATTTTCTTTAGAAAACTCTTTTAAATCATCAATTTTTATTGCACCCTCACAAATGGAATATTGTGAATGTATTTTAAGATGATTAAAATTTTGAATTTTAGACTCAGCCATTAATGGTTTTTATATTACCATTAACCATTTCCAATAAGCAATCTGCCTTATTTGCAAAAAATCTATTATGAGTTGCAAAAATAATTAATCTATCAGAATTTAACTGACTTTTTAAAAGTTTAAACAATTCCTTAGCAGTATTTAAATCTAAACTCCCTGTTGGCTCATCTGCTAAAATAATTTGCGGATCATTTATTACTGCCCTTGCTATAGAAACTCTTTGCTTCTCACCACCTGATAATTGTGAAGGATAGTGGTCTAACCTGTTCGTTAACCCAACTCTTTTTAATAAATTTTTAGCTTTGTTTTCAGATAATTGTTTATTATTACCAGCAGCAAGACCAGCTAAATAAACATTTTCTAAAGCTGTAAAGTCAGTTAATAAATTATCTTGTTGATATATAATTCCAATTTTATTGGCTCTAATAATATCATTTTTCTTCGAGTTATTGAAATTTACTTGTTTTTTTTCAATGTAAATAGATCCTGATGTAGGCCTGTCTATTAAAGATAGTAAATTTAATAAAGTTGATTTTCCAGATCCGGATGGCCCCATAAGAGCATAAATTTTTCCTTTTTTAAAATTATAGGAGATTTTTTTTAAGACTCTTACTTTTTTAAAAGTATCGAAAGATTTATTTATATTAGAAAGTTCTATTAAATTATTCATATTTAAGTGATTTAATTGGATCTAATTTTGCTGCCTTTAAGGCTGGAAATATTGAAACTATAATTGTTATCAA
>CACEIH010000030.1 GCA_902559565.1 uncultured Pelagibacteraceae bacterium
GCAGTTGTTAAAACTGACTCATTAGTAGCAAAGAAAACTCTGTCAGGCACACCTGATGCTAAATATTCAACAGTATCTGTTCCAGTGTAGACATCACCTTGCATTTGCCCTTTTTTAGATACAGCACATGCAGAAAGCGCTAAACTAGCAACAACTATTAAAAAAGCGTTTTTTAGAATTTTGTTTAATTTCATTATTGCTCCTTGATCAATATTTCTTATTCTTAACTTTTTCACAACTAGATAGATGTTTCAAGTTAAAAAATCAAGATAATAGTGTTTAATTACTTAATAAAGATGACCATGATGGGTCAGAGGCATCAGTTGGTGTATCTACGAGCCTCTCATTATAGCCTGTTAAATCAATAGACCATAATTTAGCTGAAAAACCCTGTCCTTTATCATCAGTTTCTGTCTCTCTGTAAAAAATTAACACTCTTCCATTTGGAGACCAAGAAGGAGCTTCTTGATAAAAATTTTCTGTTAATAATCTTTCGCCGCTCCCATCCGTTCTCATGACACCTATGTAAAATTTTCCTTTATGTAATTTTGTAAAAGCAATTAGATCACCTCTAGGAGACCATACCGGAGTTCCATAAAGTCCTTTACCAAAAGAGATTCTTTTTACTCCACTGCCATCACTTTTCATAATATAAATTTGTTGGTAACCACTTCTATCTGAATTAAAACATATAAATTTTCCATTAGGTGAATATGATGGAGAAGTATCAATTGAAGGATGGTTTGTTATTTTTTCAACAATTCTATTTTCTAAATCCATTGTATAAATGTCTGAATTACCATCTTTAGCAAAACTCATTATTATTTTTTTTCCATCTGGAGAAAATCTTGGTGCAAAGGTCATACCTGGAAAATCACCTACAACCTCTTGCATACCAGTTTCTATATCTAGGAGATAGACTCTTGGTAAATTTTTAAAATAAGACAAATATGTAACCATCTGACTTGTTGGATTAAATCTCGGTGTTAAAACAAGTTCGTTTCCCAAAGTCAAAAATTTATTATTAGCACCATCCTGGTCCATAATCGCTAATTTTTTTATTCTTCGAGTTTTTGGTCCTTCTTCAGAGACATAAATTATTCTTGTATCAAAATAACCTTTTTCACCAGTCAATCTTTCATAAACTTTATCTGTTATTATATGCCCTACACGTCTCCAATTATTTGGAACAGTCGTAAAAGCTAATGCCATCATTTCTTTTCCTGCTAAAACGTCCCATAGTCGAAATTCAACTCTTAATTTTTCATCAACTAAATTAACTTTTCCGGTTATTAACGCCTGAGCTTTTATTAAGTTCCAATCTTCAAATCGTGGTTTTAAATTTGCAATATCAGGTGCTTGAAGAAAAGCATCTTTATTTAAGGGATTGAAAAGACCTGAAGTTTTTAAATTTTTTTCAACAACTAATGAAATTTCTGATCCTATATTTTTTTTATCCAGTATTTTTTCAAAATTTTTTCGTGAATTTTCATCAATTGATAATGGTGATACTGCTATAGGTAATGGATTTAAATTTCCTCTTGTTATATCAACTTCAATCAAAGCTAAGGCTTTATTTGGCAAAAGTAATATTAAAATTAATGATAAAATTTTATACATATCTTATTATATTACCCTTCTAACATCTCTCTTGCATCAAAATTTAATTGTAACTCTTTCCATCTTTCATAGCCAGTGGAAGGAACCCTCAATGGTTGACACAATTTTACAGCTCTTAATGCACTTTCTGCTAAAACCTTATAAAATCCTTGGCCAGGTTTATTCATTCTAGCGTGATCTAAAATTTCAGACTGAGACACTGTGCCGTCAGGATTTAGTTCTAACTTTATTCTTACTAACAAGTTTTCATTGTAAGGTAATCCTAATGGAATGCTCCAACAACCAAAAATTTGAGCCTTTAATGCATCTTCTTCACTTAACGAGAGACCAACATTTTCTACATTTCTTTGCTGATCCTGCGTAACCTTATCAGTTTTATTCACTGTCTCTGCATTTTCAACTTTCGATTTGTCAATTAGTGCTGCAATATTGTTTGGATCAAATAACTCATCTTTTTCGAATTCTGACACTTGTTTTACTTCATTATCTATTTTTTCAGGATTTTGTTTATCCTCTTTAATTTTTTCAACTTTTTTTACTTTATCATCGGGCATTGGAACGGAGTCTGGTTTTATTTTTTTTACTTTTTTAGGTGGAGCCTGTTCGGAAACTAACTTTTTTTCTTTTTCCTTTATTTTTTCAATAGTTTTTTTTGCTTTAGGAGCAAAAGGTATATTTGTTTCATCAGTTATTTGTATTAATTCTACTGAGACTATAGGAGGAAGATCTATAGGTTTTTTAGCTAAAAATGGTAAACTCATAGCAGTAATAAATATTAATATTATATGTAAAACAGAAGAAATTATTATACTTCTATTCACTTTTATTTACCTCTCTTTATATGGCTCAGATATAAGTGCTACTTTTGTGAATCCAGACCCAGATAACAGGCCCATAATTTCTAACACACGTCCATAGTTTATTGTCTTATCACCTCTTACGTAAATTCTTGTATCAGTTCTATTTTTTGAAACTGCTAAAACTTTAGCAATAATTTTTTCATATTCTACTTTTGACTCCTGAATGAAAATTTCTCCTTTAGAATTAATAGATAAAGTAAGTGGCTCAGCTTCTTCTGGAAGAGAGTCTGCAGAACTTTCAGGTAAATCAACTTGTACACCGACTGTAAGTAACGGAGCTGTTACCATGAAAATGATTAACAAAACTAACATGACATCTACAAAGGGAGTTACATTTATTTCGCTCATTGGTTCTTTAGATGAACGATTTAATTTAAAAGCCATTTTAAATTATAGTTAAAAATCTTTTTGAAAAATTTTCTAATCTTTTAGAGTATAAAATTGAGTCATTATTAAATTTATTATAAAAAATAACAGCTGGAATTGCTGCCAACAATCCTAGTGCGGTTGCAAATAAAGCTTCTGCAATACCTGGCGCTACAATTGCTAAACTCGTATTTCTTGAAATTGCAATTGATTGAAATGAATTCATTATCCCCCAGACTGTACCAAATAAACCAATAAAAGGAGCTGTCGATCCTACAGTTGCAAGAAAAGTATAACCCTTGCTTATTTTGGACATTTGCTTTTCAATCCCTGTTTCAAGCATAGTTGTCATTCTTTCTTGCAAATCTACCTTTGATCTTTTTTTTAATAAATTTTGCATCGCATCTTTAAAAACTAATGCCATTGGATCCTCAATGCTAGATGGTAAATTATTATAAAATGACTCTGCTGATTTTGAATTCCAAAATTTTGTCTCAAATTCCTCAGTAGACTGATTAATCTTCTTAAATAATCTAAATTTTTCAATTATCACAGCCCAAGAATAAATCGAACATGCAATCAACATCACTATTACAGTTTTTACAACTATATCTGCTCTTATAAATAGACTCATCAAAGAGAAGTCTGCGCTAGAGGCAAGGCCTACTGCTTGCGAAGAAATATCAGCTTCCATACTGCCTTCTCACACTTAATTGTGTCATGATTTTGTCTTTTATTAATTTGATTATTCCTCTAATTTATACGTTTCGTGATAAAAACTAGCAATTAATATTGCATCTGCCTTGTTTGAATCTTTTTTTTTTGAAAGTTGAGATGAAAAATAAGGAAACATCTCTATTGCTCTTGTCCTACTCGCATCCTTTTCTGAATTTATTAAGCCATAATATTTTTTCCATTTGGCTGGCCTGACAAAATACATGGGTAATTGCATTGCAGAACATATTCCTTTCAAAATACCAAAAGATTGTCCAAAATTAAACATACTTGTTACTCCTTGTCCAGGCATTGCTGATACTTGCTCAATAATTACTCTTACATTTTGTTTGTCATTTTTATTTATTCTTTTCAAAATTTCGTTGTAAATTTGTGCTCCGTTTACTTGTCTTTTATTTTTTTTTCCATCAGTCATTGTTGGCATTTCAAGAACTTCAGTAATTTTACCATTCTCAAAAAAACAGATTGATCCAGATATACCAGGGTCTATGCCAATAATTAACATATCTTATTTTTCAAATTCTGCGTTTGAGTAAACATTTTGTACGTCATCATCTTCTTCTAATGTTTCAAAAAAATTAATTAAATCTTCATTTTTTTCTTTGGAAATTTTAACACTATTAAGTGGTATCCATTCAATATCAGTAGATATAAAATTTGTAATTTCTTTTTCTAATTCTTTTTTTACAGTATAGATTTCATTAACTGCACAATGAATTTCATGAAAATCAGATACTGTTTTACATTCATCTGCACCTGCTTGAATGGCTAATTCAAAAACCCTTTCATCAGAGACCTCTTTTTTGTCAATTTTTATTATTCCCGATTGAATGAAATTGTGTGCTGCAGAGCCTTGTGTTCCTAGGCTACCACCATTTTTTTGAAAAATAGTTCTTATATTTGATGCAGTTCTATTCTTGTTATCAGTTAAGGTTTCAACTATCACAGCTACTTTCTCGGGCCCAAAACCTTCATACCTTAAATTATCAAAATTTGACTCTGAATTTACAGTTGATTTATTAATCGCTCTCTCAATATTATCTTTTGGCATGTTAGCTGATCTTGCGGCCTGAACGGCTGATCTTAATCTGGGATTCATTGCAGGATCTTTATCACCAAGTTTTGCTGCAACGGTAATTTCCTTAGATAGTTTTGAGAAAATTTTGGACCTCTGTTTATCAGCCTTTCCTTTCTTATGTTTAATTCCTGCCCAATGTGAGTGACCTGCCATAAATTAATTAATTATTATTTAAATGACCTCCAAAAATATAACTATTTACTTTTTTAGCTAATCCTGTCTTTACATCACAATCAACAATTACACCACTTAAAGTTGCTTCTCCATTAGCAGGAAAATGTTTAGTTGAATCTTTCTTCATAAATCTATTTAATGAATTGTCTTTATTCATTCCAATTACTGAATCATAATCACCACACATTCCAGCATCAGTTTGATAAGCAGTGCCATTTTTTAAAATTCTTGCATCATTAGTTGGTATATGTGTATGAGTTCCAACCACTAAAGTTGCTTGGCCATCAAAAAAATGTCCAATAGCATTTTTTTCACTTGTAATTTCGCCATGAAAATCAACTATAAGAAAATCATAATCTTCTTTTAACCTGTGGCTATCTAAAAATTTTTTTGATGCTTCAAAAACATCATCACATTTTTTCATAAAAACATTTCCCATTAAATTAAGAACTCCGATTTTTATATTATTTGTTGTTGTATAAATTTCAAAACCTTTACCAGGTGCAGGTTCAAATAAATTTTTTGGTCTAAGTAATCGATTTTCTTTATCGATGAAATTCATTATATTTTTTTGGTCCCATACATGGTTACCGGTTGTGATGACATTTACACCACAATTAAAAAAATCTTCACAAATTTTCTTTGTCAAACCAACTCCACTTTCATCAGCATTTTCAGCATTTACTATTACAAAATTAATTTTATTTTTTTTTATTTGACTAATTAGGTTATTTAAAATTT
>CACEIH010000031.1 GCA_902559565.1 uncultured Pelagibacteraceae bacterium
TTAATAATATAGTTTAATGTTATGAAATATTGTTTATTGGGTGGAGCTGGTGTTTTTGCAATTCATACAGCAAAATATCTTCTTGAACAAAAAGAAACAGAGCTAGTTCTTTGTATTGGAAGAAATTCAGTTAAAAACACTGCATTTACCCTTAATTTAGGCAAAAATGATAAAAGATATGTTTTTAAACCTTGTCACATTGTGTATGAGCAAGATTTTCTTTTTGAATATCTAGATCATTATAAACCAGATTTTGTTTTAAATTTTGCAGCATTAGCATATGCAACTTCTTGGGATAAATCTTTTAGATATTATGACACTAACGTGACAGCTGTTTCAAAAATTTGTGAACATTTGTCTTCCAAAAGTTATTTAAAAAATTTCTTACAAATAGGAACTTCTGAATTATATGGTTCTGTTAATAAACCAGTTGATGAAAATTATCCCATTAATCCTACAAGTCCATATTCAGTATCAAAATTAGCTGCAGATATGCATCTTGAAACTATGTTTAAAGTAAAAAATTTTCCAATGAACATTATTAGACCATCAAACGGTTATGGACCAGGACAGTTGCTTTATAGAATAATTCCAAAATGTGCTTATATGTTATTGAATGGTCAAAAGTTTTCTCTAGAAGGTGGTGGAAGAGTTAAAAAATCTTTTATGCACTGTCGAGACATAGCTAGAGCAATTTATTCGATATTACATAAGGGAAAATTAGGAGAAACTTATAATGCTGGGGTAGATGAACCAATTTCAATGAAAGAGATCGTTGAAAAAATTGTAAAATATCTTGATATGAAATATGATAATGTAATTTTAGAGACTAAAGGTAGAATTGGAGAAGATGCTCAATATTGGTTGGACAGTACTAAGCTTTTTAAACAAACAGGTTGGAAAGCAGAAATTTCGATAGATGATGGAATTAAGGATACTGTCAATTGGGTTAGAGACAATCTCAAAAAATTTGAAAATGAAAATTTAAATTTTCAATTAAGAGCTTAGTGATGATTGATGAAAAATATAAAAGTGAAATAATTTGGAAACAAAAGTATTCAAATGAATTAGCTGATTTTAGGAAAAAAGCTTATAAATTTGAAAATTTAATGCCAAAAAGATATGTGTTGGTTTTAACTAACTTATGTAATTTAGCTTGTACTTTTTGTTTTCAACATAGAAAAAAACTTGCAAATTCATTAAATGCTGATGATTGGATTAAATTCATAAAAGAAATTCCAGAAGGTTCAAGGATTACTTTAACTGGAGGTGAACCTTTAGTTATTAAAAATTTCAAAGAAATTTTTTTAGAAACAGTAAAGCGACATGAATGTAATTTAATTTGTAATGGTTTATTATTAAATGAAGAAACAATAGATTTATTACTTTCACATAAAAACTTTAAAGTACTTTCTATTTCAATAGATAGTAGAAATAATTCAATTAGAAAACTTGCAAATTTAAAAGAGGAAAAGTGGGATGAAAAGTGGAATCATGTGGAAAAAATGATGCATTATTTTCAGAAAAGAAAAAAAGAATTAGGCTACCCTGAATGTATATTAGATTCAAAAACGGTAGTATTAGATGAGAATGCAGATGAACTTTTAGATATACATAAATATTGTATTGAAGACCTCGAATGTGATACCCATAGTTTTCAATTCCTAAAAGGATCACCAATTTTAGGTTGTGATTATATGTATAATTTTGATGATATTTTTGAGAAAAGTGATGCTTATAAATATCAAAAATGGGATGAAATAAAGAAACAACTTAATTTGGTAAAAAAATATAATTTTAAAAATAAAAAAGTAGGCTTCTTGCACCCAAAAGTTGATGAATTAATTGGAAACGAAACTCCACTTAATAATAAAAAAATGGATACTTTGAACGAAAAAAGACATATCAAAAAAAACTTCCTTCCTTGTGCTCAACCATGGTCTAGCGTTCATATAAATAATGATGGAACTGTGTTCCCGTGTCTTTCAGTATCGACTGGAAACATTAGGGAAAGCAACATTAAGGATATAATTTATGGAGAAATTTTCGATAAATTTAGAAAGACAATAAAAGAACATGGCACGGTTGAAGCTTGTAATAGATGTGGATGGCTACAATTAAGCCAGGGTTAGAACGAAAAGACACTAGAAATTACTTTACAGTTCAATAATTGAACGCTAAATTGACTTTAATAAATTATGATTGATTTTGGCAATATTAAAATTAAAAAGAAAATTGATAAGCAGCTTAAAGCTACAGAAGTTTTATCAAAAAGTAGAAATTTATTTGCAGATGAATGGAACAAAATTGAAAAAGAAAGAGAAAAACCATCAAATTATAATAATCTTATTCAAATTGACTATGACGAATTTTTAAGCAGGGTTGTAGAACAGAATCCAAATTTTATAAAGTCATTAGTTGAGTCGGTTTATAATGGAGATTTATATTTATTAAAAAATGTCTATTGTGATGAAGAAATTGAGTTTATTAAAAAAGAATTTAAAATTTTTTCTGAAAATAATGAGTCGACCTTTTATCAAATGTTGGAAAATACTCCAAACTTTCATAGATGGATTGATAAATCTAAAGCTACTCATGGATATGCATTAAAGCATATTAAACATTCTTATTTTTTATTTTCATGGAATAAAGATAATTCTGGTGTCAGAGAAATGATTATGAGAACGCATCGCCCTCTAAAATTTCCAGCAGGTCTTTCACCATCTCAGTATGAAAATAACACTCCAAAAGACAAAATTGTCGAAAGAGTTCAAATAGTAAGATATGTCCCTAAAGGTTTTGTTGAACCTCATGTTGACCCAGTGCCTATTTGTAGATTTGTTTTCTCAGTTTACTTAAGCAAAAGAGGAGGAGAGGATTATTCAAAAGGAGGTTTTTACATGATAGACAAAAAAAATGGTAAATTGGATATGGAAAAATCAATTGATGCTGGAGATTTAGGTTTTTTTTATGCATCATTGCGACATGGAGTAAATGTGATTGATCCTGACAAACAATCAAATATGTCAGACACTTGTGGTAGATGGTGGATAGGATACAATATTCATAATTCAGATTTTATTCAGTCTAAAAAACGACATACTGGAATGCCATATAATATAAATTCTTGAATATGAATTCCATTTCTTTTGCAGAACTAGAAAAATCTCATTTTACAAATGTTTTTGCCAGAAATATTATTAAGATTGAATATCAAGAGTACAAAAACAGAATTTTAAAAAATGATAGTGAGTTAATAGAGTCTCTTTTTTTTGGGGATATTTATATAGTTAAAAATGCTTATAAAAAAAAACTTTTAGAAAAAATTAGATCAGAATTACATGAATGGGGAACAAAAACAAAAGCCTCATATCACGAGATAAAAGAAGGTGTTCCCAATTTTCATAGAATTTTGGATAAAGATGGAAAATTTTATGTCAGCTCAAAATGGCATGGGTATTATTTCTTTAATTTTAACAAAGATCCTTGGAACATATTTAATATTGCTGAAGAGAAATATTTTTTAAATCAAAAAATTATGGGATTTAATGAAAAAGAAACTTTTAATAATTCTCCAAAAGATAAATATGTTACCAGAGTTTGGATAGTTCAATATCCTCAAGGAGGTGGTTATATCCAAGCCCATGATCACTCATCTGATGTCTTTTGTTTAGCTAATATTGCCATTATGTCTGAAAAAGGAAAAGATTATAATAATGGTGGCATATATTTTATAGATGAAAATGCAAACAAGATATTTATAGACGACCAAGTTGAGGTAGGAGATTTGTTAGTTACCTATAAAAGACAAGTTCATGGCGTTGATCCAGTTGATCCGAATATCAAGACTGATTGGAAAAGTGAAAAGGGCCGTTGGGTTATGATGTATGGAAACGTTCCTACTAATAATTACTAAGTAATAAAATAGTATTAATGAATTTTGTAAGATTGATAATCAAAAATATTTATATTTTTATAATTTTTCAAATCTTTAAAATTATTAAAAATTTTGTTGTAATTCGTTTTGGTTTAATAGAAACAAGAGCGATAGGTCATTTTTCTAAACCAATTGAAATATATCTCGCAGAAAAAGAAATATTACATAATGATAATAAAAAGTTTATAGATATTTGGTTTACTAACGAAAAAGTTTCGAATATTTTTCTATTAAAAAAATGGAAAATATTGCTATTAGTTTTTCCTAATTTTCTTATAAAACCACTATATTATTATTGTAGAAAAAATAGTTTAAATCATCACTTAATTCCTTATAGAGAATGGGAAGATAATCCTGTATGGCAAGTTCACGATATAAATAAAGTTTTGATTAAAACAAAACCTAAAATTATATTCACTAAAAAAGAAATTTTGTTTTGTGAGTCTGAACTAAAAAAAATAGGTTTAAATAAAGATGATATTTTTTTTTGTTTTTTTGCTAGAGACAATGCGTATAGATATACATCAGATAAATATGACAACATAATTAAAAACTTTGATATTAATCAATTCGAGTATGCATGTAATTACATGCAAAAATTTAAATACAAGTCAGTTAGAATCGGTAACAAAGTCCAAGACAATATAAATTTTAAAAATTCTAGTTTAATTAATTATTCTCAATCTAAAATTGTATCACCAATGTTGGATTTGTATCTTGCTTATAAGTGCGAATTTTTTTGTGGTGGTGATACTGGTTTATTTTTGTTGGCTTCATTATTCAGAAAAGAGTCATTAATGGTTAATGCTCCTTTACATAGTGCAAATGATTTAGATGATGGTCTTTGTCAAATGATTATTTTTAAAAAAATCTTTTCAGAAAAGGAAAATCGTATCTTATCATTTTCAGAAACTTTAGCACTCACAAAGGAAAACTATGATAATTTGACCGACGAATTAATTATGAATAATAATCTTAAAGTTTTAGATAATTCAAAAGAGGAAATTAAAGATTTAATAGAGGAATTTATACAGAGAAAAAATAATTCATGGAAGAAAAATTCAGATGAAGATG
>CACEIH010000032.1 GCA_902559565.1 uncultured Pelagibacteraceae bacterium
GAAGCAATTAGACCTTCATGAAGAATTATAAAATCAATTATTTCTGGAGTTTTATTTCTTATAATTTGACCATAAGAATAAAAGTCATACTTATTATTTGTAGAATTTATTACTTTTTGTTTAATTGTGAATAAGTATTTATCATCTAAAGAAATTTCCTTTACAAATGTTAAACCTTGATTGTTTGTCCAAGACAATTTAATTGGAGATTTATCAGTTAACTCGTTATTTTCATCTAAAGACCAAATTGTATCAGCATCAGGAATATCAATATTTTTATCAGAAGTTACAAAACCACTTTCAATTAAATAACCATCTTGAATATTTCTTGGAGCTAGGAGAATAATTTTTTCATTACTTTCAAGTTCAGTATTATAATCTTTAAAAGTTAAGTCATCTATTGAAGCACCTTTAAGAGATATTGATCCGATAATACTTTCATTTTCAAATTTAACTCTTTTACTTTCATTTAAAGCATCCTCTCTTGATATTTGAATTAATGTTTCTTTTTGTTCAAGACTTGGAGTATCAGTACTTTGTTCAATTTTTTTTTCATCTATATTTTGAGATTGTTTTGGTTGTTCAGGGATAAAAAACAATGAATACAAAACAATTACCGCTGAAGATAAAGCAATGGCGGCTATGACATTTTTTGAGTCCATTATTTTTTAACCTTCATTTCTTTTTTTACTGGATCAAACCCACCTTGTCCCCAGGGATGACAAGATAAAATTCTTTTAATACTTAAAAAAAGACCTTTAAAAAAACCATAGGTCTTTAATGCTTCAATACTATAATCCGAGCAGGTAGGTAAATATCTGCAAGACTGACCAAGCAAAGGGCTTATTAAAAATTTATAACATTTAATTAATTTAATTAGAATGTAAGTTAAAATATTCATTATTTAATTTTTTCAAATTCTTGAAACAGTGTTTCTTTTATATTTTTAAATTCATTATTTAACATAGTTGACTTAGCAATAACAAGGTATGAATATTTAAATTTTATTGATATTTTTTTGACCGCATCATTCATAATGTTTCTTAAACGTCTCTTTATTTTATTTCTTTTAACTGCGTTTCCTATTTTTTTCTTAGTTACAAATGAAATATTTAAGTAATCTCTATTTTTATTTTCTAAAGGGCCAAAAAAAATTGTAACATATTTATTTGATGCTTTTTTCTTTTTGAGAAGTTTTTTAAATTCTTCATTTTTGGAAAGAGCAATAATTTTGCTTCTCATTAATTTAATCAGAAACTGTTAAAGATTTTCTTCCTCTTGATCTTCTTCTAGCCAAAAGTTTTTTTCCACCCTTGGTCTTCATTTTTGACCTAAAACCATGTTTTCTAGCTCTTTTAATTTTAGATGGTTGATATGTTCTTTTCATAAATCTGGCAAAATTTTTTATAAAATTTGGCTCTTTATAGTAATTAAATATATAAATAGCAAATAGAAGATTTTATAAATACGATACGTAATGATGAAAAAAGCTAAAAAAATTAAATTATTTATAGGTTTATCTTACATACTTTTATTATCTATATTTTTATTTTTATTTTTTTCTAAATTTGATCTTCAAGAAATTACATCTTATGACTTTATAAGACAAAATAAATCATATTTAGTAGAACTTAAAAATTCTAATCTTTTTATTGTATTTATGATTTTTTTGATTTTCACAATATTGTGGATATTTCCTTTTTTTGGTTTTGGTTCCCCTATTGCTATTATGGGAGGTTTTATTTTTGGAAAATGGATAGGAACCATTGTTGTTGTTTTGGGACTTAGTATAGGTGCAACCTTTTTATATATCTTTGGTAATTATTTTTTAAAAGATTTAATTAGAGAAAAATTTTTAGATAAATATAGAAATCTCGAAATAAAATTTAAAAAATCAGAATTTTTTTATTTGTTAACATATCGTTTTATTGGTGGAATTCCTTGGCAGCTTAGTTGTCTTTTGCCAACTATTTTTAACGTTAAAATCAAAAACTTTTTCTTCGCATCTTTAATTGGAATCATTCCACAAGTATTTTTGGTTGTTTCAATTGGGAGTGGATTAGAGAAAGTTATAGATCAAAACTCAAAAATCCCCAGCATTTCTGACATAATTTTTACGCCAAATATATACACTCCTATTTTAGCTTTTTTTGGACTGGTTTTAATAACAATTTTTCTAAGAAAAGTTTTTTATAAAGAATAAATATAATGGTGCTCCCACCCTGTACTGACCAGGGAATTAGTCCTTACCAAGGACTTGTTATACCATTTAACTACAGGAGCAATTATCTAAATTGTATTTTATTGATAATAGTGCATTTTTTGCAAATTATTGCCTTAATTTTTTTGATAATATGATTTATATCTACTTAAGGATTCTTTATGGGTATTCATTACGATTATAAATCTACAAAAAGTGCTAAGCTGATGGAAAAGCAAGCTAAAAGAGAGAGAAAACTTGCTGAAAAAAAAGCCAAAAGATTAGCTAAAGAGGGTCCAAAAAAAATTGATGATAAAACAAAAGTTTTAGATGCTTCTAAACCAATTACCTTAGATTTTCTTACTAATCCTGATAAAGAATGAGTCTAAAAAATAAAAAAGAGCGTTTAAGTTTAGCGCTTAAGAAAAACTTAAAAAAAAGAAAAATATTCCTAAAAAAAAATAAAAAAAAAAATGATTTTAAACGATAAACAAATTAAAAAATTGGCTGTAGAGCAAGAAATGATTTCTCCTTTTGTTAACGAAAGTGTTGCCAAAGGTATAAGTCATGGGCTTAATTCTTTTGGATATGATTTAAGATGTGGTTCTGAATTTAAAATATTTACTAATATCAAAGGTGCTACTGCGGATCCAAAAAATTTTAGTGAAGATAATTTTATTACAGTAAAAGGTGAAGACTCGATTTTAATCCCACCAAACTCTTTTGCTTTGGCGAGTAGCTTAGAGTACTTTAAAATGCCCAGAAATGTGACAGGTCTAGTAACAGCTAAATCTTCTTATGCTAGATGTGGTTTAGGAACACCACCAACGGTCTTAGAGGCTGGTTGGAGTGGCAACCTTGTTTTAGAATTTTCAAATCACACAAGTAATCAAATAAGACTATATGCAAATAGTGGAGCTGCTCAAATTCTTTTTTTTCAAGGTGAGCAACCAGCAGTTTCGTATGCAGATAGAAATGGAAAGTATCAAGGACAAACAGGTATTACTTTAGCAAAATTCAAATAGTTTATGGATAAATTTTCGATAAAGGGACCTTGTAAAATCAAAGGTAAAGTTAAAATTTCAGGAGCAAAAAATAGTGCTTTAGCTTTGTTGGCAGCTACACTCCTATTTGAAAAACCAGTAATCCTAAAAAATTTACCAAGAGTTAAAGACATTAATACTATGTTTAATTTGTTAAAATCTCTGGGCTCTAAAATAACTTTATCGAAAGATAGAAAGACAGCACGAATTCAAAATAAAAAAAAATTAAAAACTTTAGCAAGCTATTCTCTTGTAAAAACAATGAGAGCTTCCATTCTTGTGTTGGGACCATTAATTTCAAAATTTCACAAATCAATTACATCATATCCTGGTGGGTGCAATATTGGATCACGACCAGTAAATTATCATTTATCAGCTTTAAAAAAATTAGGAATGAAATATCAAATTAAGAAAGGTTATATTCATGCCAAATCTAATGGCAGGTTAATTGGAACAACAATAAAGTTTTCAAAGATTAGTGTTGGGGCAACAGAAAATACAATTATTGCTGCATGTTTAGCTAGGGGTAAAACAATTTTAAAAAATTGTGCAATCGAGCCCGAAATAAAAGATCTAACAAATTTTCTAAATCATGCTGGAGCAAAAATTACATGGAAAGGCAGAACATGTTTTTTAGAAGGAGTTGAATCTTTAAATAAAACTGATTATTCAGTTATGGCAGATAGAATAGAAACAGGAACTTTTTGTGTAGCAGCTACAATTGCAAAAGGTAATTTAGAGATACTTAATATAAATCCAAAAGATTTAAAGACTGAATTAAATATATTAAAAAAAGCGGGTGCTAAGATTAAAATTTTTGATGATAAAATTTTAATCAAAGGACCCAAAGTAATTAAACCTATTAAAAATGTTAAAACAAAAGAATGGCCTGGTGTTGCAACAGATATGCAATCACAACTAATGGTATTAATGTGTAAGGCAAATGGGGTGAGTTCAATCACTGAAAATATTTTTGAAAATAGATTTCTTCATGTGGGTGAGCTTCAAAGACTTGGAGCAAAAATAAAAATAAAAAACAATAAAGCTATAATTCAAGGAAATACAAAATTTATTGGTGCCGAGTTAATGTCTAGTGATTTAAGAGCTAGTGTTGCTCTTGTGCTTGCTGCAATGGTTTCAAGAGGTGAATCTATTATAAATCGAATTTACCATTTAGATAGAGGGTATGAAAATATAGAAAAAAAATTAAGAAAAATTGGTGTAAAAATTAAAAGACTTAAATAATGAATAAGTATTTAGCTAAAATAATTGCCAGTGATCAAGAGGGGTTACAAATGATTTCAGCTTGTAGCTCGGGTGCAAAAGTCAAAGTTGCAGATATCAAATATTTAGCTTCTAACAAAGTTTTCTTAATATCAATTGAAAGAATTAAAGTTGAAAATAAACAAGAGGATAAAAAAATTAACAGTATTTGTAGGTTTGACTTTGTTGATAAAGTGCGATCAAAAAACATAGATCAATCAAACCAAGAAATGATTTTAGAGTTGATAGGTATAGATTATTTGAGGAATAATGATGATTATGAAATAAATCTTATTTTTAATAACAACGCTTACATTGCTTTAACTACAGAAACAATTGAAGTAAGACTAGAAGACCAAAATGAAATTGAAAAAATATGAAAATACTAA
>CACEIH010000033.1 GCA_902559565.1 uncultured Pelagibacteraceae bacterium
TGATGAAGACCAATTGATGGCTCATCTAAAACATATAAAACTCCTGTTAAGCCAGAACCAATTTGTGATGCTAGTCTTATACGTTGAGCCTCACCACCTGAAAGAGTTCCTGACTCTCTTGATAATGTTAAGTAATCTAGCCCAACATTAAGTAAAAAATTTAATCTCTCATTTATCTCTTTTAATATATGTTCAGCTATTTTTACTTGTCTTTTATCAAGTGTGTTTTTAAGATTTTCAAACCATTGAGCAGCATCAGATATTGATTTTTCAGTGACTTCACTGATGTGCAATCCATCAATTTTAACACATAATGCTTCATCTTTAAGCCTGTGACCATTACATCTTTCACACTTAGTATCTGATTGATATTGTGCTATTTCTTCTCTTTTCCAATCACTATCTGTTTCTAAATATCTTCTTTCGAGATTATTGATTACTCCTTCAAAGGTCTTTTTATGCGAATATTTTTCGTAACCATCATCATAAGTAAATTTTATTTCCTCATCATCAGATCCATAAAGAATAATATCTTTTATTTTTTTTGGAATTTTAGACCATTTTTCATCAAGTGAAAAATTATAGTGTTTAGATAAAGAGGCTAAAGTTTGAGCATAATATAAAGTGGTGGTTTTAGCCCAAGGCTCTATTGCACCGTCAGATATAGTTTTTTTATCATTAGGAATAACTAAATTAGGATCAACATTAAGCTTTATACCTATGCCTTCGCACTCTTCACATGCACCAAAAGGACTATTAAAAGAAAACAATCTAGGTTCTATTTCTTCTATTGTAAAACCACTTTCCGGACATGCAAATTTTGTTGAAAATATTAATTTTTCTAATTTTCTAAATTTCTTTGGTAATGTCTCATCTTCGTATTCAACAAATAATAAACCATTTGATAAATTTATTGAAGTTTCTATGCTCTCAGCCAATCTGTTTCCTAAAGACGAATTAAGAACTATTCTGTCAACAAGAATAGAAATATCGTGTTTTATCTTTTTATTTAACTCTGGGGCTTTTTCAATATCATATAATACTTCATCAATCTTTATTTTTCTAAAGCCTCTTTTTTTAAAACCTAAAATCTCTTTTCTGTATTCTCCTTTTCGTCCTCTTACGACAGGTGCATAAAGATAAATGGTAGCTTTCTTAGGAAGTTCTTTAATTCTATCAACGATTTGAGAAATGGTTTGAGATTTTATTGGTTTGCCGGTAAAGGGCGAGTAGGGGATACCAGCTCTTGCATATAGCACTCTCATATAATCATAAATTTCAGTAACAGTTGCAACAGTGGATCTAGGATTTTTTGATGTATTTTTTTGTTCTATAGATATTGCTGGACTTAGACCTTCAATTAAATCAACTTTAGGTTTTTTCATTTTATCTAAAAATTGTCTCGCGTAAGCCGATAAACTTTCTACATACCTTCTTTGTCCCTCAGCATATATTGTATCAAAAGCAAGAGATGATTTTCCTGATCCAGACAAGCCTGTAATGACCACAAATTTATCCTTTGGTATTTCTAAAGAAATATTCTTTAAATTGTGTTCTTTAGCTCCCTTAATAACTATCTTTTTAATCATAATTTTAGTTGCTTTGACTTAATAAAATTAATATTCAGAGTAAATTGTGATATAAATCTAATTAATTAATTTAACAAATATTAAAATATTATGGCTGGAAGTTTAAATAAAGTACTTTTAATTGGTCGTTTGGGCGCAGACCCAGAAATCAAACAAATGGTAAATGGTAAGAGTGTTGCAAGATTAAGTCTTGCTACTAGCCAATCTTGGAAAGATAAAAATACAGGTGAAAAAAAGGAAAAAACAGAGTGGCACCGTATAGTTGTATTTAATGAGGGGTTAGTAAATGTTGTTCAACAATATCTTAAAAAAGGTGCTCAAATATATGTTGAAGGTCAATTAACTACAAGAAAATGGAAAGATGAACAATCAGGACAAGACAAATACTCTACTGAAATTGTTATTCAAGGATACAATTCATCTTTAACAATGTTGGGAGGTGGAAATTCATCTGGAGGAATTTCTAATAACAATGAATCTTCAAACAAAGATGATTTATCTCAAATATCCAATGATATGGATGACGAAATCCCGTTTTAAATTTTATGCAAAAAACTGAAATTTCAGAAGATAAGAATATTAAGTTAATATCAATGCATGATGAGATGAGCTCATCTTATCTTTCTTATGCAATGAGCGTTATTGTTAGTAGAGCTCTTCCTGACATAAGAGATGGATTAAAACCTGTTCATAGAAGGATTCTATATGCAATGTACAAAGGTGGTTATGATTGGTCAAAACAATTTAGAAAATCAGCAAGAATAGTAGGAGATGTAATTGGTAAATATCATCCTCATGGTGATCAATCAGTTTATGATGCATTAGTTAGAATGGTACAAGATTTTTCAATGAGCTTACCATTAGTAGATGGACAAGGAAATTTTGGTTCTATTGACGGAGATCCTGCGGCAGCTATGAGATATACTGAAACAAGATTATCAAAAGTTTCTCAGTATTTGATTGATGATATAGAAAAAAACACCATATCTTTTAAGAGCAATTACGACGAAACTGAAAAGGAACCATCTGTTTTACCAGCACAATATCCAAATTTACTAGTAAATGGTGCTGGAGGTATTGCAGTTGGTATGGCTACAAGTATCCCACCACACAATTTAGGTGAAATAATTGATGGAACTTTAGCTTTAATAGAAAACAAAGATATCAAGATTAAAGATTTGATGAAGCATATACCAGGTCCTGATTTTCCGACAGGTGGTGTAATAATTGGCAAAGATATTATTAAACAGGGTTATACAAAAGGTAGAGGTTCTTTTAAAATTAGAGGTGATATTTCTATTGAAAGTTTAAAAAACGGAAGAGAAAGACTTGTCATTACTTCTATTCCTTATCAGGTTAATAAATCAGTTTTAAATGAGAGAATAGCTCAATTAGTAAGAGAAAAAAAAATTGAAGGCATAAGAGATATAAGAGATGAGTCAAATAGGGAAGGAATAAGAGTGTCAATAGATTTACGTTCAGGAGTTGAGCCTGAAACAGTTAAAAGACAATTATACAAAAATACACAAATTGAAAGTTCATTTGGTTTTAATAGTTTGGCAATTGTAGATGGCAAACCTGAAACATGTAATCTAAAAGATTTTCTAACAAATTTTTTAAATTTTAGGGAAGACGTTGTAATTAAAAAAACTAAATTTGATTTACAAAAAGCTGAGGAAAGAGCTCATATTTTAATTGGCTTATCTGTGTCTGTTGAAAATTTGGATAAAGTTATAAAAATGATAAGAAATTCAAAAACACCAGAAGATGCAAAAAAAACAATATTAAAATTGAAATGGAAAATTAATAAGTCAATGAAGATGATTTCACTTGTTGAAGGGGGTAAAAAAAAATCGTCATACACACTTTCAGAACCACAAGTAAATGCAATTTTGGAATTACGTCTACAAAAATTAACAGCATTAGGTATCAATGAAATTGAATTAGAAATTAAAAAACTATCAGAATTAATTTCAAATTATAAAAAAATAATTTCATCAAAAAAAGAATTATTCAAAGTAATTGGTCAAGAACTAAAAAGTATTAAAGAAAAATTTTCACAACCTAGAAGAACAAAAATTATAGATGCAGTCTTAAATTACGATATTGAGGAGACTATCCAAAAACAATCTGTTTTAATTACAGTTACATTACAAGGTTATATAAAAAGAGGATCATTAAATAGTGTTAAAACACAAAAAAGAGGAGGGAAGGGAAAAACAGGTATTACAACCAGAAATGAAGATTCTGTTGTTCAAACATTATCTGTTAACACTCATACTTCAGTTTTATTTTTTTCTACTGAAGGTCTAGTTTATAGATTAAAAGCATGGAAAATCCCTGAGGGATCATCGGCATCTAAAGGTAAATCTTTATTCAATATTTTGCCTCTTAAAAATCATCAATCAATAAGTTCTATTATGCCATTTCCAGAAAATGAATCGGAATTAAAAAATTATCAAATAGTTTTTGCTACAGCACAAGGAAAGATTAGAAAAAATAGTCTTGAAGATTTTTCCTCAATTAACTCAGCAGGTAAAATCGCAATGAAATTGGACTCTAACGATAAAATAGTAGGTGTTAAAATTTGTAAAGAAGATCAAGATATAATTTTAAGTACAAAATTAGGCAAATGCATACGTTTTGAGTCAAAAAAATTAAGAATATTTAAAGGTAGATCTTCTAAAGGAATTAGAGGTATTACTTTATCATCAGATGATCAAATTGTATCTTTATCAATTATAAATAATGATAAAAGTTCTAAAAATGGACAAAAATCAAAAGATGAAAAATCCGAAATAAAAGCTAAAGAAAAATTTATATTGTCAATAACTGAAAATGGTTTTGGAAAGAAGACTTCACATAATGACTATAGAGTAACAAATCGAGGTGGAAAAGGAATTATAGGAATAGTAAATTCTCCCCGAAACGGCAATATATCATCTTCATTTCCTGTTTTTGAAGGTGATGAAATTCTAATATCAACAAATAAAGGAAGAGTAATTAGAGTTGCAGTTAAAGAAATAAGAACTGCAGGAAGAAATACCCAAGGTGTCAGAATAATTAAACTTTCTGGTGATGAAAAAGTTGTTTCTGCTGATAAAATTGATGATAATTTAGTTTAATGAATAAAATAGCTATTTATCCGGGGACATTTGATCCAATTACCTTTGGCCATATTGACGTAATTAAAAAAGGGTTAAAATTATTTCAAAAAATCATTGTTGCGGTATCAGATGTAAATAATAAAGATTATCTTTTTGACTCT
>CACEIH010000034.1 GCA_902559565.1 uncultured Pelagibacteraceae bacterium
TGAATTATTTGAAGATGTAGCACCAAATCATGTTAAAAGAATTAAAGAGTTAGCCAATTCTGGAAAATACAACAATGTTGTATTTCATAGAGTCATTGATGGATTTATGGCGCAAACAGGCGATGTTAAATTTGGGAAATCTGACTCAAATGATTTTAATTTAAAAATGGCTGGAATGGGAGGGTCAGATTTACCAGACCTACAACAAGAATTTAATAATATTCCACATGAAAGAGGAACAGTATCAATGGCTAGATCATCTGATCCTGATAGTGCTAATAGTCAATTTTTTATCTGTTTTAAAGAAGCGTCATTTCTAGATAGACAATATACAGTCTTTGGAAAAGTTATTTCTGGAATGGAATTTGTGGACAAAATTAAAAAAGGAGATGAAAATAACAATGGAGCTGTTTCAGATCCTGACAAAATAATTAGTTTTAAATCATTATAATTTTTTTAAATGGCATTAAAAAAATTTGCCTTTAATGTTTTAAAAACTGATAAATATGCAAGATGTGGACTAATCGAAACACACCGTGGTAATATTCATACACCTACTTTTATGCCTGTTGGTACTCAGGCTACTGTTAAAGCATGCACAATTGATGATATAAAAAAAACAGGATCAGAAATCATTTTAGGAAATACTTATCATTTAATGATAAGACCTGGTGTTGATAGAATTAAATCTGCAGGTGGTTTACATGAATTTATGAACTGTGATTTACCTATACTGACTGACTCCGGTGGTTTTCAAGTTATGTCTCTTTCCAAATTAAATAAAATTGATCGAGAAAAGGGAGCTATTTTTAATTCTCATGTTGATGGAAAAAAATTTATTTTAAGTCCCGAGGAAAGTATAAGAATTCAATTAGGTCTTAATTCAGACATTGTAATGATAATGGATGAATGTCCAAAAAAAACAGATGATTATGAATTAATTAAAGACTCTATGAAATTATCATTGTATTGGGCAGAAAGATCAAAAAAAGCTTTTGGAAATAATCCTCATAAAGCATTATTTGGCATTATACAGGGAGGTCTTTTTAAGGATCTTAGACATAAGTCATTAAATGAACTTATCAAAATTAACTTTGACGGTTATGCTGTTGGTGGTTTAGCGGTAGGAGAGTCACAAAAAGAGATGTTTTCTGTTTTAGATAATCTTAAAGACGAACTTCCTTATGAAAAACCTCATTATTTAATGGGTGTTGGCACTCCTTCTGATATTTTAGGAGCTGTTAAAAGAGGAATTGATATGTTTGATTGTGTGATGCCAACAAGATCTGGTAGAACAGGCCTTGCTTTTACTTGGGATGGGAGAATTAATATTAAGAACAACAAATATCAAAATGACAATACTCCACTTGATAAAAATTGTAAAAACTTAAATTTGAGTAAATATTCTAAAAACTACTTAAATCATCTTTTTAATACAAATGAAATTCTTGGATCAATGCTATTGACACTTAATAATATTAATTTTTATCAGGAATTAATGAGTGAAATTAGAAAAAATATAAATGATGGCACCTTTGATGATTTTCATGATAAATACATAAATAAGTTGTAAAGAGGAAACTATTTGTCTCATAAATTCATGTTTGAATTATTTAAATAATTATGTATACAAAGTATGTTTTGGGCCGTTAGCTCAGTTGGTAGAGCAATTCCCTTTTAAGGAATGGGTCGATGGTTCGAGTCCATCACGGCTCACCATTAATTTATTAAGATATTTTAATTGGTGGATATTTAATTAAGATTTGATTTTTCCATTCGTTTATTTTTTTTATTCTATTTTCAGCAGAGGGGTGAGTACTCATAAATTCTGGTGGAGCTTTGCCTTTATTCATTTTTTTCATTCTTTCCCATATTTTTGATGTTTCTCTTATATCGTACCCTGACAAAGATGAAAAAATCATTCCCAAATAATCAGCTTCACTTTCCTGTTTTCTATTAAAAGGATTCATAATTCCTAATTGCGAAAGTAAACCAACAGTATCCATTCCTGTAGTTCTATTAATTTGTGATAATTTTCCACCACTTAAAATATCAAAAATTTGAGTACCCGATTGAAGTAAAATACTTCTACTTGCTCTTTCAACAGAATGTTTTGCTACAGCATGAGCTATTTCATGGCCCATAACAGCAGATAATCCATTAGTATTCTTAGTTACATCTAAAATTCCTGTGTAGATCGCAATTTTTCCACCTGGCATACACCAAGCATTTTTTATTTTTTTATTTTCAATAAGTATATATTCCCAGTCAAAATATGCAGTTGGATCATTTAAATTTTCTCTATTAAAATATTCACTGATAGAATCCTGCATCTTTTTTCCAATTTCTTTAATCTCATTAAGAGTTTTTAAATCTTTGCTCATTTTTTCTTTAGATTTAATTTTTTCATATATTTTAGCTGCTTGAGCATTCAATTTTTGTTCAGAAACTAATTTTAACTGTTTTCTTTCAGTAATTGGGGCCGTAGAGCATGAATTTAGAATAAAACCACAACATCCACATCCGACATAAGATAAGAATTTTCTTCTATTCATTTTCATATAAGATTGGTAATATAATTTAACATGAATCTTAATAACAAAATACTATTATTGCTTTTCATAATTTCAATAGTTTTTGTTATTTACTCCACATATAAATAAGATATGGCAGAAAAAAAAAGAAAATCAATTACTCTTATTTTAAGAAATTATTTTATAACAGGCGTTGTTGTTCTAATACCAATTGGTTTTACATTATATTTAAGTAAAATTTTAATTGGTTTATCATCCAAATTAATTCCACCAAATATCAACCCAAATAATTATCTTCCATATTCTATTCCAGGAATTGAAATAATTATATCTATAATATTTATTACTGTGGTTGGAGGTTTATCATTATCTTTTTTAGGTAAGAGAATTTTAAAATTAATAGATGATCTTTTTAGAAGAATTCCTGTTCTACGAACAATATATTCAGCAATCTTACAAATGACTGAAACTTTTTCTAATAAAGATGGTAATGATAAGAAAAGTGTTGTGCTTATTGAATATCCAAGAAAAGGTGTTTGGGCTGTTGGATTTGCAACTAAAGAGAACAAAGGTGAGATGGCAAAAAAAACAAACCAAAAATTAATAAATGTATTTGTTCCAACAACACCCAATCCTACAAGTGGTTTTTTATTAATGTTTCCAATTGATGATGTAATTTATTTAGATATGACATTTGAAGAAGCATCTAAATTTATCGTTTCAGCAGGTACTTCTTCAGGCAAAAATTAAATTATATCATTAATGATATCAGCTTGATCATATAGTTTCATCAAAGTTTTAAATCTAGAAATATCTTCATCACTATTTTCAATTCTTTTTATCTCTTTTTCTGCAAGAGCAAATAAATTTTCATTAATTATTGGGTCTGCAAGTTTAAATGTTTTCAAGCCACTTTGTTTAAAACCTAGAATATCACCATAACCTCTAATCTTCATATCTTCTTCAGATATATTAAAACCATCATTTGAATTCTTTAGAATGTTTAATCTTTTTTTAGCATTTTCAGTCAAAGAGGATTTAAACATCAATATACATGTAGATTGTTTATTTCCTCTACCAACTCTACCTCTTAGTTGGTGTAGTTGAGATAAACCAAACTTGTTCGAATTTTCTATAACAATTACATTTGCATTTGGAAAATCAATACCTACCTCAATTATTGTCGTTGAAACTAAAATATCATATTTTCTATTTAAAAAATTATTTAGAATTATTTCTTTTTCGTTTTGATCAGTCTTACCATGAAGGAGTGCAACTTTATTTGGAAAAATTCTATTTAAAAATTTGAATTTTTTTATAGCTGATGAATGATCTATTTTCTTAGACTCATCAATTAATGGGCAAACCCAAAAAATCTGATTACCAATCTTAATTTCTTTTTTTATAAATTTAATTATATCGTCAATTTTAGTATCTAATTTGGTATAAGTTCTGACCTGTTTTCGTAATTTAGGTTTCTCCTTTATTATTGAAAGGTCCATGTCACCATAGATAGTCATTGTTAAAGTTCTTGGGATAGGTGTCGCTGACATTAATAAGATATCACAATTTATTCCTCCTTTATCAGATAATTTTTTTCTTTGATTCACCCCAAATTTATGTTGTTCATCTATTATAATTAAACCTAAATTATGAAACTCAACTTTTTTTTGAAAGATTGAATGTGTTCCAAAAATTATATCAATTTTTTTTTTATCTAGATGATCAAGAATTCTTTTTTTTTCTTTGTATTCTGATTTACTTGATAATAAATCAATTTTTATTGATGATTTGAATAATTTCTTAGCTAATAAATAATGTTGCCTTGCTAAAATTTCAGTAGGTGCCATTACTGCCACCTGAAAACCTGAATTGATAGCATTGAATGCTGAAATCAAAGCTACAATAGTTTTTCCACTACCTACATCTCCTTGAAGAAGTCTAAACATTTTTTGATTTGACGATAGATCATTATTTATCTCATCCAGAGTTTTATATTGATCTTTTGTTAATTTAAATTCTAGTTTTAAAATCAATTCATTTTGTTTCTTAAGATTAATAGTTTTTTGTTTTTTTTTTATTTTTTTGATTTTTTTTCTAATTTCAGAATGCACTAGATAAGAAGAAAAAATTTCATCAAAAGCTAGTCTTTCATAAAATGGTGTGTTGTATTTTCCTATATTTTCTG
>CACEIH010000035.1 GCA_902559565.1 uncultured Pelagibacteraceae bacterium
CAATTTAAGTATTAAAGATTTCAAAAATTTAAATAGTTTTTATTGGCTTTTTGGCTTAGATCTTAAATCATCAAAAGAGAGAACACGGTCAGTAATTACAAATTGGATTAATAATAATAATAAATATAATTTTAAAAGTTGGGAATTTGATTTAACATCAAAAAGAATCATTGCTTGGTTGTCATGTCACAATCTAACTTATGATCAGGGTGATCAGAATTATAAAATAAAATTTAATAAAATTATCCAAAAACAAACTAATCATTTAATTAATGAAATTAATAAATCAAAATTAATTGATGACAAATTAATAGGCTGTGCCTCTATTATTTTGGTTGGGCTTAGCTACAAAAATGAAAAAAATTATCTATCGTTTGGATCTGATCTTTTAAAAAAAATCTCAAAATTTGTTTTAGATACTCATGGATTTCCTAAATCAAGAAATATTAAACAACTAATTTTTTATTTAAAATATTTTATTTTAATAAGAGAATGGTTTAAAGAATCCCAGACCAGTTATCCGGAACATATAGATGAAACTATTTACTATCTTGGACAAGGTTATGCTTTTTTTTATAAAAGTTTTGGCTCAGATTTTTTGTTCAATGGCAATAATTTAACTGATAATAGCGAATTTGATAATTATCTTAAAACACTTGGCTATAAATTCAAAAATGAAAGTCAAGAATGTGGGGGTTATATTATTTTAAAGAACAAAAAAATATGTCTTACTATGGATGTAGGATCCACACCAAATTTAAAATTCACTAAAGATTATCAATCAGGAGCATTATCATTCGAAATAGTTTCTAATGGTAAAAAATTGATAAGTAATTGTGGATATTTTAAAAAAAATACCAAACTCAATCAATTATCAAAATCATCAGCTGCTCAAAGTACTTTAATTATTGATGATAGCTCTTCCTGCAAATTTATTAAAATACATGAATCCTACTTAGTTAAAAATGGTTTAAAAATAATGAAAATGAATAAAGTTTTTGAAAAAAATTATTGGAAAATAAATGCATCTCATAATGGATATTTAAAAAAATACGATTCTATTCATGAAAGAGAAATTGAATTCTATCCTGATCAAATGACCTTTGTAGGTATAGACAAAATAATTAAAAGAAAAACTAATCGCAGTTACAAATTTGATATTCGGTTTCATGTGGAACCAAATGTAAAATTAATGAAAACTCAAGATAATAAAACAATTCTAATTGAATTAAATGATGAAGGTTGGAAATTTACTTGTGATAATTATAATATAAATATTGATAATGGTTTATATTTCGGTAATAAAAATTCATATACTGAAAACCAAAATATTTTCATAAATGGTATTTCAAATAATCAAACAGAAAATATTAAATGGGAAATTAAAAAGATATAATGAAAAAGATAAAATCAGCTTTAATATCATTATCAGATAAATCAAATTTGAAGTCTCTTTTAAAAATTCTAAAAAAGAATAAGATAAAAATAATTAGTTCTGGTGGAACATTTAAAGAAATCAAAAGACTAAAATTTAATTGTGTTGAAGTTTCTGAATTTACTGGCTCAAATGAAATTCTAAATGGACGAGTAAAAACACTTCATCCCAAAATACATGCTGGGATTCTTAACAAAAGAAATAATAAAAAACATTTAAGTGATTTGAAAAAATATAATTATGAAAATATAGATCTTGTAATTGTTAATTTTTACCCCTTTGAAAATATTTTAAAACAAACAAAAAGCCATGAAAAAATAATCGAAAATATAGATATTGGCGGACCCACTATGGTAAGAGCTGCAGCAAAAAATTATAATGATGTTACGGTGATTACATCAATAACACAATATCCTGAACTTATAAAAGAATTGACAACAAATAAAGGCTCAACTTCAATTCATTTTAGAAAAAAAATGTCTCGATTAGCTTTTACTGAAACTGCTTACTATGATTCACTCATAGCAAATTATTTTAATGAAGTTTCAAAAGTTGATTTTCCAAAGAAAAAAATTATTCATGGAAATTTAATTGAAAAATTGAGATACGGAGAGAATCCACATCAAGAGAGTGCTATTTATTCACAAAATGAGAATATTAAGATTGATAAAATTCATGGGAAACAATTAAGTTATAATAATTACAATGATATTTTTGCAGCTCTAACAATTTCTAAATCTCTTCCAAAAAATACCGGAACAGTAATTGTTAAACATGCAAATCCTTGTGGTGTATCAATTCATAAAAATAATATAATGAGTTTTAAGTCTGCATTAGCTTGCGATCCTATAAGCGCTTTCGGTGGAATAATCTCATGTAATTTTAAGTTAAAAAAAGATGTCGCAAAAGAATTAGATAAAATTTTTCTTGAAGTAGTAGTAGCAAATGGATTTGATAAAAATGCACTCAAAATATTAAAAAGAAAAAAAAATTTAAGAATAATTGATTCTTCAAATTTTCCGCCTAGTCAAAGCTTAAAATCAAACTCCTTTTACGACTCAATGCTAGTTCAATCAGAAGATAAAAATATCTTTTCTAAAAAAGACTTTAGAATTGTATCAAAGAAAAAACCAAATAAGTCTCAATTTGATGATCTAATTTTTGCTTTTAATGTTTGTAGATATGTAAAATCAAATGCAATTGTTCTAGCAAGCAATAAATCTACTGTTGGAATAGGATCGGGACAACCCAGTAGACTAGATAGTTGTAAAATTGCAATCGATAAAATGAATAAATTTATAAAAAATAAAAATGAAATCGTAGCAGCTTCAGATGCCTTTTTTCCATTTATTGATGGTATTGAAAAATTAATTCAGTCTGGAGTGACCGCTGTTATACAGCCTTCTGGATCAATTAGAGATAAAGAGATTATAAATTTCGCAAATTCAACAAAAACTATTTTAGTTTTTTCTAAAACAAGACATTTTAGACATTAGTTTTTTCATCAATTTTTGCAGCTAATATAAAATCGTTTTCAGATAAACCTTCAATCGCATGAGTTGTAATATTTATCTTAGCATAACCCCATCCAAATATAATATCTGGATGGTGTCCTTCTGCTTCTGATATCTTACCAACTTCATTAACAAATCTTTGACTTTCTAAAAAATTTTTAAAAGTAAATTTTTTTTCTAAAAAATAAATATTTTTTTCATTTTTAGCAATATCCCAACCGTCAACTTTTTTTTGATATTTATGGATTTCTGAAATATCAAAAGGTTTGATACCACCTTCACAAGGAACACATTTTTTATTTAATAAATCAGTCATAATGGAGCGGGCAAAGGGGGTCGAACCCTCGACCTTCTCGTTGGCAACGAGACGCTCTACCACTGAGCTATGCCCGCATATGAAGCAATATAGTTAGTCGTTTTTTTTAATTCAAGCAATATTAATTATGGTATAATTTAAATAATATGAAAAAAGAAGATTTACCCTTAACAGTGCCAATTTTTCCATTAAGTAACTTTATAATTTTTCCAAAAACCAGTGTTCCTTTAAATATTTTTGAACCAAGGTACATTGATATGATCAATGATAGTATGAAATCCAATAAACTGATTGGAATGATACAGCCCAAAATTCTGAAAAAAGATGAAACTATTTTACCAAAATTATACGAAATTGGGTGTTTAGGAAAAATAACAAGTTTTAAAGAAACAGATGATAAAAGATTTTTAATTGAACTTAAGGGTTTAATTAGGTTTCAGATCATTAAGGAAATACAATCAGATAAAAAATATAGACAATGTAAAATTACTTATGAGAATTTCTATGAAGATCTTTTAGAAGAAAAAATAGATATTAAATTTTCTGATCTAGAATTAATTTTTAAAGATTTAAAAACTCTTTTTGAAAAAAAAGGATTTATAATAAATTGGAAAGGTTTAGAGAAACAAAGTCTTAATGAAACTATAAATGCTCTAGCTATGGCTTCTCCATTTACGTTAGAAGAAAAACAAGTCTTACTAGAAGCACAGAATTTAGAAACTAGAAAAACTCGAATTGCAGAAATATTAAGCACCTACACTTTTGATAACTTTGATAATAAAACTATTCAATAGTTAAATTATTATACCTTTATCGGCTGATTTGATAATAAATTTGTTTATTAACTTATTATTATTTAAAAATTTAATTGATTTACTTATTACTTGAGAATTAATTGTATTTTCAAAGTTAAAAAATTCATAAATCAAATCTATGCCATTAGAAAACAGATAATTTTTATGCTTTGTTTTTTTTTCAAACTCACAAAATATTGAACTATCCAAATCTAAACCGAGACTAATTTTTTTTTTTATGATCTTTGATAGTTCATTAATATCTCTAATAGACATATTAAAACCTTGGCCTGCTAAAGGATGTAATTTGTGTAGTAAATCTCCAAAAGCTAAAATATTTTTATGATAATAAGATCTCATACTCATAGATTTTAGCTCAAAACAATCAGGCTTATTCATTTTAATTATTTTATATTTTAAATTATATTTGTTAATCATATCCCGTAATCTTATATTTTTATCTCCTTTTACAGAATAAACTATCGATGTATTTTTTTTGGAAATTGGTAGAAATGCTAAAGGCCCTTTTTTAGTAAAAATTTGAATAGCTGTATTATTTGTAATTTCTTTGTGTTGAATAATAGTTGCATGAGCATGACTAAAATATTTTTTTTCAAACTTTTTATAAAAAA
>CACEIH010000036.1 GCA_902559565.1 uncultured Pelagibacteraceae bacterium
TCCAAAAAAAAATATGAAAATATAAAAACTATTTGTGTTGGAAATATATATTTAGGCGGCACCGGTAAAACACCAACATCAATTAAACTTAAACAAATATTAGATGATTTAAATATAAATTCTGTAATAGGAAAAAAATTTTACTCTGCACAGTTAGATGAAAAGATTCTTATTGAAAAAAAATCAAAATTAATTTCAAGAAAAAATCGATTAGAAATAGTTAAATTAGCTATCAAGAATAATTATGATTGTTTAATTTTTGATGATGGTTTACAGGATAAAAATATTAAATATGATTTAGAATTTGTATGTTTTGATGCAGCTAAATGGTTAGGAAATGGGAATTTAATTCCATCAGGACCTCTTAGAGAAAAAATTTCTAGTTTAAAAAAATATGATGCTATTTTTTTAAAAAAAGATACAGAAGATGTTAATAGTATTTTAGAAATTATAAAAAACATTAATCCTAAAATTAAAATTTTTAAAACTTCTTATAAAATTATCAACATCAATAAATTTGACTTATCAAAAAATTATTTAATTGTTTCAGGTATAGGCAATCCAGAAAGTTTTAAGAATATTTTATTAAATAATAAATTTAAAATTATAGATGAAATAATTTTTCCAGATCACTATGAATATAAAAAAAGAGATATTGATGTTATCAAACAACATGCAAAAAATAATAAAGCGGAAATAATTACAACAGAAAAAGATTATGTCAAAATGATAGAATTTGAAAATAATTTAATCAAACCTATAGAGATAGATTTAGAAATAGAAAATAAGATAGAACTCAAAAATTTTTTAAAATCAAAACTTTATGAAAAACATTAAATATTTTTTTCAGTTTTTAATAATTATGATATTATTTTCAATTTATAGAATTATTGGATTAAAATATTCATCTATTCTATCTGCTCAAATTTTTAAAACATTTGGACCCCTTTTTAGGTCTAGTAATATCGGTCATAGAAACTTGATCACTGCATTTCCTAAATTAAACAAATTTCAAAGAAATGAAATTTTAAAAGGGATGTGGTTAAACTATGGTAAAATATTTGCAGAATATCTTTTTATAAAAGACATTAAAAATTCAGAAAATTTAATTATTGAAAATCAAGAAATTTTAGAAATACTTAAAAAAGAATCTAAGCCTGTAATTTTTGTTTCTGGTCATTTTAATAATTTTGAATTAATGGCAATGCATATTGAAAAATCTGGTATTGATTTAGCTGCAATCTACAGGCCACTTAATAATAAATTCCTAAATCCTATTATGGAAAGAATTAGAAAAAAATATATTTGTAAAAAACAAATAAAAAAAGGAATTTCCGGAACAAAAGAAATACTTCAAAATTTTAAAAGTGGCACATCTATTGCCTTAATGATTGATCAAAGAGTTTCTCAAGGTATTAAATCTAATTTTTTCAATAAAGAAGCTTTAACTACAACTATCCCAGCTCAGTTTGTAAAAAAATTTAATTCAAAAATTGTCCCCATATACATTGAAAGAATTAAAAATAGTAATTTTAAACTAAAAATTTATGAACCTTTAAATTTTGATAAAAGTGACTCATTAGAAAAAATAACATTAGATCTAAATAAAATTTTAGAAAAAATGATAATTAACAAGCCAGATCAATGGATTTGGACCCATAGTAGATGGAAATAAGTCAGCTTTTATTTTCTTTTTTTATAGAAGCTTCAATGTAAGAAAAGTATGGTTCCTGTAATTCAACATTCCAATAATTTAGATTTTCTAGAGATATTTTTTTACCTGATACAGCACAAATCACATGATCGCCTGGTTGCAAAACTTCAAAATTATTTGGTAAATATTTTATTTTAGCTAATTTTTTTAACATTTTTAGTTTATATATTGTTATATGAAAGTTGGAATAATAGGAAGTGGCGGAAGAGAGCATGCAATCTGCGCAGCCCTCAAAAAATCAAGTAAAATAAACAAAATTTTTTGTTTTCCAGGAAATGCTGGCACTACTTTGATGGCAGAAAATGTTGATTTAGACACAAATAATTTTCAAAAACTTAGTGAATTTATTATAGAAAATAAAATAGATATAGTAATTGTAGGACCAGAAAAACCTTTAGTAAATGGTATCACTGATTTTTTAAATAAAAAAAAAATAAAAGTTTTTGGTCCTAACATGAAAGCTTCACAACTTGAAGGTTCAAAAATATTTACAAAAAAAATGTGTGAAAAATATAATATACCAACTGCAAAATTTGGTATTTTTAAAAATAATAATGAAGCTCAAAAATTTTTAGAAAATTGCAAATATCCAATAGTTGTGAAAGCAGATGGTTTAGCAGCAGGAAAAGGAGTTTATATTTGCAACAATAAAAATGAGTCATTTTCTGCAATTAAAGAAATCTTTGAAGGTAAATTTGGTAATGCTGATAGTGTTTTGATTGAAGAATTTTTAAAAGGTGAGGAAATGAGTTTTTTCATAATCTCGGATGGAAAAAATTATAAAGTATTTGGTACTGCTCAAGATCACAAAAGAGTTTTTGAAGGTGACAAAGGAAAAAATACTGGTGGAATGGGAGCATATTCTCCATCTAGACTTGAAAGTGAGGAATTAAATAAAAAGATTCTTACAAAAATAATTGACCCAACACTTAAAGGATTACAAGAAATTAATACCTCATTTCAAGGATTTTTGTACGCAGGTTTAATGATTATAAACGATGAACCTTACTTGATTGAATACAATGTAAGAATGGGTGATCCAGAATGTCAAACAATACTTCCAAAACTTAAATCAGATTTTGCCACAATAATTGATGCATGTGTAAATCAAAAATTGGATTTAGTTGATATAGAATGGAGTAATGAAAAAAGTCTTTGTATTGTGTTATGTTCAAAGGGATATCCAGATGATTATAGAAAAAATTCAGAAATAAATAATCTCAATAAAATAGATTTAGATAAAAATGATTTTATTTTTCATGCTGGTACTAAAGAAAAAAACTCAAAAATTTACTCTAATGGCGGCCGAGTTTTAAATTTTGTAGTTAAATCCAAAGAATTCCAAATATCAAGAGAAAGGGCAATTGATCTAATTAATAAGATAAATTGGGAGAATGGATTTTACAGAAAAGACATTGGTTTTAAAGTAATTGATGAATGAGAATTATTGCTGGAAATTTTAAGGGAAAAAAAATTCATCTCCCTGCAGATAAAAAAACAAGACCTCTAAGAGACTTGGTGAAAGAATCTATTTTTAATTTAATTGAACATTCTAATAAATTTAATGTAAAGATAGATAATGCTAATATACTAGATTTATTTTCTGGTTCGGGCTCATTTGGTTTAGAATGCATTTCTAGAGGTGCAAACAAAGTTACTTTTGTTGAGAATTATAAGAGTATTCTTAATATACTAAAAAGAAATATTGACTCAATTAGTGCTGATGGAAATTACGAAATAATTGAGGAAGACTGCTTTAAGATTTTTGAAAATGAAATATTCTTTAAAGTAAAATTTGATATAATTTTTATAGATCCCCCTTATAAAGAAAAAAAAATAAATTTTTTGCTTAATAAAATAAATAAAAACAATATTCTCAAAAAAGATGGAATAATAGTGTTACACAGACATAAAAAAGATAATGTCGAAATATCAGATACATTAAATGTTTTTGATCAACGTTCTTATGGTATTTCTAAAATAATTATAGGAAATTAATTTTCTGTAAAAAATTTTTTTGTTTCAGTCTTGATTAGCTCTACAGCTGGTTGATCATAAGGATTGATATTCATTATTTTACCTAACAAAATTGTTTCTAAGATAAAAAAAGTAAATAACTCTCCTAGTGTTTTTTCATCTTTTTTATTAATTAAAAAACTTCTAAAAGGAATATTTTTTTTTCTAAATACTGATTGCGTTGCATTAAATTGTGCTAACTTTATATCATTCATGCTTTTATTCTTTAAATAATTAAACTTTTTATTTAATTTTCTATTTTCTATTTTTTTTGAAAAACTTTCATGTGCAAAAAAAAACGTAAAAAAATTGTTTTGTGGTCCAGATAGGAACAATTGCATAAGACTGTGATTATCTTTTGGCATACTTGAAACAATTGGAAATAAACCCTTATTTTTTTTTCCAAGACTTTCTGCAACTAATTGTTGATACCAATAAAACAGGTCTGAAGAATTTTCATCATAATTTAGAATTACTGAATTAGTTTTTTTTCTTTTTATTAAATACAAAATACTGGATACATTTGATATTAATGACTGCACAAAAAGTTTATTTTTCACAAGATTATTAAACTGTCTAAATTTTTTATGATCAAGTCCCATTAGATCAGCAGGTAACATTCCTACTTCAGATAAGACAGAATATCTGCCTCCAATATAGTTATTATGTGAAATTACTTCAGCTTTAAGTTTTTGAGCTAGATTATTTAAATAATTATTTTTATT
>CACEIH010000037.1 GCA_902559565.1 uncultured Pelagibacteraceae bacterium
CAGGATCTTTTGGATTTAAATTGTTATAATTCCAGTAACTTTTGTTTCTTATGGATGATACAGAATTTTTTGTAATTCCAACCAATTTTGCAATTTGTGAGTCTTTTAATATATTGTGCTGTTTTATTAACCATAAGGCAGAATCAGGTTTGTCTTGTCTTTTTGATAATGGAACATATTTTTTTATTTTATTTTCTGAGTTTGAAATTTCAATATCATAACTTTTAATCTGTAGTGGTCTGTTTTCATCTTTAGATGACAAATCAATTTCTTCCCTTGATAGTTGGCCAGAAATAATTGGATTGTAAGCTTTTATACCTTTTGCAACTTCACCATCTGCAATGCCTTGAACCTCAACTTCATGAAGATTACAGAAATCAGCAATTTGCTTAAAAGTTAATGTAGTATTTTCAACAAGCCATACAGCTGTTGCCATTGGCATTAAAGGAGCATTCGACATTTAGTTTTTTTTATCAGATTTAAAGTTTTGGAATTTTTTATTAAATTTACTAATTCTTCCTTTATCCATAAGCTTTTGTTTTCCACCTGTCCAAGCTGAGTGAGATTTAGGATCTATTTCAAGTTTTAAAACTTCTCCTTCAGAGCCCCAGGTTGATTTAGTCTCAAATTGAGATCCATCTGTCATTTCAACTTTTATTTTATGGTAGTTAGGATGTATCTTTTTTTTCATTTTGAGATTTATAACAAATGTTTTTTTTAAAACAATTAAAAGTTATGTAATTTTTCATTAAATTTAGTGCTTATATCAGTACTTGAAGCTATAACTTTTAAATTTTGGGTTTGGTTTAGGTCTATATTATTAATAATCCCTCCAGCCTCTTTAATTAAAATAATACCGGCTGCAATGTCCCATAAATTTAAATCATTTTGAAAATAACCATCATATCGTCCAGAAGCAACATAGGCCAAATCTAAGGCAGCACAACCCGACTTTCTATTAGGTAGATCGAGATCTTGGTTTATCTTGCCACCTGTCGCAAATAAGCAATCATTAATTTTATTTTTTTTTTGAGACTCTTATTCTGTGATTATTGAAAAAAGCACCATTATTTTTTTCTGCAAAAAACATTTCATCTTTTATTGGATCATAAATTAGACCAGATACTATTTCATTATCAGTTTTTAACGCAATTGATATTGCAAAATGAGGTATACCATGTAGAAAATTTACTGTTCCATCTATTGGATCTATTATCCAAGTATTTGATGAATCTTTATTATTTTCTAAACCTTTTTCTTCACTTATGAAAGAATAATTTGGTCTTGCTTTTTTTAATTCTTCAAAAATAATTTTTTCAACTTTTATATCCGAATTTGTAACAAAATCTCTTGGTCCTTTTTTTGAAACTTGAAGATTTTCTATTTCACCAAAATCCCTTATTAGCGTTTTAGAAGCCTTTTCACTAGCTTTAATCATTATATTTAAGTTTGCTGAAATTGATTTCATAATTTTAAATTTTTTTTATGTATTCTAAATTTCTTGTATCAACAATAATATCATCTCCAGCTTCTATAAAAGGAGGAACTTGTATGTTAAGTCCATTTTCCAAAGTTGCAGGCTTATAAGATGAAGAAACTGTTTGACCTTTTAAAGCCACATCTGTTGTTTCTATTTTACAAGTGACTTGATTAGGTAATTCAACAGATATTGGGTGTTCATTATAAAAACTAATGGATACGCTTAAGTTTTCCGTTAATAGCTTACCTTTTTCACCAACTATTTCTTTTTTTATTTCAATTTGTTCAAAAGATTTAGGATCCATAAAAAAATAATTCCTTTCATCTTCGTATAGAAAATTAAAGTTTGTTTCTTCTAATGATGCCTTTTCCACTGTTTCACTTGATCTAAATCTTTCATTTAATTTAGTATTTTTATTTACGCTTTTCATTTCAATTTGAGCAAAAGCACCACCTTTCCCAGGTTTTACATGTTGAGTTTTAAGAACTTGCCATAGATCATTTTTATGCTCTAAAAGCATTCCAACTCGTATTTCACTTGCATTTATTTTCATTTTATTTTTTTCAAAGCCTCTAATGGTTTAAGTTTTTTATTGTTCCAAATGTAGCCTGAGATAGCCAAAAAGTTTGCTTTATTCAATAACAGTTTTTTATAATTATTATTATTAATGCCCCCAATAGCCACTATTGGAGTTTTTATTATCTTTTTCGATCTTTTTAGTAAACTAATATTTGCTTTATATTTAATTTTTTTGGTTTTTGAAAAATTGAAAGCACCAAAAGCTATATAGTCTGCCTTATTCTTAACTGCTGTTTTTGCGAGTTGGATAGAGTTATGACAAGTAATTCCTATTATTTTTTTTCCTAAAATTTCTCTTGCCCTCAGCAAACTCATATCATTTTGTCCTAAATGACAACCGTCTGCATCCAATTTTTTAGTAAGGAAAACATCATCATTTATTATAAATTTTACTTTATACTTTTTGCATATTTTTTGAATTTTATTTCCAATTAAAAATTATTTTTTTCTATTTTCATTTTTAATTCTTAGTTGAAATAAACCAACTATACCTAGCTCAAGTATTTTACTTAGTTCTTTATAAAAGGATTTATTTATTATTTTAGGTGAGATGAGGTAAATAATTTTTTTTTTATTAATTCTCAAGATTTTTAGACCACTTTCCTTGAGCAGCCAAAGTGTTCATTTTTGCTCTGTGATTGAATACTTTTTGAGTTCCTTTGCTGTCTTGAATATTTTTAGACCAAAATTTTAAAGCACTTTGTTGTAGTGCTCTTCCATATGAATAACTCATTATAAAATTTGTTGTATTTAATTTATTTATCAAATTTAAATTTTCTGTTGATTGCAGTTCGGATTGTCCACCTGATAGAAAGGCTATTCCTGGAACTTCCGTGGGTACTGATTTTTTCAAACATTCTAAAGTTAATTTAGCAACTTCCTCATTAGAAATTTGATCTTTACTTTTATTACCAGCTAAAATCATATTAGGCTTCAATATAATTCCTTCTAAATCAACTTTATGTAAAATAAGTTCATCAAAACATTTTTTTATAACTTCAGAAGTTTTTTCAAAGCATTCTTTTGCTGAGTGTTCACCATCCATTAAAACTTCTGGCTCAACTATTGGTACCATATTACATTCCTGAACTAATGCAGAATATCTCGCCAGCGCATGTGCGTTAGAATAAATACAAAGTTTACTTGGATAAGTTTTGGTTATGCTGTAAACACCTCTCCATTTAGTAAATTTTGCACCAAGATTATAATATTCTTTTAATCTATCCCTTAGTCCATCTAGTCCCTCAGTAATTTTTTCGTCTGGTGAGCCCGCTAATATTTTAGCACCTGTGTCAACTTTGATTCCAGGATGTGATCCAAAACTTGAAATAAGTTCTGGTACTTTTTTTTTATCAGAAGATATTTGTTTAATCGTCTCATCATATAAAATAACTCCACCTATACAATCAGACATAGATGATGATCTAAAAAGAGTTTCCCTAAAAAGTAATCTATTTTCTGGAGTAGATTTTACATTTACATCATCTAATCTTTTTGTCATGGTACTGGTGCTTTCATCAGCAGCCAAAATTCCTTTACCATTTCCAATTATTTCAAGAGCTATGTTTTTTAAGTCTGACATTTAATTTAATGCTTTTATACCAGGAAGTTCTTTTCCTTCAAGATATTCTAAAAAGGCTCCACCAGCAGTTGAAACAAAATTAAAATCATTAATTGCATTAATTTTATTTAAAACAGCAATTGTATCTCCACCACCTGCAACCGAGTAAATTGATCTATCTTTATTTTTTTTAATAATCGCACTAGCTATTTCATAACTACCTTTTGCAAAATTTGGATTCTCAAAATATCCTGCTGGTCCATTCCATAAAATAGTTTTACTGTTTTCAATAATATTCTTTATTTTTGCAATAGTTTTGGGCCCAATATCTAAAATCATATCATCATTATCTATTTCATCTAATTCTTTAATTTTAGATTTATCATCTAGACTTTTTCCAACCAAAACATCCTCAGGATAAACAATTTGACATGAATTATTTTTAAGGTTTTTAAAAATTTCATCTATAATTTTGTCACAATTTTTTTCTCTGATTGATTTACCTATTTGATTACCTTTGT
>CACEIH010000038.1 GCA_902559565.1 uncultured Pelagibacteraceae bacterium
ATCATACCGTGATGATTACATTTATCGACCGATCGGTTATATCGATATATATAAAGATAGAATAATATTTGCTGCTCATGACGGAAATTTTTATTATACAAATAAAATAGATGATCTTAAAAAAGGAATTACTCAAATTAAAAAATTCAAAAATTCAAATTTTGACTTCAAATTTGATATTAATGATGAAGATCCTTATAGAAGTATTTTGATAAGAGATATTTTGATCGATAATGATTCCTTATATGTAGTAATTAATGGAAGAAATAAAATTAATCAGGATAAATACTCTTTGTCTACTTCAGTCCTTAAAGGGGAAATTAGTTTAGATAATAATAATATAACTTTTGAAAAATTTTTTGATCCTAAAGAAATAATTGTGGGTTCTACAGATTTTTCTCACTCAGGTGGTAGGATTGCTAAGTATAAAGATAATAATTTTTTATTAACTGTTCCAGATCACGCCTTAATGGATGATTATAATTTATTGATTGAAAAAATTAATTCAAAAGACTCAATAATAGGTAAAATATTAATGATAAATGAAAAAGATTTTGAAATTTTTTCATATGGACATAGAAATCCACAAGGATTATTTTATGATCAAATTAATGACATCATATTTGAAACTGAACACGGCCCTACAGGTGGTGATGAAATTAACTTAATTAAAAAGGATCATCATTACGGTTGGCCATTAGCAACTTATGGTGCTCAAATTAAAGATCTTAATAAGTTTAGGGAACACAATAAAAATAATTTTACTGAACCACTTAAATTCTGGTGGCCAAGAAACTGTGGAATGTCTGAAATTATTAAAATTGAAAATAATTTTAATAAGAAATGGAAAGGGTATAATATTCTCAATGCTTGCCTAAGTGGGTCCGGAGCCAATCAAGGAGAGTCAATTTATCGATGGGAATATAATATTAATAAAGAAAAATTATACAAAAAAAACCAATATTTTATTGGAGATAGAATTAGGGATATGAAATACTCACAAAAAAATAAAACTTTATTATTATTACTTGAAGACCAAAAATCTTTAGCACTGATATACTTAGATTAAATCAATTTGTTATAAACTTTAATCGTATTTAAAGCACTTTTTTCCCATGTAAAATTCTCTGAGTTTTTAAAAGCTTTTAAACTTATTTCATTCAGTTTATTTTCATTAAATAGATTATCTTCTAATTGAGAAATTAAATTTAATTCATTTCGTGGATCAAAATTAATTACATGATCGTCAGAAATTTCTTTGAATACATCAATATTGCTACAGAATATTGGACATTTAAATCTCATCGCCTCTATTAAAGTAAGTCCAAATCCTTCATATATAGAAGGTATAATTAATGCTTTTGCATTTGAGTAATAATTACAAAGTAGCTGATCGTCTCCAGTGACATGTATTATTTTTTTTGTTATGTAAAATTTATCAATTAATTCATTTTCTTTTTTGCTAAATTTACCTCCGCCAAAACAAACTAAATTAAAATTAGAACTTATCTTTTTCGATTTTGAATAAGCTTTGAGTAAAAATTCAAAATTTTTGTATTTTTCTCTATTTCCTACAAATAATATAAAAGGATAATCAATTTTAAAATTCATACTAGCTTTTTTTTTTATTAAATGATCAGCCCCATGATAAATTACTGATATTCTATCTTTATCAATATTATAATTTTCAATTAAATCTTTTTTAGTATTTTGACTTACACAGATAAAATGATCACAATCCTCAAATGATTTTTTTTTTAAATTAATTAGATACTGAGAATTTCTATAAAAATCTCTAAATTTTTCATGAATTAGATCATGAACAGTAATTATTTTTTTCATCTTTTTTAATTTTTTTACACCAAAAGTATAATAAGTGTCATGGATAATGTCTGTTTGATTAGTTAAATTATATTTATTAAATTTTGAATTATTTAAATTTTCAACCCATTTGAATAAAGGATAATTTGATAAATAAAAACCACTCGAATGTTTTTTAGACAAAGTTTTCAAAAAAATATTTTTATGTAAAATCGAAGTGACCTTAATATCAATATTATTTTCAATTAATTTTTTAATCAAGCAAATGAAATATCTTGAAATTCCACCAGCTTTTTCTTGTGAAAAAATTGTACTGTTAAATGAAATTTTCATGTATTAATTACCATAATTTGTAGCTATTGATGATAAAAACATGATTGGCAAAAAAATAAACATTATCATAAATCTTATACTAGAATATTTTATAAAATTAAATTTTAATAGAAAAAAAGATGATTTCAAAAAAATTCATAGTAATGAATTTGCATATTTCTTCAATGACACCATTGCAAAAGAAATAAGCATTCATGGAGTGTATGAAAAAGAGGAAATTGAGGTTTTATCAAAATTAATTAGTTCCAAAGATCATGTGGTTGATATAGGTGCTAATATTGGTAATCATACTATAGCTTTTAGTAAAATCTCAAAAAGAGTTTACTCTTTTGAAGCTCATCCAAAAACTTTTAAAATCTTAAAATTTAATACTAATGAATATAAGAATATAAAAATCTTTAATTTAGGAATATCTAACAGAAAAGGTTTTCTTTTCTTTAGAAACACTAAGTCTACTAATATAGGTGGAAAAAAATTAAGCAAAAGTGGATCAATAAAATCTCAAATAAATACATTAGATAACATAATCAAATTAGACAAAAAAATTAAACTAATAAAAATAGATATTGAGGGTCATGAATATGAAGCTTTGATAGGGATGAAAAAAATATTAAATAATAATAATTGTTTATTACTTCTTGAATTTTGCGAGGAATCTATCTCTAAAAGAAGAAAAATTATCAGTTTTTTGAAAGAAAAAAATTATTTACATTCATATTATTTTTCAAAAGAAAAAAAATTTTCAAATCTCGCTTATCTTGATTTATTTACAAAAATAATTTGTACAATTTTCTTAATTTATAAAACAAAAAAGACAAAAATTATAAAAGTAGGTTTAAACTCTTTAATCACAAACGGTTTAAAGGGAAATATCATTTTTTCAAAAAAAGAAATAAATTAAAAAAAATTTTTTAAAATCTTATTTATTTTGTCTTTTTCAAATTTTGTACATTTAATTTTTGATTTATCAAATATTTTTTTAACCTCTTGTAATAATCCATATCCAATTAATATGGTAAGATCTTTTATATCATATTTAGATTTCTCCTTAATATAAATACATTCAAATTGTTCTAAATTTAATCTTGAGATTGGATTATCATAGTTTCCAGAATCATATGATGAATTACTATTATTTTTTTTTGTTTTTTTAAATATTGAATAAGCTGTAACTAATTTATATCCTTTTTTTTTTAATATTGAATTTATATCATCAAATGTATTTGGATAAATCTCACTATTAAGATTTGTTTCAACTTCAATTAACATTGGTCTTGAGTGTTTTAATAATGATGAGATAATTTTAAATTCAAATCCCTCAACATCAATTTTTACAATATCAATTTTATATTTAAAAAAAAATTTTATAAAATCTTTAAAAGAATAAATTTTTTGAATGTTACTTTTCTTTTTTCCAAAATATTCATCGTCAAGTTTATTTTTATTTTTACTTGCAATCTTATAAACATCTACAAATGTAGATCCTGTTAAAGTATCAGTAACATAATATCTTTTTTTTGAAGTTTTATCACCTATACCAAAATTAAACTTATATAAATTTTCAGGATATTTAATAATTTTTTTAAAATTTTGATAGGACCAATCTAGACTTTTATTTGGATCAACCATTGCTATTTTTGAAACTCCATCAAAATTTAAAAGA
>CACEIH010000039.1 GCA_902559565.1 uncultured Pelagibacteraceae bacterium
CCAAGGCCAATTCCAATAAATGAAAAAATAGAAATAATATTTAAAAAACCATCATTTTTTCTAGCTCTTAAAAATCTAAAAGTAATTTCTTTTTCTAATTGGGAAATCAATTTTTTTCTTTTTGTTCGGTTATAATCTTGATGATATTTTGTAATTTAATTTGTTGGGAATCTTTCCCAACTTCTTTAAATTCTAATAAATCACCATCTGATTTTTTCCCAATAATAATTTGATAAGGCGCACCAATTAAATTCATCTTTTTAATTTTTGATGATAAATTCTCATCTGTATCATCTATTATCGCATCAATATTATTTTTTTCTAATTCAAAATAAATTTTATTTGCTTTATCTAACGCTGTATTATCATTTTTATTTATCATAGGTATTATTGAGATGTCATATGGTGCAATAGAAATTGGCCATTTCATGACTTCATTCTTTTCATCGTATTTAGCCTCTATAATTGCTCCTACTAATCTTGAAACACCTATTCCGTAAGAACCCATTTTTACAAAATCTTTTTTTCCACCTGGCAAATCAACTGATGCTCCCATCGGCTTAGAATACTTGTCACCAAAATAAAAAATATGACCTACTTCAATACCTTTGGTTATTAATCTATTTTTTTCTGATACTTTTTTTTCAAACTCATCCTTTTTGAATTTTTCATCTGTTACCGAATAATATTGTTCATATTTTTTTCTCATTTCTAACAGAGACTTTTTCTCTAGTTTTGCGTCATCAGTATTTAAATCAAAGACTCTTTTATCTGTAAAAATTTTACTCTCACCAGTTTCAGCTAAAATTATAAATTCATGAGAAAGATTTCCTCCTATAGGACCAGTATCTGCAGCCATTGGGATAGCTGTTAGATCTAATCTTTTGAAAGTTTTTAAATATGATAAGAAAAATTTATTGTAAGAAAAAAAAGCTTCCTCATCTGAAATATCAAACGAATATGCATCTTTCATATAAAATTCTCTACATCTCATTATTCCAAATCTTGGTCTTATCTCATCTCTAAATTTCCATTGAATATGATAAAGGAGTTGTGGCAAAGATTTATACGATTTAATAGATGATCTAAATATTTCAGTGACTAGCTCTTCATTTGTAGGTCCATATAGCATTTCTCTATTTTGACGATCTTTGATTCTAAGCATCTCTTCTCCATAATCCTCGTATCTTCCACTCTCTTTCCAAATTTCACTAGATTGAATGGTAGGCATTAAAATTTCTTGAACACCGATTCTATTTTGCTCTTCCCTAACAATTTTTTCAATTTTTTTCATTACTTTAAAACCAAGAGGTAACCAAGAATATATTCCAGCAGATGATTGTTTTATCATACCAACTCTAAGCATTAATTGATGAGATTTAATTTTTGCTTCTGAAGGATTGTTTTTTAAAATTGGAATGAAAGATTTTGAAATATACATGTTAATTTATTATATTTCTTAAGTTCAAATATTCAAACTTCATTAATAAGTAAATAATAATGAATAAAATAGTGGTAATTCCAGTACAATAAATGAATTTTTTTAACATTTTTGGATTTTCAGGTGATCCTGGATCTTCACCTTCTATCTTTTGAATTTTTATTCTATCTACATCCATAGGTAAAATTGCAAAAAAAACAATCCACCAAATAATGATATATATAATCGCTAAACCTGTGATGCTCATTAAATTTTAACTAAATTGATGTTAGTAAAAGGTTTCTTGCCAGTTTTTTCTTTAGTAAATTTTCTTGAGGCAATTTTTAAAGCATCTATAAGATTTCGTTCCTGACTCTTATTTCCAAGTTTAAATGTTCTTGTTGTTTTTTCTATTTCTTCTTCCAATTCAAAAACAAATTCATCAGTTTCATAAATAGGCAAACCTCTAAAAGTAATTATTGGATTATTGTGAATATTTCCTTTGGGTGTAATCAAAATTGTAATCTCTAGATAACCATTAGTACTTAAATTTTTTCTATCTTTAATCGATTGAGAATTTTCCTCAACACTAACATTACCATCTAAGTACAATCTACCACTTGGAGCTTTATCATAAACTTCTGGATGATCACCTGGTGCTAACTTTACAATATCGCCATTTTCCACTTGTACTGGATAAGGTACTTGCATTTCTTTAGCAAAATTTATGTGTTCTATCATGTGCCTATGTTCACCATGTACTGGAATAACACATTTAGGTTTTACCCAGCTATACATATCTTTTAAATCTTCTCTATTTGGATGACCTGACACATGAATAAACTCACTCTCTTCTGAAATAACTTCTATTCCATCTTTTACTAATTGGTTATGAAGTTTATAAAGTTTCTTTTCGTTTCCTGGAATAATTTTAGAGGAAAATATTACCGCATCATTTTTTTCAATGAATACATCAGGATGTGTATAATTTGAGATTCTCATCATAGCTCCCATAGGCTCGCCTTGGCTTCCTGTACAAAGATAAACTATTTTTTCTCTCGAAATATTTTTTGCTTCTCTTGGATCGATTGGATCTATTGTATTTTGTAAATAACCACATTGCCTTGCTGCTTTATAAATTCTATGCATTGACCTTCCAACTAGAGAAATTTGTCTTCCAGTTTTTTCAGCACAGTAAAATGCAGATTCCATTCGAGCTACATTTGAAGCAAATGATGTAATAATTATTCTTTTTTTTAATCTACTCATTATATTAAGCATGTTTTTTCTAACATCTAATTCTGATCCTGATCTACCAGCACTAAATACATTAGTTGAGTCACAAATCATCGCCAATACACCTGCATCACCAATTTCCTTTAATCTTTTTGTATTTATTTCATCACCAATTAATGGATTAGGATCAACTTTCCAATCACCTGTATGTAAAACTACACCTGCTGGTGTTTGAATTTTAAGACCATTAGGCTCTAAAATTGAATGAGTAAGTGTAATATATTCAATTTCAAATGGGTCTAATTTAACTTTTCCATTAAGTTCTACTATTTGTAAATCTTTTGTTATATCGATGTGTTTTTCCTTAAATTTTTCTTTTATCAAAACTGCTGTGAATGGTGTAGCATATATTTTACAACCTAACTTTGGCCAAAGGTGTGCAACAGCACCTATATGATCTTCATGAGCATGAGTTAAAATTATTCCTAGAAGATTATCTTTTCTTTCTTGAATGAAACCTGGATCAGGATAAATTAAATCAACACCAGGAATAGTGTCATCGGCAAATGTAACACCTATATCAACCATTATCCATTTATGATCTCCAGGATGACCATAGCCAAATAAATTCATATTCATCCCAATTTCACCAGAACCACCTAGTGGACAAAATAAAAATTCATCTTTCATATTATTTTATTAGTTTTGAAGCTTTAATAAGGCCATTAATAGTTAAATCGATATCTTGTTTTGTTTTTGTTTTAATTGAATTTCTAAATAATTCAGAAAATCCTCCAGTAATAATTATATTGAATGATTTTCTTGTCTCTTTCTTAATTAAATTTATTATATTGTCAATCAATCCAGCGTAACCCCAAAAAAAACCAGACCTTACAGCTGACTTAGTGTCTTTTCCTATTATTTTCGACATCTTTTTAAGGTTAATTTTTGGAATTAAGGAAGCCCTATCAGATAAAGTATTAAGTGAAAGTTTTATACCTGGTGAAATAACTCCACCTTTATAATTATTACCTATTAAAATATCGAAAGTAGTTGCTGTTCCAAAATCTAAAATAATATAATTTTTATTTT
>CACEIH010000040.1 GCA_902559565.1 uncultured Pelagibacteraceae bacterium
GATAAATTATTGATAAATTTAAAGTATATTTTTCCAAACAAAAACTACAATCAGATAAAAAAAAGAATTAAAAAAGGAAATTTTTTTTATTTTGAAAAAAAAATATCAGAAGAAAATTATGAAAAATTAATGCAACTTGGTGATAAGTCTATAGAACCTAGAGATAATTTAATTCGAATTTATCCACAAAAAAATTTGTTTAGTCATATTATTGGACAAATAGATAATGAAAATAATGGTATATCGGGTTTAGAAAAATCTTTGGATAAAAAACTAAAAAAGAGTCAAGATCCAATAAATTTAACAGTTGATAAAGATATTCAATATTTAATAAGAAGAGAATTAATTAGATTTAGTAAAATATTTAATTTTAAAGGAAGTTCAGCCATTTTAATGAATGTTAATAATGGTGAAATTTTATCTTTAGTTTCTTTACCTGACTTTGACCCTAATCAAAGAAAAGAAATTTCTGACAAGAGTTTTATAAATAGAGCTACCAAGGGAGTCTATGAATTCGGGTCAGTATTTAAAACATTTACTTTAGCAGCAGCTTTTAATGAAAAAATTATTCAACCTGATACTAAATTTTTAGATTTACCTAAATCTTTATTTTGTGCAGGTTTTCCTATAAGAGAGTATGATAATGATTTACCATCAAATTTAACAGCCGAACAAATCTTAATTCGATCAGGAAATATAGGATCAGTAAGAATCGGGCAACAAGTTGGTGAAGAGAGATTTAAGCTATTTTTAAATAAACTAGGTATTTTAGAAAAAATTAATTTTGATATTGAAGAAATAGGAAAACCTATCAAATTTAATTGGGGTAAATGCCCACTTGCTACTGCTTCATTTGGTCATGGTATTACTACTACATTGCTTCAAGTCGTTAAAGCATATGCAATAATTGCAAATGGAGGATTTGATGTGGAGCCTATTCTAATTCAAAGAAGACATTTAAAAGTTAAAGAAAAAATTTTAAAAGAGGATGTCACAAAAAAAATTTTACCAATTTTGAGAAAAATTGTATCCACTAAAGAGGGAACAGCTAATTTAGCAAACGTTAAAGGTTACGAGATTGGAGGAAAAACTGGTACAGCTAATAAAAGTTCCTCCGAGGGAGGTTATTCTAAACAAAAAATAAATACTTTTGTCTCTATATTTCCCACATCAAAACCAAAGTTTATTTTAGCAATTATGTTAGAGGAGCCACAGATTAATAAAGAATATATTTACGAATACAGAGATGGTTCAAATTTTAAATTAAAAGGAAGTCCCAGAAATACAGCTGGTTGGAATAGTGTAGAGGTTACAGGTCATATAGTTGAAAAAATTGGGCCTATTTTAGCCACAAAATATGGTGAGGTTAAATAATTAATGCAGCTCAAAGATTTTATTCCACAGATAAATTTTAAAAAAAGAAATATTTTCTTTTCAGGTATTTCTTTTGATAGTTCAAAAGTTAAAAAAAATGATATTTTTTTTGCAATCAGAGGTAACAATATTGATGGAAATAAATTTATTCCAGAAGCGATAAAAAAAGGTTGTAAAATTATTATAACAGAAAAAAGAATTAAAAAATCTCAAAATGGAATAACATTAATACACGCAAAAAATGTAAGAAAATTACTGGCAGAAGTTTCATTCAAAATCTATGATCAAAAGCCAAAAAATTTAATTGCCGTTACTGGGACTAATGGAAAATCTTCTATTGCTAATTTTTATTATCAAATATTGAAGTTAAACAATAAAAATGTTGCCTCAATTGGCACATTAGGAGTTAAATCTAATAATAGTAATCTAAAATTATCAAATACAACAATTGATCCAATACAATTAGGTCAAGTATTACAAAAACTTAAAAAACAGAAAATAGACAATGTCATTTTAGAAGCCTCTAGTCATGGTCTCCAACAAAATAGGTTGGATGGCTTAAAGTTTAATTCAGGAATATTCACAAATTTATCACAAGATCATTTAGATTATCATAAAAATTTGAATAGATACTTAAAAGCAAAACTTTATTTATTTGAAAATCTTATTAAAAAAAAAGGCAATGTAATCACTGATCATGAAATACCACAATTTAAAAAAATTAAAAAAGTTGTAAATAAAAAAAACTTAAAGCTTTTTTTAATAAATGATAAAAAAAAAAATTTTAAAATATTGTCCCATTCTTTTAGGGGAGAATATCAAGTACTTAAAATAGAATATAAAAATTCAATTAAAGAAATTAATCTAAACCTGATAGGAAAAATTCAGATTAAAAACATTTTAATGGCAATAATAGCTGCCGAAAAAAGTAACATAGATATGGAAAGAATTTTAAAAGTCCTTCCAAAACTAACTCCCGTGGAAGGAAGGTTTGAAAAAATTGGTAAAATTAAAAATCAGTCAAAAGTAATTCTAGACTACGCACATACTCCTGAGGCATTAAAAATATGCCTTTTAAATTTAAGAGAACAATTTCCTGATAAAAAAATAAGTTTATTATTTGGATGTGGTGGCAATAGAGATCAAAATAAAAGATCAAAAATGGGAAAAATTGCCGATCTTTATTCAGACAAGATCTATTTAACAGATGATAATCCAAGATTTGAAAACCCTAATAAAATTAGAAGAGATATTAAAGTAGGAATTAAAGGAAAAAAAATTATAGAAATATCTAGCAGACTAAAAGCAATAAGAGAGGCTATAAATAATTTAAAGACGGGTGAAATCTTGTTAATAGCAGGAAAGGGTCATGAAAAAATCCAAGATTTTGGTAAACGAAAGATTTATTTTTCAGATAAAAAAATTATCTTAGAGGAGATTAAAACTAAAAATTTTGATTTAGCGAGTAATTTGAAATTAAACATACTAAAAGAATTATCAAATCAAAAAAAATTACCATCTAATTTATTTATTAATAAAGGAAGGATTAATTCAAGAGAAGTTAAAAAAGATGATATTTTTTTTGCAATTAAAGGTAAAAAAAAAGATGGAAATAAATTTATAAGACAATCATTTCAAAATAAAGCATCCCTTGCTGTAGTAAATAAAATTGAAAAAACTTTAAAAAATAAAAGACAAATAAAAGTTAAAAATACATTAAAATTTTTAACAGAAGCTTCTAAAATTTTTAGAAAAAATATAAATACAAAAATAATTTCTATAACAGGGAGCTGTGGAAAAACTACTTTAAAAGAATTGTTGGGAAATTCTTTAAATAAAATTTCAAAAGTTAGTGTTTCCCCACGATCTTATAACAATAAATATGGAGTTCCTTTAAGTCTTTTTAATTTAAAACAGACAGATGCATATGGAGTTTTAGAAGTAGGAATGGATAAGAGAGGAGAAATTGATTATTTAACTAAGATTATTCAGCCAGATGTTAGTGTTATTACCAATATCAACTATGCACACGCAAAAAATTTTAAAAATATAAAACAAATTGCTTTAGCGAAATCAGAAATAATTCATAATACAAAGTTTGATGGTTTTATTGTTTTAAATGCAGATGATAACTTTTTCAAATTTCATAAAAAAATGGCTTTAAGAAATAATCTAA
>CACEIH010000041.1 GCA_902559565.1 uncultured Pelagibacteraceae bacterium
TTAATTAATAAATCATTAGGAGGTTTAAAAGTAATTTTTTTTTTATAATATTTTGAAATAACACTTTTAATCAAAAAACAGTTCTTTTTCGTAAGAGATCTTATAGATAAATTTATTTTTTCTAATTTGTAAAAAAAAGACATAAATATGTTTCCTTTATATGAAATCCATTTTCTACCATACTGACCTTTTCCATTGGATTGTGCCTCTGAAATAATTAAACCAAATTCATTCTTTGAACTTTTAATTAATCTTATTGTAGTTTGATTAGTGCTTTTAACTTTTTTAAAATTAAATTGTTTTAGCTTCATTGAATAATATTAATTCTTGAAACTACTTCGATTAGTTGACTAGGAAATATGAAATAAATCAAGATTAATAAAGTAGAAACAGTAAGTGAAAATTTTAACCACAAACTATGATCAGTGTCATATTTTTCTTTTTCTTTATCAAAATACATAATCTTAATAATTCTTAGATAATAAAAAGCAGCAATGACTGTTGATAAAAGTCCAACAATTGCTAGAAAAAACATTGATTGTTCTAGAACTGATTTAAAAATATAAAATTTAGCAAAAAATCCAGCAAGCGGTGGTATTCCAGCTAGAGAAAAAAGAATAACTAATAACGACAATGAAAGTAATGGATGATTTTTTGATAGTCCAGATAAGTCATCAATTTGTTCATAATAAACATTGTTTCTTTTCATCATTAATAAACATGAAAATAATCCCAGGTTCATTAATATATAAATTGTTATATATATTACTGAACTTTGTATACCTTCATTAGAGCCTGTGGTTAATCCGGCTAATGCATATCCTATATGTCCAATTGAACTATATGCTATAAGTCTTTTTATATTTTTTTGACCTATTGCTGCTACTGCACCAAAAACCATTGAGGCTATTGATAAAAAAACCAGTATCATTTGCCATTGATCAATCAAGTTTAAAAAGGGAACGTATAAAAATCTTATAAAAACTGTTAAAGCAGCTATTTTTGGAACCATCGTAAAAAATAAAGTTACTGAAGTAGGAGATCCTTCGTAAACATCTGGTGCCCACATATGAAATGGCACAGCTGAGATTTTAAATGCTAATCCTACAAGAATAAAAACAATTCCAAAAGTTAGTGCATATTCATTTGAGTTTAATTGATTGGCAATTACATTAAAATTAGTTGAACCTGTAAAACCATATATTAATGAACAACCATACAATAATAATCCTGAAGATAATGCACTTAAAACAAAGTATTTTAACCCAGCTTCAGAAGATTTTATTTGATCTCTATTAAATGTAGCTAATACATATAAGGCTAAAGATTGAAGTTCAAGCCCCATATAAAAAACTATCAAATCATTGGAACTAATCATAATCATCATACCCAAAACTGAGCTAAGAATTAATATTGGATATTCGATCTTAAAAATTTTTATTGATTTTAAATAATTTGATGAAATCACTAAAACAAAAAAAGCTGCAACCAAGGTAATAATTTTCATAAAAGATGATAAATAATCAATTATTATACTTCCGTTAAATAATGTAATTTCATTAATACCAATTGTTTCATTAAATGTTAGTACAGCAGTTACAAGTAAAATTATCAAAGATAAATTTAGAATTAGTTTTGAACTTTTTTTTTTAAAAACTCCTAAAATAAGTAAGAACATTATAGATAAAGAGACAAAGATTTCAGGAAATACAAATTCTAAATTTTCCATTAAAATTTACTCACTATCTTTAAATTATAGCCTTCTATCAAGTCACTTATTGATACTTCTATTGTGTTTATTAAGGGTTCTGGATAAAAACCAAAAAATAAAGTTGGTATAGCTAAACAAGTTAAGACAACTATTTCTGATTTATTTAAGTCAAGCATTTGTTTTAAATCTAAATTAGTTAATTTTCCAAACACTACTCTTTTATATAACCAAAGCATATATGCAGCCCCTATAATTACTCCGAAGCTTGCTATTACAGCTACTAAAAAATTATCTTTAAATGCTGCCATCAAAATCAAAAATTCACCAACAAAACCACTAGTTCCTGGTAATCCTAGTGCGGCTAATGTAAAAAACATAAATAAAACTGAATATTTTGGAATAACACTTACTAAACCACCATATGTATTTATCAATCTTGAATGCATCCTATCATAAACGACACCAACACATAAAAATAATGCTGCAGAAACAAGACCATGACTAATCATTTGAATTATACTTCCTTCTATACCTTGTTGTTGAATGGTAAAAATACCCAGGGTCACAAAACCCATGTGAGCTACAGATGAATATGCAATTAATTTTTTCATATCTTCCTGCATTAAAGCAATGAACGATGTAAAAATGATTGCAATTACACTTAATATATAAATCAAAGGTGTAAAAATTTCTGAAGCTATGGGAAACAATCCTAATGAAAACCTTATAAAACCATACCCTGCCATTTTAAGTAAAATAGCAGCCAATAATACTGATCCAGCTGTTGGTGCTTCAACGTGAGCATCTGGAAGCCAAGTATGAACTGGCCACATTGGTGTTTTTACTGCAAATGAACTAAAAAAAGCTAGCCAAAGTAAATTTTGATATTTTTGATCAATTCCAATTTCATAAAGTTGAACTACATCAGTTGTCCCTGTTATCCAATATATGGATATTATAGCAACAAGCATTAATACTGAACCGAGCAAAGTATATAAGAAAAATTTGAACGCTGAGTAAACTCTTCGAGCACCACCCCAAATTCCGATGATCAAAAACATTGGAATTAAACCTGCTTCGAAAAATAAGTAAAAAACAACAAGGTCTAGTGAACAAAATACACCAATCATGAATGACTCCATAATCAATATTGCTATTAAAAATTCACTTAGTCTGTTCTTAATTGAATTATTAACAGATATAATACAAAGCGGCGTTATGAACGTCGTAAGTAAAATAAATAATATTGAAATTCCATCTACACCAACTTTATAATTAATGAAGTTTTCAATCCAAACTCTATCTTCGACAAATTGAAAATCGGAAGTAGTTTGATCAAATAATATCCATAAATAAATTGATAAAATAAAATTTACTAGAGATGTAAACAAAGCAACATATTTTACAGTCACATTATTTTCTTTACTGCTTTTGGTAAAAAATAAGAAAAGAGCTCCAATTGACGGTAGTAATATCAAAAAAGATAAAATAGGAAAATTTATCATTTTA
>CACEIH010000042.1 GCA_902559565.1 uncultured Pelagibacteraceae bacterium
ATGACTTTACCAAGAATTATTATTCCATGTAGAGCTTCATTAAAAGCTGTTCCACCTTCAATAAGAGAGGGCGCTCTAGCAGTTGGTGCATCTAAATTTCAATCTGTTTTTCATCATGTAGTACCGTTAGCACTACCTGGCACTTTATCAGGAACTATAATCGGATTAGCTCAAGCATTAGGTGAAACAGCACCACTTATATTAATTGGAATGGTAGCATTTGTTGTTGACATACCGTCAAGTCCAGTTGATCCATCATCTTCTTTACCTGTACAAGTGTATTTATGGTCTGAGTCTGCAGAAAGAGGTTTTGTTGAAAAAACCTCAGCAACTATTATGATGCTTTTAAGCTTTTTAATTGTAATGAATTTTATTGCAGTTTATTTAAGACAAAAATTTGAAAAACGATGGAACTAAATGAGCAACATTAAAATAAAATCAAAAAACTTGAATGTTTATTATGGTGATAAACAAGCATTGTTTGATGTTAATTTAGATTTGAATGAAAAAGAAGTAACTGCATTAATTGGTCCATCTGGATGTGGTAAATCAACTTTCATAAGATGCATTAATAGAATGAATGATGTTATTGATATTTGTAAAGTTACTGGAAATATCGAAATGGATGGCATGAATATTAATGATAAAGATTTAGATGTTGTCTCATTGAGAGAAAGAGTTGGAATGGTTTTTCAAAAGCCAAATCCTTTTCCAAAAAGTATATATGATAATATTTCGTATGGTCCTAAAATTCATGGAAAAGGTGAAACCAAAAGCGAATTAGATCAAATTGTTGAAAACAGTTTAAAAAAATCTGCTTTATGGGAAGAAGTTAAAGATAGACTTGATGAACCAGGCACAAGTTTATCTGGAGGACAGCAACAAAGACTTTGTATAGCGAGAGCTATATCTGTTAATCCTGAAGTGATCTTAATGGATGAACCATGCTCAGCATTAGACCCAATTGCTACTGCAAAAATTGAAGAATTAATTGATGAATTAAAAAAAACTTATACGATTGTAATAGTGACACACTCAATGGCTCAGGCTGTACGTGTTTCACAAAAAACAGGGTTTTTTCACCTAGGAAAGCTAATAGAAGTTGGAAAAACTGAGAAAATTTTTAAAAATCCTGACAATAAAATGACACAAGACTATATTACAGGTAGATTTGGATAAATTATGAGCAATGAACATACAGTAAAGTCTTACGAAGAAGAACTTCAGTTCCTTAAAGACTCGTTAATTAAAATGGGTAGCTTAACCGAGTCACAATTAAGTGATGCAATGGATGCGGTGATTAAAGTTGATAAGGACTCAATTGATAAAATTATTAAAAGTGATGAAGAAATTAACAAATTTAGATCTAAAATAGACACTCAAATAATGAATTTACTAGTTAAAAGAGCACCTATGGCAATTGATTTAAGAGAAACTATAAGTTCATTAAAAATCTCTCAAGATTTAGAAAGAATAGGAGATCTTTCAAAGAGTAATGCCAAAAAAGTTAAACCTTTACCACTAGATTTACCAGATGAATTATTAGGAAATTTGAAAAGACTTGGAGAGCTTGTTATGAAACAATTAAATGATGTTCTTGATAGTTATGTGAACAAAAACTTTGATAAAGCTAAAGAAGTTTGGGAAAAAGATGAACAAGTTGATGATTTAACTTATATAGCAATGGAAAGTGTAATAGATTTTTTATCTAAAGATAAAAAAAACTTAGATTTTTCAACACATTTAATTTTTGCTACAAAAAATTTGGAAAGAGCAGGCGATCATATAACGAATATCGCTGAGACGGTATGCTATTTAGTAAAAGGCGAATACCTAAAAGGTAGTAGACCAAAGGGTAAAGTAATCCAAGAATAATTTGATGAAAGGAAAAATTTTTATTATTGAAGATGAAGCTTCAATAGTTCAATTAGTCCAACATAATCTAGAAAAAGAGGGTTTTGTTGTCTCTTCATCATTAAATGGAAATGAAGGTTTAAAAGAATTAAAAAAATTTGAACCTAATCTACTCTTATTAGATTGGATGCTACCAGATTTATCAGGGATAGATATCTGTAAAAATATTAGAAGAGACAGTAATTTTAAGAGCCTTCCTATCATTATGCTTACAGCTAAAGGTGAGGAGGAAGACAAGGTAAAAGGTCTTGAAAGTGGTGTAGATGATTATGTCACAAAACCATTTAGTTTTAATGAACTACATGCTCGAATAAAAGCAGTTCTGAGAAGATCTGATCCTAATATTGTTGCTAATGATTTAACATTTGAGGATTTAAAATTAGATAGAATAGAAAAAAGAGTTTTTAGAGCAGATAAAGAAATTCAACTTGGCCCCACAGAATTTAGATTATTAGAGTTTTTCTTAACAAATCCAAAAAGAGTCTATTCAAGAGATCAAATTCTCGAAACTGTTTGGCCGAACAATGTCAATGTCGAAAGTAGAACTATAGATGTTCATATAAGAAGATTAAGACAATCGATAAATATTAAAGACAAAAAAGAATTAATCAGAACAGTTAGATCTTCAGGTTACTCTTTAGTTTAAACTAATTCTTTTCTAAAAATAACTTTTTAACAATAAATACAGCAATTAACATTCCGATAAGTTCAGCTAAAATATAATATGGAGTATTTAAATAACTAATACCAGTAAAAGACTCTGTAAATGTTCTAGCAATTGCAACAGCTGGATTTGCAAATGAAGTTGAGGAAGTAAACCAATAACCGGCAGTAATATAAAGACCAACACTAGCGGCAACAGCAATTTTACCTGACTTCATTGAACCAAAAATTATTGTTATAAGCCCTAATGTTGCTATTACCTCAGATGTGAATATGTAAATTCCATCTCTTGACTTAGTAGATAATTCATAAATCTCATGTTCAAAAAAGAAATTAGCTAAACCAACACCAATCAGGCATCCAACTAATTGAGCAATAATATAAAAGGGTAATAGTTTCTTTTTTAATTTACCTGTTATTGTCATTGCGATACTTACAAATGGATTAAAGTGAGCTCCTGATACATCAGCAAATACTGTAATAAGCACAAATAAACCTGCTCCTGTTGCTATTGTGTTTGCAATTAACATCACAGCAACGTCATTGGTTAAGTTTTCAGCCATTAAACCTGAGCC
>CACEIH010000043.1 GCA_902559565.1 uncultured Pelagibacteraceae bacterium
ATTTTAGAGATCAAGAAGGTCAAGATGTACTTTTCTTTGTTGATAATATTTTCAGATTTACTCAGGCTGGTTCAGAAGTATCTGCACTTTTAGGAAGAATACCATCAGCAGTGGGTTATCAACCTACTTTGGCGACTGATATGGGTAACTTACAAGAAAGAATTACAACAACGAACAAGGGATCAATTACTTCTGTACAAGCTATTTATGTTCCAGCAGATGATCTAACAGATCCTGCGCCTGCGACTTCATTCGCTCACTTGGATGCAACGACTGTACTTTCAAGACAAATAGCGGAAATTGGTATATATCCTGCTGTGGATCCATTAGATTCCACTTCAAGAATTCTTGATCCTAGAATAGTTGGCGATGAACATTATAGAGTTGCAAGAGAGGTTCAAAAAGTTCTTCAAACTTACAAATCTTTACAAGATATTATTGCAATCTTAGGTATGGACGAATTGTCAGAAGAAGACAAATTAACTGTTGCAAGGGCAAGAAAAATTCAAAGATTTTTATCACAACCTTTCTTTGTTGCTGAGGTATTCACTGGGTCACCGGGTAAGCTTGTAGATTTAGAGTCAACTATTAAAGGTTTTGATGCTATTTGCAAAGGTGAGTATGACCATCTTCCTGAAGCTGCATTTTATATGGTAGGTACAATCGAGGAAGCTATAGAAAAAGCAGAAAAAATGAAAAAAGATGCTGCCTAGTGAGTGAAGAATTTAAAATAGAAATTGTAAATCCAGACAAATCTTTTTTATCTAAAGAAGACGTAACAGAAGTGGTTGTTCCTGCTTTTGAGGGTGAAATGGGAATACTCAAGGATCATATTTCGATAATTTCATTTTTAAAGCCAGGGATAATTACTATTCAAGCAAAATCTGGAGTAGAAAAGTATTATGTTGAGGATGGTATTGTGGAGTTCAAAAATAATAGTCTATCTGTGCTTACAAGTTCTATCTTTAATTTAAAAGATATTGAAAAAAATAAATTACAAGATTTACTTAAAATTGCTGAAGAAGAAGTAAATAAAACAGAAATTAGTGATGAATTAAAATATTTGGCCGATCAAAAAGTTGAAACCTTAAAATCACTTAATTAATTATTTTTTTTACTTTACTTTCAATTTCTCTATAAACATGAAGTTTAAAATCAACCACAAATTTTGTTATCATTTCTAAATCAACCCATTTCCAATCTAAAAATTCAGGTTTATTTGTTTTTAAATTAATTTCATCATCGTTACCTAAAAACTTCATTAAAAACCACTTTTGTTTTTGACCTCTGTATTTTCCCTTCCATATAATTCCTAGTAAATTTTTGGGAAGTTCGTATGTAGTCATCCCATCTAACTCTTTAATTAGTTTAACATTCTTTATATTAGTTTCTTCTTCTAACTCTCTGTAAGCAGCTGATAAAAAATCTTCACCTTCATCCACACCACCTTGAGGCATTTGCCAAAAGTCTTTGGGATTATCAATTCTTTTTGCAACAAAAACTTTGTTATCTTTATTTAGAACGACAATACCCACTCCACTTCTAAGTGGCAAATTTTTAAATTTTTCTGTCATTTTTAACCGTTAAGAAGTTTAATAGCGTAATTTAATTGATTATCCGTTTCAGTTTTAATTCTAAATTCATCTGAGTCTTCATCTATTTCAATATCTGGGGATACACCAACTTCAGAAATAGATTTTCCTGAAGGAAGATAGTATTTAGCAACAGTTAATCTAATAGCCCCTCTATTTTTTAGAGGAATAATTGATTGAACAGATCCTTTGCCAAAGCTATTCTCCCCTAACAAAATTGCTCTTTTGTGATCCTTTAAAGCACCAGCAACAATTTCTGAAGCTGAAGCTGAACCATAGTTGATTAAAACTACTAATGTTTTTCCTTTAGTGAGGTCTCCTTTTTTAGCAAACCATTTTCTATTTTCTGAAGATTTTCTACCTTTTGTAGATACAATTTCTCCATTATCTAAAAAAAAATCAGAAATTGTTATAGCTTGGGATAATAATCCACCAGGATTATTTCTTAAATCTAGGATATAAGCTTTTAAATCTTTATTTTTTTCTAAACTTTTGATCTCTTTTTCAATTTGATTTGCACTATTTTCATTAAATGAAGTTAGTCTAATATAACCAATATTCTTTTCTATAAGATCAGCTTTCACAGATTTAATTTCAATAATTTCTCGTACAATGTAAAAAGTTAGCGCTTTTCTTTCACCTCTTCTTCGAACAGTTAATTCGATCCCTGAACCAACTGGACCCCTCATTAAATCAACAGCTTCACTTAAAGATTTGCCCTGGACTTGAGTATTATCAATTTTAACAATGTAATCACCAGCTTTTATCCCAGCTTTAGAAGCTGGTGTATCATCTATTGGTGAAATTACTTTTACAACACCAGACTCCATAGTTACTTCGATGCCTAAGCCACCAAATTCTCCGCTGGTTTCAGTCTGCATTTCATTAAAAACTTCTGGAGACATATAGCTTGAATACGGATCTAAAGATTGAAGAAGACCATCAATCGCAGAGTCCATACTTTCTGATTGATTTATTTCATCTACATATTCTTTATTAATTTTTTCTAAAACTTCTCCAAATAAATCTATCTTCTTATAAATTTCATTTTCAGAAGAATAAACAGTTTGTATTAATAAAAGATGAAATAAAAATAATAGAGATATTATACTTTTTTTCATATTATTAATTTTTCTTTTGGTATTAATTCAGACCACATTTTTTCTAACTCATAAAATTTTCTTTTTTCTGGATGAAAAATATGAACAATAAGATCGATACCATCAACTAATTTCCATTCATTGCTCTCTTTTCCTTCAATCTTGGAATTTTCAATACCATTATCTTTAAGTTTTTCTAAGACTTGTTCAGATAAAGCTTGAATATGTCTTGAGGAAGTTCCGCTTGCTATAATCATATAGTCTGCCATAGAACTTTTATCTTTTAAATCTATACTAATAATGTCTTGAGCTTTATTAATGTCTAAAGTTTTTATTACGATTTGTTTTAAATCTGAAATTTTATCCATTAATTAAATAAACCTTATCAA
>CACEIH010000044.1 GCA_902559565.1 uncultured Pelagibacteraceae bacterium
TAGAAGGCTAGCTCTAGGTTTAACACAAACTAAAGTAGCAAAAGCAATCAACGTAACATTTCAACAAATCCAAAAATATGAAAAAGGCACTAACGGAGTAAGTTCATTAAGGTTATTGCAATTATCAAATTTTTTAAAAGTTCCAATCAACTACTTTTTTGAAGATTTTTCAGAATATCTAATTAACTTAGAAAAATCTCAAGAAGGTCATATGAACGTAAATTACAATTTTTTGGTGAAATTATATTCAGAGCTAAATTCTGATCAAAAATTAAAGTTTAGTAAATCAATACAGGTGACTAATAATAATATTTCCAAAGTTGGATAATTTTGGCTCCTCGGGCAGGACTCGAACCTGCGACCAATTGATTAACAGTCAACTGCTCTACCAACTGAGCTACCGAGGAATGTAAAAAGCTCAACTTACTTTTTTTTCATACTAAAACAAGATTTTTTTTGGAGGCAACGCCCGGAATCGAACCGGGATACAAGGATTTGCAATCCTCTGCGTAACCATTCCGCCACGTTGCCTTATGTTTTAGATGATAGCTACAAGGGTTTTATATTAAATATTTGCAATTAGTCTATTAAATAACGTTCCAATTTGATTATTGTTAATTTAGATTATTAAATTATAAACTAATTGCACCCATGATAAGCGATAAATATATACATTCTAAAGTAGAAGATAAGATTTACGCATATTGGGAAAAAAATAAACTATTTAAGCCACAAAAAAATTCAAAGAAATTTTCAATAGTAATTCCACCCCCGAATGTGACTGGAAGCCTACATATGGGTCATGCATTAAATAATTCAATTCAAGATTTTTTAGTTCGATATTACCGAATGAACAATTATGAAACTTTATGGCAACCAGGAACTGATCATGCAGGTATAGCCACACAAGCACTTGTTGAAAGAAAACTAGAAAAAGAAAATTTGAATAAAAATAGTCTAGGAAGAGAAAAATTCATTAAAAAAGTATGGGAATGGAAAAATCAGTATGGGGATATAATTATCAATCAACTTAAAAAACTTGGGTGTTCATGCGATTGGTCGCGTAATGCATTTACAATGGACGATAATCTATCTAAATCAGTAATTAAGGTCTTTGTTGAACTTCATAAAAAAAAATTAATTTACAAAGCAGAAAAATTAGTTAATTGGGACACAGTATTAAAAACAGCTATCTCAGATTTAGAGGTTGATCAAAGAGAAATGAACTCTAAGATCTATTATATAAGATACCCAATTGAAAATTCTTCAGAATTTATAACTATTGCTACAACAAGACCCGAAACAATGCTTGGAGATACTGCAATTGCAGTCAATCCAAAAGATAAAAGATATAAAGAGTATGTAGGCAAAACTGTCACAATACCTATTGTAGGTAGAAAAATTAAAATCATTAAGGATAATTATGCAGATCCAGAACAAGGAACAGGTGCATTAAAGATTACACCAGCACACGACTTTAATGACTATGAAGTAGGTCAAAGAAACAAGTTGGATATGATCAATATATTTACTGAAGAGGGAAAAATAAACGATAATGCGCCTGAGGATTATATTGGACTTGATAGATTTGATGCTCGTAAAAAGTTATTAGAAGAACTTAAAGAAAAAGATTTTTTTGTTAAAGAAGAAAATATAAAAAATAAAGTTCCTTACGGTGATAGATCTAATTCAGTTATAGAACCTTTTTTGACTGAACAGTGGTTTGTTGATGCAAAAAAATTAGCAGTAAAAGCAAAAAAAATAGTTAAATCTAAAAAAACAAATTTCTTTCCAACTAATTGGTCTAAAACTTATTTTCAATGGATGAATAATATTGAACCGTGGTGTGTTTCTAGACAGCTTTGGTGGGGACATCAAATACCAGCATGGTATGGACCTGATAAAAAAATATTTGTTGCAACAAATGAAACAGATGCAAAAAAACAAGCTAAAAAATTTTATAAAAAAGATGTTAAAATAACTAGAGATCCAGATGTTTTAGATACATGGTTTTCATCTGGTTTATGGCCTTTTGCAACTTTAGGTTGGCCTGATAAAAAAGATTATGTGAAGAAGTTTTATCCAACTTCAGTTTTAGTTACAGGTTTTGATATTATCTTCTTTTGGGTTGCTAGAATGATGATGTTTGGAATGGAATTTTTAAACAAAGAACCTTTTAAAGACATTTATGTTCATGCACTTGTAAGAGATGAAAAAGGACAAAAGATGTCTAAGTCTAAAGGTAATGTTATTGATCCATTAGATTTAATTGAAAAATATAGTGCAGATGCTTTGAGATTTACTTTATTATCAATGGCATCACCAGGAACTGATGTAAAACTTTCTGAAGATAGAGTTAAAGGTTATAGAAATTTTTTAAACAAATTATGGAATGCTAATAATTTTTTAATCACAAATAAATGCGATTTCAAGAAAACTGATAAAGCTCCAAAAACCACATTAAATATAAACAAATGGATCTATTCAGAGTTAATTGAAATTAAAAACAAAATTCAAAAAAATATCGAGGATTACCGTTTTGATGAGGCTGCTAAAAATGCTTATCAGTTTGCTTGGCATTCTTATTGTGATTGGTATATCGAGCTTTCAAAAACAATTCTTTATTCTGATGATAAAAAAGCTCAAAAGGAAGTAAAAGAGGTATCTGCTTATATTTTCAAACAAATACTTGTTATGCTTCATCCTTTCATTCCATTTGTGACTGAAGAAATTTGGTTAAAAAACAAGTTTGATAAATCAAATAAAAATTTTCTTATGTACAAAAATTGGCCATCTGGTAAAGCAAAAAAAGATCAATCTCAAAAAGATGTTGAGAAGATTATTAATATAATTTCAGAATTAAGATCATTTAAAAATGAGCTAAATGTAAGTCCTGGTTCATTTGTTGATATATCAATTGATAAGATTGCTAAAAAG
>CACEIH010000045.1 GCA_902559565.1 uncultured Pelagibacteraceae bacterium
TTGATATGCAATAGTTGAATCTGTAAATCGATCAATCAAAATAATCTTTTTCCTAAAATATTTCTTTAACATATTTATATTTTCGCTTCTTGAAGCTAAATATAGTAAAGTATCTGTTTTTTTATTAAATGAGGATTTTTTACTTAAAATTAATCTCCTAATTTTTTCACTATTCATGTTTCCACCTGGTTCACGAATTCTTATATGATCTATTCTTCTTTTTTTTAAATATTTAGAAACATTTGATATATGATAACTTTTTCCACTGCCTTCTATTCCCTCAAAAACAATTACTGGTTTTTTAGACATCGCCCCAGATTAAATAATTTAAAGACTTCATTAATCTAGAAAAAATATTAACTTTTTTTACTTCGTTAAGTGCTAATAATTCATATTCACCAATAAGTTCCTGTTTATAAATAATTTTTAATTTAGCTAATTTTTGATCTTTTTCTATAGGTGCCTCTATTGGGCCATCATAAACTACTTTCACTTCTAATTTTCTTTTTTGCCCTTTATTAATTGTTTTATAAATATTTTCTTTTGTATAAACTTTTACTTCATTATTTTTTCCCAACCAAACATCAACACTTGTAAAAGGTTTATCTTTATTTGAAATTTCAACTAAATCAAAATTTGTAAGTCCATAAATTAAAAGTTTTGAACTTTGTCTCGATCTAGAACTTTTTGTTTCAAAACCACTACCTACAGCTACTAATCTTCTTCCACTTCTCTGAATGGATGAAGCTAATGAGTATCTTTCCACAGCTAAATAACCAGTCTTTATTCCATCAGCACCCATATTTTTATATAAAAGAGGATTTCTATTACCCTGAGTAATTGGATCACCCCCTGTTCTATCCCATGTAAATTCTTTTTCACTAAACCATTCATAATATTCTGGGTGAGTTTTAATTAAATAATTAGACATAATCATAATGTCTCTTACAGTCGAATAATTATCTGGATCATTAATTCCTGATGAGTTTGCAAAATTAGTATTATTCATACCTAATTCTTTAGCTTTAGATGTCATCATAATAGCAAACTCCTCTTCGGTTCCAGCTATACCTTCTGCAAGAGCTACACAAGCATCATTACCTGAAGCTACAATTATTCCTTTCAATAAATTTTCTACAGAAACTTCATCTCCAATCATAACAAACATTGAAGAATATCCTGCTGTAGATAGTCTCCATGCTCTTTCTGAAATAATAAATTTTTCATCTAATCTTAAGTCACCAGATTTAATTAAATCAAATGCAATAATACTTGTCATAATTTTTGTCATCGAAGCAGGATAAATAGATCTGTCAGGCTCCTTCTCGTATAAAATTTCACCCGACAAAAAATCTTGTAATATTGCAGTTCTAGCCTTAATTTCTATATTTGCACTAATAGATTGCGAGAAGTATAAATTTACAAGAAAGAAAACAATCAATTTTTTAAACATTTTTTAATATTTCTAAATTTTCAAAATTAAGAGAATGCATTTTTTCAAATGAGTTCTCTAAACTTTTTATATCATTAAAAGGACCTATTAGTACCCTATATTTTGTTTCTGATAATTTAATTATTTTCAAATTATTTATTGAAGTTTCATTTCTAATTCTTTCAGCCATGATTTTTGCAGTATCTTTATAATAAAAATCTGCAACTTTAATTGAATATGAGAATTTCCTATTATTTACTAACTTTTTTTTTTGTTTTTTTACATTTAAATCATTAATTTGAATGCCATCTACAGGTGCTTTTTCAGCAACAGATTTTTCCTCTTCAAACATTTTAGCTTTTTTAGCAACAAATGTTGAACCTTTAGGAATTGAAATAATTTCAATATATGGTTCTGTTAAATCTAACTCTAATTCTTCTGCTATCCTTAAACTAAGAACAGAATTATAAAAATTAGGGAATTTTATTCTATTAGACTCAACATTAGCAATTATATATTTATTATTTTTTGGATTTGTTATCTTAACTATTGATTTTCTTTTTAATGATTTGTGGTAAATGTTTAATGATCTGGTCTCGATTTTCTTAATATCCTTTAAATCTTGATTATAAATTAATGCAAATCCAGAATTTTTATATCTATTATCGAGATTAAGTTGATTTATTTTTTTTACATTTTTAGATGTTTCGCATCCAAATAGTATAATGCTTAAAAATATTGTAATAATAATTTTATAGTTCATTTTTAATTTTATCTTTTAATGTACATACGGCTAAAGCAAATCGTAAAGAACGGTTCCATTTTAATATAATTTCATAATTATCAAAAACTACATAAGCAGGATTTAAAATTTCAGCATCGGGTATAATATCCTTATCTGGAGTTATAATTGCAACTTTTAGGTTTTCATCAACCAAATTTAATTCATCATAATTATCTATAAATTTCTTAAAATATTTTAATTTTCTTTTATTATGTAATTTTTTAGCTGAAACATTCAAATATTTTTTATCAATCTCATTATTTAGTTTTATCCTATAAAAACAGTGCGAATTTTTTTTCCAACCCATATTGTTAAGATAATTTCCTGCTGACGCATAAGCATCAGAGGGATTTTTAAGATCAATATAATCATCTTTATTGAAATCTATGGCATGATTTTTAATTGTTGATGGCATAAATTGAAAAAAACCAAATGCACCAGCCCATGAACCGTAAAGAGTTTTATAATCAATTTGATTTGTATCTATTAATTTTAATAATATTAATAATTCTTTTGTAAAAAATTCTGATCTTCGTTTATCAAAACTTAAAGTGGATAAAGATGATAATATATCCATTTTACCTACATATGTTCCATAATTTGTCTCTATACCCATTAATGAAAGTAATAATTCTTTTTCAATTTTATATTT
>CACEIH010000046.1 GCA_902559565.1 uncultured Pelagibacteraceae bacterium
AATTTCATTGTTTTTTTTTTGAAGTCCATTGATTAAATATCTAACAAAAGTAGTTTTTCCTACACCTATTTCACCATACAAAAATATTATATCTTGGGGTTTAATCTTTTTTAAAAATCTAAGTGCAAATTCTTCTGTTTGATTTTCTGAAGATAAATCTATTTTATCACTTCTAGTAGCGATAGGCATTAGGTTTGAAGGGACCTTCTACCCCAACACTGATATAGTCCGCTTGTTCTTTTGATAATTTAGTTAATTTTGCTCCAACTTTCTTTAGATGAAGCGTAGCTACCTTTTCATCTAAATGTTTTGGTAAAACATAAACCTTATTTTCATAATTCTTATGATTATTCCATAATTCTATTTGAGCTATAACTTGGTTCGTAAAAGAAGCACTCATTACAAAACTTGGATGACCTGTCGCACAACCTAAATTCACAAGTCTTCCTTCTGCTAAAAGAATAATTCTTTTTTTACTTGGTAATTCAATTTCATGAACTTGTGGTTTTATTTCTGTCCATTTATAATTTTTCAATGCTTCAACTTGAATCTCATTATCAAAATGCCCGATATTACACAAAATGGCTCTATCTTTCATGTCTCTCATGTGATCTGCAGTAACAATATCTTTATTTCCTGTTGCTGTTACAACTATATCTGCTTTACTAATAGCTTCATCCATTAAAACTACCTCGTATCCTTCCATTGCGGCCTGTAACGCACAAATAGGATCGGCCTCTGTGACTAAAACTCTTGCACCACTTTGTCTCAAAGAAGCAGCACTTCCTTTTCCAACATCTCCAAAACCTGCAACAATTGCGATTTTTCCAGACATCATTACGTCGGTTGCTCTTCTTATTCCATCAACTAAACTTTCTCTACATCCATATAGATTGTCAAATTTCGATTTAGTAACTGAATCATTAACATTAATTGCGGGGACTAAAAGAGATTTATCTTTTTCCATTTTATTTAAAGCCTTAATCCCTGTAGTCGTCTCCTCGGAAACACCTTTTACGTCTTTTAATAAATCTTTATATTCATTATGCATTATTGCTGTAAGGTCACCACCATCATCTAAAAGCATGTTAGGTTTCCAATCTTTTTTACCTACAATAGTTTGTTTTATACACCATAAATATTCTTCCTCAGTTTCACCTTTCCAAGCATAAACTGGGATGCCTGCTTTTGCTATTGCAGCAGCTGCATGATCTTGAGTTGAAAAAATGTTGCATGACGACCATCTAACTTCTGCTCCTAAATCTACTAGCGTTTCAATTAAAACTGCTGTTTGAATAGTCATATGCAAACAACCAATAATTTTAGCACCTTTTAAAGGTGACTTACCTGAATATTCTTCTCTTAATGCCATTAGTCCAGGCATTTCACTTTCTGCTATAGAAATTTCTTTACGACCAAATTCTGCTTGAGATATATCTTTTACTTTGAAATCTTCCATGGTGGTCTTCTAGCAATAAAGGATATATTAATCAATAGAACTCTTTATACTCTTGGAAATATAATTTCCATACTTGCACCTTTTTGATTAGATCTATTTGATGCTTTAATCGTAGCGTTGTGAAGATCAACTAAATTTTTGACGATATTTAATCCTAATCCTGAATGCTGGCCAAATTTATCTGGTCTATTACTGTAAAATCTTTTAAATATTTTATTTGTATCTTTTTCTTTAAAACCTTGACCTTCATCAAGAATATTTACTAACACTTTATTATTATCTAATTTTGAAACTTTCACTTTAACATCACTATTGTCTTTGCTGAAAGAAATTGCATTATCTAAAAGATTTGCAATTATTTGCTCAATTCTATTTTCTATTCCATTAATAAAATATTTATTTCTTCCATCATTTTCATATGAAATATGAATTCCCCTTTTTAATTTATAAATATTGTTAAAATCATCTACAACTGATTTGATTATAGGTTCAATATCAAGTTTTTTAATTTTTTCCTTACTTAAGGCGACCTCATCTTTTAACATTTGGGAATAATCAGTAATTAATCTTTCAATTCTTTGTACATCATGGCTAAGAATATCAATCAACTTTATTCTTTGATCTACATCATTTGTATCATGTAAAATTTCAGAGGCACTTTTAAGAGATGCTAAGGGATTTCTTATTTCATGAACAAGGTCTGTTGAAAAATTTTCTGCGTGAGTTATTCTTTTTTGCAATTCTAAAGTCATATCATCCAAAGAATTAGAAAGTAATCCCAATTCATCTTTTCTTAACTTTAAATTATCAATATTAGTATTTTTTGGATTTTTATCTTTGATAGTTTTTGTATAACTTACTAAGTTTTTTATTGGTTTTAAAAAATATCTATTTAAAACAAATGAAAAAATAACTATCACAATCCCAACAGCAATAGCTGTACGAATAATAAAAGTTTTTCTCTCATCGATAGCAGCTTTAATATCATTCGCATTTTCTGATATAGCCAAATAACCTATATTTTTTCCATTTTTCGTAACATTTTTAATTGTGGTTAATTTAAATTTGTTAAATTCCTCTTGCGTAAAAGTAAAAGGCATCCCAAATTTTTTTGATGAAGCATAATTTAACATTACATCCTTTAAAGATATTGAATAATCCTTACCAAAATCTATATCCTTTTTTTCGATTATTTCTTCTGTTTTTTTTTCATTTAAAATTTCCAACTCAACAGTATCTAATCTTGTTGTAAATGATCTTGGATCTAGATCTAAAGTGTCAGTATCTCCTACTAAGTTTAATTCTTTATCAAAAAAA
>CACEIH010000047.1 GCA_902559565.1 uncultured Pelagibacteraceae bacterium
TGTCATAGGAATTTTAAAAGCAATAAAGGCACCTAATGCACCACCAATTAATAAAAAAATGAAAACATAGATAAGTCCAGTTGAAAAATTTCCGATTGAAAGAAATGTTACAGTGATAGCAATAACCATTCCTATAATTCCAAAAAAATTTCCTTGTCTTGATGTTTCTGGTGAAGATAAGCCTCTTAATGCTAATATAAATAACACTCCAGAAATCAAATAAAATATTGCAGATAAGTTTGCTGATATCATTTCTTATCCTTTTTTTTCTTATACATAGCCAACATTCTTTGAGTTACTAAAAATCCTCCAAATATATTAATTGCTGCTAAACTAATTGCTAAATAACCAAACAAACTTGAAGTTGTAAAAATACTTTCCATGTTATTTGCTAAAGCGGCAATTATCGCACCAACAATAATTACTGATGAAATTGCATTTGTGACAGACATCAATGGCGTGTGTAATGATGGTGTTACACTCCAAACTACATAATAGCCTACAAATATAGATAATATAAAAATACTAAGTCTAAAAATAAAAGGATCAATTTCCATAATTACTTAATTAATGTTTTGTTTATTATTTCATCTTCTAAGTTTATATTAATCTTATTATTTTTTTTATCATAAAGATTAGAAACAAAATTAAATACATTTTTTGCATATAGGTTAGAAGCTGAAGTAGGCAATTTGTTAAGAATATTTGTCTCACCCATTATTTTTACTCCATTTTTATCGATTATTTTGTCCGCTTCAGTGTACACTGTATTTCCTCCCTGAATAGCTGCCAAATCATAAATAACAGATCCTGAATTCATATTTTCAATCATTTTTTCTTTAATAATTTTTGGAGCTTTTTTTCCAGGTATTAGTGCTGTACAAATTACTATATCAATTTTCTTTAAAGTTTCTGCCAAAAGATCCTCTTGTTTTTTTTTAAAATCATCTGAAGCTTCTTTTGCATAACCCCCTTCTGTTTCAAGATTTTCAGCACCATCTACTACTAAAAATTTTCCTCCTAAACTTTCTACTTGCTCTTTAGAGCTTAATCTGACATCGGTAGCAAAAACTATTGCTCCCATTCTTTTTGCTGTAGCTATTGCTTGAAGTCCAGCCACTCCAGCACCAACAACTAAAACTTTAGCTGCTGGAATAGTTCCTGCAGCAGTCATCATCATTGGTATAGCTTTTTCAAAATATGCAAAAGACTCGATTACTGCTTTATAACCAGCAAGATTTGCTTGGGAAGATAAAATATCCATTGACTGGGCTCTTGTAATTCTAGGTAAAAGTTCTAGAGAAAAATTATTTATTTTTTTTTTTATTAAATTTTCTAATTTATCTTTATTTGAGTAGGGATCCAAAACCCCAATCAAGGATTGATTTTCTTTTAACATAGAGAGCTTTTCATCTGATGGTAAAGATAACTGAATAATAATATCGCCCTTTTCAATTATATTTCTCTCATTATCCTCTATTACAACACCTTGACTTTGATAAGAACTATCATTGAAACCTAAATGTGTTCCATAATTTTTTGATATTAATACTTCAAAGCCTAATGAAACATATTTCTTGGCAATTTCAGGAGTAACGGCTACTCTTTTTTCAACATTTCTATTTTCTGAAACTGAAACAATTCTCATGGGATTATTTTATAATAAGAATATTGCCATAAGAACTAAAACTATGATAATAGCGACAGTACCCCACAGCACAAATTTTGTAAAATTTATCCAAGTATTTTTATGGTTTTCATTATCCATAAATTTACTTTTGTCTTGCTTTAAATTTTGGATTGGTCTTATTTATTATGTATACTCGACCTCTTCTTTTGACCATTTTAGAATTAAGGTCTCTTTTTTTAATAGATTTTAGTGAGCTTTTTATTTTCATAAAATATTATAATGCCGGCAACGACCTACTCTTCCGTGCCTTAAGACAAAGTACCATCAGCGCAGAAAGGCTTGACTACCGAGTTCGGAATGGGATCGGGTATAACACTTTCGCAATAATCACCGGCACGAGTGTTATAACTAAAATAAAAGTATTGTAAACAATGATTTCTTAAAAATAATCAAGATTTACTATGCTTTTTGATAAATGAATTGATGTAATCTTTCAAATTTATTTTACCGTAAGTTTTGTGAACACGATTATTTAGGCTCATACTTGATAATGCTGATGCATATCTCTCACCCTTTCTAGAGGGTAGATATTTAATTTTTGTTTTAAACAAATCAGCTACCTGTTTAATGGTGTAACTTCTTTTATTTGAAATACTATAATATTTACACTTATTTTTTTTCCAAGCATTATAACAAACCATTATCGTGTCATCAATGTGAGTAAATCTTCGAGATTGTGTTCCAGGTTTAACTATAGGTAATGGTTTTTTTTTAATAAAATTATCTTCAAAAATTCCAATTACTGTAGCCATATTACCTTTTGATATTTGGTTAGGACCATAAACATTATAAAAAAAAATAACTTCATATTTAAAATCAAACCATTTTTTTAAATTTTCTAAAAATTCTAAATTTTTAGATTTAGTAAAAGCATATGGTGACAAATTTTTA
>CACEIH010000048.1 GCA_902559565.1 uncultured Pelagibacteraceae bacterium
CAAGCCAATATTATTATGAATATTAGAGAAAATATAAAAACATTAATTATTGAAAAACCACTTAAATTAGATTGTGGTCAGACTATAAATAATTTTCCTTTAGCATATGAAACCTATGGATCACTAAATGAAAATAAAGATAATGCTATATTAGTTTTCCATGCATTAACGGGAGATCAATTTGTTACAGGTATAAATCCAATAACTAAAAAAGATGGATGGTGGTCTTATGCTGTAGGACCAAACAAGGCTATTGATACAAATAAATATTTTGTTCTTTGTGCTAATGTTATTGGAGGATGCATGGGATCTTTCGGACCTAGTCACGAAAATCCAGAAACAAAAAAAATATACGGAACAGACTTTCCTGTAATTACAATAAATGACATGGTGAATGCCCAAATAAATTTATTAGACTTTTTTGGAATTAAAAAACTTTTTGCTGTTGTGGGTGGCTCAATGGGTGGAATGCAAGTTTTACAATTTATCAGTAATTTTCCAGACAAAGCAAGAACTGTGATACCTATTGCCTGCACATCCAGTCACTCTGCTCAAAATATTGCATTTAATGAACTTGGTAGACAGGCTATAGCAGCTGATCATAACTGGTCAAATGGAAAATATAATTTAAACAACACTGTACCTGATAAAGGTTTGGCCGTTGCAAGAATGGCTGCACATATAACTTATTTGTCAAAGAAAGGTCTTCAAGAAAAATTTGGAAGAAAACTCCAAGAAAGAGATGATCTTAAATTTGGATTTGACGCAGATTTTCAAATAGAAAGTTATTTGAGATATCAAGGATCAGTATTTGTAGATCGCTTTGATGCTAATAGTTATCTTTATATTACCAGAGCAATGGATTATTTTGATTTAGTAAAACAATTTAATGGTAATTTATCTATGGCGTTTAAACATACAAAAGCTAAATTTTTTATAATCTCATTCACATCTGATTGGCTTTATCCAACACAAGAAAATAAGGATATTGTTATTGCTTTAAATGCTATTGGTGCAAATGTTGGTTTTGTAGAAATAAAATCTGATAAAGGACACGATTCTTTTTTACTAGATGTTCCTGATTTTTTAAAAGCACTAAAAAATTTTTTAGATAAATCATACTTAGAAAAATAAATATGAAACCAGAATTTAAAATCATATCTCAATTAATTGATGAAAATTCTCAAGTATTAGATGTTGGCTGTGGTGATGGTATTTTAATGGATTATTTAATTAAAGAGAAAAAAGTAAATATAAGAGGAATAGAAATTTCAAAAACTAAAGTTCAAAACTGTATTGCAAAAGGATTGACTATAATTGAGGGTAATGCTGAAGAAGATTTGCAACAATTTCCAAATAAGTCTTTTGACTATGTCATATTAAGTCAAACCCTCCAGGCTTTCCTTAATCCTGAAAAAGTTATTAATGAGCTATTAAGAATTGGCAAACAAGCAATTGTAACGATTCCTAATTTTGGCTACTGGAAAATAAGATTACACCTTTTATTAAAAGGCACAATGCCAGTGACAAGAACATTGCCTGATGAGTGGTATAACACTCCAAATATTCACCTTTGCACTATAAAAGACTTTGTTTTTTTTAGTAAAGCTAAAAATTTTAAGCTATCAAAATCTATAGCTCTAAGAAATAATCTGCCATCAGACATTAAAAATTCTAACCTAGATATGAAAAATTTGAGTTCAAATCTTGGAATTTTTTTAATAGAAAGATAAAATGGAAATAAAAATAATCCCATGTTTAAATGATAATTATTCATATTTAATTTTTGATAAAATAAAAAAAAATGCGTGTGTTATAGACCCTAGTGAAGCAAAACCTATAATTGAGGTAATTGAAAAAAATAAGATAAACTTAAAATATATCTTAAATACACATCATCATTATGATCATGTGGGTGGAAATAAAGAGTTAAAAGAAAAATATAAATCAAAGATAGTTGGATTTAAAGAAGATAAAGATCGAATTCCTGAAATTGATATTATGGTAGAAGATAACCAAATTTGGAAAAATGAAAATTTTGAAGCGAAAATTTATCATATTCCAGGCCACACATCAGGTCATATAGCCTTCCATTTTTTTAAAGAGAAAAAAATTTTTACTGGTGATACATTGTTTTCTTTGGGTTGCGGTAGAATTTTTGAAGGCACATATGAACAAATGTTCAATTCGCTAAAAAAAATTAAAGATCTTCCAAGAGATACTGAAATTTATTGTGGACATGAATACACCTTACAAAATGGAAATTTTTGTTTAACACATGATTCCTCTAATTTAAAATTAAAAGTAAAAATTGAAAACGTTAAAAAAAAATTAGAGAATAGCTTACCAAGTATCCCAACAATTTTAGCAGATGAAATTGAATGCAATATATTTCTCAAGGCCAAAGATTTAAAAAGCTTTTCAAAATTGAGAGATTTAAAGGATAATTTTTAGCTGATAGACCTTGACTATAGTGTCTCCCAGACTATATTGCGATAATTAAATTTTACATAAATTAT
>CACEIH010000049.1 GCA_902559565.1 uncultured Pelagibacteraceae bacterium
GAAAAAAGAGATGACGGAAAATTTGAAGTCATTGATGTAAAATTAGATAATAGAAAAACAAAAAGCCTAGATCCAAATAATAAAAATTTGGAAAGCACTAAAATTGATATTGTTCCAAAAAATCAAGGGTCTATCAAAGTTAAAAATGTTGAAAATTTGATTAAATCTTCTGATAATAAGTCAGATAAGACAAGCACTAGATTTAGCATGCCTGATCGAAGGAAGGGTTATATTCAAAAAGCAACTATTGGTGATCATAAGGTATATTTACACACTGGAGAATACGAGGATGGAAAAATTGGTGAGATTTTTATCGATACCAGCAAGGAAGGTGAATTAGTTAAAGCTTTAATGAATAACTTTGCGATAGCTGTCTCACTTGGATTACAATACGGTGTTCCTTTAGATGAGTTTATAAGTGCTTTTGTGGGCACTAAATTTGAACCGTCTGGAAAAGTATACGGAAATGATAGAATTTTAAGTGCTTCCTCAATATTAGATTATATTTTTAGAGAACTTGCTATTTCTTATCAAAATAGAGAAGACTTAGCTCACACTCCCTCAATTAATTCATCTGCAAAATCAAGTAATGATAATCAAAATTCAGATGATCAAAATTCAGATGATCAAAACCAACTTCTTAAGATTGTTAAAGATATGACAAGTAAAGGGTTTGTTAGAAGTAATTATAAAAAAAATTTAGTAGATTTATCTGACGTCAAAATTAATCTTAAAGGAAAAAAATAATTTATTTTTTCTTTATATTTAAGTTTAGTTCTTTAAGTTGATTTTCATTTACTTCTGAAGGAGCATTCATCATCAAATCTTGTGCATTCTGATTCATGGGAAACATTGTGACTTCTCTAATATTCTTTTCATTTGCCAAAAGCATTACTATTCTATCAATGCCAGGAGCAATACCTCCATGTGGAGGAGCACCATAACTCAAGGCATTAATCATTCCACTAAATTTTTCATCTACTTGTTTTTTATCATATCCTGCAACTGAGAAAAGTTTATACATTAATTCTGGAATATGATTTCTAATTGCACCTGATGAAAGCTCTATACCATTACAAACAATATCATATTGATAAGCTAAAATTTCCAAAGGTTTTTTAAAATTTATTTTATCAATATCTCCTTGGGGCATTGAAAAAGGATTGTGACTAAAAATAACTTTTTTGCTTTTTTCATCAATTTCAAACATTGGATAATCCACTATCCAACAAAAAGCAAAAGTATTTTCATCGATTAAATTTAATTCTTTTGCAATTCTATCTCTTGCTAATGAAGTAATTTTTTCTATCTCATTTAATTTGCCACAAGCCATAAAAATACTATCTCCAACTTGAGCGTTTGTTTTTTTCATTATTTCATTCAATGCTTCTTTAGAAAAAAATTTTCCAATTGGCCCTTTTGCAGAATACTCTTTTTTATCATTTTCTATTGTAAAATAAGCTAATCCAGATGCACCTTGGTCTTTAGCCCACTTATCTATATTATCAAAAAAACTTCTAGGTTTATCTTTAGTATTTTTGGTAACAATACATCTTACCTTTGAACCTGATTTTACAAGTTTTTTAAAGATTTCAAAAGTCATATCATCTCTTGTAAAAGTTTCAGTTATATCGTTAATTATTAATGGATTTCTTAAATCAGGTTTATCGGTCCCATATTTTAACAATGCATCTGAATAAGAAATTTTCGGAAATTTTTCAAAAATTAATTTTTTATTAGAAAATTTTTTAAATGTATTTACTAATAATTTTTCTACTACATTAAATACATCCTCTTGTTCTACAAATGACATTTCTAAATCTAATTGATAAAATTCCCCTGGACTTCGATCAGCTCTTGCATCCTCGTCTCTAAAACAAGGAGCAATTTGAAAATATTTATCAAAACCAGATACCATGATTAGTTGCTTAAATTGCTGAGGAGCTTGCGGTAAAGCATAAAATTTTCCAGGATTTAATCTACTTGGAACTAAAAAATCTCTTGCACCCTCTGGACTAGATGAAGTCAATATAGGTGTTTGAAATTCTAAGAAACCTAAATTATTCATCTCATTTCTAATAAAAGATATTACTTTAGATCTTAAAATTATATTTTCGTGAATTTTTTTTCTTCTTAAATCTAAAAATCTATATTTTAATCTTATTTCTTCAGCATACTCTTGATCACTAAAAACAGGTAATGGTAATTCTTTACAATTTCCTAAAATATTAAAATTTTCAATTGATACTTCAATTTCACCAGTTTCAATTTCTCTATTTATTGTTTCCTCTGATCTATTTATAACTTTTCCCTCAATTTTAATTACTGTTTCTAATTGAACTTTTTCCAAATCTTTAAAATTAGAATTATCTTTATCTATAATACATTGTGTAATCCCATAGTTGTCTCTTAAATCTAAAAATAAAAGATTTCCATGATCTCTTTTTTTGTTAATCCATCCTGAAAGAAATACTTT
>CACEIH010000050.1 GCA_902559565.1 uncultured Pelagibacteraceae bacterium
GGGCGCGCCATAATCGTCAATTTTTTAATATTCATTTGTAAAATTATTTTCTTGACGAGAATCTTTAAAATTAGATTATTGAATTAATTTACTCTTGAAGAGAGTTTTTTAACATGGTTAAATTATGGATATTCAAAACTCTGTTTTGAATTATTTGTTAACAAATAAAAACAAAAGGATAATAACAATGTTTAAACACATAAAAAAGTTGTTTACCGTTATTGCTGCCCTTTCATTATTGTTCGTATATGCATGTGATCAAGGTGGAGGCCAACAATCAAAAGGTAAATCAAAAACATTAAAAAACACTCAGAAAAAAGGTTTTGTTAGATGCGGTGTATCACAAGGTCTTCCAGGTTTTTCTAATGCTGATGCATCAGGAAATTGGAGTGGAGTAGATGTTGATGTTTGTAGAGCAGTTGCTGCAGCAGTTTTAGGTGATGCAAGTAAAGTTAAGTACACACCATTAAGTGCTAAAGAAAGATTTACTGCTTTAACTTCTGGTGAAATTGATATTTTATCAAGAAACACAACATGGACTCTTTCTAGAGATGCAGATATTGGACTAACTTTCGTTGGAGTAAACTTCTACGATGGTCAAGGTTTCATGGTAAGAAAAGGTTCAGGAATGACATCTGTGAATGATTTCAAAGATGGAATTTCTGCATGTACTAACATTGGTACAACAACTGAGCTTAATATGAGAGACTTCTTTAATTCAAGAGGTATTTCATATGAACCAGTAGCTTTTGAAAAAGCTGATGAAGTTGTTGCTGCTTATGACTCTGGTAGATGTGATACTTACACAACTGATAAATCAGGTCTTGCTGCTCAAAGAACTAAAATGAGTAATCCAGATGATCACATAGTATTACCTGAAACTATTTCAAAAGAGCCATTAGGCCCTGTTGTTAGACAAGGTGATTCTGTGTGGGAAGATATCGTAAGATGGTCATTAAACGTAATGATTGAGGCTGAAGAATACGGTGTTAACTCTGGAAATGCTGACTCTATGAAAACTTCTGATAACCCAGCAATTAAGAGACTTGTTGGTGCTGAAGGTGAATTAGGTGCTGCATTTGGTTTAGATAATGAGTGGAGTTTAAGAATTATCAAACAAGTTGGTAATTATGGTGAAAGTTATAAGAGAAATATAGCTGACACTGGAATTTTACCAGACAGAGGTCCTAACCAGTTATGGACTAAAGGCGGAATACTATACGTTCCACCTGCAAGATAATTGCAATTTAAATAAATTAAAAAGGGCTAGATTTTTCTAGCCCTTTTTTTTGTAAACTCATATATTATCAGCTTTGTGAATTTTAAACTTAAAAACATAGTTCCTCAATTAATTACAGTACTTGCTGTAGTTTTAGTTTTTGGTTTTTTTACATATAACGCTCAAATCAATATGGAAAGTAGAGGTATTGATTTTGGTTATGGTTTTTTATCTCAAGAATCTTCATTTGATGTTCAATTTTCTTTAATTGAATATGATGGATCACACTCTTATTTTAGAGCTTATTTAGTTGGTTTATTAAATACTATTCTTGTTTCTGTTATTGGAATAATAATAGCAACAATTCTTGGTGTGATCATAGGTGTTGCAAGATTATCTCCAAATTATCTAATTAATAAATTTGCAGCTTTTTATGTAGAATTTTTTAGAAATATTCCTTTACTTTTACAAATATTTTTTTGGTATTTCGCTGCTTTAAGAGCTTTACCACTTCCGCAAGACGCAGAAGCTATTTTTGGATTATTTTTTTTAACAATTAAAGGACTTTATGTGCCAGCTTTTATATGGGAGAACTTTAGTATTTTCTTTTATTCAATAATTGCAGCAATCATATCAATTATTATAATTCGTATATATGCAAAAAAAATACAAGAGTCTCAAGGAAAACAAATCCCTGTTTTTTTTATATCAGTAGGTTTAATATTTATTTTACCTCTTTTAAGTTTTCTTATTGGAGGAGTAAGCTTAAATTTTGAATTTCCTGTATTAAAACAATTGGCAACTACTTCATTTGTTTATGAAGGCGGGGTAAGTTTGCCACCTGAATTAATTGCTTTAACCTTATCTTTGTCTTTATATACAGCAACATTTATTGCTGAGTGTGTTAGAGCAGGTATTCAAGGTGTTGGTAAAGGTCAAAAAGAAGCTGCTGCATCGATAGGACTTACACCTAATCAAGTTTTGAAACTAGTGATAATGCCTCAAGCTTTAAGAATTATTATTCCCCCAACAACTAACCAGTATTTAAATTTAACTAAAAACTCTTCATTAGCAGCAGCAATAGCGTATCCTGATTTAGTATTAGTTTTTGCTGGTACAGCTTTAATGCAAACAGGTAAAGCAATAGAGATAGTTTCAATTACAATGTTTACATATTTAACGCTTAGCATTTCAATTTCACTATTAATGA
>CACEIH010000051.1 GCA_902559565.1 uncultured Pelagibacteraceae bacterium
AATTTTTTTTATATGTTCCATCTGGCGAATTTTTATCAAAAACAACCTTTCCTTTATAATTAATATATTTTACTATTAATTTAGATAAATTTTTAATCGAAATTATTTGATTTGTTCCTACGTTCAAAATTGGCAATTTAGATTTAAATTTTTTTTTTAAAACACTTTTTTTTAATTTTAAACAGGTGTGTATTGCTTCCGCAAGATCATCAGAATGTATAAATTCTCTAAGTGGTTTTCCAGTTCCTAATAGTCTAACTTCTTTAGAGTTCTTTTTTTTTGCTAATTCAATTTTAGAAATCATTGCAGGAATGACATGACCGTTTATTTTATCAAAATTATCATTTTGTCCATAAACATTGGTAGGCATTAAACAAATTATATCCACATTGTGATCCTCATATAAAGCTTCACTTAATTTAATTCCTGAAATTTTCGCTATTGCATAACTTTGGTTAGTTTTTTCTAAAATTCCAGTTAATAAACTTTCTTCTTTAATTGGAGTCTTTGCATATTTTGGATAAATACATGAAGTACCTAAAAATATAGTTCTTTTAATTTTTTTTTGTTGAGCAAATTTAAGCAATGAATTCTGAATTTCAATATTTTCTAAAAAAAAATCTTTCTGATTAGAATTATTTGCTATTATTCCTCCAGCTCTTGCTGCAGCCATTATCATGTAATCAACTTTTTTATTTTTAAAATATCTCAAAACTTTATCAAAATTTCTTAAATCCAGTTTATGTCTCTCCACAATAATAAGTTTTTTATATCCTTTTTTTTTTAATAAATTAAAAATTGAACTTCCAACAAGACCATTATGCCCTGCAATAAAAATTTTATCAGTTTTTTTCATTAAATTTTTTTCTTAAACAATTTAATATCAGAGTCCAGCATATCCTTAACTAAATCTTGGAGATTATGTTTAAGTTTATAATTCAGTTTTTTGAATGCTTTTCTTGGATCTCCTTTAAGATAATCAATTTCTAATGGTCTATAATATTTCTTATCAATTTTTATAATTAATTCTTTTTTTCCATTTTTAACAAGATAAGCCTTTTCATCTGTTCCTTTTCCAACCCAAATAATTTTAAGACCCAAATATTTACAGCACTCATTCACAAAATCTCTAACACTCGTTGTTTTTCCAGTTGCAATTACGTAATCATCAGGTTTTTTTTGTTGTAAAATTTTCCATTGCATTTCTGTATAATCTTTTGCGTGTCCCCAATCTCTTTTAGCATTTAAATTACCAAGATAAAGTATATCTCTAGAACCTAAAACCTTTTTTGCAAAATACATTGTTATTTTTCTTGTAACAAATGTTTCTCCCCTTCTTGGACTTTCATGGTTAAATAAAATTCCATTACAGGCATAAAATCCATATGCTTCTCGATAAACTTTTGTAGTATAATATGAAAATAATTTTGCCACACCGTATGGAGATTTGGGAACCATTAAAGATTTTTCGTTAAATGAATTTATCTTATTTGGCTTCTCTCCAAAAAGTTCTGAAGTGCTGGCTTGATAAAATTTAGTTTTTTTTAAATTTAAAAATTTTAATGCCTCCAAAACTCTTAAAGTTCCAATCCCTGTTACTTCAGCTGTGTACTCTGGAATTTCAAATGAATGCCCAACATGACTTTGGGCTCCCAAATTATAAACTTCATGTGGCCTAATTTTACTTAATACATTAACTATACTATTAGAGTCTGCCAGATCTCCATAATGTAAAAAAAAATTAGATGCCTGATGAACATCTTTATAAATGTGGTCTATCCTAGAGGTATTAAATGTTGATGATTTTCTTTTGATCCCATGAACGATATATCCTTTTTTTAAAAGAAACTCAGCTAAGTAAGATCCATCTTGTCCTGTAATACCGGTTATTAAAGCTTTTTTTTTCAATTTAAGATTTTAATTTTGTTAATTTGTTTAACGATAAAATTACTACACTATAAAATGAAAAAATTAAATTTTTATTTTCATAATAATAGAATAATTTAAATGCATCCTTGATTTTTTGATAAGTATTAGAAGAAAGAGATTTATTTGATTTTCTCCAAAATGAATATGATCTTTTTATAGGATAAAAACTATGTCCATCCCTTAGTAAATTCAGCCACAATCCCAAATCTTCCTGGGTTTTGAGTATAGGAAATTTATATTTTTTCATTATTTTTGACTTTATTATTACAGTGCTTAACCCAATGTCACATCTTTTTGATATTTGATTATAAGTTATCTCATTACTCACTTTTCTAATACTTTTTAAATTGTCATGTTCATCAATAATTGAATAATAAGTGCAAGTCAGATCTAATTTATTTTTTTTCATAATACCTATTTGATTTTTTAATTTATTTTTTTTCCATAAATCATCTGAGTCTAAAAAAGCAATAAACTCTCCTTTTGTATGTTTT
>CACEIH010000052.1 GCA_902559565.1 uncultured Pelagibacteraceae bacterium
TTTATGAAAAATTCAGAGGATCAATTTGAAATATTAAGAAAAATCCAAAAAAAACCTGTGAGTTCACAACGAGAGTTGGCAAGTGAGCTAGGTTTTAGTTTAGGTAAATTAAATTATTGCTTAAAGGGACTAAAGCAAAAAGGATTAATAAAAATCAATAATTTTAAAAATAGTAAAAATAAAATTAATTATATTTACGTTCTAACCCCAAGAGGAATTGACCATAGATTAAAATTGACAATAAAATTTATGAAAAAAAAAATGAAAGAGTATGATGAACTCAAAGCAGAAATAAAAAAGGATCACTAAAAAAAAATTCAATAAGAAAGAGTTTAAAAACTAATGGAATTTTAGAAAGTTTCAATATTAGAGAAAATGATAAAAAATTGTATCTCAATTGGCAAAAAAGATAAAATTTTAATATGAAAAGTAGAATACCATTGTATGAACCATCTTTATCGAATGATGAAAAAAGAAATGTTTTAAAGTGTCTCAATAAAAATTGGATTTCTTCAAAAGGAGAATTCATAAAAAAATTTGAAGATAGTTTTAAAAAAAAATTTAATTACAAATTTGCTACTGTAACCACAAATGGCACAACTGCTCTTCATTTAGCTTTAATGTCATTAAATATTAAAAAAGATGATGAGGTGATTGTTCCAAACTTAACATATATTGCACCAGTGAATGCAATAAATTACGTTGGTGCGAAACCAATTTTAGTAGATGTAAATAAAGAAAATTGGTTAATGGAAATTGATAAGATAAAAGAAAAGATTAATAAAAAAACAAAAGCAATTTTATTAGTTCATTTATATGGCACATGTTATGATTTAGATCAAATTAGTGCTTTAAAAAAAAGATATAAGATTAAAATTATTGAAGATTGCGCAGAAGCTGTAGGCACAAAATATAAAAAAAAATTTGTTGGATCGGTTGGGGATATTTCTACATTTAGTTTTTATGGCAACAAAACTGTGACAACGGGAGAAGGAGGGATGTTAGTAACAAAAATAAAATCTTATTTTGATAAAATTGTAAAACTTAAATCCCAGGGTTTAAATATACATAAAAAAGATAATTTTTATAACCATGATATAGTTGGTTATAATTATAGGATGACGAATATTTGTGCCGCAATAGGATTTGCACAGCTAAAAAAAATTAATTCATTTATCTATAAGAAAAAAAAAATAGATCTGTTGTATAGAAAATTTTTAAAATCAAATGAAATTAATTTTCAAAAAATTGACAAATTTTGCAACTCTTCTTATTGGTTAACAACTATTTTATTTAAAAACTCAAATATAAAAAATAAAGTTGTAAAATATTTGAAAAAAAAAAATATTGAAACAAGACCAATTTTCAAACCTATGAACCAACTTAAAATGTATAAATCATCTAATAAGAATTTTAAAAATTCTATAAATTTATATTCAAGGGGAATTTCTTTACCCTCATATCCAAACTTAAGATTAAACGAAATAAAATATGTATCAAATAGTATTAAAAAAATCATAAAATTATGAATACTGAATATTTATCCAAAAATGATTTAAAAAAAATCAACTTCAAAAGTTTAGGTCAAAATGTGATGATCTCAAAAAATGTGACTTTAATTGGTGCTAATAATATTTCATTAGGGTCTAATGTCAGAATAGACGATTATTGTATAATTTCTTCGAATGAAGGTTATCTAAAAATTGGTAATGATGTACATATCGGAGGTCAAAGTTATCTTGGTTGTGCTGGAGATTTGACAATAGGAAATAATATTAATATTGCGCAGGGTGTTAAAATTTATACTAAAATTAATGATTACACCTCTTTTGATGGAAATAATAATAAATTTATATTAGGAAAAATTGATATTGGTGATCAAGTTATAATTGGATCAAATTCTGTTTTAATTGGCAAGTGTATTATAGGAGAAGGAGCCACTATAGGCGCACTATCTTTTGTTAAAAATGACTTAAAACCATGGTCAGTATATGCAGGAAATCCTTTAAAATTTATTAAAGATAGACAAAGTTAAATTGAGAAAAAATATTATAATTATATCAGGTTTTTATCCATCCAACGGTATTTTAAGTCTTATTAGTTATTTTTCATATAGCTTAATTTCTAATAAAGAGTTCAAAAAAAAATATAATTTAAAGATACTAATATTTAATGAAAATAGTTTTTTAAAGTTAAAAAAATTTATCTTTAACCTTTATTTATTTTTTAAAAATATTCTTTTCGATCAAAAAAATAGAATTCATGATTATGCTTATAAAGCAAAACAATTTATAAAAGACAATCCAAACTTAAGAAAAAATATAATTCTATATTCAAATGAAAAAGATTTTGTTCATTTAAATCCTAAATTAATTTTTCCAATTTATTTTCCAAT
>CACEIH010000053.1 GCA_902559565.1 uncultured Pelagibacteraceae bacterium
ATAAGACTTTCAAAATCATTAGCAATTCAATTTGCTTCTAAAAATATAAGATCAAATATAATTTTACCTGGCCCGATAGAAACTGGTATGCAAAAACGATGGAAAAAAAATCCTAAAGCTAAAAAAAATTTAGAAAAATTTATTCCTCTTCAAAGAGTTGGAAAACCTCAAGATATATCTAATGCTTGTATGTTTTTGTTAAGTGATCAAGCTAATTATATTACTGGAACTGAAATTATAGTTGACGGTGGAATTACTTCAAAACCTTAAGTTTAATTAGGCGCCTAATTAAAGGCGCCTAAAATTAAAATATTATCTGTAAGGATAACCTGCTTTTTCCATTGTTGCTGCATATAATTTAAATGCATCAACAACTTTTTTAGCTCTTGGACTAATCTTAGAAGTTTCATCCCAGAATTGCTCAGAGTCCTTAACCACTTGACTCCACTCATTTGCTGGAAGACTTGTAAGTTCCATTTTCTTACCATTAACACGAAGGTCAGCTTCACCACCCCAATACCATACTTGTCTATAGTAATGAGAGTCGTTAATTGACATTCTGTAAAGAGCTTGAAGTTTTGGACTTAACTTATCCCAACTTTTTTGATTAGCGAAATATGATCCAAACCACGCACCAGTCACTGAGTTAGTTAGTGCATATTTACAAATATCAGCCCAACCAACTTCGTAAGCCTCAGTAAATCCACACCAGCAAACACCATCTAATTCTCCAGTTTGCATAGCAACCTCAACATCATCCCATGGTACAATAACAGGAATTAATCCATATCTTGCTAAGAACTTACCTGCTGTTGGAACACCAAAAACACGAAGTCCTTTCATGTCAGAAAGTTTTGTTATTTTTTTATTAACAGTGAATAAATGACATGGATCCCAAGCACTAGTACTCAGCCATTGAACCCCTTTTACTTCACTGTAAGCTTCATCCCAAATTTCATTTAAGCCATAATACTTAAATAAAGATGGAACATCTAAGCTGTATCTTGTTGCAAATGGAAAATATCCACCGAAAACCTGAATATCTACAGGTGATCCCATCGTGGCATCATCAGACTGTACAGCATCAATAGTTCCCGCTTGCATTGCTCTAAACAATTCGTCTGTAGGAACAAGTTGATCTGCATAGTAAAGTTCTATTTCCATTTCACCGTATGCAGCTTTATTAAAAGCTTCTATTTGAGGTTTGATAACGTGTGCACCAAGCGGAGCACCAGAGTAAGTCTGTAGTCTCCATTTTATTGGATTTGATGCTGAGTAAGCATATGGAGCTTTGATTGCTGTTGCTCCAGCAGCACCTAACGTTAGTAAACCTGCTTTCTTAATAAACGAACGTCTTTTGTTCGTTATTATTTTCTTATCTTTTTTCACTTGGTCTCCTCTCGTTTAATAAATATTTAAAAATACTATTATAAATAAAAATCTTATTAAACTGAATAATTGCTAAAAAGATCATGATAAATGAAAAAAAATTAAACTTTAAGTTGAATTATCGAGATAAATATTTCTCTGGTAGATAAGTTGCAATTTCAGGAAAAGCCATAACGATTGCTAAACCTATTACCATAATAAGAACAAATGGAATAATAGATCTGTAAATATCTTGAAGAGAAATTTCTTTTGGGGCCATTGCTCTCATTAAAAATAAATTGTACCCAAATGGAGGTGTCATGTAAGCAATTTGACATGTTATTGTATAAAGAACTCCATACCAAATAGGATCAAAACCTAATGAGATTATTAAAGGCACATATAATGGAGCAACAATTACTAACATTGCTGTATCATCTAAAAACATTCCCATTAAGATGTAGGACAATTGCATCATTATTAAAACACCCCATGGTGTTAAATTCCATTTTTCAATAAACAAAGTTTCAATTGCACGTCCAGCTCCCAAGCCGTCGAACACAGCCCCGAAAGTTAAAGCAGCTAATATGATCCACATAAACATACAAGAAACACCTAAAGTCTTTTTAAGAGTATTTTCTAAAACTTGTTTATTAAATCTTCTTTTATAAATAGCTGCTAAAGTTGCTAAGAAAGCACCAACAGCTGAACATTCAACTAAACTTGCTATACCCATTAAAAATAAACCAGTCATAAAAAAAAATATTAAAAAAGGAATTATTCCAGCTTTAAGTAATCTTATTTTTTCAATTGTACTTACTTCTCTATCTTCTTTTTTCAAAGGTGGACCAAGCTCCGGCTGTAATTTACATCTTACGTAAATGTAAATCAAAAATAATGAGGCCATTAACAAACCTGGTAAAATTCCAGCCATCCAAAGTTTACTCACTGGTTGTCGTGCGAT
>CACEIH010000054.1 GCA_902559565.1 uncultured Pelagibacteraceae bacterium
GGATGGGGAACTTTTGTAATAGCCCAATCTTTTATGTTATACTCTGTTTTATCAGTCGTTACTTTATTAGTCTCGGGCTTTTTGATTGATAAATTTACTAGTAGAAAATTATTAATTTATATGAATATTCCTTTATTAATTTCAGCTTTAGTTTTATTTTTCTTGGATATTCCCGTGACAGCATTTATTTTTCTAGGCTTGATAGGTATTTCAAATGGTTTAGCTAACGTATTAGGGTCGTCAACTTGGGCAGAAATCTATGGTGTAAAATATATTGGGTCAATTAAAGCACTTACTACAGCATTAATGGTCTTTTCAACTGCTTTTGGAACAGCATTATTTGGGCTTTTAATTGATAAGGGTTTTTCTATTGAGCAAATAGCTTTAGTTTCTGCTACTTACATCTTTTTATCTCTGACCCTTCTTTTTATTGTTAGAAATAAGCTAAATCCCCAATATATATAAAAATCTCCTTGATTTTTTTTAGCTCACTGTATAGATACTGCGCATGGCAAGAGTTACAGTAGAAGATTGTATTGATAAAGTAGATAGTCCCTATGAATTAGTTTTAGTTGCAAAAGAGAGAGCAACACAACTTAATTCTGGAATAGAACCTACTTTAGAAAGAGATAATGACAAAAACACTGTAATAGCTCTTAGAGAAATTGCAGAGGAAAACATTAAAGTTCCAGAATTAACAGAAAGTGCAATTTATAAATTAAGAAAACATGTCGAACAAGTCGATGATAGTGCTGAGACAGATGAAGATGTGGGTGATGACTTTGAGAGCTTATATAAGGGAGAAATTTCAAAAAGTGGAACACCAATATTGCCATCTAAAAGAGCAAGAAAAGCTCCAGAAAAAATTCAAGTTTCAAAAGAAGATTTAGCAGAACTTTCACAAACAGCAAAACCAGAAGTAGATGTTGCATCATCAGATGAAAATGAATCTGATCAAGAAGATGTATCTTTAGAAGAAGTTTCAGAAAATGAAAATCAAGAAACAGATGTTATTACTGACGAATCTGAACCTTCAAACTCTTAAAAAAATATTATAAAGTTTAAACATGAATAGGAAAGTTTCAGTTGCTCCAATGATGGACTGTACAGACCGTCATGAACGTTTTTTTTTAAGGTTAATTTCAAAAAACATTCTTCTATATACAGAAATGGTTGTTGATGAAGCAATTAACAGAGGTGATAAAAAGAAACTACTTCAATTTAATATAAATGAAAAACCAGTTGCACTTCAATTAGGAGGTTCTTCACCAAAGCTTTTAGCTAATGCGACAAAAATAGGTGAAGATTTCGGTTATGATGAAATTAATTTAAATTTAGGTTGTCCTAGTAAAAAAGTAGAAAAAAACAGGTTTGGTGCCTGTTTAATGAAGGAACCCAATTTAGTAGCTGACTGCTTAAGTAAAATGCAATCTGTCACAAAACTTCCAGTAACTATAAAAACTAGAATTGGTTACGATGATGTAGAAGACTATGAAAATTTTTATAATTTTATTTCAATTTTAAAAGCAACAGGTGTTAAAACATTTATCATTCATGCCAGGAAAGCAATGTTAGGAAAATTTACTCCAAAACAAAACCTTAATATTCCTCCTTTGAAGTATGATTATGCGTACAAACTCAAAAAAGATTTTCCTGATGAGCAAATTGTTATCAATGGTGGAATTACATCTACTGAAGAAATCAAAATTCATCTAAAAAAAACAGATGGTGTAATGATAGGAAGAGCAGCATATCATACTCCGTATTTACTAGCAGACATTGAGAAAGAAATTTTTAATAATGAAAAGGTACCTAGTAGACAAGAAGTAATAGAAAATTTAATTCCTTATGTTAAAGATGAAGTTAAAAAAGGAACAAGACTCAATCAGATAATGAGACATACATTGGGTTTATTTCATGGTCAAACAGGTGCAAGTTATTGGAAAAGATATTTGAGTGAAAATATGTGTGTACGAGATGCAGATGTGCAAAAGATTAATCACATTATGGATAAAATAAAATATAACAATGTTGAAACAAGAGTAGGCTAATCTGCTTAATTCAATAATAGGTAGCGAATATTTATATCCAATTATTTTAATGGCATTAACTGCTATACCAGTTGGTTTTGTTGCGGGACTTTTTGGAATTGGTGGCGGCTTAATAACAGTTCCTTTTCTTTATTATATATTTAATTCACTCGGAATAGATCAACAATATTTAATGCACTTAGCTGTAGGGACATCATTTGCAATAATAATTCCTACCTCGGTAGCATCTGTTTTAACTCACCATAAATTTAAGGCTGTAGATTTTGATATTGTCAAAA
>CACEIH010000055.1 GCA_902559565.1 uncultured Pelagibacteraceae bacterium
GAAACTTTCGACTTAAACCCTTTGAAGAATATACTCCTAGATATCTTCATTTATTTTTTATTTTTTTCAAAATATTTTGTTCTATCTCAGATGAGTTTCCATTTTCATTAGATGAACTGGTCAAAACATTGTCTTTATTAAGTAGTTTTTTTATATCATCTCCCGATGATAAGTCAGATTTTTTTTCAAGATTGTTCGTTGGTGTTGGGAGTTCATTAAATTCTGGTGGCAATACCAAAGGATCTTTTGTTTTAACTAAAAATTCATCTGCATTTGATTGTTTTTTTAAAGTTAGTCCATCTTTAACACTTTGACATCCTAATAGAAAAATCGATAGAATAAAAATGAGAAAGATTTTAATCATTTGTTTTTTTTTTAAATTCCGAACAAATTAATATAATTACTCCTAATGAGATAAATATATCAGCAACATTAAATATAAACCAATGAAAATTATTGTAATGTATGTCTATAAAATCTGGTACTGATGAATAGTACAATCTGTCAAAAACATTACCTAAAGATCCACTAAAAACCATCATAAAGCCATATTTTTGGATGCTAAATGAATTTATCATCATAAAAAAAATTATTAAAGTTATAACAATAATTACCAATGTTATTATATTGTAATAAAATTCATTATTGAAAGAAAGCAATCCAAATGCAATTCCATCATTCCAAATTAATTCAAAATTTAAAAATGAAGTAAGAGAGTAACTTTTGATACCGTACAACGACTCTAAATTAATAATAACTAATTTACTTACTCTATCAAATAGGAAAATTGATAATATTAGTAAAAAAGTGAAAATATTTTTTTTAATTATCTCAGCCATGTCTGATACAAGGTTTCTCACTAATTTTCCAACACACAGGACATTTGGTACCTTTTGCTTTACTTGTTTCTGCAATTGTAACATCTGAGTCTTTTTCTATGATCTCAACAGAAGATGTAATACAAAGTTCTGAAAGGTCTATTCCCTTAATAATTTCAAGGTCATTTTTATTTAATTTTAGAACTAAAGCTGCTTCCAAACTGGAGCCAATTTCTTTAGAGGCTCTTTTTTCTTCAATACTTAAATTACAAATATCTCTAATCTTTAATAATTTTGTCCATTTTTCATAAAGTTCTGAATTATTAAATTCCTTAGGAAAAGTGATAAATTTTTCTAAGTGAACACTTTTTTTTTGTTTTGAGATTAGTTGATAAATTTCTTCAGTGGTAAATGATAAAATTGGTGCAAACCATTTCAATAATGAATTTAAAATAATATTTAGTAACAACAATGTTGATTTTCTTTTTTCAGAATTTTTTGGATCACAATATAAAATATCTTTTCTTATATCGAAATAGAAAGCTGATAAGTCTACTGTACAGAAATTTAATAATTCTTTGTAAAGATTATGAAAATCATAATTTTTAAAATATTTATTAAAATTAATATTCAAATTATAAATTTTATGAAGCATAAATTGTTCCAATTCGGGCAATTCTTGAATATCTATAGAGTCTAAATTAATATTCTCAAAAGTATCATTTAGATTTCCTAATAAATATCTAAATGTATTTCTAATTTTTCTATATGACTCAGCATGTTGATCTAATATTGAATAATCAATTCTTAAATCCTCAGCATAATTTGATGATGCAACCCAAATTCTAAGTATATCTGCACCATATTTTTTAAGAATATCTTCAGGCGCAATTACATTACCTAAAGACTTTGACATTTTTAAACCTTTACCGTCAACGACAAAACCATGAGAAAGAATTGATTCAAATGGAGCCCGATCTCTTGTTCCACAAGATTCAAGCAGAGATGAATGGAACCAACCTCTGTGCTGGTCAGATCCCTCTAAGTACATTGATGCTGGCCACTTTAAATCTTTTCTTTTTTCTAATACAAAAGAATGTGTAGACCCACTATCGAACCATACCTCTACAATGTCACTAAGTTTTTCAAAATCTTCTGCTTTATATTTTTTTCCAAGAAATTTTTGAGGATCATCTGAAAACCAACAATCCGAACCCTCTTTTTCATAAATTTTTGCAATATTTTCAAAAACATTATCATCAACTAAAATTTCATTAGTTTTTTTATTTATAAATATAGGTAAAGGTACTCCCCAAACTCTTTGTCTTGAAACACACCAATCAGGTCTTGTTTCAATCATTGATTTTAATCTTTCTTTTCCTTTGTTTGGATAAAAAATAGTTTGATCAATAGCCTTTAAAGCTTTGTTTCGTAATTTATGACTATCCATAGAAATAAACCATTGAGGTGTTGCTCTATGAACTAAGGGTG
>CACEIH010000056.1 GCA_902559565.1 uncultured Pelagibacteraceae bacterium
CAGAACTCACATTTCATTATTGGTTTTGGAAAAATGAATTAAAAAAATTTATTCATAGAGATGATTTGTGGATTGGATTTTGTCAAAAAAGAAGATTTTGGCTTCAAAATGAAAAAAATGTTGAAATAAATTTTGAAAATATAAATGATTATTTATTAAAAGAGATACCCGAAGAATGGAAAAATTATGATGCAATAATATGTGAACCAATAAGAGTAGAGGTAAATAAAATTAGCAAATTGATAAAAAAAGGGTGGCGTAACCTTTTAAAAGAGCCGACTATTTTTTTTGATAAAAGAAAACATTCTATTAAATTGCACTTTGATATGTATCATGGTTATGGATTATTAGATAAAGCAATAGAAAAAATGGATGATAAGAATAAATTTAAGTTTCAAAATTTTGTAAATTATTCTAACACTTTTAACCCTCACATAATGTTGATAGCAAAACCTAAAATTTTAGATTTGTGGTTTCATGATCTATTTGAGTGGTTATTTGAATGTGAAAAAATTTTCAAATTTGACAATTTAAAAGACTATGAAACCAAAAGACTTTATGCATATTTGGCTGAAAGATACCTATCTTATTGGATTACTGAACATACACGATACAAAGAGTGGCCATATTTATTTTATGATTCAGAAAAAAAAAATATTTATGGAGATTAAAATTAATAATATTATGAATAAATTTGAAAAATAAAGTAAAAAAATGCTTTTAAGTTTATTAAAAAAAAAAATAAAAGAAAGAATTTACAGTAAACGATCAACTGTTGTAAAAAGAATAAGTGATAAATTCAATTTTAATCAAAAATTAAAATATCATATCTGCTCATTTGGAAATAAATATCCAAAAAAAAAATTTTATGTAATTCAGAGATATATTGGAGGAGGTATGTTTTCAAATTTAAATTATGTTATACACCATATTTCTTTGGCGTTAGAAATGGACTGCATTCCTATAATCGACATGAAAAATTATCCTACTAAATATAATGAAAAAAATAAAATCAAAAATAATTCAAATGCTTGGGAGTACTATTTTGAACCAATAAATAAATACAAGCTAGATGACGTTTACAAAGCAAAGTTTGTAATTATTGTAGATGGCAAAACTCGAAAAAAGATAGAATTTGATACTTTTCAAAAAAAACATTATTTGATTTTAAAAAAATATATAAGAATTAAAAAAGAAATTTTAAATGAAGTAAAAAAGTTTATGAAAAAAAATTTTTCGAACAAAAAGGTTTTGGGAGTTCACTTTAGAGGTACTGATATGAAAACTCAAGAAAGACATCCTTATCCTGCTACTTTAGGGCAAATTATAAGTCATATCGATTATGAAATGAAAAAGTATGATTACAAAAAAATTTTTTTAGTAACAGAAGAATTAAATTATGTGAACAAATTAAAACAAAAATATAAAGATGAAATATGCTTTTATAATTCGTATAGAAGTAAAAAACCCGATATTTTTGAAAATACTAGAAAGAATCACAGATTTCTAATTGGTAAAGAAAATATCATTGATATGATTTTATTGTCATACACGCATTCAATTATCTGTACTAACTCTCATTTAGCAGATGCAAGTAATTTTTTTAAGAACTTTAGAATAAAAATTATAAAAATTAACAATGGTTATAATTCAAACAATCTATTAATTGCTCAGTTTAGTTGGTATATAAAAAAATTATTACCAGAATTTATAGGAGGGTTTAAGTTAAAAAAATAATTGTTAATTAAGATTTATAAACTTGTCATATTTGCTATATAAAATTTTACCTCTTCCAAAATGGATATTAAGCATTAATCGGAAATTATTAATTGGTGTTAAACCTTTGTGAATACCATAACTATCTACAAAAAAAGTTGATCCAGCTTTACCAACAAAAGTTTTTGAGTTCTGATAATTATTTTTTATATTTAAATCTGAATAAAGTCTGCAAAGTTTGTTATCATTTTTTTTTATTTTATGTGTTTGTGGAATATAGATGTGTGGTCCATTTTCATTATTGACATCATTCAAGTAAATATACATTTTAAAAAATTTAGTAAAATCGTTATCCCAATGAAAATATTGAGCATTTCTATATTTTTCATTTTCAGAAATTTTTAAAGGATTTGAAATAAAAAAAGATGCATTAACAGAGATCTTTTTCGAGTTTAAATAGTTTTCTGCAATTTTTAATATTTCTTTTGAAAGTATTATTTTTTTTAGAGTACAATCTTTTTCATCA
>CACEIH010000057.1 GCA_902559565.1 uncultured Pelagibacteraceae bacterium
TAAATAAATTGTATTAGTAGCTAAAAAGTTTTTTTTTAACATTTCCTTAGTAATGAAAATTTTAAAAAAATTTTGATATTCTTCATTTTTATGTTTTAATTTAAACATAGGCATTGAGTCCAAACCACTTATTTCAATTTTCAAACCTGTTAGTTTTGAAATTGATCGTAGTTTTTTTTTTACTTTAATTCCTAAGTCTGAAATTTTTTTAGCTGAATTTAATCTTTCCATTTCATTCAAAGTCGCTATTGCAGCAGTTGTTCCAACTCTTTCTGACCAAAAAGTACTACTAATAAATGAACTTTCGGCTTTTTTCATGATTTTTCTTTTACCTAATATTGCATTGATTGGATAGCCATTTCCTATGGCTTTTCCATAAATAACCATATCTGGTTCAACTCCATATTTTGAATGTAAACCTCCAAATGTTTGTCTAAAACCTGATGTACATTCATCAAAAATTAAAATAATGTTTTTCTTATCTGCTAATTGTCTTACTTTTTTAAGAAAATTTTTTTTTGGTTTTATATTTCTTTCAACTTCCATTTTAATTATTCCTATATCTTTATTTTGATTAATGACTTTCTTTAATTGATTAATATCATTGTAAGGAAAAGTAAAAATAGTTTTAGATAAACTTTTAGGAATGCCTTTTATTTTATTATTATCTTTAAAAAAATTTTTTTTGTTTTTTGGATTTATGTATGATGCCATATACCAATCATGCCATCCATGATAACCACAAATTGCTACTTTATTTTTTTTTGTAGATGCACGTGCAATTCTCATTGCTACTGCATTAGCTTCTCCTCCAGTTCTTGTGAATTTTGCCATATCAGCCCAAGGATTAATTTTTAAAAGTTTATTTGCTAAAATCACATCTTCATAAGCATTTAATGTTGTCATATTACCTCTTTCAATTACTTTTTTTATTGCAGCATCAACATTAGAATTTCCATAACCCAGAACATTTGTACCAACGCCCATGTAGCTTAAATCATAGTAAACTTTATTTTCTAGTGACCAAATTTTGCAACCTTTTGCTTTTTTAAAATAAGTAGGCCATCCAAAATCAACATATGCCTCTGGTCTTTTTGAATAAAACATATTGCCACCTGGAATGATAGTTTTGGCAGATTTCCACAACTTATCACTATAAGTTAAATATCTTCCCTCATCTCTTTGAATATTTTTATTAATTTTAAATAGATTTTTATTTGAACTATATAATCTTAAAATATCTTTTAAGGAAAAGTTAATTTTTGGTTTAAAATAATTAATAATTTTTGTTACTAATTCTAAATCATCATACTCATCAATTGTAAGTCTTAAATGAGAAAAATTTTTTTTATTTTTAAGTATATTAATTTGACTATTTCTTTTTATATATGGAGTGACATGTTCTCTGTCATCTTTTTTTGTGCTTTTTTTCCAAGCATTTTTTAAAGAATTAAAAGTAAACACTTCAACATCAAATCCATCAGGATATGTAGGTATATGACAATTTGATGTAAGATCTTTTTTACTTTTTTCATGAAGTTCAATTACCTGATCTACAATCATGGGGTCCACTAGTGGACAGTCAGCTGTTATTCTAACAATATTTTTTGCCTTAAATTTTAAAGCTGTTTTATAAAATCTGTCCAAAACATCCTTTTCACTCCCTCTAAAAATACTGAATTTATTTTTTTTAACCAATAATACTAATTCATCATCACTTTTTTTTTTGGTAGTAGCTACTACAATTTTATCAATTTTCTTACTCATTGATAATCTCTTTAGTAAAATTTCAATTACACTTAATCTATTAATTTTTCTAATTACTTTATAAGGTAATCGAGAAGAATTTACTCGGGCTTGAACAATGGTTAAATAATTCATTATATTTTACTTATATTATCTTTTTATTATTCCAATAGTTTGGGTTAATCAATTTTTTATCTTTTGAAATTAAGTTTTCAAAAAAATCAATTTTTTTTAAATACTGAAATTTTTTTATACAATTTAATATTTCAATTAATTGCATATTGTTATCAAAACCTATAATTATTTTTTTTATATCTTTTTGAGAAAAAACAAAATTTAAGGCCAAAGTAAGAATATCAATTTTATTTTTTTTACAATTTAGATCTAAATTTTTCCAGATTTTACTATATTTTTTAAAGTGATTATTTT
>CACEIH010000058.1 GCA_902559565.1 uncultured Pelagibacteraceae bacterium
CTTTACCTAGTTTTGTAATACCTTTGATATTTATTCCTTGAATATCTTTAGTCAGGTTTTCTACTTTTTTTATTAGTTTTGCATCTTTATATATTTTAGGATTTTTTGTGAAAAGTCCATCAACATCAGATAATAAAACTAGAGTGTCTGCATTTGTAATTTGTGCCACTCTTGAAGCTAATCTATCATTATCTCCATATTTTATTTCTGATGTAGCAATCGTATCATTTTCATTTACAATTGGGATGTAGCCTAGTTTAAATAAGTTTTCAAAAGTTCTTTTCGCATTAATTGATCTTCTTCTTTCTTCTGTATCATCTAAAGTTAATAAAATTTGAGAAATATTTAACCTGAACTTTGAAAAAGTCTGAGAGAATAAATTCATTAATTCTATTTGACCAACAGAGGCAATTGCTTGACTTTTATCAAGCTTTAAATTTATATTTTTTAAGTTCATTTTTTTGCAACCTAGAGCTATAGCACCAGAACTTACTATAATAATTTCTTTGTTTTTTGATTTTAATTTTTTTAAATCTTTCGCAAAACTTTCTAACCATTTTTTTCTAATTTTATTTTTATCATCAACTAATAAAGAAGATCCAATTTTTATCACAACTGTTTTTGAATTTTTAAGATGCATAGGAAATTAATTTTGCCTTAATTTTTGATACAGATTTTTTTTCTAGTGTTGACATAGAAATTACTTCGGATTTTATATTTTTCGAAAAATCATTGATAATTTTTTTCACTTCATTTTTGTTTATTAAATCAGTCTTATTAAGGATGATTAATTCTCTTTTTTTAGAAAGTTTGGAGCTATAATTTTTTAATTCATTTTTAACTTTTTTATAGCTACTTTTGATGTCATTATCAGTTATATCAATCATATGTAAAAGAGATTTACACCTTTCTATATGTTTTAAAAATTGTATTCCAAGCCCGGTTCCTTTATGTGCCCCCTCGACCAAACCCGGAATGTCTGCTATTGTAACTTCTTTATCATCATAACTAGCAACTCCAAGATTCGGATTTAAAGTCGTAAATTGATAATTAGCTATTTTAGGATTTGCATTAGTTATTGCAGCTAACAAACTTGATTTTCCAGCGTTTGGTAATCCAATTATTCCAATATCAGCAATTGTTTTCAATTGAAGCCAAATAGTAAATTCTTCACCAGGAGTTCCTTTTGTAAATTTTCTTGGAGCTCTATTTGTAGAACTTTTAAATCTAGTATTTCCAAGACCACCTTTGCCTCCAGCTGCAGCCGTAAATTCTTCCCCGATTTTTATAAAATCATAAATTAATGTTTTGTTATCTTCCTCAAAAACTTGCGTCCCTAATGGCACTTTGAGTATTAAATCTTCTCCACTTTTTCCTGTTCGGTTTTGACCTGAACCATTATCTCCTCTTTTTGCTTTATGATGTTGTTGATATCTATAATCTATCAAGGTATTGAGATTTCTTTCAGCTTTTAATATTACGGATCCACCACTTCCGCCATCACCACCGTCAGGTCCTCCATATTCAATAAATTTTTCTCTCCTAAAACTTGGAGATCCATCACCACCGTTTCCAGCTTTGATATAAATTTTAACTTGATCTAAGAATTTCATAATACAACGCTATTTTTAAGTTGTACTATTAATTGGGTTTTACAGAAACAAATGTTCTATCTGATTTAGTTTTTTTAAAAACTACTTTACCTTTAATTACTGAGAAAATTGAGTGATCTTTACCCATTCCTACATTTTCACCAGGAAAAATTTTAGTACCTCTTTGTCTAACAATGATATTTCCAGGTATTACAGTTTCACCACCATACTTTTTGACACCAAGTCTTCGTCCGGCACTGTCACGTCCGTTTCTAGATGATCCACCTGCTTTTTTTGTTGCCATAGTTTATTACCAATTATTTATTTGCTACCTTTTTAGGCTCTTCTTTCTTTTTCGAAGGCTTTGTAATTTTTTCAGCTTCAGATAAAACTTTACCATCTTTTGAAAAAATTTTGTTAATTTTTATCATAGAATATTGTTGTCTATGTCCATTCTTTCTTCTTGAATTTTGTCTTCGTCTTTTTTTAAAAATTAAAACAGTTCTATTTTTGCTATTCTTAATTAAATTAGCCTCTACTTTTGCACCTTGAACAGTTGGCGCTCCAATTTCAA
>CACEIH010000059.1 GCA_902559565.1 uncultured Pelagibacteraceae bacterium
AATGGATTAATTGTTTTAGAAAATGCTTTAACAGACAAAGATCACAAAGCAATAATTGAAAATTTTGATAATATTCTCATTGAAAAAAACAAAAATTATAGGGCAAATGATTATTTAATAAAGTACTTTGAAATTTTTGACATTAGTAATTTTTATTCCCTAAAGCTAATTAGTGATTATTTTACTAAAAATGTTTACGGAAAAGTTTTAGATACAGAAGCGGAATTTCATGTTCATAAATGTTTAAAATTTCCAGAAAAAATAGAGCATGGAGATAACAATATGCATTTAGATAGATTTTTACCTAATATGAAAATTCTTTATTCTCCGTTTGAAATAAATATGAAAGGAGCTCCATTTTGTTATGCTTTAGGAAGTCATAAAATTAATGATGATTATCTAAATTTTGTTAAAAATTCAAAAACTTATAATGAAAGCGAGGCAGAAGCATCATTTTTTTTAAAAAAAAAAATTGAAGTTACTTGTAAATCAAATTCAATTATAGTGGCATTAACCTCTGGTTTTCATGGAAGAAAATCTTTTGAAAGTGAAGCTGAAAGGAAACTGATTTTTTTACAATATCATAAATCGTTTAATAAAATATCATTATTATTTGGAAAATAAATTGAGAGAACCATTAGTAACAATAATCACAGTAGTTTTAAATGATGAGGAAAACATTGAGAGAACTATCAAAAGTGTTTTAGAGCAAAAACATAAAAAAATTCAATACATTATTATAGATGGAGATTCCAATGATCAAACTAAGAGTATTATTAACAAATATAAGAATAAAATTGATATCTTTAAATCTGAAAAAGATGACGGTATATATGATGCATTCAATAAAGGCTTAGATTTAGCAGAAGGTGATTTGATTGGTTTTGTAAATTCAGGAGACACTCTTACTAATGACTCTTTAACAATTCTTAAAAAATATTATCTCAATCACAGCGAGGCTGACTTTTTCTTTGGTGCTGTAAAAAAACATTGGGGTATTTTATATGGTTATAAAAAATGGAAGATACATTTTACTTGGGGTTTTTACTCAAGTCATTCAACTGGTTTTTTTATAAAAAAAGATGCAGCTCAAATAGTAGGCAAATATAATCTAAAGTATAAATATTCATCAGATTATGATTATTTCTATAGAATGATAATTAAACACAAATTGAATGGAGTAGGAACAAAAAAAAATGAGGTATTTGGCAATTTTCAACGCGGAGGATTTTCTAGCAAAATTAAATTTTTTGATCATCTTGTTGAATGCACGAGAATAAGACTTGATAATAATCAAAATAAGTTAATGGTTTTACTAACAGTTATTATTAAGTTTTTATTCAACATCAAAAGATTATAAATAAGTTGTTTAATTAAATGAAAATATTAGTTACTGGCACTGCAGGTTTTATAGGATTTCATATTTCTAACTATCTTTTAAAAAAAAAAATTAAAATAATAGGAATAGATAATTTGGATGATTATTACTCGATTAATTTGAAGAAAAAAAGATTATCTATCTTAAAAAAAAACAAAAATTTTAAATTCATTAAAATTGATATATCATCGAATAGATTAAAAAATGTTTTAAAAAAATATCATTTTGATATTGTAATTCATTTAGCAGCACAAGCTGGTGTGAGATATTCTTTAATTAATCCAAAAAAATATATTCAATCTAATATAAAGGGTTTTGGAAATTTATTTGAAAGTATTCACACTAAAAATTTAAAAAAAGTAATCTATGCATCATCTAGTTCAGTTTATGGAGATACAAAAAAATTTCCAACAAAAGAAACTCAAAAATTAAATCCTAAAAATATTTATGGTCATAGTAAGGTATTAAATGAAAAAATGTCAGAATATTTTTTTAACTTATTTAAAGTGCCATTCATAGGTTTAAGATTTTTCACAATTTATGGTGATTGGGGCAGACCTGATATGTTTATTCTTAAAATTTTAGTAGGGAATGATAAAAAAAAAATATTTCATCTAAATAATAATGGTAATCATTTAAGAGATTTTACTTCAATTAAAGATGTTATAAAAATTTGTGATAGAATTATTAAAAAAAAATTTAAGAAAAATAAAACATATAATATTTGTTCAAATAATCCACAATTAATAAAAAGAGTTTTTACTTATATTCAAAAAGAAT
>CACEIH010000060.1 GCA_902559565.1 uncultured Pelagibacteraceae bacterium
TTAAAAAAAAATTCAATTATAGATATTAAAGCTGTTGTTTCAAGTAATTCAAAAGCTAAAGGTTTAAATTTTGCCAATAAATACAATATTAAAAGAAAAGTTTTAAGTTTTAAAAATAAAAATAAAGATGAAATTAATACTCTGAAATTTTTGAATAAAAATAAAATTAATTTGATTTGTCTTGCCGGATTTATGAAAGTTTTATCAAAACAATTTATTAATAGATTTCGTGGAAAAATTTTAAATATTCATCCTTCATTATTGCCAAAATATAAAGGATTAAATACTCATGAGAGAGTAATTAATAACAATGAAAAATTTTCTGGTTGTACAGTTCATCTAGTGAGCCCCAAACTAGACTCTGGCAAAATAATTCTACAAAAAAAAGTAAGAATTTTAAAAAGTGACAATCCTAACAAATTGGCCAAAAAAATATTAAAACAGGAACATTTTTTATACCCCAGGGCTATTAAAAAATTGTTTATTAATCTTTAAAGAAAAATTCAATTTCAATTTTTGCATTTTCTACACTATCTGAACCATGAACAGAATTTTTATCGATAGAAATACCATACTTTTTTCTTATAGTACCTTCTAAGGCATCTTTAGGATTTGTTGCCCCCATTAATTCACGATTTGCTACTACTGCATTTTCTTTTTCTAAAACCATCACCACTATTGGGCCAGAAGATAAATATGAACACAGTTCATCATAAAAAGGTTTTGTCTCATGTACTTTATAAAATTTCTCTGCTTCTACTTTTTCAATTTGGATTTTTTTTTCTTTTAATATTGTAAAACCTTTATTTTTAAAAATTTCCTTTATCTCATTGTCCAAATTTCTTTCAACAGCATCAGGCTTAATTATTGATAAAGTTTGTTCTATATTACTCATAATAGTCCTCTATTAGCTTATTTAATAATCTTACTCCAAAACCTGTAGCACCTCCTGAATTTAGTGCGCCACCATATTTAGAAAATGCCATACCAGCTATGTCTAAGTGTGCCCAAGGAGTTTTATTTAAAATAAACCTTTGTAAAAATTGAGCAGCTGTAGTTGATCCTGCACCACCTACATAATTGATGTTCTGCATATCTGCATTTTTTGAATTAATAAGTTTATCATAATTTTTATGTAAAGGCATTCTCCAAACTTTTTCATCAACTTTGTTTCCGGATTCAAAGATTTCATTTGAAAGTTTATCATTATTAGAAAATAATCCAGCATATTCAGAACCTAATGAAACTATGATTGCACCTGTCAATGTTGCTAAATCAATTATAAATTTAGGTTTATATTTTTTTTCAGTAAATGTTAAAGCATCAGCTAAAACTAATCTTCCTTCAGCATCCGTGTTCAAAATTTCAATAGTTTTACCACTATAAGATTTTACAATATCACCGGGTCTCTGAGCATTTCCACCTGGCATATTTTCAACTAATCCAACAACACCCACGGCATTAATTTTTGCTTTTCTTAAAGCTAAATTTTTCATTAATCCAACTACTACTGCAGAACCTGCCATATCATATGTCATATCCTCCATAAATTTTGCAGGTTTTAATGAAATACCTCCAGTATCAAAACAAACACCCTTTCCAACGAAAGCTAAAGGTTTATTTTTTTTTCTCAACCCATTCCATTCAATTGTAACTAGATAAGATCCTCTAACACTTCCTTGTCCTACACCTAATAATGCATTCATTCCAAGTTTTCTTAATTTTTTAGTATCATAAACAATTACTTTTAAACCAAGTTTTTTTAAATTTACCAATCGCTTAGCGTATTCATCTGGATGCAAAATGTTACCAGGTTCTGAAACTAAATCTTTTGTAAAATTTGTACCTTCAATTAAAGATTTATATCTTTTAACTTCATTTAAATTTAATAATTTTACCTTCGATAAAACATCAAATTCATATTTATCATTATCTTTTTTTGTCTTATATTTATCAAATTTGTAGGACTTAAGTTCTACTCCATGAAAAAATTCATTTAAAAAATTTTTATTCTTTTTTAAGACTTCACTAAAATTTTCACTTATAAAGGTTGAG